>PBHE01000006.1 GCA_002719335.1 Acidimicrobiaceae bacterium
AGTTCAACTGCTCCACCAGTCGATCTCAAGCCTTTGGTTTCCAACGCGTCTTTCACCGTGATCGGAACACCATGCAGGCGTCCGAGTACCTGCCCTTTGGCTTGAACGGAATCAGCAGCATCGGCATTAATCAGCGCCGTTTCAAAATCTCGGGTAACTACCGCATTGATCTCGCCGTCGCAACGTTCTATTCGGGCAATGAAGTGTTCGGTCAATTCGCGGCTCGAAATTTCGTTCCGGCTAATCAAATCCACCTGCTCAACTGTGGACAGCAGTGCTACGTCTTTCACTGGACCCCCCCTTTTTTGAAATTCATCCGCCCAAAACAAATAACGCTGGCCCTTGTGACGTCTCGATGACCATTGTTATCCCTGCCGAGACGCGTCCTAGTCTGCCCCAGGGTGACGGCGAATCAGTCAGCTGGTCCATAAGCTGATCTCCTCCCGAATCGCGGACCCAAATCTGGTTCTCCCGTTCAAAGATCAGAGAAATTCCTGAAGAACTCGCTAGCGCATCAATGAGTTGTTGCGCCGCTAGGGGAAGCACTTCGCTCCGTTCTAGACGTTGCCCATCATGCACGGTGTGCTCTGAATCTTCGGACATGACCAGGCCGTCCACCACCCCTAGTTCGGTTACCCGTTGCCCACTTTGCAGAGTCGTATCCCATTGCCCACCATCAACAGATCGCATGATCAGTGAGCGTTGTTGGGGTCCAGCGTCAATGAATTCTTGTGCTTCGAAAGGGCCGAGTTTCTCGAGAGAGTAAACAACTCGGCCTGCTTTTCGGTCAGTGGCATAGATGAACTCATCAACGATCTCCGCATCTACCGCGTCGATACCACGGCTTTGCAAGAGACAGACGGGGTCAAGAGCAAGTTCTTCGACTCGGGAGAGAACTAGTTCGTGATCCGTGACTCGCAGTCTCGCTTGGGAGACTGTGCTTACGAGCCCAGGGGCGACGTCGTTTTGAAGTTCATACTGGCGCCAAGCAATTCCGTCGCGCACTTGAATGACCAGGTTCTGGGTGCAAGGGTCGTCTCCCAGCCACCCGGCGACACGCATTGCTTCTTCACCCGCGCCCACGTCAACCGCGACTCCCCTAAGTGCCGCCGGTATCTCAAGTTCGCGCCATGAGGACTCGTCTCTTACAAACCACTGGGAACTCACCCGAGCGAGAACCTTGTCACCCGAGTACATATATTCAGTCGTAGCGCCCGGTACGGGGCCCTCAGCCTTGATCCATCGCAACTCAGATGAGGAACCCTTGACAGTCGAAGTAATTTCCGTGTCTTCGCTACGGACCGTCGCGACCGTCTCCTGGGTGGAGCTGTTAGGAGCTATCGAGGCAGACGCGGCTTCATCTGCGGTTTCCCCTGTAGACGTTACTTGTGAATTTTGAGTGGTTTCGATCAGTGGAACCGGACCAAGAGACGTGAGTTGTTCGTCGCCCTGTCGCGACAACACAGCAACGGCACCGCCAATTGCGACCAATACGATGAGTGTCCCCAGCCCGCGCAGAATAAAACGGTGGCGGCGTGCTCGGTTAGCGGCGCGATTGCGGACCGCGTCCACCATTCCAGGTGTGAGCGCAACTTGCTCTCCCGTGTCGCGTAAATGGCGTCGAACTTCATCGTCAAGGTTCATGGTGAACGTTCTCCTGACTTTCCTCAGACCGAAGAACTGAGGTATCGGTGAGCTCGTTAGCAAGCTGGTCTAGCGCACGGCTCAGACGGCTCTTCACTGTTCCGGGGCGAATACCAAGCGCATTAGCCGTTTCGTCGACGGACCAATCCATAAAAAACCTCGCCACTACGACAGTCCGATGACCAGGTGACAGCCCTCCCAGTGCTCTCTCAAGGTCAACATCTACTAGCTGATCTTCGATTACTTCATGCTTCACCAGCAAGGGACGTTTGTCACGTTCTCTTCGAGCGCGACGTAACCACGAACGCGCCCAGTTCATAGCAACGCGGTAAACCCAACCTTGGGGATTCGCATAGGTCGAGACCTCAGCCCACCTTTGACACGCTCTCACGAATGCTTCATCGGTTGCTTCAGCCCCGAGGTCGGCGTTCCTCAGGCTGAGACTTAGAGCCCGAGCAATCTGATCGCGATTCAGTGCGTAGAAACTGTCGAAGTCGAGGCGAGGCTCGCCGGGTCCTTCGGGTATTCGTCGAACAGCGGCGACGTCGTCATGACTTGAGTCGTCGCCCATTCGGTTCCCTTCGGTTTCGATAAACATGCCCGCTGTCCGCTGATCTCCGGCGATTATTAGGTCCAAGGGGCGAGACATTCATAGCCGTCGACCGGTTCCGCCATGTCCCAAACTTACTGTCAGTGTTCCGCTACCTACCTTCAGGTCTGTACAGCTTGATTGGACCTTGCCCGGTCATCAGTTCACTTTGACGATGCCACGGTCTCCCAGCATGAGCTCCTCCATCGACAACCATCGCGGTGCCGGTAATGAAAGTGGAGTCATCTGAGGCGAGGAAAAGAGCCGCTTCGGCAATGTCTTCAGTTTCGCCTACACGGCCGATTGGTTGGTAACGACCAAAGCGATCACGGAATTTCTGGCGCCGATCCTCGTCCAGTGGGCCGTGGGCCAACGGTGTTGCGACAACCCCTGGACATATCGCGTTCACTCTGATCCCTTGCTGACCAAGTTCGAGAGCGACCGATTTAGTCAGGTGAATGACCGCTGCTTTGGTGGCGGTGTAGAGATGCGGTGACTCACCGGCCTGTAGCCCAGCTACTGACGCTGTGGAAATAATCGAGCCGGATTCTTGGGTTTTCATGACTGGGGCGGCGTGCTTCATACCAAAAAAGACACCCTTGAGTAAGACGTCGACGGTGATGTCGAAATCGTCTTCGCTAATCGATTCCACTGGTCCTCTGGCGCCTCCGAAGCCCGCGTTGTTGAACATGACGTCAAGACGTCCCCAATGCGATACCGCTCTCGAAACAGCGGCGGCGATGTCCGCTTCACACGACACATCAACGTGGAGGAAGTCGCCCAGAGTTCCGATCTCTGCAGCGACAGTTTGCCCTTGTTCATCGTTCATGTCGGTGACCAGTACCCGAGCTCCTTCGGACGCAAAAAGTCGGGCTGTCGCTGCACCCATCCCGCTCGCTGCGCCAGTGATGACCGCTACTTTGCCCTCAAGTCTGCTCACTGGTTCTCTCCTCCGGTGGATTCTGTTCTAGCAGCACGCCAGCTTCAAATAGGGCGTTGACTTCGTGGTGGCTGACGCCCAACCAATCATTCAAAACCTCAGAATTGTGTTCGCCTCTGTAGGGTGCGACCGCGTTCGCCGACAGACCGGACTGACTCTTCGAAAACCGATACGGGGTTTGGGCGACGCGTCGAGTCGAACCGTCGCGAGCGTTGACGGCTACCGACGAACCACGAAACTGGGCGGTCGGCGATTCGTACGCTTCAGCAGTAGTTTTGATGTCGCCCCACGCGAGGTTGCAGGCATCGAGGGCCTCATACATCTCGGCTCTTGAAGCAAATGAACTCAGAAAGTTGTTTATTGCTTGCTCTCGATATGCGCGCTTGGTGGGTATGTCGCTGTTTGGCGGAGCGTTGTCTTCCAGTCCATGAACTTGGTGGAGCTGCTTCCAGATCCACCTGAAGTCACCCGCTGTTAGGACCGGACCATCCACGCCTTCCCACACCAGACCACCAGCAGAGGTGTAACGCAAGTCGTCGAGACCCACGTGACTGGCGTCGTCGGTCGCGAGAAAAGCGTCAAGCATGCACATGTCGATGTGTTGGCCTTCCCCGGTCTGTTCTGCTACGCGTAGTGCCGCCAAAAGGCCGATCGTTCCGTGCAGCGATGCGTTGGTGTCTGCTGCTGAAAGGTTCAGGTCGATGACGGGGTGGTTATTCCACTCGGCGCTGCGTTGAAGCCACCCTGATTCTCCATGAAGAATCGGAGCATATGCGGCACGAGCTGACTCTGGGCCTTCCTGCCCGAATCCTGAGATTGAAAGCATCACAAGCTTCTCGTTGACCTGTCGCAAATTTTCGTACGCAAGGCCGTACCTTTTCATTACCCCCGGTCGAAAGTTTTCGATCATGACGTCGGCTTCAGCAGCTAAGCGACGAACTAGCGCAGGCCCTCCTTCAGCTCGCAGGTCTACGCAGACGTTGCGTTTACCAACGTTTTGTTGGGTGTAATAGCCCGCTAACCCGGCACGAACTTTTCCCCAATTCCGGGTCACGTCACCTTCTGGGGGTTCCACTTTCACTACCTCGGCTCCAAGGTCGCTGAGGATCCGGCCCGCGAAGGGTCCAGCTAACACTCTGCTCATGTCGAGCACTTTGATGCCTTCAAGCGGTCGCACCGCGCCCCCTAGACCCGAATATTGGAATTGGATGTATTGTGCAGTCTCGCGCGCGTTGATCAATTGAGCTACCAAGACCAATCAGGGTTGACCCAGCGACTGCGGATTAAAAGCTTTGATATTGGCGGTCTGCTCAAATGCTCCGTTACAGGTTTAGATGGGTTCGTCGCCTACGATCGTTACTCGGTGCATGTAGCGCCTTTGCCCCTGATAATCATTTAAGGCGTAGTGCTGCACGACGCGGTTGTCCCACATAGTGACGGTCCCTACTTCCCATTTGATGCGGCAAGTGAATTGTTCTTCTTCACAGTGTGCGTATAGCAATGCAAGCAGAGCTTCACTCTCGCTTTTGCGCATTCCCTTGATTCTTTCGGTAAACGGTCGGTTGACGTACAGCGCTCGCAAGCCCGATTCGGGGTGAGTGCGAACGACAGGGTGTTCAACTAACTGGTGGGCCTGCTCGGAAACCTCTAACTTCATCGATTCACGTTCGTGTTTACGCTTGTCGGAATCACCTCCAGCGCCGTATTGGGAGGCAGCAGAGTGGATGCCTGTAAGTCCGTCGACGATTGTCTTCATCGTGTCGGAAAGAGCCATGTAGGCAGCATGTTGATTGGAGAAAACGGTATCACCGCCATATTCGGGAACTTGGAGTGCATGAAGAACAGAGCCGAGTGGCGGAGCGGGTAGAAATGACATGTCGCTGTGCCACCCACCACCGAAATTGATGGTCTCATGGGGTTCCTTTATTACCGCGACAACCTCGGGATGGTCTTCAAGACCCGTGATGTATGGATGCGTCTCAAGGCAACCGAAATGTTGTGCGAAACGTTTCTGTTCGGCGGGCGAGAGTTCTTGTTCTCGAAAGACAAGGACGTGATACCGATTAAAAGCTTCGCGTAAGTCGTCGATCACGCGTCCACTTGCGTCAGCCAAATTCACACCCTGAATTTCTGCTCCGAGGGCGCCAGCTATCGGTCGAATGGAAAGGTTCACATCGGAGCTCTTGTTCACATCCGTAAGGCTAGTCAGCCATACTACGAAGTCTGTCGCCAACCTCACCGATTGCCTCAATACCAGCTTCAGTGCTCGTTGCTACTGGGGTGAGATTGAAGTGCCGACACCCGGCCTCAAGATAGGGCGACAAGAAGTCGACGATGTCTTCAATCGTGCCGTGGGGTGTGTATCGAGCAAATTTGTCGAAAGGAACCCTATAGAAACCCTCCATAGCTGGCCCAACGAAGGAAGCTGCTTCGGTTTGGTCTGCGCCAACCCCAACCCATAGTTGAATACCGTGGTCTGGTTCGAAGTGACGCCCTACCTCCGCTGCAGCATCATCGAACACCCTGAGCGCCTCCGCGTACCGTCGGCTGGAGCACCAAGCACCTAGCCAACCCTTGGCAAAGCGCCCGGCGCGCCGAAGTGCCGCGTCGGAGCGCCCTCCGACGTAGAACGGGATAGGAGGGTTTGGGACTGGAACAATTCGTGCTTGTTCGAAGCTGAAGAATTCGCCCTGGTGGTCCACGGTGGCGCCCGTTAGGAGTCGCTGAAGAACATCGAGGGATTCGTCTGTTCGTTTTCCGCGGGTTCGGGGGTCAACCCCGCATACTTCGACTTCGTGGCGGTCATCGCCGCCTACACCGATACCGAAGCTAATGCGACCGGGAGCCATTTCTGCAAGGTTGGCGAGTTGGCGAGCTACGGGTACTGGGTGTCGAAGGGCGAGGAGATACACCCCTAGATAGATCCCCAGGGTGGGATGCAAGTTGGCTAGGGCAGCGCTGATCACCATGCCGTCGTGTCCGTGTCCTATTCGAAAACTCACGTGGTCTGCGAAGAACATGTGGTCGATGCCGGCGTCAGCGACGAGATTCACCGCTTTGCGTCGCTCCTCCCACGGGCGGGTCCATATATCGATGCCGGGAGTAACTCCAACTCGTACCGGTGGGCTCACGATTTGGGTGCCATGATTAGGCAGGTCCCTTGGGCGACGGCGACTAGGCGGTCACCGTTGGCTATGTCGATTCTGACCACCGCAGTCGTGCGAGTCATTGAGATGACTTCCGCGGTGGCTGTACAGCTTCCATCGCTGACCGGTTTTAGAAGGTTTATCTTGAATTCGGTCGTGGCTGCCCATGAACCTTCTGGCATGACGGGATATAGCACTACTCCCAATACGTGGTCACAAAAGGCCGACAAGCAGCCGCCATGCATGTTGCCGATCATGGTGATCATCTCGTCGCTGACTTCGAAGGAAGCTACGAGCCGGCCAGGGGCCACGTCATCAATTCGGATTCCGAGGAAACCGTCGATCCCTTTAGTGGGAACGAATTTTTTGAAACGCTCCGCTGTTTTGGGGTTCCAGTGTTCAAACGTCAATGCCATGTTCGAACCGTAGCGCCCGGAGAGGTTCTCTGACCGAAGTTCAACTTTCTATGGCCTCGTTGAGCCAGCAAGTTAAATCATCGAGAAAATGTGCCGTTTGTTTTGTCTCGAAGTGACCAAAGCCGTGCGCAGCGCCTGGATAGTGCTGAAGAGTAAACCGGCCGCCCCCGTGTCGATAGGTGCGAGCGAGTTCGTCGACCATTTCGGGGGGCACATTCTCATCCTTTCCTGCACGGGCAAACCAGACGTTGGGTAGTTGAGTTGTGGTCTCTTCAGTCACAATGCGCGAGATGCAGGCATCAGTCATCGATTTCTCGCTGCCGAAGTACGCCTCGGTGTTATCAGTGAGCCGTTTACCCAAGTCGGTATTTAACGATCGGGCGTACCTATAACGGGCGGCCGGGTCGACCGGGGCCCATAACGCCGCAACCCCGGTTACACGTCCGTCTATCGACTCTTGCTCTTCCCACTTTCCGTCTAGGTACAGTTCGGTGGCTTGACCGTCAGTTGAATGAGGTCTCAGCGCCGCCAGCAACGCAAGGTGACCGCCGCTCGAACTTCCGATAGAGATAACTGGGCGGCCGTCGCCAATTAGTCGCTCCGCTCGAAGCCGGGCCCAATGGGCTGCGGCACAAACATCGGTGGATGCGTCGGGGTGTTGGTGCTCTGGTCCGCAGCGAAAATCAACAGCGACTACTGAGAATCCGGCAGAGGCGAGCGCTGCGTCGTAGTGCGAACCTGCACGCCGATCGAGATCGCACCATGCTCCCCCGTGCACATCGAGTACTACACCACGGACTGGCGTTCCACCCGGCGGGTTCCACACTCGAGCCAGCAGTTCTTTCCCAGCTCGTCGCAGGTAAGGAACGTCAACATGGTCAACGGTCATGCATTGCCCCATTTGACTGGCAGATGTTTCGGGCCGTTTTGGAAATTGGAAATCAGGTGTTCTGGTTTTCCGTTGAGCTCGATGTTTGGCAGCCGCCACAAGACCTGCTCAAAGATGGCGGACATTTGACGTCGAGCAACGTGAGCTCCCAGACAGAAGTGAGGGCCGGCGCCAAATGTGACGTGGTCATTTGGGGTTCGTTCTATGTCGAATTGCTCTGGGTTTCGAAAAACTGCGGGATCTCGATTCGCAGCGACGTGATACACAACGATTTTATCGTTCTGTCTGATGCTGACGCCTCCTAGGTCTACGGCACAGGTGGCGGTACGTCGGAACTGCACTACCGGAGGCGAATATCGCAACATTTCTTCGATAGCGCTCGGGAGCAGGTCAGGCTGAGAGATCAGCTTGTTCATCTCAGATGGGTGCTCAAGTAAAGCGAGCATCCCTCCTGGAATTCCGTTCCTGAGTGTTTCATTGCCGGCCACTGCGAACAGGAAAAACATGGTCTCGAATTCTTCAGTGGTAATTGCTCCCTGCTCGTCCTCGGTCGCGAGAAGGATCGATACCACGTCGTCGCCAGGATATTGCCGGCGATACCTGGCGAGCTCCGTTGCATAGAAATACATGTCGGCGAGTCCTTCGCGAGATCGGGGATCGGGCATTCGCCCCATCGCGTCGGGTCTGATTTCGTCTCTGAGTTTCCGGGCTTTCCGCGCCATATCAGTGCCAGTGGATGGGTCGAATTGGTCGGAAATCGCGTATTCGCTGTCTTGATAGCCAATGACTCGGTTACTCCAATCAAAGAGCAGCATGCGGTCTTCTTCTGGCACACCCATGATCTCAGCGAGGGTCATGAGTGGTAGTTCGGCTGCAATATCGCTTGCAAAATCTGCGCTCCCTTTGGGAGCAACTCTGTCGACTATGGATCGAGCTCGGCTCACGATCCCATCTTCGAGCACCGCTATAGCGCGGGGAGTAAATGACTTTGTCAGCAGACGGCGTAGGCGAGTATGGCGGGGTGGGTCCTGGTTCAGCATCATACGTTGCACGAAAGCCAACATCTTTGCTGTGCCAGGGTCACGGATCTGGGTAGCGCCTCGATGAGAAGAGAACGTTGAGGGGTCGCGCAACACTCGGTTGACGAGTTCGTGGGTGAGTACCGCCCAGTAACCGGGGCCTTCGCCCCAACCCATCACTGATGGTTCGTCCACCCAATGAACGGGCGCCACTTCTCTCATTTCGGCAATGAGGTCGTATGGCACACCTTGGGTGTAGGTCGCGGGGTCGAACAATTGAGTGCGATCCATGCACCGTTACTACCACGATTGGAGTCCTCTTCGACCCGCGTTCGGCGGAGATAGTTGGTCGATCGCGCAATGACTGGCACCCTTGGTTTGATGACGACTTCCCGGCCCGACGGTCTCAACGCCCGTTGGCGTCCTGGGTTCTGGCGACTAGTGCGGCAGTTCGCTTCCAATGTGTCGGATCATCACACTCTCCTGGCGGCTGCAGGGGTGGCTTATTACTTTGCTCTTGCCTTGGTTCCCGCCGTGGTAGCGATTGTTTCGGTTTACGGGTTGGTGGCCGAACCTAACGAAGTAGCAGATCAACTCGAGCCGCTAACCAGCGCTCTCCCCAGTGAGGCAGGGCAACTCGTGGTTACCCAACTTCGGGGAGTTACATCGATTGGTGATGGTCGAGTAGGAATCAGCCTGGCTATCGGTGTTTTCGGCTTGTTATGGCTGGTCTCGAATGCCTTCAACTCGTCGGTGATGGCAATCAGAATCGCCCACGCTCGACGAAGTCCCCATAATTGGGTTCAAGGGAGAATTTTCGCACTGAAGCTCAGCGCGGTCGCCATGGCGGTGACGACCATAGTGATTTGGGGGGTGATCGCGTTCCCAAGGACTCTTGAAGCTGCAGGCTTTACCGATGGAGCTCGCCCTTGGCTGGAAGCGGCTCGTTGGCCCATGGTGCTCGTACTCGCTTCGATGTCGTTGGGATGGATTTACCGGATGGTGGTGGGGCCATCGGTACGCACTCGCGCGCGCGTCGTCGCTGTCGGAATTGGTGGTGCGATTTGGATCAGCGGCACCTTCGGCATGACCGTTGCCGCGGGCTCGGCGGACCGACTCCAGGCCACCTTCGGATCTCTCGGCGCGGTCGCTGTTCTACTTATCTGGTTGTACCTCTCAGCTTCGTCCATGCTTCTAGCGGCAGAAGCGGAATCGGTACTAGCTGAGGCGTGGGGGCGCGGTCCGGTTAGGAGGAGCGGGCGGGGTGGCCAGCACGAAGAAAACCATTCCGAGGGCAGCAAGGGCAGCCAGAACCAAGAATCCGGCTCGGTAGGTTCCGGTGATGTCGGCGAGCACTCCAGCGATGATCGGCCCGAAGACGGTCCCTAACATGACGATCAACGAACTCAGTCCCATAATGAACCCAAAAGACGACGATCCGAAGTAGTCGGCGCGAAGCGCCTGCATGAGTGGTCCTCTTGCGCCCCATGCCACTCCATGCAGGACTACGAAGGCAGCAATCATCCAAGCTCGGTGTGCGAATGCGAGCACAAGAATTCCACCTGCGTGACCAAGCATTGCAAGGGACGCAATGAGGCGCTTATTGATGCGGTCACCAAGTGCACCTCCAATTGTCATGCCCAAGATTTGCATGATTGGCAGAGCAGCTGCTACGAAGCTGGCTTTTTGAAGCGAATAGCCTCGTTCGGAGGTGAGAAACAGCGCTAAGTGAGCCATAACCGCCCCCACCACGAAGAGGGCACTCATGTGGCCAAGGGAAATCATCCAGAAAGCCCTGGTGCGAATAGCTTCTTTTGCGGTGAAGTGAACCGAAGTAAAACCTTCAGCTGTGTGTGTCTCAGCTAATTTTTCGGGAGCGAGTCCGTCGACACTCTGTCCGTGGTCCGCGGGATATCCGTCGAGGTAACGGGCGAAGAAGTACACCGTTANGCCCGCTATAACNCCAGAAACAGACGCTGTGACACGCCAGCCGTTGGCGTTCATTGACCAAACTACGATGGGAACGGCTAGTCCACCTGCNGCAANACCTAAGCTTCCAGTTGCTAATGCGCGGGCTCGGCGTCGTTCGAACCACCGGACTATTGCCACGGTAACCGTCAGAAAACCACTTAAACCCGCTCCAATCGCAATGAACAGAAAAGACGCGAAGAACTCCCAGAGATTCTGGATACGGCCAAACCATAGGAATCCCAAGACAAGGAAGACCGAACCAATTCGAGCGATACGTTTGGGACCATAACGATCAAGCATCCACCCTTGCACCGGCCCCAACAACGCTGATTCGAATCGGTTCACCGAGAAAGCCGCGGAAAGAACAGATTTGCTCCAACCGAATTGTCGCTCGAGTACTACCAGGTAACTTCCCATCGCTTGCATGATCAGGGCGCTCTGGATGAACTGAATGAGGATGCCTGAACTAACGACCTTCCAGCCTCGGAAGATCGATCGGTTACCAGGCATCGTCACATGGTGCCATTGTGTGTGTAGCTTCGCCTCATTGAGCAGGACCAAAAAAAGGGGGCGCAAGTAGAAATGGCGGTTTCCGGTTTAGAGCAAGCATGAGTCGGCGCGGTGAAACCATCGGTTTCGTGGGCCTAGGAAATATGGGCGGCGCCATGTGCGATCGTCTCGTTAAGGCTGGTTATTCAGTCTTGGTCTACGACGTGAGGAGTGAGGCGGTTCAGCAACTGGTCGAGGTGGGCGCCGATGCCCGCGCGTCTGCTTGGGAGTGTGCCGCCCAGGCAGACCTGTTTTTTACGTCGCTTCCGCGTCCCGACCATGTAGAGGACGTGATGGGGGGCGTCGATGGGGCTCTGCAGGCGCTACGGCCCGGGTGTGTGTGGGTTGACCTGACCACTAACCAACTTGAGTTAGTTCAATCTTTAGCGATGCAAGCGCCCCCTGCCGTTGACATAGTTGACTCGCCCGTCACGGGGGCGGTGGACGGAGCTCGAAACGGAGCGCTGACATTGTTTGTTGGCGGCGAAGAAGCGGTGGTTAACCGGGTTACGCCGGTACTCGAAAACCTTGGGCTCGTGATACCAACTGGAACGTTGGGTTCAGGCAATGTTGTGAAATTAGTCACGAACCAGCTCTGGTTTGTTCACGCCGCTGCATTGGGAGAAGGCTTCGCTTTGGGTATAGCGAATGGCGTCAAGCTCGAAACTCTTTGGTACGCGATCAAAGAATCGGTAGCCGACTCCTTTGTCGCCCGTCATGACGCTCCATCGATTTTTGCCGGGCATTATGACCCCAGTTTTTCTCTCGATCTATGCGTGAAAGATCTCAAGCTCATTAACGAATTGTCGAAGGTGGTACGGACAGAACTGCCGTTGACGGAAACCGCCACAGAGATATTCAGTCGAGCAGCCGATCGGTATGGTCGCGGTGCAGGAGAATTGCATGTAGCAAGAAAGATCGAAGATGACGCCCAGTTGTCATTTCGGATGGAAGGCGACTGGACACCGCCCTGGGAACAATGAAGTGACTTCGACCGCGAGTAGTCATTCATTGGGTGACCTGATCGATTTGGTGAAATATCCGCTCGATCGTCCGGAAAGCCCGGATTACTGGGCCTCGGTGATGACTGCTCGGAATCAGCTCAGAGTTGACGGGTGCGCTGTAATCAATGACTTCGTTCACCTTCAGGGGGTTGCGGCATTGAATCAGGAGATTCTTTCGCAGAAACACACAACCCACTTCTCGAATCAGGCAATGAACCCATACTTTCATTTCGAGCACGATCCGAGGTTTCCTGATGATCATCCGATGAACACGTTCCTTGAACGTTCAAGCGGCTTCATTCCCGGTGATAGTTGGGACCCTCATGGTCCCATGAATCAGATTTTCCGTGCACCTGAAGTGATTGAGTTCGTGGCTGCGTGTCTGGAGATTCCCGGACTTCATTGTTACGCCGACCCGCTTGCTGGGCTGACCTCAAACATTTTGGAACCGGGGCAGCTGTTCACCTGGCACTTCGACACCAACGATTTTGCTGTAACGGTCTTGGTGCAACAGGCTGATGAGGGTGGTCTGTTTGAATATGTCCCCAACATCCGAGGCGCTGGTCGTGAAGGCTTCGATCACATCGGCAAGATTCTCGACGGGGACCGCCACGGGGTAAAAACGCTTGATTTGTGTGCAGGTGACCTGCAGATTTTCCGAGGACGTCATTCTTTACATCAAGTGAGTCGAGTTTCGGCGGGGAGTCGCCCTCGTCATGCCGCCATTTACGCATACACCGAGAAGCCTGGAGTCATTGGTCGGATGGAACGGACGACTCAACTATTTGGTCGCGTTCTCCCCCAGCATCTCGAAGCCGAAAAAGCGCGCGTTCGCAGCGACGAGCTAGCTGATTGAGGCGTCGTAGATCGTGAAAGGGAAGGCTTCCCTAATCGGTCGCCGTTACGATTGGCTGATGGCCGGATCTTCCCCCACTCTCGTGTTACTCCACGGTCTTGGTGCTACCGGCCAAGTGTGGGATCCGCTCGTAGAGACAGTGAGATGGTCAGGACGAGTTGTGGCACCTGATTTGCGCGGCCATGGATCCGAGCGTTGGACTGACAACTACTCGTTCGGAGCCATGGCCTCGGACGTGGCGGGGCTATTGGAACTCGAGGAACCTTACGTCGTACTCGGACATTCGATGGGCGGCGGAGTAGGTGCAGCTCTCGCGACTGGTTTGTTCGGCCATCCACCCCGAGCGGTAGGGACTATTGGGGTAAAGATCGTTTGGTCTGACGAAGAGTTGGAGAAACTGCCTGACATTGCAGCGAAGCCACCGAGGTTCTTCAAAGATCGGGAAGAAGCTGCCGATTGGTTCCTGAAACTATCGGGGCTGTTCGGAGTAGTGGCTTCTGATAATCCCCTCACGGAACGAGGTGTGATTCACACTTCCGATGGTTGGAGGGCGAGCCAAGACCCGCGGAGCGTTCTGGTCGGCACAGGTGCACCATCTTTTACCAAGATGTTTGAGGGTTTGTTGGCGCCGACGTTTATGTCACTAGGGGAACATGACCCACTGGTTTCGCCAGCAGATCATCAAAATATGCCTACCGATCCTCCTCATGTATTTTCGGGATTGGGACATAACGCGATGGTTGAGGATCCAGCCAGGGTGTGGGCCTGGTTTGGTGGCGTGACTTCACTCGCGTAGACGAGGTCCTGAAATTGCCAACGCGACCATTGCGAATGTGACGATCATTAGTGCGCTGTGCACCGCTTTGAATTCAAAAGACCAGTTACTGTCGATCAAAATGCCAGTTCCGCGGACTAGCCAAAAGCCAATGGACCAAGTTGCCAACCATTTGAGCTGCTGAGTTCCTTGGTGGCCTAAAATCAACTGACCCAGGACCGCGGCAGCGAGCCCTAGAAAGATTCCCGCGGCCCCCAGTCTCCATGCAACGCCAGCGACTTCAAGATCTTGATCTGTCAGTACATTGCGGACGCGAGAAATCCAAACAAGAAAAGTCCACGTCAGAAGCGGAGCGATCCGCCATTTGCTTGCTCTCACCCATCCTCAAGAGGCAACTCGCCCGCTATACGAATGAGTTCTCCACCATCAATGTTGAGAATATTGCCTGTCACCCAAGATGCACCCGCGGACAGGTAAAGAGCGGCTTCGCCGATGTCTTCGGGCTCTCCAAGGCGTTGGAGCGGCAACATGTCGGAAATCATTTGTCCCCGAGGTCCGTCCCACAACACCTTCGCGAAGTCGGTGCGAATCAAACCTGGTGCGATGCAATTCACTCGAACCATGGGGCCTAATTCCGCCGCTAATTGTCGCGTCATGTGCATTAAGGCGTCTTTAAACATGCAGTACACCCCTAATGCTTCGCTAGTGGTGTGACCTCCCACGGACGCGATGTTGAGAACTGATCCGCCGTGCTCTTGCATCCACTTCTGCCACGCCGTTTGGGTCCACTGCATCGGAGCTCGGAGGTTTACTTCGTAAGTCTTATCTAGCCGCGGCAGGTCACAATCGATCATCGGTCCTGCCCACGGATTTGTTGCAGCATTATTCACGAGGATGTCAACCGCGCCGAATCGTTCGATTGTCGCGTCGATGACTCGCTCAGCTTCCTCAAGGTGGCCGATATGAGATGCTATGTAGTCGCTGTCGCCACCGATGTCGGCCAGAGCAGCTTCACATTTTTCAGCTTTTCGGCTGGTGATCATTACCTGCGCTCCCGCTGCAGCAAAAGTGGTCGCAATTCCTTTCCCAATGCCAGCCGAGCCCCCTGTTATAAGCGCTGTTTTCCCGTCAAGCCGTAAATCCATGTTGACTTTTCCCTTCGTAGTCCAGTTCAGTTTTTTCCGATTTCATTCCAAGGCCCGCTATCAGCTCGTGGCTCGCGAGGGAGACCCAGCACGCGATCACCAACAATGTTGCGTTGTACCTCTGATGTGCCGGCATAGATAGTGCCCGGGCGGGCCCCAAGCATGGTCTGCACCCAAGCCAGCGTCGAGAATTCGGCGCCAATTGCGTCGGTCTGAATCCCGTGAGCTGCCGGGTGACCACTAGGTGTCATGGCCTCCGCTCCAAGTATGTGCATGGTCTTTTCGGTAAACCACGTGTGGTATTCGCTCCAAATGAGTTTATGGAGCGACGATTCTGGCCCCGGGGTGTTGCCAGCGAGAACAGATGTGACTTGTCGTTGTCCCATCCATTTCATGATCTCAACTTTGCTGTGTGCCCGTGCAAGATCTTGACGCATCAGAGGATCGCTGGTGAGCCCACGTTGTCGCGCGACAGCCGACACTCTGTCCAACTCGTCTCTAAAACGAACGGCATCAGTGGTCGCGCCGTGGCCTCGCTCGAATCCTAGAAGCACATTCGCCACCCGCCATCCGTCGTTGACATCCCCAA
>PBHE01000007.1 GCA_002719335.1 Acidimicrobiaceae bacterium
GCCGACGAACAAATGACCCATCGCGGTTGTTTCGTCGAAGTCGCCCACGCAAGCCACGAACCTTTCTTTGTTGACGGAACCCGCTTTCACATGTCGCGCACCCCGGCTCAGGTCACCCACGCCGGTCCGATTTTCGGTGAGCATACCTTTGAGGTTCTGATGGAATGCGCCGGCTACGACCCCGACCAGATAGCAGAACTCGCGGTGGCGGAACTTCTGGAATAACGCCAATCATTCGCCCATGTCGCTGGCGGGGCGAACGAGCAGCTACCAGGTGTCAATCATCGGCCGTTTCTTGCCCTCTCGCGGAGATGGTTTAGGAGCTGATCGCAGCGCCATTGATACCCACGTACGCGTCTCTGCTGGGTCAATAACGTCATCAAGTTCGAAGAACGTCGCTGTGCTGACGGCCTTGCCGTTCTCGTACAGCCTTGCCACCATCTGTTCGTAATACGCGATCCGCTCTTCGGGATCTTCTATCGCTTCGAGCTCTTTGCGGTATCCGAGTTTGACGAAGCCCTCGAGTCCCATTCCACCGAATTCGCCAGTTGGCCATGAAACACAAAACACTGGCGCTTTGAAACTTCCACCGGCCATTGCCTGGGCTCCCAATCCGTAGCCTTTCCGCAAAACGACAGTCATGAACGGAACGGTGACGCTCGCCGATGTAACAAACATCCGACTGGCGTGACGAACCGTCGCATCGTATTCAGCTTGTGGGCCCACCATGATGCCCGGAGTGTCACACAGGAAAATGAGCGGGATGTCATGCGCATCACACAACTGCATGAAGCGACTCCCTTTGTCTCCCACATCAGCGTCGATCGCTCCACCTAAATGATGGTTGTTGTTCGCGATGATGCCTATAGGCCGGCCCTCGATTCGAGCGAGCGAAGTGACACACCCTGGCCCCCAGCCCTTGCGAATTTCTAGGACCGAGTCGACATCGCACATCGTTTCGATCACGTCACGAATGTCGTACGCCCGTAGGCGGTTCTCGGGAACAATGTGCCTCAACAAGCGCTGATCAGGTGCCTCCCATGTTTTGATCGGACCTTGAAAATACGACAAGTATTTCTTGGCGACGTCCATTGCCTCATCCTCATCTTCGACGAGAACGTCAATCACTCCATTGGGGTATTGGACGTCGACAGGACCCACTTCCTCAGGTCGAAACACTCCGAGGCCGCCGCCTTCGATCATTGCTGGGCCGCCTATGCCGATATTTGACCCTTTCGTGGCGATAATCACATCGCAGCATCCGAGCAAAACGGCGTTGCCCGCGAAACATCGGCCGTTCGTGATACCAACGAGGGGAACCAGACCTGAAAGTTGGGCGAAAAAGGTGAACGCCCAACAATCCAAGCCAGCGCCACCCATCGTGTCGGTGTCGCCTGGCCGCCCTCCGCCGCCTTCCGCCAGCAGCACCGTCGGAAGCTTGTTGTCCTCGGCGATTTCGAAGAGCCGATCTTTCTTTCGATGATTTTGAAGACCCTGTGTACCTGCCAGGACCATGTAGTCATATGACATGACCATTGTTTGTGAAGTTTCTTCGTCGAAGAGGTCGCCATTAACACTGCCAATTCCTGCGACCATGCCGTCGCCTTGAGTGTTGTCGATCAAATCTTCGAGACTTCGTCGCCGGCGCTGCGCAGCGACCATCAGCGGCCCGTATTCAACAAAAGTGTTTTCATCAACCAATCGCGAAAGATTTTCGCGTGCAGTGCGATGACCTCGACCATGGCGCTTCGCTACAGCAGATGGCTTAGCTTCGTCCTTCCCCCTGTAGTGACGGTCGAAGACTTCTTGCAGGTCGGGACGGATCAGGTCGAGGTCAATAGTTGCGTGGGCTTCACCAATTTCGATGTCCAGATTGGCTTCTTCTATGAACAACAATGGGTGACCCTCGTACACGGTGTCGCCTTGGCTGACACCCAAAGCGCGAACAATGCCAGTCACATTTGAAGCAATAACGTGTTCCATCTTCATCGCTTCCATTACCGCAACTGGATGCCCTTCAGCGACTTCGTCACCCAGTGATACGTCAATCGAGATGATCGTGCCCTGAAGCGGTGCCTCGACTGGTCTAGTGCCATCTGGACCCATAGCGGCCGGAGTCTCGCCGGAGTTGGACACGGGAGCAGGTTCCCTTCCGTCGATGTCGCCATGGGTGAGTACCGCTAGAGGATCATCGCTGACCTTCACTCCTGCCAACAACGGTCCCGAAAGATTGGAGGTGGCTCTCGAGGCGTAACTGAGTTCGACTTTTTCGGCCGCCTGAACGAGCTCAGCGCCATATTCGTTGATGAAACCTGTGGTGATTTCATTGGATTGGACTTCAGGCCGATCCAATAATGCCAACAGAAAAGGGATGTTGGTGAGAACACCTTCGACTCTGAACTCGAAAAGAGCTCGCTTAACTCTTTTGACAGCGTCCGCGTAGTCGTTCGTGGGGGAGTGTCCAATGATTTTCGCGAGGAGAGAATCAAAGTTGGGATTGGTCGAATAACCCTGATACCCGTAGGAATCGGTGCGAATGCCGGGACCACTCGGAGTCTCGAAAGCGATAATTGTGCCTCCGGTGGGTTTCGCTAACCCCTCTTCGGTCATTGTCTCGGTATTCACCCGGCATTGGATCGCGTATCCCCGCGCAGTAGGCAACTCATCTTGTGAAAGACCCAAGTCGACGAGTGAAGCGCCTCCTGCTATGAGAATTTGATTTCGAACGAGGTCGATTCCAGTCACCTCCTCAGTCACTGTGTGCTCGACCTGCAGCCGAGCGTTCGTTTCGATAAATGCGACTGCGGACGGGTTCTCAGCATCAACTAGAAATTCCCAGGTACCCAACCCTCGGTAACTAGCGTGAGAAGCCATACGGACCGCAGAGTTCGTCAATAAGTCTCGTGTTGTGCTCTCGATAGACGGAGATGGTGCGACTTCAATGATCTTCTGGTTCTGTCGTTGCAGAGTGCATTCCCGTTCACCTAAATGAACCACGGATGTTCCGTCACCAACGATTTGAACTTCGATGTGACGGGCACGCTCTACAAGTCGTTCTGCGTAAAGGTCGCCGTTACCAAAAGCGGATTGTGCTTCGCTTTGACATCGTTCAAACGCCGCGGCTACATCGTCGCCCTGTAGCACGGTGCGCATTCCGCGACCGCCGCCCCCATTGACAGCCTTAATCATGATTGCCCGGTGCTCGGAAAGAAAAACCTCGACTTGTTTGAGCGTCGCCGCTCCCTCCGTGGCCGGGACTAGTGGCACATCGAGTTCGGCTGCTAGGGCTCGGGCGGAAAGTTTGTCGCCGAAGAGAGCGAGTTGTTCGGAAGATGGCCCGACGAAAACGATCCCAGCGGCTTCTAACGTTCGAGCAAAGTCGGCGTTCTCGGCCAAAAAGCCGTACCCGGGGTGAATCGCGTCGCAACCCGCGGCAAGAGCCGTATCGACGATCTGATCAATGTCGAGATAAGCGGCGACTCCACGGTTGTTCAGCTCTATCGATTCGTTCGTTACTCGAGTATGTAACGACGAGCCGTCGTCTTCGCTGTGAATCGCCACCGTGGCGATATCGAGTTCATCTGCCGCTCGAGCGATACGTATGGCAATCTCACCGCGATTAGCAATAAGGAGCTTTTCCACGGACATTTCCAATCCCCTCGAGAGACGCTTTGGCATGCTCGTTCTACAACATGTTGCCCTTAGTGTTCTTGCTCAGTGACGAGGAAGTAAAGGAAGGATCACAGCGACCTGCCTCACCACGGCAACTTCCGTGCCTTCTGAATCGACAAAAACTGCATCACTCGTCGACCAAGGTTTACCTTTTCGCACATCCACTTCACCCCAACGGCCGGCTACCGTTACCGCACCATTTGCTTTAAGCGGGCTTAAATGCTGCACCCGTCCGGAAGCATGAACGCCTGCTGGCATGCGGTAGGAATGTCTAATCAACGGTGTCATCTGACCCAAGACCCAGGACGGGTGCGCCAATGGCATGTCCCCATCAACCCACAACGGATCGTCATCATGGATCCTTTCACTCATCCAAGTTCTCGCGTCACTTGCGTCGAAAGGAACTGACATCGCTGGGTAATCAAGGTCGCTAGGAATTTCGTCGAGACCGAGAAACGGCCGATAGTCAGCTTCGGGCACAGGTGACCGATCGTGTGGCAAAACGAAATCGTTTTTCCACGACGCGTCACCAAGTCCAACCTTTCCCTCAATAGTGACGCGTCCATCAGAGACGACAGTTTGAGTTATCACTCCGATGCTGGGGTCATCGGGAACTGGCTTGACTTCAGTAAATAGTTCGTCGCCAGCGTAGACGGGCCGAGGAAGGCGAAATTCGGACCAACCATGCGAGAGCCAACCTTCGCCTAAGGCCTCCAGAATCGCTGGAACCATCCACCCGTAGGTGTGGATGCCCGCGACAATTCCTCCAGCGTATCCGTATCCCGTGGCGCTCTCATCGTGAACCGGATTGGCTGCCGAGACCTCGGGCGGGTCAGCGACGGCTAGACGAACACATGAGGCTGGCACAACTGTCATGAGCGAGACTTTAGAGTCCGATCAAACATCGAATGCAGTAATTCCCAATGACGCTCAGCGGCGATCTTGTCGTATTTTGGTCGTTGGGAAAACACGAACCCGTGATGAACACCTTCTATCCATTCGGACTGGTGAGTCACCCCAGCATCGTTCAACGCGGTGACTATGCGATCGAAATGAGGTCGATCGACCCAGTCATCAAATTCAGCAGCCAACAAAAGTATCTCACTGGTGATGTCACCGGCTCTTGCGTGGGGCGAATCATGAGCATCCGTGGCGAGTCGAACTCCATGTATCGAAGCGGCCGCCTTCACCGTTTCCGGATATTCAGCAGCCAACCACAAAGCAAAAGGTCCACTCATGCAATAGCCCGTGGTGCCGACGGTCTGTTCGTCGGCTGCTGGGTCTGCTGTTGCGTGAGCGAGCAACGCAGCAGCGTCTCGCGCCACCATCACATTCGACAAATTGCCCATCAACTGGGCCATATATTTCGCGCTCGCCGGGTCTTCTCGATGAATAGTGAACGAAGGAGTATCTCGGTAATAGAGATTGGGCAGCATGACGTAGTAGCCGGTCGCAGCGATTCGGCGGGCCATGTCGTGAAGTTCTTCGCGTTTCCCTGGCGCATCCATAAGAAACAAGATGACCGGCTGAGCGCCACCTGATTCAGGGTGAACAATAAATGTCGCCATCTCGCCCTCACCGGTATTGATACTGAGATGTTTCTCGATCATTGGTCTTCCCCCTCGAGTCTCCAGCCCATTGTCCGAGCTGCGTACAGCGTGTCGGTGTACTCCTCCATATGACTGATCTCACCATCTGTGCACGAGTAAACCCAGCAGTATTGATTGTCGTACGTTGCACCCTTCGCTTTGGTGGTGGCGGTGAGTCTCTGTTGAACTGCAGCTATTTCTCCGTCGACGATCATGCTTCGGATCTCCAGTGCAAACGGTTTCGAGATATCAAAAGTTTCTTTGATTGTGCGACCTCCGAGTTCAGCTGCGACGGCTTCCCGGCCGCGAACGCAGCTGTCCTGGTCTGCGCCCCCGGTCCCTGTTTCGCCAGCTGTTTTTGGGAGCTTCCAAACCACGTCGTTACTCAGGCAAGCTCGTAGGTCCTCGCGATCCCCGTTGGTTAACGCCCTGTAGTAGCGCTCAATTAATGAGCGTGTTTCTTCTGTATCCATACCTGCAGTCCAGCACGTCCGACCCATCTAGTGCACAACTGCCTACGATCAACGCATGCAGCAGCTTGATTGGACCCCTCAGTATTTCCTTTACGAAATGACTCGGCCACATGTAGCCCGAATAACTATCAATCGTCCAGAAGTCCGAAACGCGATCAACACACCGGCCCATAAAGAATGGAGCGATCTACTTGATCACGCCGCTGACGATGACGATGTTTGGGTTGTTGTGGTGACCGGGATTGGAAATAAAGCGTTCTGCGCAGGACGCGATCTCAAATACCTGTCGCAGATTCAACAGTCCTCTGAAGCTGAGAAACAGGCCGATTCACAACTAATGAGCCAAGTAACCAAGTTGATCGAACGGTTTGACTATCCGAAACCTCTCATAGCGCGTGTGAATGGGATCGCGTTGGGCGGTGGCTTTGAAGTCGCAATGGCATGCGATCTGGTGGTTGCAGCCGAACACGTCGAATTCGGGCTCCCGGAACCACGACGCGGCATTTATGCGGGAGGAGGCGGAGTTCACCGCCTGCCGCGGCAAGTTCCGCTAAAGCTAGCAATGGAATATCTCTTAACTGGTAAGTCGATGACGGCGCCGCGGGCGCGCGAGATCGGGATCATAAATAAAGTAGTGCCCTATGAGGAGCTAGACAGCGCAGTCGATCGACTCATTGATGACATCATGCTGGGAGCTCCACTTTCCATCAGAGCTACTAAACAGTCCTCGATGAGAGGTCTCAATCTTCCGCTCGGTGACGCCTTTTACGCTGAATACCCAGCTGTCAGATCAATGATGGAAAGTGAAGATGCGCGCGAAGGACCTAAAGCCTTTGCCGAAAAACGTCGGCCGGAATGGAAGGGTCGATGAACTCAGTCGATGCCGGTGTCAGCTGACTTGGGTTGGCCGATAACGATGACGCCGAGTGCCAAAAGCACAATGGCCATGCCCAGAAACTGAAGAGCGGCTACCTCTTCACCGAGAAAAGCCCACGCCATGACTGTTGCTGTAACAGGGATTGCCAGAGTCAACGTCGACCCCAACCACGCGGGTATCTGACCTAATGCCCAATTCATCATCATGTGAGAAGTGAACCCGGGGCCCACCGAAAGAACGGCGAGCCATATCCAGGCGCTTGTTGAAGGCATATCGAATACCTGGCCAGAAGCCAACGCAAATGGGGTTGCAAACAGTGCGCATATCAACGCTGTTGCGCCGGTGTACTGCGATGACTCGATGTGTTGGTGACTCAGTTTTGAGAAGACGAAGTATCCGGTCCACGCGAGGACGGTGGCCACCGACAAGAGGTCACCTCGGAGGTTCCAGCCAGGAACACCCGTCGAACCAAACATGACTATTCCAACCCCACAAATTGCGACGAGAGCCAATATCCAGTCGTGGCGCCTCGGACGCTCTCCGAATATGCGCCCAGCAATGAACAGCATTATCAGTGGTTGACACGAGCCGATAACTGTCGCGTTGGCGACGGTGGTCATCCGTATCGCCGTGAAGAAAAACATGATGTCCGCACCAAGGCAAATGCCGCCGCGCCAAGACACACGAAGCGATTTTTTTCGCAACGGAGTACCACGGATCTTCAAAAAAATAAGGACGATGGCGGCGTAAATCCACATCCGCCAAAAAACCACCGCGAGAGGGCCTAGCTCTGAAATTCCCTTCGCAATAACTCCGGACGCCGCCCATCCCACCATCGCTATGGCCGCGGCGGGAATGCCCCGTCTTTGGTCGCTAGAGGTGAAGCTCAACAAAAAATCGATTCGAGAATATGGATCGATTTGGTGTTCCGCACACGATCAGAATGCCATCTCTGCGGGTAAACGGCTCAGAAAGTGCTGTCGGAGCTACATTTATATCCAGAACTACCACTTCTAGGGAGCCACTGTGAAGAGCATCTTCTTTCACCTCATGCCGTATCCGGAATTGCCGCCTGACTTTCCAGAAGAGCACCGATCGGTATGGGTTGATATCGACCCTGCTCTATACGACCCCGAGGTGGGCAACCGCACCTACAACGAATACTTGGATGAACTTGAGTTCGCTGCCGATTGCGGTTTTGACGCTGTAGGCGTTAACGAACACCATTCGAACGGATACGGCTTGATGCCTAGCCCGAACATCATTGCCGCTGCTCTTAGCCGCAATTGTCCTGACACGAACATCGTTGTGTTGGGAGATTCCGTCGCGCTCTATAACCCTCCCCTGAGAGTTGCTGAAGAAATAGCGATGTTGGACGGCATCACTGGCGGCCGCATGGTTGCTGGATTTCCGGTTGGCTCACCAATGGACACCATCTTTGCCTACGGACAAAATCCGGCGACCCTTCGTGAGCGCTATCACGAAGGCGTAGATCTCATCCGCCAGGCTTGGACACGAGACGAAGTATTTTCCTTTAACGGCAAGTACAACAAACTCCGATATGTCAACGTGTGGCCTCGACCGGTTCAACAGCCGCATCCCCCAATATGGATCCCCGGTGGCGGCTCGGTTGATACCTGGGACTGGTGCGCACGAGAAGACCTTGTCTATTGCTATCTGAGTTACTTCGGATACAAAGCGGGCTTGAAAACCATGCAAGGTTTCTGGAAAAAAGTTCAGGAGACAGGCAAAGAAGCGAACCCTTTCCAGGGGGGGTTCGCGCAGTTCATTGCGGTCGCTGACACGGAAAAAGAGGCATGGGATCTTTACCGTGAACCCGCTGAATATTTCTTCAACACGTGCTTGCATGTCTACGCGGGTTTTGCCGACCCGCCGGGATACAAGACGCCGAACACCGTCCGAGCAGGTGTGGAAGGAATGGTCGAACGCGCGGCGAGAGAAGCTACAGCTCGCTCGGAAGCAAGGAAGTCAACTCGTGGAGGTGGATTCCCCAAAGGGCTGAGCTTCGAAGAAATGGTTGAGAAGGGATACGTGATCCTCGGGAACCCGACTCAAGTCGCTGAGCAGGTGCACGAATTAGCCACCACAATGCACATTGGCCACCTCATGACCTTCTGTCATTTTGGGAACATGAACAAGGATCTAGTGCGTTACAACACCGAAATGTATGCGACCAAAGTGATGCCAGAAGTCAGCAGTCTTTTTGAGGATGAATACGAGGATCTTTGGTGGCCTAAACCACTTGCTCAACCTGCCCGTCGAGATGTGCCCGAGGCATCAGTCAGTTGAGTGGCTACGCGACCGAAACACTGGCATTTCGAGAAGGCCACTTAGGTCTTGTGTCGTGCGGGGAAGGCGCCCGGGTCACCTACCTACACGGAATGCTGGGAAATCCGGGCGAACACGCTTTTCTCAAGGCGTTGGCAAATGACGGCTGGCGGGTAGTAGCGCCGAGTCTCCCGGGTTTTACTGGCTCCAGCGAACCAAGTGGACTGAGAAATCTTCACGATTGGGTTGTTGCGGCCAGTGAGCTCATTGACCTAGCTGGGGTTACGGGACTCCCGGTGGTCGCGTCAAGCGTTGGGGCAATGATTGCTCTTGAACTTGCAGCGATTCGACCGGAGGCTTTTGGTGCGATGGTGCTGATCGCTCCCTTCGGACTGTGGGACCCTGAGGACCCCGTCGCCGATCCCTTCGCCACCACTTTGACTAACCAACGGAGGATGCTGACCGCGGATCCAACAGCATCAGCCAGCTTCTTCGATGACGCAGAAGAAATGCCCGCCGATCTGCTCGTCGAACATGGCGTTGATCGTTACCTCACTCGAACCGCTTCCGCACAACTCATATGGCCGATACCCGAGTTTGGTATTAGTGATCGGCTTCACTTAGTGAAAAATCCCGTCACGTTAGTGCACGGCGCGAAAGATGAGATCATCCCGGCCTCGTATTTGGGCAAGTGGGCTCAGCTTCTTCCCAATGTCATTGGCGCGCACCTGATAGAAGAAGCGGGACATCACGCAGAGTTCGACAGGCCTGAAGACGTCGCAGCGATTGCGAAATCCGCATTGAGCTGAGGTGAAAGCAGTAACGCGATAGGCGAGACTTATAGAGCGCGCCGTGACGTTTAGCTGTTCACGACAGAGCTGGATGCTCACGAAAATGATCGAGTGCGTCAGGGTCATCGATAGCTTCGATGTTCTTCACCGACAGACCGTGAACCGCGTCCCGAACGGCTAGCTCCACCAGCTTTCCGCTCCGAGTCCGGGGAATGCTAGGCACTTGAGCAACTACTGCTGGAACATGACGTGGCGATGCTCCAACTCGAATTTGCTTTCGGATGCGCTCTTCTAATTCGTCGTTTAGTTGTACGCCGTCGCGAAGTCGAACGAAAAGAACCACTCGCGTATCCGATTCGACGTGTTGTCCGATCACGATGCTTTCCAGCACCTCGTCAATCAGATCCACCTGGCGATAAATTTCCGCTGTCCCTATCCGAACTCCGCCCGGATTCAGCGTCGCGTCGGACCTTCCCGAAATGATCATCCCTCCGTTGATGGTCCACTCGGCGAAGTCGCCGTGGTGCCACACATCAGAAAAACGAGCGAAATAAGCGTCGTGGTATTTTCGCCCTCCCGGGTCATCCCAAAATTCAAGAGGCATCGACGGAAACGCGTTACAACAGACCAGTTCGCCTTGTTCTCCTTGAGCAAGTCGGGTTCCGTCGTCATCGAAAACGGCTACATCCATGCCTAACGCTGGGACTTGAATTTCGCCGCTGTGTACAGAACCTGTCGGATCGCCAATAACGAAACAACCACAGATGTCTGTACCTCCTGAAAACGATGCAAGGTGTACGTCAGATTTCAGGTTCTCATATACCCAATCGAATCCCTCAGGTGCTAGTGGCGAACCTGTTGAGGTGACGGTTTCGATGCTCGCGAGGCTGTGCGTATCGACGGGCCGCAGCCCTTCTTTCATTGCCGCCTCGATATATTTTGCGCTGACCCCGAAAAGACGTGGGCTGAGTTCATCGGCGATGTCGAATAACCGCGATGGACCCGGGAAAAACGGAGAACCGTCGTAGAGAACTAGTGACACGCCGCAGGCGAGACCGGCGACGAGCCAGTTCCACATCATCCAACCAGTCGTCGTGAAATACATCAGTCGATCTCCGGCGCGTAGATCACAATGAAGAAGGTGTTCAGACCAGTGCTTGAGCAGCACTCCACCTGCTCTGTGGACTATGCACTTCGGTTTTCCCGTCGTGCCTGACGAATACAAAATGTAGATCGGATGATCGAAACCTGACCGGACGAAATCTGGTTGTGTATTTGTCGGACCGGTTACCCATTCATCGAATCCAATCGAATTAGGAATCGTTAAGGGGCCAAGTTCTCGGTCACCATATTTCACAAACACGACGCGTTTCAGAGAGCTCAGTCCTTGCACAATTTGTGCGACTTTCTCGGTGATGTCATGACGTACTCCCGAATAGAAGTAGCCGTCGGTAGCTATAAGTACCTTTGGTTCGATCTGGCCGAAGCGATCCAGCACCCCGTCTGCGCCAAAGTCTGGGCTGGTCGATGAATAGATGGCGCCAATGCTTGCCGCTGCAAGAAACACGATGACCGCCTCTGGGCCGTTAGGGAGAAGCGTCGCTACGCGGTCACCGGGTTGAACACCTTCTGAACGCAGAGCTTGTTGAACCCGACCAACTTCAGCTCGCAACTCCCCGAAGGTGAGACTTCGTTCTACGACGCTTTCGCCGCGATAGCTGATAGCGATCTCGTCGTCGCTTCGTTTCAGGTAATTCTCCGCCAAATTGATACTGGCGTCAGGGAAGAAACGCGATGTCGGGCCGTGACTTTTTTTGAGATCAATGTCGCCGAGGTCGCCTATTCCCGCGGCGAAGTTCCATACTGCCCGCCAAAATTCTCCGCTTGACTCGATTGACCAACGGTGGAGCTCCTGGTAACTCCCTGTGCGCAGTGACAACCCGACCTGTTCGGCAAAAGTCCACAAGTTGGTGGACTCGCGACGAACGTTGTTGGGGCTCCAAAGAGGCGGGTCCACTATCCCTCCGAGGTCGTAGGTGCCCTGTTCACGGTAGCCGCCATAGCGGTTCAAGCAGAAGCGAGGAGCCGCGTCGGTGTAGGGTCCCAACAATGAGGGGAATTTGTGACGATCTTGATGCTGAAACAGATGCACTGCGAGAAGTGGTCGCTGGGCTGACGGAGGATGAGTGGCTTTTGCCGACCCCCGCTGATGGCTGGGATACGCATGAGACAATCATTCACTTGGGCATGGCAGATGTAGCTGCGAGTCTCGCGGTTCTCGATCCTGCAGCCTTCGGTGCAACCAAAGAAAGAATGCTCTCTAAAGGAGAGGACCTTCATAGTTTCGGCGGTTTGGACGTTCGTTCTTTAAGCGGCGCGGAACTTTGGGCATGGTTTGCGGGGGAACGGCATCGAATGACCGAAGCTTTCCGTGCGCTCGGCCCAAAAGATCGAATTCCATGGTTTGGGCCTGACATGAGTGCACTCTCTTTTGCCACCGCCCGATTGATGGAAACGTGGTCCCATAGCCACGACGTTGCGGACACTTTTGGTGCTGAGTACCCTCAAACAGACCGTCTGCGCCATGTCGCACATATTGGCGTGACGACAAGAGGCTGGAGTTACGTCAACAGAGGGCTCGAACCTCCACAAGCACCTGTCCGGGTAGAGCTCACTTCGCCCAATGGTGATCTGTGGATGTGGGGGCCTGAGGATTGTGAAGACGTGGTTATTGCTAACTCGTACCAATTTTGTCTCGTCGTCACGCAACGACGTCGGGCTCAAGAGGCGGATCTTGAGATCCGAGGAGATCTCGCCGCGGAATGGATGGAAATTGCCCAAGCGTTCGCGGGACCTCCGACTAGCCCACCTGAAGGGCGCGTCGGCGGTTAACGCCAGCTAGAAGATGCTGATTGTCGGTTTGACTGGCGGCATGGGAGCGGGCAAGTCCACTGTCGCCGAATTCCTGTCGTCGCGCGGAGCCGAAGTCGTTGACGTTGACGCGCTCGGGCGAGAGATCATTGAACCTGGGGGTATAGCGGTGTCTTCGGTTGTAGATCGATTCGGAAGCAGCGTGTCTGGAGCGGACGGAGGTATTGACAGAGCCGCTTTAGCTTCCATTGTTTTCGGCGATGAAGAGCAATTAGCTGCACTTGAAGAAATCTCCCACCCCGCGATCAATGAGCTACTCGACCTCAGGGTTGATGGAATCAAGAAACCAGACTCCATCATCATCTTTGACATGGCTGTCCTTTTTGAAAGCCAGCTTGGATACGCCAACGAACACCCCTATGAAATTGTGGTGGTTGTGGAGGCACCAATATCTGATCGTCTTGATCGTCTAGAAACTCAAAGAGGCGTCTCACGAGAAGACGCGCTGGCACGCATCGAATCACAAGCATCAGACGAAGAACGTCGTTCAGTTGCGCAGTTCGTCATTGCTAACGGCGATGACCTCACCTCCTTGGCGGCCGCAGTCGATGAACTGTGGAGCGAATTAGAACAACTTCTAGCTTCCAAGCAGTATTGATATGGCTCGGTCGTATCCACCAACGCGACATATCCTCCGACATCTACGGCTCTGCCACACGGTGGATGATCGAGGCAACATCAGCGCCACGATGCCGATTCTCCCAGACCTTCTCGACCAAGGAGGTTGGCTTCGATTGGGTGCGATAGCGACGTTGGTTGATTCGGTGGCCGGACATCATGGCGTGATGCAGGTTGCTCCCGACTGGGTAGCAACTTTGCAACTAGGCACAGTGCTGAGTCGAAAGGCGGAAGGAACTGAAGTAACGGCTCAATGTCGGCCATTGCGAATTGGGCGAAACAACGTCGTTACGGAAACCGCTATTCATGATCTATCAGGCGAAATCGCGAGAGCAACCTGCACGTACGCCAGGCTGCCGGCCCGCACTGACAATCCAAGCGTCGGTACCGGCAAGGGGCAGATAGTGGATTACGCAGAAGACAACGAAGAGTATCCACGACCAATGCTTGATGATTACCTCCGCCTCAACACGAAGCCAGACGAACCTCTAATTGAGCTGCCGCTCCACTCCCGTATTCATAATTCTTTCGGGTCAATTCAGGGTGGCGCAGTTGCGGTCTTGGTTGATGCTATGGCTGCGCACCTGGCTCGGCTTACTTTCTCAATGCCGGCGCGATGCATAAGTGCTGACGTTCACTACCTGGCGCAAGCGAAGACTGGGCCGTTCAAAGTAGAAGGTGAGCCTTTACGAATTGACCAAAACACGGTGACGAGCAGGATAAGAGTCACCGATGTCGGCAGTGATGACCGTTTGCTCGAGGTAGCGACTGCTACAGCGACGACGATTGAATAAAGAGTGGGAGGTTCGGTGTGGAACTAGGCCTAAAAGGCAAAGTGGTTTTGATCTCAGGCTCTTACCGCGGAACTGGAGCTGGGACGGCGAAAGTTTTTGCTGAGGAGGGTGCCCTGGTTGGTGTCCATGGCCATGAGTTAGGTCAAGCCGATGAGGTTGTCGCTGATATAACTGCAGCCAAAGGCAACGCCGTCGCTGTATATGGCGATTTAGGGACGTCTCAAGGAGCAGACGACATAGTTAGCCAAGTAGAAGCGGCCTATGGTCGGGTCGATGTTCTCGTAAATAATCATGGAGCTCCAGGCCGGACTGATTGGGCGGAGCCGGCGGAAGCATGGAAAGAGGGTTGGGAAACCAACGTCCTCACCGGAATTCGACTTACTCAACGGGTGCTTCCGTCGATGCGGGAACATGGATGGGGGCGAATAATTTTTCTAGGCACCGTCGGGACCGAACGGCCTAGCGAACATAATCCCGACTACTACGGGTCGAAAGGTTCGTTGGCTGTAATAGTGCGCAGCCTTGCCAAAGAGCTACGCGGCTCGGGGATCACGGCGAACCTAGTCAGCCCGGGCATGATCGCGACATCAGAGGTTCGGGAGATGCTCCAACGACGTGCCGCACGCCATGACATTCACGGATGGGACGAGGTGCAACGGTGGGCCCTCGAAAACTCGATGCCTAACTTGACGGGCCGCATTCCTGACCCCGACGACATTGGCCGATATGTGGTATTTGTGGCTAGTGATGTTGCCTGGCATTTGACTGGCATTGATTTCAAAGCCGATGGCGGGGCGATCGACGCATAGCTGTCCCTGTCTGAACCTGGGTGTACGTTTCGAGATCGTGGATTCTTTCCCAAGGCTGCTGGCATTTGATTTGGATGGCACATTGCTTAGCTCTCACGGCACAGTTCCTTCGAGAGTCCGTGCTGTCATCAATTCCGTACGAGCTCGAGAGTGCATTTTGGTTTTAGCAACTGGGCGTCCGTGGTCTCAGGTAACCCGGGTAGTTAAGGAAATCGGTGGCGTTGACTATTGCGTCTGCCTGAATGGCGCGGTGGTAGTAGACGGTCATGGTTCTCTGCTGATGGAGCGATCCATGACCCGAGAGCTAGCTAGAACGAGCGCTCAGTTGGCGCGGCAGGTGGTACCTGGAGTCGCTTTAGCAGCCGACATGGCGGATGGCCGTCATATTTGGGACGAAAATTTTGTTCCCGCATTCCCGGCTGACTTTGTGATTGATGCATTGCGGGTTCCAGATGCCGTTGTCGCGGTTGATGATCCCGTGCTTACATGGTTGCTTGATTGCAAAGAATTTGACCCGCTGAGGGCTATCGAACTGCTGAAAGAACTTTTGCCATCGGGTACTGAAGTTCGACCGTCCGGTCTTGAGACTCCCGAAATTGTGGTTTCGGGAGTTACCAAAGCGAGTGGGTTGGCGAAAATTGCGATGATTTGCGACATCGAGGCCTCAGACGCTGTGGCGTTTGGTGACGGGCTTAACGATCTCGACATGTTCAGCTGGGCGGGATGTTCCGTTGCGATGAGTAACGCCCATGCCCATGTCTTGGCGAAGGCTGATGTCATAGCTCCAAGCAATGACGAAGATGGAGTGGCGGTGATGTTGGAAGCCCTTCTTTACGACTGAGAATTCACCGGTTCGAGAAACATTGCGGTGTGAGGCGCCAAATAAATGCGCCAGGCTTGCATGATCCCCCCGTTTGGGCCGGTACGTAGGTGCACTTCGTCTCCCGCCTCGACCCTGAGTTCCACAGTCGGGCTCTGCAGCCACAGCAATCGCACTCTGACTTCATGTACCCCTGGCGTTATCTCGAACGTCTCGCACTTGTCGTCCTTCACGCGACCTACCTGATGGCCGTCAACTCGCACTTGGTAGGCCCTGACTGTGTCTCGGTAGTGGTGTACGCGATCGATGGTTAATCGAGCTAATCCGGTCAAGGCTGCCCCCGTTGGGTTCATTGGTAACTCTGAAGCTAGCTCCGGGGTTGGCTGCTCTCTAACCGGTAGCCGCCGATAGCGTGAAAGGCGCCGTTAGTTCTGGCCCAAATCAAACTTCTATCGGAGCTTTCCAATGAGTAATGAGTTGCGTGAGGAATTGGACGCATGGATTGACGCCAACTGGGATCCTGAAGTAACAGTGCGCGAATGGTGGCAGCGCCTGTCCTCGGCCGGTTTCTCAAACCCCGGCCTGACCGAGCCGTTCGGCAAGGGTTGGGGCCGTGCTGAAACACGTGTTCTCGCTGCCGCGCTACGTGAACGAGGAGCAATCGGATCGCCCGCTGGTTTAGGCATGTTGTTGGCGGCTCCGACAATCCTTGCTCACGGAAGCGAAACTCAAATTGAACGGTATGTTCCTCGCATCCTTGACGGTACCGACGCCTGGTGTCAGCTTTTCTCGGAGCCGGGTGCGGGGAGCGATTTAGCTGGTCTGCAAACCAAAGCGGTTCGGGACGGCGACGAATGGGTCATCAGTGGGCAAAAGGTGTGGACCTCGGAAGGGCAACACGCCGACCTGGGAATGCTTATCGCACGAACTGACCCGAATGCTCCGAAACATCGGGGAATCAGTTGGTTTGCGTTTCCCATGGAACAAGAAGGGGTGGAAGTTCGGCCGTTGCGTGAGATGACCGGTAGGTCCTTGTTTAACGAAGTATTTATTGACGAAGCTCGAGTGTCTCACGACGACTTGGTCGGCGAACTGAATGACGGTTGGCGCGTCGCGAACACCACGCTCATGGTTGAACGCGCCGGGATTGGCGGCGGACATGGAATGGCTTATGCCGCGGCGCACCCGGGCAGCATTGCTGGTCATCTAAAAAAGTCAACGGGATCCTTCGTTGGAAAGCGTCTGGCGTTAGCTGCTGGCGGAGTTGGCCCAGGAACCTTGCAGCTGCTTAGAGAACTTGCTGAGGAACGAGAAAAACTTGGCGATGGCCGTATTCGACAGGAGCTTGCTCGGCTACACACCGAACTGGAGTTGATGCGCATGAATTCTCAGCGCACTCGTCAAAAAAATCAGCAGACCGGCGGTGAGGGAAATCTGGCCAAGATCCTTATGACTTCCGCGCTTCATCGAACCCGCGAGCTAGCCGGTTCAATACTTGGACCAGATATGGCTCTATGGGGTGATGAATCTGTCACCGGTGGAGTGATCCAAGAAATGGCCGTGTTCTCTCCTGCTCCGTCGATCTACGGGGGCACGGATGAAGTGCAGCGAAACATCATTGGCGAAAGGGTGCTCGGTCTTCCCAAAGAACCGGGACCGGACAAGGACACTTCATTCGCTGAACTGTTACAAAACAAGACGGACTGGTGACTGCGACAGTTTGCATCCGTCAAAGAAACTTTAGGTGAGCTTCAGCCCCCAACCTCAATACCGCTCTTTGGATGAGAGCGAACGACGAGGTGGCTATGAGGACTGTCGGTTCGGAATAATGAACAGACCTTCGGCGGTGATCAAGGGATCGGCGAGTTGGTCAGGAGCGCCATCGTTGTCTTGACGCACTGTCAGTTCAACCCTGAGTTTGCGACCCTCGCGGCTGGCTTCCCAGGCTTCGAACCACACTGGATGATCGACCGGCACTCCTTCTCGGTAGTCGACCTCAAGGCGAGCGGTGTAGGCGGCTTCTCCGATAACCACCATTAGATACCCCATGGTGTCATCAACCAGCGCTGAAACAGCACCTCCGTGAACTCTTCCGGGAGCGCTTTCAAACGCGGCACCGAAAAGGACCTTGCTCAGCACTCGGTCGTCCGCGCGTCGCAGTTCAACTTCGACTCCCATGGGGTTGGCCGGGCCGCTAAAAGTTCTGTCACTGAAGGCGATAACTTCGGCCCCATCAATGGGTCGCGGGTCGCTATAGCGTCGCTCAAAATAGTCTGAGGGTCGCGGTACCGGATCTGAACGCTCCAAATCTGAAACGGCTAACTCAGCCCATCTGGTAAGTGCATTTAACTCCTTGTCGCTGATCCGATGGCGGACGAAGGCGTTGCCCAGCCTGCGCAAGGCTTTTGCTGAACGACTGCGCAGAAGAAACTGTGAATCTGGATAAATCAGATGAACATCCGTGGTTGAATCATTTTCATCTTCAGTCATGAGAACCTATGCGATTCGGTTGGTCGTAGGGGTAGCTGATCAGGCCTCCGCCGGGGCTTTGTGGGTCAAATATCCAATACTGACGGATCTCTTCTATGAGATTGCCCTGGAAGGTGTAGTGCTCGCTGCCCCGTACAGAGAACATTTCCCCAAGATGCTCACCTTCCATCATCCATTCGATCGCTGCCGAGTCACCGCTTTCGATTACTCGTTCAACGACCCATCTAGCGCCGATCCACTTGGCGTGTATCTGACTCCAAAAGTTTCCAATCGATGCAGCAGTCGTGATGGGTGAATGATTTGTGTCATAAATCACGGCATTCTCGGTGAAATGCTGCGCTACGGCTTCGCTTGAACCAGAAGTGCACGCTTCAAAATAAGAACGAATGTGGTCTTCATGAGTAGTCATAGAAAGATTTTTTCAGACAGACAGCTTCGCTGCATAAGCATGGGTCGTGAAGGGTTGTCGATAGCTTCCCCCAACCAAATCGATTTGTTCGGCGATTCGCGGTAAAAGAGTGTTTAACACTGATGACTTAAGCATCCGGTGGTCAGATTGGGTCCGTAGATTTTGTATGTGCCGCTGGGTGTTCATTTCGAGCTCCCAAGCCACCTGGAATTCCTCCACCGGCCCAAAGAGGCCACTGAGCGCAATTTCTTTTGCTGGAGTCTCAGCGCTAATAGCTGCCTTGGAGCCCGGTAGCCGAACTCGGTATGGCTTGCTCTTGAACTCAGGAGCTAGTTCGGCGTAAATCAGATCAGTGGCCGCGTCGAACGGTCGCTCTCTTTGCTCAGGTCGGTTCCAGAAAACACAAAGCCATCCCTCCGAGCGGAGCATTGACGCCACGCGTTGAAAACGAGTGGCCGGGTTCGTCCAATGCCATGATTGGCCTGCTATCACTAGCCCGACTTTTTTCGCTCTGCCCTCCCAATCATTGAGTGTGGATTGCTCGACAGCGAACAGCCCAGTCTCTTGCAACTCTCTCAGCGCTATAGCAGCCATGGCCGGGTCTGGTTCAAGGCCTAAGATCTCGTAACCCCGCGCTACAAGAGGAGCCGACGCTTTGCCTGTTCCGCAGCCGACATCAACAATAAGGTCATTAGTCGAGGTCTGACAGGTCGCCAGGATCCATTCGAAAAGGTCGTCGGGATATTCCGGTCGGTAACGGTGATAGAGCTCTGCCACCTCACCAAAAACTAAAGACTGCTGCTTATCTTCAAACGACATGGCGCACAGATCAACTCGCGGCCCATGACAACCAACGGCCGTCTCGGTTCTCTAGGCGAAGATTCAGCCCGAAACACTCCGAAAGAGACTGCTCTGTCAGGACTTGGTCGAGAGGCCCGCAGGCCATAACACCACCATCTCTTAGTAACAAGCCGTGGGTGAAGCCGGGCGGGATCTCGTCGGTGTGGTGCGTAACCAGCACTGTCGCAGGCGTGTCAAGATCTGCGGCGACCGCCGCCAAACTATTAACGAGTTGTTCTCTACCAGCTAAATCAAGTCCAGCCGTTGGTTCATCCAGCAACAACAAGCCCGGGTCACCCATAAGAGTTCGAGCTAGCTGCACCCGTTGCTGTTCTCCCGAAGACATCGTATGAAACCGTCGTGTAGCAAGTGCCGCTGCGTCGACTCGAGTCAGGCATTGCAGTGCGGCAGCACGGTCCTGGTCAGAGTACTCATGCCACCAGGTTTCGAGCGCGGCATGCCGTGCAGTCATAACGATGTCAAGTCCTTGAATGTCTGGCCTGAACTGATCTCTGAGCGAAGCCGAAGTCAGACCAATGCGTCGACGGAGTATCCGCACGTCAGTGGCGCCCCATGTCTCGCCAAGAACCTCAACAGTGCCTGTAGTGGGGTAGCGATATAGAGACAAAATTCTGATAAGACTGGTTTTCCCACTGCCGTTTGGCCCGAGGACAACCCACCGTTCCGACGGTGAAATATCGAGGTCTAGTGGCCCTAGAACCGTCGTGCCTTCGTATTTGACCGAAACGTCGCGAAGTACGACTGTGGGAGAGGCAAAGGTCACAAGGCCAGCTTGCCAGATTGAGTCGGTTAATCCGAAAGGGGAGTCGGCTCAACCGCGGCGTCGCTCTCAACGTGAGATGTCCACGTCCGAAACATCTCCGAGTAACGACCACCTAGCTCGACTAATTCTTCGTGGGTCCCCAATTCGATGATTTTGCCGTCGTCTACTACAGCGACTCGGTCGGCTTTCATTGCGGTTGCGAGGCGGTGCGCTATCAGAACTGCGGTGCGACCCTCAAGCAAGGTCTCCAAAGCACGTTCTATTTGTGCTTCGGAACGGAGATCTAGGCTCGACGTTGCCTCATCGAGGACAATCACTCGCGGCCGCGCTATGAAAGCCCTGGCTAGTGCGAGCAATTGTCGTTCCCCCGCCGACAATGACACCCCGCGTTCATGCACCAGAGTGTTGATACCATCAGCTAGTTGTTCGACTGTCTCGGTGAGGCCAACGTGGGAGATCGCTTCATTAATTTCTTCAGTCGTTGCGTCGGGGCGAGCGAAGGCTATGTTTTCGCGAATTGTCCCGTGGAAAAGAAAGGGTTCTTGGGGGACGACACCCAGTTGTACTCGCAGAGAATCGATGTCCACTTCTCGAAGATCGTGACCATCGATAGTTACTGAACCAGAAGTGGGATCGTAGAAACGTGTAATGAGTTTCGCTACCGTACTCTTGCCCGCTCCGGTAGCTCCTACGAGAGCGAAAGTTTCCCCGGGCTCAATTAGTAAATCAACGTCGTGTAATACATCGATGTCACCGCTGTAGCTGAACGTCACAGACTTAAATTCGATCCGGCCCTCTATCGGCGGAAGCAAAGGAGCGTCCTGCGCTTGAGCGATAGACGGTTCGGTCTCGAGAATGTCACCTATCTTTTGCAGCCCCGACTGTCCTTGCTGGTAGGTGTTGTACAACTGCACCATTTGTTGGATTGGCGCAAAGAAAGTGTTCACAAAGAGAACGAAAGCTGTTAGTTCGCCGACTTGTAGCGAGCCGTCTAACACCATCCAGCCGCCGGTCAGCAGCACGATTGCTTGGGCCGCTATACCGATGCCTTCGGTAGCCGGTCCGTAGATAGCTCCCGCTCGTGCGGTGTACAAATTGGCATCAAGATAGGCACCGACGACGTTTCTGTGAAGCTCCGAGTTTTGGCGACGCCGGTTCAGCGCAGCGATGATGCGAACTCCTGCAAGGTTCTCCGAGAGATCTGCCAACACTGAAGCGATTCGGTCGCGCACTGCCATGTAGCCGCGCTCGCTGACGCTCCGAAACCACAGGGTCATAGCAACTAGAGGAGGTAACACCAGAGCTAGTAGGAGGAGCGCTAGAAGCGGGTTGTAGGAAAAGAGAACGACTGTGACCATCGAAATAGTGAGGGCCTGAATCACCAGGTTCACAAAGCCTTCGTTGACGAGCAAAGTTAAAGCCTCTACATCTGAGGTCATTCTGCTGAGCAACACACCCGACTTTTCTGAGGTGTACCAGTCGAGTCCCATCCGTTGGTAGTGACTGAATAGCTTTATGCGAACGTCATACATAATGTTTTCGCCAAGTCGTCCGTTCCAACGTTGACGACAAAAACTCGTGACGGCGTTTACGACGATGATCAATCCAAAAAGCGAAACTGCCCTGTAGAGGGCATCGCGGTCCCCTTGCATGACACCGTTATCAATGCCCTGCTGAGTTAATACGGGACCCAGCAGTGCGGTGACAGTCTCAATAGCGAGAAGAACGAGCCCCCAAAGAGCTACTGCGCGTCGGTTCGCGAACAGTGTTCGAAGATTGAGTCTTGTGTGATCAGTAACAAATCTTTCGAACGAGAAAACGGGATGGGGATGCTCGGGTTCCCTTTGCAGAATCCGTTCGGCGCCACCTTGCATCTCTGAGGGAACTCCAGCGAAAGGTAAGCCTGCGCTTGCGCTTGATTGAGTTGCGCTTGGACCCCCAAAAGCCCCGCCGCCGGTGTGCCCCATCATCACCATGTTTTGCCCCTGTCGTCCTCAACGGTTGCCGCCAGTGTTTCTGCGTAACGAGGTTCGGTGTCTAACAAGTGTTGATGAGAACCGTCAGCAACGATGCGGCCGTCTTCTATCAGAACCACACGTTGCGCTAAGGAAATTGTGGAAAGGCGGTGTGCAATGACGACCGTGGTGCGCCCTTTTAGTAAGTCCTTGAGAGATCCATGGATTCGTTCCTCGATCTCGACATCTATGGAGCTTGTGGAGTCATCTAAAATTATGACCGTCGGGTCTTGAAGGAACAGTCGGGCGAGCGAAATTCGCTGTCGTTGGCCCCCTGAAAGGTCGTAGCCCCTCTCCCCGATAATGGTGTCGTACCCGTCCTCTAAGCCCATTATGAAATTGTGAGCTTGGGCCGCGCGTGCCGCTTCCTCCACCGATTCTCGTGTTGAACCGGGCCGGCCGTACGCAATGTTTTCGTGGACGCTGGTAGAGAACAAAAATGGTTCGTCAGGTACCAGCCCAACGGCGCTGCGAAGGCTTGCTTGAGTAACAGAGGCAATGTCCTGTCCGTCCAACGAAATTGAGCCTTGTTGAACCTCGTAAAAGCGCATCAATAATCGAGCGACGGTCGATTTTCCAGATCCAGTTCGCCCGACAATGGCGATGCTCTGGCCAGCGGGAATTTCGAGCTCGAATTCGTTGAGAACCTTCGGAGGTTTCTCTATCCCCTGAGTCCCGCCGACGGTCTCGGTTCCATAAGCAAAGGTGACCCTAGAAAAAGAAATGTTCCCGCCTGATGTGACCAGATCAACGGCGCCAGGCTTATCGTCGACACCTACCGGCTCGTCGAGCACTTCGTAGATCCGCTTGGCTGAAGCTTTAGCTCTTTGCCCCAGAATTAAGAGCATTCCAATAAATCGGAAAGGCGCTTGCAGAAGCAGGATGTATAAGTTGAATGACACCAAATCACCGACACTGAGTGAGCCGGCAATGGTTTGTTGGCCCCCGATCAGTAGCACTGCTGCCAACGCAAGTCTGGGGAAGTTCTCTATGAATGGTGTGTGGGAAGCTCTCGTTCTGTGTTGCACCAAATTTGCCCATCGCAGGCGTTCCGCTCCTCGCGCAAGGGCCTCGATCTGTTGGCGCTCTGCGGCGAATGCCTTGACCACTCGGACTCCGCTGACTGATTCATCAACCACGGTTGCTATTTCGGCTTGACGCGACTGAACAACCCACGAAAGTGGGAACATGATCTTTCTTAAGCGTTGGCCAATAGCGAAGACACCGGGTAAAGCGATCATCGTGATGGCGGTTAGTGGGACGCTGATGGCCGCCATAAGGCCTATCGCAATTACGAAACTAAAAAATTGCACCGCCATGATGGGCGCAAAAGCCATGAACATTTGAACTGATCTGATATCGGAGTTAGCTCGACTAATTATTTGGCCGCTTTGAACTCGGTCGTAAAAGGCAAAAGACAATCGGCCGAGGTGTTGGAAGAGCAAGGTTCGCAGCTGGTATTCAACTCTGAATGCCATTCCGTAAAGGCCGTACCGGTACCCAAAGGTCGACCCCGCTCGAGCAGCCCCCAGAACCAATAAGGCTAAGACGAAGGCCCAAAGGCTTTGGCGTTGATCGATGAGTGCCCCATCGATCGCAAGCCCGATCACTCTAGGAACGAGAATTTGGGCGACCATTGCCACTACAGCAGCAAGCACTGACCAAAAAATTCTCCGACGGTGAGTCACGACGATAGGGCTGATGCGTTTCAACCAGCCCTGAGACACATCAGCGCGGATTGTTACGTCCACTGGCGGGTAAGGGGACCAATCGCGCACCGGTTCAAAGGCGGCGTTGTCCATATGCATTGTGCTGAGGGTACCTTGGCGCTAACCAAGCGCGGATAGAGGTTGATTTGCGGAGGTGTAGGTCATCAACCCCACTTTGGGTATAGCCACAGTGCTAGTTCTCGTCGCTCTCAACGGAATTTTCGTTGCCGGCGAATTCTCTCTCGTCGCGGTCGACGTTGAAAGCGTTGAGCTAATGGCCGATGCGGGACATCGAAGAGCGCGCCTTGTGAGACGGTTATTGAGTCGACTCAGTTTCCACCTCGGGGCAGCCCAACTAGGTGTCACTGTCACTTCCTTGCTCCTCGGTCTACTCGCAGAAGACACCATTGGACCCCTAATTGACTCTGTACCTGGCGTTGGTCTGATGTCTGTGCCGGTACGGGCGGCGATAGCGATCACGGTCGCTGCTCTAATTCAGATGGTTTTCGGTGAACTCGCTCCGAAGAACCTCGCTATATCGCGACCACTCGGCACCGGTCTTTGGCTCGCTCCCGTTCTTCGTGCCTATGGCCTCTTGGTAGCGCCGGTAACGTTCGCTTTTAACGGTATAGCGAATTTACTTTTGCGAGCTGGAGGTATTGAACCGGCCGAGGAGTTACGTTCGCTTCGATCGCTTGACGATCTTGAGCACTTAGTTCGTGTATCGAGCGCCCGAACTCTTGACGAAGATGAGGCAGTGCTCATCACCCGCACGCTACGCCTATCAGGCAAAGATGCTGCAGATGCGCTGACCCCACGAACATCGATGGTTGTGGTGGAACGCACCAACAAAATTGGTGACCTCATCAAAGCATGCAAAAAAAGTGGGTACTCGCGGTTTCCAGTGGTTGGGGAAGACGTCGATGACATTGTGGGAATCGTAGAGGTGAGAGACATTTTCACCCTTGCCGCCCAGGATCGGGCGAGTGCTCCGCTTGCGGAGATTCTTCGACCGGTCGTCGTTGTTCCAGAGCATCGAGAGCTTGATGGCGTCCTAGTCGACCTCGAGGCTGCATCAAGCCGGCTAGCGGTCGTCGTTGACGAACATGGAGGTACCGCTGGGCTCATCACTCGAGAAGACATCTTGGAGGAGCTGGTTGGCGACATATCAGATGAGTACGACACACCGGCCCCGGTTACCCAGAGTCAGCCAGACGGCCGAATTGTCGTGCAAGGAAAGAGTTCAAGGGACGAAGTAGAGGAGCTTTTGGGTTTACGTTTGCCTCGAGGACCGTTTGAAACTCTCGCAGGGTTTGTTCTACAGCAATTTGGTTCGATTCCCGAAGTCGGGCAAACCATTGAATGGCAGGGTTGGCGTTTCGAGGTGGTGCGAAAGGAACATCTAAGACTCGCGGAAATCGCCGTTGAAAGTTCCGACGTGTTGAGCCTTCACCCACCTGAACGAGGGGAAACACAATGACCCTTTTGGCGATCACAGTCGGATCGCTCCTGATCATGTTCAACGGTGCCTTCGTCGCTTTGGAGTTTGGCCTGATCGGAGCCATGAGATCCGCTGTCGACGCAGAGGCGCGTCGAGGTAGTCGACCAGCGCTCGCAGCACAGCGCCTTCAAAGTGACGTCCTAACGACGTTGGGTGGTGCACAGCTAGGCATCACCGTGTGCTCGCTGATAGTCGGCCGATTGGCCGAACCAGCCGTAGCATCTCTAGTTGAAAGTGTCGTGCATCAGTTCATCGCGATCAACGACACGGTCTTGCATTCAATCAGTTTTGCTGTTGCGTTAGGAATTGTCGTTGTAGTGCACATGGTTCTCGGTGAGATGGTGCCCAAGAACCTTGCCATTACCGGGCCGGAACGAACGTTGCTGTTTCTAGCTCGACCAATGGCCACATATCTCTTGGTAGCCAGGCCCATCGTCAGCGCCCTCTTGTGGTTTTCAAATGGAGTTCTTCGCTTGGCGCGAGTCGAACCAGCTTCGGAGCTAGATGAGACCACGACTAGTGCCGAACTTTCGCTAATGGTCGACGAATCTCATGATCAAGGACTCATTGATCGCGAGGAATACGCATTGATTGAGAGCGCACTGGCTTTCGGCGAAACGCTTGCGACCTCAGTAATGGCGGAAATGAATCAAGTGCACTCCGTTGAGGTGAATTGCCCGCTATCAGAAGTTGAGAGTCGGATTGTGGCAACGGGACACACGCGTCTCGTCGTGCACGGACGTGACATTCATGATGTCCGGGGCTTCGTGCACAGCAAAGACCTTTTAGCCAGGACGGAAAATGATGAGCTGCTGGGCTCAGAGATCATTAGGCCGATGCTGCGAGTCGATCCTGACAGTACTTTGCCTGAGGTCTTGCAGCTCATGCGACGATCACAGATTCATCTCGCACTTGTTACCTCCGAAGGAACCAATTACGGAGTGTTGACGTTGGATGATGTAATGCGAAGGCTTGTCGGCGGGTTAATGGAAGACGATTAGAGGCATGATTCTTGATGTGAGCGGCCTTCAGGCGCCCATAGCGTGATATCCGCCGTCAACATGGACGATCTCTCCGGTCGTCATTGGAAACCAATCTGACATCATTGCCAGTGTTGTTCGAGCAACCGAATTCTGGTCGTGGACGTCCCAGCCCATTGGCGCTCGCTGCTGCCATGCATCTTCAAACTCACCGAATCCGGGAATGGACTTAGCTGCCATCGTTCTGATCGGCCCAGCCGAAATAAGATTCACTCGGATACCTTGAGGGCCCAACGATTTCGCGAGATAGCGAGCGGTTGACTCAAAGGCAGCTTTCGCGACTCCCATCCAGTCATAAACTGGCCAAGCGACAGACGCATCGAAGGTCAGTCCCACGATGCTACCTTTCGCTTCTATTAGCAGCGGTTGCAGGCCACCAGCAAGTGCTTTGAGGCTGTAGGCAGAGATATGCAACGCGACGCTGACATCTTCCCAATCTGCATTGAGAAAATTGCCGCCGAGGCATGCTTCGGGAGCGAAGCCGATGGCATGTAAGACGCCATCTACATGCCCCCAGCGCTCCTGAAGATCAAGAAAAACGGCTTCGATTTCTTGGGGTTTAGTTACGTCGAGGGCTAAGACATCGCAAGGTTCAGGCAGTTTACGTGCCGTCCTCTCTGTCAGCCTCATAGCCCGGCCCGCACCGGTGAGTACCACTTCAGCACCCTCTATCTGAGCCAATCTCGCGACCTCGAATGCTAATGACGCATCCGTCAATACCCCAGTGATCAGCAGCTTCTTGCCGTCCATCAGACCCATAAGGGTTGCCCTCCGTTTTGGTGCATTTGGCTTCGCCTATCGGAGCCATCGTCGCAACTCGCGTAATGAAGTCACCGTATCTCCCCTTCGGACAGTACCGTGGCACTTCATGCGGATTGGGATCGTTGGCGGAACTGGACCAGCTGGTTCAGCGTTGGCAGCACGTTTGGCCGACATCGGTTACGAAGTCGTGCTCGGCTCTCGTTCAAAGTATCGCTCGATGGAAGTCGTGGACGCTCTCATCGAACGGTGGCCTCAACGCGAGTTAGCGATCTCACCATCAGACAACATTGGTGCCGCAAAATGTGACTTCGTCGTGATCGCCACCCCATGGGACGCAGCGGCGATCACCGCTCGAAGCGTTGCGGACCATACCCGAGGCAAAGTAGTTGTGACGATGTCGAACGCGTTAGCCCGCGTTGATGACGAATTTGTTCCGCTTATTCCCCCGCGCGGCTCCGTTGCGGCATCCGTGCAGTCTTCGTTACCTGATTCCAAAGTTGCAGCGACACTGCAACATGTTCCAGCCCAGGAATTAGGTGATCTAGAACAACCGCTCGATAGCGACATCCTCATTTGTAGCGACGATCAGGAAGCCACCAATTTAGTAGCGGAAATCGTAGGCAAGATCCCTGGTGCGCGAGCTTTAGATTGCGGCAATCTATCGAACGCCACAGCCATCGAAGCCTTTACAGCTGTTCTCCTTCAACTCAATACTCGCTATGAAACCAGAGTCGCGCTGAAACTTGTGGGCCTCGAATGAGTCCCATTTTGATGACGGTCTTCTGATGGATGGCCTCGACCGCATCTGGGCTAGTTGGCGCCAAGATTACGTAAGTGGCGAGACAGGCGAAATCTCCCGTGCCTCGCAAGGCCGATGTGTGCTTTGCTCGGTATTAGACCTCCGTGCTACCCGCCCAGAACAGTTGGTTCACGTTGGAGAGACCGCGGCGGTCATCCTGAACGCCTACCCATACAACACAGGGCACGTCATGATCCTTCCCTATGACCACGTGGCCAACTTCGATGACCTCACACAGGACGCGCATCTGGAAATGTTCGAGTTGGTGGTTAGGGCCATCGGAGCGATCGAAAATTCCTATACGCCCGATGGAGTAAACATGGGGGCCAATTTAGGTAGGGGAGCAGGTGCCGGAATACCTGATCATCTCCACGTTCACGTCCTGCCGCGCTGGGACGGCGACACGAACTTTATGACCACCGTTGGCGGTGTCCGAGTTTTGCCCGAATCTCTCGATTCCACACTTGAGCGCCTTCGCGACGCTTTCATCTGAGCTCTCACTAAATGACTGGCGACAGGTAGCGTGAACAACGTGGACAACCGCGAAGTGTGTGACGAACTCCCCGAAGATCTTGACCGTGGGTTCGTTGGCGCTTACCGGTTTCCAGATAACAAGCGTCGACGGTTGACGGGTGCCCTGTATCTAGTTATCGCGATCGCAGTCGGGAGTTGGTCTATTTGGGTGCCCGGCGAACCCGTACTCATAAACGGCGGACTGTTGATTGGATGCTGCGGACTAGGCCTCTTCGGGCTCTACAGCCTCGTGTCTGGGCGCGGATTCACTCTTGACGAGAACGCAGCGCTGGTGTCGGCCAACCAGGCGGTGGGTTTCCCTGTTGGTCATGCCAGCGCGCAACTAGGCTGGCGGGGGTTAATGAGCCGTCCCACTTGGAAGATGCTCGTTTATTCAGCCGAGGACCCGCCAGTCAGCAGAGGACTCGTCTTGGTTGATGCGATTGATGGAACCATCGTCGATGCCTATGTAGAGGACAACCCAGAAGATTGGATCCAAACAGCGGAATCTGAAGATGATTGGGAAAGCCGTATCTGATGTTCGACGGAAATTTTCGCAATGGCGTCGACCGCGTAGTAGGACCCATTGGGCGAGGGCTCGTTCGGCTCAGGGTCAGCGCTGATTTCCTCACCTGCATCGGACTGTTGATGTCCGTGGCAGCCTGCGTCTTTATTGGCCAAGGTCAACTGCGTTTGGGCCTCGCATTCCTAATTCTGACGGCTATCCCAGATCTTTTAGATGGCGCGGTTGCCTCAGCGGCCGGCACCTCGTCAAAACGCGGAGCCTTCTTCGATTCGACAGCAGATCGCGTTACCGATGGCCTACTTCTCTGCGGTATTGGATGGCACCTTGCTGAAACTAATGACGCGAAGATGGTGCTGCTGCCCATGGCCGTTCTTGCCGTCTCGTCGTTGATCAGTTATGAGAGAGCTAAAGCTGAATTATTGGGCTATCAAGCCAAAGGGGGCTTGATGGAACGCGCCGAACGGATGGTCGTCCTCGGTTTCGGGTTGTGTTTTAAAGCGATCCTCGTCCCGGTGCTATGGGTCATGCTCGTACTGACCTCAGCTACCGCCGTGCAGCGATTCTTTAAGGTATGGCGCCAAGCCAGCCTCGATATTCCCTCTTCGAACCGTCAGAGTTGATTTTGTCGGGCCAAGGTGTCACGACGCTGTATCGAGTCGGAGCTATCGCCGCACGGAGCTTGCCTGCACCTTTAGTCGCCGCTCTGCCACCAATAGCAGCTCTCCCACTGAGCAGGGCCCTTCCCCACAAGCGCCGGATCGTCGAACGTCATATGAGGCGAGCCATGGGGTCCAGCGCGACCACTTCTGACATTAGGCGTGCAGCAAGAAACGCTTTCGCATCATATTGTCGCTACTGGATTGAATCGTTCCGCCTACCCTCCATCAAAAGCGCTCTACTCTCCGACGGCATAGAGGTGCCCGATTACCAGTATGTCGAAGAAGCTTTGAACCGCGGCAAGGGCGTCATCCTCGCCCTTCCGCATCTAGGTGGCTGGGAATGGGCCGGGTTTTGGATGGCGACGGTCAATAAGTTGCCGATCACGGTTGTGGTCGAACCGATTGAACCTCCACAACTATTTGAATGGTTCGCCGGCTTCCGTTCCCAACTGGGAATGAAAGTTGTGCCCATCGGTCCGACGGCAGGAGCCGAAATAGCATCCGCGTTGAAACGAAACGAGATTGTTTGCCTCCTCTGTGACCGCGATATCTCCGGTAGCGGTATTGAAGTTGACTTTATGGGAGAACGAACCACCCTCCCAGGCGGGCCGGCGCTCCTAGCCCTGCGTACAGGGGCGGCCGTTCTCCCAACCGCCGTTTACTTCCAACCTCGAGGTCAACATCTTGGGGTGGTTCGTCCGCCCTTAGATACGATTCGCCAAGCGACAGTCAAAGAAGACGTGGTGCGAGTGACTGGTCAGTTGGCCGCCGAACTAGCACTTCTCATCCGGCGGGCGCCCGAACAATGGCATCTGTTTCAACCCAATTGGCCGAGCGACTCATCGTTCCAGTCCTGAAAGACCCTCAAATTCTGGTGGGTGTTCGCATCTCCATCACGTAGCGTTGTTCGCTGTGAGGATCGGAATTGTCTCGCCCTACAGTCTCACCAGTCCGGGAGGCGTACAGACCCAGGTTCTCGGATTGGCCAGAGCCTTGGGCCGCCTTGGGCATCAGGTACGAGTTTTGGGTCCATGCGACGGAGCCCCGCCTGAAACCGGAGTGACTCCCCTAGGCGCGAGTATCCCAACATTTGCTAACGGGTCTATCGCCCCGATCGCTCCCGATCTCGCATGCACCCTTCGGACTATTCGGGCTTTCCGCGACGAAGAATTTGATGTCATACATATCCATGAGCCAATCTGTCCTGGACCTTGCCAAACGGCATTATTTTTGCGAAACGCGCCCATTGTGGGCACTTGGCACGCTGCTGGAGGGAGCAAGGCTTATCTGACGCCGGGAGTTCGCTGGCTCGCCACGCGGATGAACGTTCGAGTAGCAGTGTCCACCGATGCTCGCGACATGGCACGCGAAGCATTAGGAGGCGACTACGAGGTGGTCTTCAACGGTATTGAGGTGGAAAGCTTCCACAACATGGTCGCGACGCCCACCTCAGGTCCAACCATCGCGTATCTGGGCCGGCACGAACCCCGTAAAGGTTTAGAGGTGCTACTCCAATCCGTCGCGTCGATGTCAACGGAAGTAACGCTTTGGGTAATGTCTGACGGTCCCCAAACCGACGAACTGCGCTCTCGCTACGGTACGGATGGACGAGTGAAGTGGTTAGGAGGGGTAACCGACGAAGAGAAAATTTCGAGATTAAAGGGTGCCGATGTCTTTTGCGTGCCCTCTCTCCGAGGTGAGAGCTTTGGAATTGTGCTTCTCGAGGGAATGGCAGCAGGCACCCCGGTTGTCGCGAGTGACCTGCCCGGGTATCGCAACGTTGCGTTCGGCGGGGACGAGGCGTACCTAGTTACACCAGGTGATGTTGAAGCGCTGAGTTCAGGATTGAAACGTGTGCTCGAGGACAAGCACCTTGCAAGCCAACTATCAGCCGCAGGGCTGAGACGGGCCTCACAGTTTTCGATGGTTCGACTCGCTGAGATTTATGTCGAACTATACGAGCGCGCTATTGCGATCGAACTCAAGAATCCTGGACGAGGTGGTTGGCGTGGCGAGCTAGCCCGGATGGGTCTGCCATTCGATGTGAACAAACCACGGTCTCGACCTAGTTGAGAGGGCATCCATGCCCCGCCGTTCGGGCCTCTACACTGCGACTTCGAGCCCCTGACTTGCATCGGAGATACGGAACCTAAATGGAGAACTGGACTACTAGAAACCAACAGCGCGCGGTTCGGCTCACCGTCATGTTTTGGTTATCGGTCCTGCTGACCTGTGCATCCGTGTGCCTGGTGGGGTTTCTTCTGCCCTTCCCGAGTTGGATATCGCTGCTAGTCGGGTTTGGAATCCTCGGCGCGGTCGCGTGGGCATCTAAAGATGCCGAGCACCGGCTTTTAGCGGGGTGTGGAGAAACTGAAGCACCGGCGGATACCTACCCACGGCTAGAGAATATGGTGGACGCCGTATGTTTGGCCACCGGGGTACCAGCCCCCGATCTTCGCTTACTTCGATCACCCGAATGCAACATCGCTGCATTCGGTCGCGTCCCACACAAATCGACACTTGTGATCACCACTGGACTGCTCGAGAGCACTAGCCGTATAGAACTCGAGGCAGTGCTCGCCAATCGGATCGCTCAAATAGCGAATTATCGAGTTGCTTTGGTCAGCACGATGTTAAGCACCTTTGGTCTGGCTATGGGATCATCACGTTTTCGAGTTCAGCCATTTCGCGTACTGGGCTTCTTAACGAGGGGTCAATTAACAACAGATCTTGACCCCACCAACGATTTTTTTGGCGACGCCGCAGGCGTAGCGGTGACCCGATATCCACCTGGGATGATCGAGGCACTTGAGGTTTTCGAGAATCAACACCATTTGCCCGAAGTCGACCCAATCACAGGCCCCCTGTGGTTGGTTGATCCGTCAAACGAGGCAACGCGACCGAGTGTTCAAGCTCGGATTTCCTCGCTTCGGGAGATGTAATTTCCAGATGATGCGACGCGGAATTGCGCTCGGATTCTGCGCTGCGCTTCTCGCCGCCTGCGCCGCCGATTTACGCGACGATGTGCCCGAAGCCGCTAACAGTTCGACCGCGACGACAAATCCCACCGTTAAGACAGCGACGTCTATCAACGAACAACCCGACCAACTTGACGATGGCAAGTCGCGAACAACATCCACGACTTTGGCTGTGTTGTCTCCCACCACCACGTATCAGCACTCAGACAATGAAGAACAAGAAGATGGGCTCCTGGCGCCCTATCGCGGGACACCCATCACCGAAGCATCCCTTGTGGCTCCACGTCTGGCGCTGAAGATCGATAATGCGCCAACTGCACTGCCTCAAGAAGGAATTCAGGAAGCCGACCTTGTCTTCGAAGAACTCGTCGAAGGGGGACTGACGAGGTTTCTAGCGATCTTTCATACCAAAGTGCCTGAGTTCGTGGGGCCCGTGCGCTCCGGTCGCTCAACCGATATCCCACTCCTGATGCCATTCGATGGAGCACTATTTGGATGGAGCGGAGCCAACTGGGCATTTCGCAAATTGCTCAACACAGTTGCAGTGACCGATGTGGGGGTCTACCGCAAGCCATCTGATTACTGGCGGCGGACGGATCGGCCCGCACCGAGCAACCTATGGGCACGTAGCGCGAAACTGCTTCGACACGCACCCGACGACCTCTCTCCTCCGGAGCCCATGTGGCCTTTTCGTACTCTTGGTCAGCCAGTCGTCTCCGAGGCTGAGCCCACCGAAGGTGTCGACGTCACCTGGGGTTCGACCGACGTGTCGTTCAGATGGGCAACAGAACTCGGCGGGTGGCAGCGATTCCAAAACGGCGAACAGCATTTAGTCGCCGATAACGAAGGCGAATTAGTAGCTCTGGCCCCTCAGAATGTTGTCATTCAATTCACCAAGTACCTCCTAAGTAACGAACTCGATTCAAATGGTGCGCGGATTCCCATTGCGCAAATAACCGAGGGAAAAGGAACGGCATGGATACTTACCGACGGCAAAGTCATTGAAGGCCGCTGGAATAAACCCAATGTCACAGTCCATACCCAATTCGCTGATGCCACAGGGCAGCCGGTATCCATGACGCCTGGATCAACCTGGGTGCTGCTTGTTCCGAGAGGCGCAGCCGTGCTGATCGACGAGAGCGACTAGATAGACCTGACTCGTTCGGCAACTCGTGGGCTTAGAATGTGAGGATGGCTGAAAGTAACAGCGATTCAAACTCTCAAATCGGCACCGTCCGTGTTAAACGCGGACTCGCTGACATGCTTCGAGGCGGTGTGATCATGGATGTGGTCACCCCTGATGAGGCAAAAATTGCGGAAGACGCCGGCGCCGTCGCGGTGATGGCCCTAGAGCGTGTCCCTGCCGATATACGACGCGACGGTGGAGTCGCTCGAATGAGTGACCCTTCGATGATCGAAGCGATACAACAGACAGTCACGATTCCCGTAATGGCCAAAGCTCGGATCGGTCACTTCGCTGAAGCTCAGGTGCTTGAGTCGCTTGGGGTCGACTATGTCGACGAATCTGAAGTGCTGACTCCAGCTGACGAAGCTCACCACATCGACAAATGGGCTTTCACCGTGCCGTTCGTATGCGGCGCCACCAACCTCGGCGAAGCCTTGCGCCGAATTTCTGAAGGCGCGTGCATGATCCGGTCCAAGGGTGAGGCAGGAACCGGCAACATTGTTGAGGCAGTCCGTCACTTGCGATCAATATTGGGCGATATTCGTAAACTCACCCAAGCCGACGAAGCGGAATTATTTGATTGGGCGAAGCAATTGCAAGCTCCGCTGGGTCTCGTACAAGAGGTGGCTGAGACAGGCGCGTTGCCCGTGCCCATGTTCTGTGCTGGAGGTATCGCTACTCCCGCTGATGTCTCGCTAGTAATGCAGCTCGGAGCCGAAGCAGTGTTTGTGGGATCGGGAATCTTTAAGAGCGAAGACCCAGCGCCTCGAGCGAAGGCCATCGTCGAAGCGACAACGCACTATCGGGACCCTGCAATGGTCGCGAAAGTAAGTCGAGGGTTGGGAGAGGCGATGCCCGGTCTAGAAATTGGCACGCTTGAAACCAAGCTCGCCGAACGCGGCTGGTAGACGGCTAATTTGGCGCCGCTTGTCGGGGTTCTGGCCTTGCAAGGCGCCTCAGGAGAGCACGTCGATGCACTGCGAAAGCTCGGAATCCGCGCTCAAGAAGTCCGCATGCCAGAAGACCTCGTTGCTATTGACGGGATAATCCTTCCGGGCGGCGAGTCCACAACTATTTCCATGCTCTTGGAATCAAGCGGAACATTCGAGCCGCTATCAGAACTTCTTTCCCATGGTCTTCCCGCCTTCGGTACTTGCGCGGGGATGATCCTGCTGTCCAACGAGGTTTTGGATGGTCGAAATGACCAACGAAGTTTTGACCGAATCGATATCGCCGTACGCCGCAACGCGTTCGGACGTCAGATCGCGAGCTTCGAAAAACAGATCGACGTGCGAGGCCTAGCAGAGCCCTTCCAAGCAGTTTTCATTCGATCACCCGGCGTAGAGTCCGTCGGCCCGGAAGTTGAAGTTCTAGCAACCATTGAACTCGACAAGGAGATCGAAATACCGGTCCTTTGCCGTCAGAACAACATCCTGGTTTCCAGCTTTCACCCGGAGCTAACAGACGACCTCCGCCTGCATCAAATGTTCCTGAGCGAGCTGTAGGGGCACCCACGCGCTGTGCCCCGCAGATGTCAATGTCCGCATCTTGCAATCTCGGTGGCAGAATATAACTCGGAGGTATCCAAGTGTCCGGGCATTCTAAATGGGCGACCATCAAACACAAAAAAGGTGCTGCTGACAAAGCTCGAGGCAAGCTCTTCGCGAAGCTCATCCGCCAGGTTGAAGTGGCAGCCCGCGAAGGTGGAGGCGATCTAGATTCGAACGCAAACCTCCGCACGATGTACCAGAAGGCTCGCGATAACTCTGTGCCGCTCGACACTATCGAACGGGCTATCAAACGTGGGACAGGTGAACTTGAAGGCGTCAGCTACGAACAAGTCACCTACGAGGGTTACGCCCCGCATGGCGTAGCAATGTTCGTCGACGTCTTGACCGACAACCGAAATCGAACTGGGGCTGAGATCCGCAGCGTTTTTACCCGAGCCGGAGGGTCTCTAGCCGAACCGGGTGCCGTTGCATGGCAATTCGACCGCAAAGGAGTGGTACTGGTGCCGGGCCCACTTGACGAGGACGAACTGATGTTGGCTGCACTAGAAGCCGGAGCAGAAGACGTTGTTGTCGAAGGTGAACTATGGAGCGTGACGACCGATCCCTCCAACACCGTCGCGGTCCGAGAAGCACTCGAAGAATCAGGTATCGAAGTGTCTTCCACCGATCTCATCTATTTGCCTCAAAACGTCATCGAACTCTCCTCAAGTAGCGATGCCCGACAGGTCATAGCCGTAATGGATGCTCTTGACGACCACGATGACGTTCAGGGTGTTTACGCGAACTTTGACGTTCCAGACGAAGTTCTTGCGGAGCTTACGGAAAGCTGATCGGTACCCTCGGGGCAGTGCGGTAGAATCGAACCTGTGTTCGTTCTAGGAATTGACCCTGGCTTATCCCGTTGCGGGTACGGCGTTGTGGAGCAGGTCGGCCGTAAAACCGAAGCAGTAGCTATTGGAGTGGTCCGTACCCCCTCCAAAGCAGCAACCCCTCAACGCTTGGCCGCTATTCATCGAGAGTTTCAAGAATTAATTGAGGAGCACCGCCCAGATGTGGTGGCCATAGAACGCGTGTTTTTTCAGGTCAATGCGCGCACCGCGATGGGAGTCGCCCAAGTGAGCGGCCTTGCTATGGCGGTAGGCGCGGCAGCTGGCGCTGAAGTTGTCGAATACACCCCCAACCAGGTGAAAGAAGCCGTCGCAGGTTGGGGAAGCGCAACGAAGGAACAGATGCAGCGTATGGTTCAATCCCTGCTTTCTTTGCCTGATCTTCCGTCACCACCCGATGCAGCCGACGCTGCTGCTGTCGCCCTCTGTCACCTCGCACGCGCATCAACGCGTCACCTCGAAAAGGTGTTCAAGGTCTGATGATCGGCTCGCTTCGTGGTTTGCTCATGGACAAAGATCGTGAGGGAGAAGTCATAGTAGAAGTAGGCGGAGTCGGTTACAGGGTCAGCGTCAACCCTGGAACTCTCGCCGAACTACCAGAAATAGGTTCCGATGTGTTTGTGCATATTCATCACCACATCCGAGAAGGCGATCAACAGTTCTACGGATTCGCGACTTTGGCTGAACGAAAGTGCTTTGAATCTGTAATCGGAGCCCACGGAGTAGGCCCTGCCCTGGCGATGGCTGTTCTGGCCACGCTGCCGCCCGACGAGCTTGGACTCGCTGTCGCTACCAATGACGTGGACGCTTTGTGCTTGGTACCAGGCGTTGGAAAAAAAACGGCGCAGAGAATGGTTTTAGAACTGAAGAATCGCCTCGAGATTTCCGCGTTTGACAACGGTGAACTAGAGGTCGACAACCTGTCCGTTTCTACAGCGCTCGGTGATGTTCGCGATGCCCTGGCTCAAATGGGTTTCGGAACCGACGAAGTGCGGCGTGCGGTGGAAGGCATCGAAGGTGATGACACCTCAATCATGCTCCGTGCCGCCCTACAGCGCCTGGCAGCCAAATGACCGAGCACGATTGGGGCCGAGAAGAGGGATTTCGGCGCGCCCCAAGTGAAAATCGGGACGAAATCCTTCGAGCTGACCCTGTGGGAGAAGACCAAGACGAGGTGGGATTAAGACCTCGGCGGTTAGAAGAGTTTGTTGGCCAACAAGAGCTCAAAGATCACCTTGGAATTGTTCTAGACGCGGCTCGCGCTCGAGAACAAACACCGGACCACCTGCTCTTTGCCGGTCCCCCAGGGCTTGGGAAAACAACGCTCGCGGGAATTGTCGCGGCAGAACTCGGGGTGGTTATGCACATCACCTCAGGCCCGGTAATCGAACGGGCCGGAGATCTTGCCGCAATCCTCACAAATCTGGGCGATCGTGACGTCTTGTTTATTGATGAGATTCACCGTCTTCCCAAGCAGGTTGAAGAAGTTTTGTATCCAGCAATGGAGGACTTTCAGCTAGACGTCGTGCTCGGCAAAGGACCAGCGGCTCGCTCGATTCGCTTCGATCTACCAGCTTTCACTTTGGTGGGGGCCACAACAAGAACCGGACTAATTTCGGGTCCGCTGCGAGATCGTTTCGGTCTCGTAGAGCGTCTTGACTATTACGCTCCTGTTGAACTTCAAGCCATCGTTGAAAGGGCGGCGCGGATCCTTTCCGTTGCCGTTGATTCCGATGGCGCGGCCGAGATCTCCAGGAGAAGCCGAGGCACGCCGCGAATAGCGAATCGTTTACTGCGTCGGGTCCGCGATTATGCGGAGGTGCGTGCAGACGGTGTGATCGATGTCGATGTAGCGCGCGACGGATTGGCCTTATTCGGTGTGGATGAACTTGGGCTTGACAAGGTTGACCGATCGATTCTCGAATCGATCGCTGTAATGCACGCAGGCGGCCCAGTGGGACTATCCACTCTTTCCATCAGCGTCGGTGAACAACCCGAAACCCTTGAAGATGTCTATGAGCCCTTTCTAATCCAGCAGGGACTTCTCCAACGGACACCACGGGGTCGGGTGGTCACGAGGGCAGCGTTCGCGCACCTGGCTGTAGACCCTCCAGATCGTTTCGCAGAAGGCCGCTCGTTATTCGAATAATGATGGCTTTACTCAGGTGAACACAGACCGTCTTTGGTACGCCGCATATGGATCAAATCTTCTGCGAGCACGATTTCTTCTTTATCTCAGAGGCGGAAGTTATGCCAAAGGCCATCGAGAACATGTGGGTGCTCGCGACCGGCGAGAGCCCGGCGATGAGTCACCATTACTACACGGCCCGTGGCGTTTGTGCTTTGGGTTCTCTTCCTCGCGATGGGGTGGAGGGGTCGCCTTCTTGGACCCCTCCAACGACCGGGGCGCGAGTGTTCGTTGCTGGGATATCACACACGAACAATTCATGGACGTCGCCGCCCAAGAGAATGGCCTGCTTCCCGGGGACCTCAAGATAGATGTCGACAAAGTGGTTGCAGACGGACAGGCCAAGATTGGGAGCTCCTGGTATTCCCGCATCGTCTGTCTTGGGAAATATAAGGGCCGGCCACTGATGACGTTCACTAGCCCTGACCCCCCGAAGCCGAGCACGCCAGGAGAGTCATACCTGAGCGTGATGTTGGAGGGATTCTTAGAAGCGGAGACCAACCAGCTAGGTCAACACGTTGATCGGCTTTTACGAGCTGAGGGCGTTGCTCCCGAATGGACTCGGGAAGCGCTATTAGGACTAGTAAATCGAGCCACCTAACATCAACCACATCATGAGTGTTGAGCGCCCTGTTCAGAACATGGAGGAATTCGATTACGAATTACCCAAGCGCGCCATTGGCCAATATCCCGCCGATCCACGTGATAGCGCGAAACTTTTAATAGACCGGGGAACCGTGCGCGGACCAGAGCACCTCACTGTTGCCGACCTGCCCGAACAGCTAAATCGGGGCGACCTGGTGGTACTCAATGAAACACGAGTTATCCCTGCGCGGCTCCCACTGCGAAAGGTCAGCGGAGGTGCCGTTGAGGTCCTGCTACTTGAGCCAGTTATAGAAGGGTGGGCAGCACTAGTTCGCCCGGGACGTCGAGTGAAGAATGGAACCGAATTACGCAGTGAACGAGACCGGCACCTACGGGTCATCGTCGGAGAGAAGATAGGTGACGGCGGTGAAAGGAAAGTCGAAGTCGTTCACGACGGCAAGGACGTGACCGGCCCTCTTGATTGTGATCGACTCTCCCTTGCCGGTGAACCCCCCCTCCCGCCGTACATCGTCTCGACTGGCCATTCACCTGAGAGATACCAGACCGTCTACGCGCGCTCTCCAGGTTCGGTTGCCGCACCCACCGCCGGCCTCCACATGACCAAAGCGCTCTTGAGGAGATTGAATGAACGCGGAGTCGCAGTCTCAACAGTTGATTTGGTCGTGGGCATCGACACCTTTCGGCCTGTCACCGTCGATAACCCATCTGACCACGTGATGCATAGCGAGTCCTATGAGGTGCCAGAAAGTACCTGGGAGGCCTGTCAAAACGCGCGTCGAGTAGTTGCTATCGGCACCACCACCGCTCGTTCGCTTGAATCCGCTGCCAGAGGCCCGCTGTCGGGACGCACTGAACTCTTCCTTCGCCGTGGCATGCCATTCGAGGTCGTAGATCTTCTGATGACCAACTTTCATTTCCCGCGCTCAACCCTGTTGATAATGATCGATGCGTTTGTAGGACCTCGTTGGAAAGATCTGTATAGCAACGCTCTTCGAGAGGGCTACCGTTTTCTTTCATTCGGCGACGCAATGTTGCTGGACCGCGCTTCGACGTAACGGCGGCCTCTGACATGCTGTAGTAACTGTGTCGCTGACTTACGAACTACTTACTTCCGATCGCCAGGCTCGGCGAGGTCGCATTACCACGCCCCGAGGTTCCATCGAAACACCTGTTTTTATGCCCGTGGGAACGAGGGGAGCAGTAATCCACCTAGATCAACGCGACTACTTAGACCTAGAGATCGAAGTGGTTCTAGGAAACACCTATCACCTGATGTTGCGGCCGGGGGCGGAAATAATTGATGCTTTAGGAGGTATCCATGCGTTCACCTCCTGGGACGGACATATGTTGACTGACTCGGGTGGTTTCCAGGTGATGTCGCTCAACGACAACGTTGACGTTGACGACGATGGGGTCACTTTCACGTCGATATACGATGGCGAGAAATTGCGCTTTACACCTGAAGATGCGGTTTCGATACAAGAACGGCTAGGAGCCGATATCCAAATGGCCCTTGACGTTTGCTCCGCGCTGCCCTCACCAGAGAGCGAGGTGCTTCTCGCTGTGCAAAGAACCCATGATTGGGCGGAGCGAGCGAAGGCCACACACCGGCGAAGCGATCAGGCTTTATTCGGCATCGTGCAAGGAGGAATCGACCCTTCTCTTCGTAGTCGAAGCGCCAAGGGCCTTGCCTCTCTGGACTTTCCTGGCTATGGAATTGGAGGACTCTCAGTAGGGGAGACTCATGGCGAGATGATGCCGGCGCTGTCCGCGGCTATCGCAGAGTTGCCCGAAGACAGGCCTCGCTACCTGATGGGAGTCGGTGACCCAGTTCGCATTGTTGACGCAATTAGGGTCGGAGTCGACATGTTCGACTGTGTATTGCCAACCAGACTTGCTCGTCATGGCACGGTCCTCACGAGTGAAGGGAAACTTAACCTGAGGAACGCAAAACACTCCCGAGATGATCAACCTCTCGACCCACTAAATCCAATGTCAAATGGTTTCAGTCGGGCGTACATTCGGCATTTGATGCAGGTAAAAGAACCAACGGCGGCGCGCATTGCCACTTTGCACAACCTCTGGTTTTTACTTGACCTTGTGAAACGGGCCCGAACCGCTATTGAGGAGGGTAGATATGACTCCTTCCGACTTGAGACACTAGAAATTTGGGCTTAGAGAACCGATTGCAGCAAATGGCTACGTGAGGATTCATGGAGTCCGGAGGTGAGCACAGTACGCTGGCGTCCCCGTCACCTAATTCTCTAAACCGGAGTCACCATTTATGGCCTTGTTACTGCCAATTCTTGTCTTTGTTGGGATGTATTTCTTAATTCTTCGGCCTCAGCAAAGGCGGATGAAACAGCGAGAATCGTTGGTTCGCGCTGCGGGGATCGGAGATGAAGTCGCGACCGTAGGTGGAGTAATCGGAATCATTGTGGCTCAAGAAGAAGACGAACAGGTTGTGTCTTTGGTGGTCGATACCGACGTTGAGTTGCGCGTACAGCGGCGATCCATCGGTGAAATTATCTCAAAAGCTGGCGAAGAAACCGAGGACTCCGACGAAGCTAGCGACGAAGACTGACCTCTGAGCCGTAACTGATCTGGATCTATCACGTGCGCCGTTCTCATCTTGTCTCGCTGATTCTAGTTGTGGTGTTCACTGCTGCATCCTTGGCGGGGGTTTTGTCAGCTGGCTGGACGCCGGTCCTCGGAGTTCAACTGCAGGGTGGTGTCGAAGTGGTGCTTCGACCAGCTGACGAGGTCTCTGACGAACAGTTTGAACGAGCAATAGAAATCATTCGAAACAGAGTCGACGCGATAGGTGTCGCCGAGCCCGACATCACTCGACAAGGAACTCAAGTAGTCATTCAATTGCCTGGGGTAAAAGATAAACAACGCGCGGTTGATCTCATAGGTCAAACGGCTGAACTTCGCTTTAGGCCGGTACTGCAGATGTTCGACCCGACCGATCCGGAGCAACTCTCGGTCATCGAAGAAGCCATGAACCAGGGACAAGATGGCGATATTGGCAACGAAAATTCTGTCGAGACGACTGAGCCGGAGATACCAGATAGCCGAGCGTCTCTGTCTGATGTTTTAACCCCACCTCAAGAAGACGACGTGTCAGCAATGGTCGCCCTCCTAGGCACTAGTGGGCAAACCGGTTTTGTCTTGGCCCCCGCGCATGTCACTGGAGAGGTGATCGAAGAGGCTGCGGCGACGTTTCAAGGACAATGGATAGTTAACGTTTCGTTCAATGACGAAGGAGCGACGCTGTTCGACCAAATGGCGGCAGCTAACTACGGACGGCAAGTCGCAATTGTGCTCGATGGTGTCGTGGAATCAGCGCCCACGATCAATGCAGAGGAGTTCAACGGGCAGGCTGTGATCTCGGGCTCGTTCGATGAAGCAGAGGCAAAGAACTTGGCGCTAGTCCTGCGGTTCGGTGCTCTTCCCGTCGAATTTGAACGCGACGATGTACGCACTGTCTCTGCAACACTGGGAGAAGGAACTCTTCGAGCCGGCGTTATCGCTGGCCTCGTGGGTTTAGCCCTCGTCGGCGCGTACATGTTGCTCTATTACCGGCTTCTCGGTCTTGTCGCCATTTGCAGTTTGGCGACAAGTGGGGCAATTCTTTGGTCAATAGTCGCTTGGTTGGGCGAAAGCCGAGGTCTAGCACTCACTTTGGCTGGAGCGACTGGCATTGTCGTGTCAATTGGTGTCCAAGTTGACTCGAACATCGTTTATTACGAAAGAATTAAGGAAGAAGTTCGGAGAGGCCGAGCGGTCCGATCAGCCGCCGCCGGCAGCTTCAGGGCCGCATTCTCGACCATTATTTGGGCTGACCTTGCATCGTTAATCAGCGCTGGAGTCTTGTATCAACTCACAACCGGAACTGTCCGCGGATTCGCGCTTTACTTGGGGATCACTACGCTCATTGACCTCGCTGTGTCGTTCTTCTTTATGCGACCGTTGGTGATTCTGGTCGCCCGGCGCCTCGTAGGTGAGCGCCCCGGTCGCCTCGGGCTCAGCAACATGGCTGGAGGAGTCATACGATGAACTTTTCGCTTAAAGCCATGTACCGCGGCGAAAATTCTTGGGACTTTCTAGGCGTCTCCCGCCGTGTGCTGGCGGGTTCTGCAATCGTCGTTTTGGTATGCGTTGTCGCAATCTTCGTTCGCGGACTGAACCTTGGAATTGAATTCGAAGGTGGAGGCGTGTGGGAGGTACCCGCATTGTCACAGGTGACAACTGATGACTTACGCGATGCTGCGTCTGATGCCGGCATGGGAGATGCTCGAGTCCAGCGTATTACCGGTGGTGAGGATATTTTCCGCGTGCGTGGAGAGCTAACCCCAGATGTCAGCGCCAAATCGGTTGTCTCGAAACTGGCAAAAGCAGCTCGCGTTGACGCGGAGACGATTAGCACCCGAGCCGTCAGCCCCTCATTTGGCGACGAAGTGGCCGGCAAAGCTCGGCGCGCACTGATCGTGTTCTTGATTCTCATTGCCCTTTATCTGACCTTGCGTTTCGAATGGAAAATGGCCCTCGGCGCGCTGGTTGCTGTGGCTCACGACATAGCTTTCACTGTAGGCATCTACGCCATATTCCAGTTCGAGATCAGTCCAGCAACAGTGGTCGCCTTTCTAACGATTATGGGTTATTCGCTGTACGACACGATTGTCGTGTTCGACCGGGTAAAAGACAACGAGCGCTCGCTATCCGCGAAAAGCCGAATGACTTATCCTGATTTGGCCAATGTTTCTTTAAATCAGGTAATCATGCGTTCGGTGAATACGAGCATTACGTCCGTTCTGCCTGTCCTTTCCCTTCTCGTCGTCGGGTCCCTCTTCCTGGGAGCCACCAGCCTTCAAGAATTCGCGATCGCCCTGTTGGTCGGCCTGATAATTGGCTCCTACAGCTCACTTTTTGTTGCGATGCCTGTTGTTTCGGAGCTCAAGGGCCGTGAGAGTCACTGGGCAGAGCAAGCTCGAAGCGCCGGAGTTCTTGGACAGTCGAACGCAATTGAGGACGCGGCTGCAGTACTAGCAGCTGATCGCTACGACAGAAGCTCACCACCTCGACCACGCAAGAAAGGTCGAAAACGGTGAAAACATCAGCGGCATTGTGAGATGAAACAAGAATTCGACGCCGAATCACTGAAGAGTCTCGTGGTCGACTTTCATGATTTTCCACACACCGGCGTCATCTTCCGTGACATTTCGCCCCTGTTGTCTGAGCCCGGGGCGTTTATCGCCGCGGCACAGACAATGGCATCGAGCTTCCACCAGTCATCGATCAGCAAAGTTGCCGGCATCGAGTCACGCGGGTTTCTCTTCGGCCCTTCCGTTGCTGACATTTTAGGAGTCGGGTTCTGCCCCATTCGAAAGGCTGGAAAGTTGCCTGGTAACACTATTGCTGAGACTTACGGCCTGGAATACGGCAGCGATACCTTAGAGATCCAGGCGGGTGCGATTACCAGTGGGGATCGAATTCTTCTAGTTGATGATGTGCTCGCCACCGGTGGAACGCTGACCGCGGCAACACGTCTTGTTCGTACAGCAGGGGCGGTCGTAGCTGGTGTCGCGGTGTTGATCGAACTGGATTTTTTGGGCGGTCGCGGGCATCTAGGTGCTTTAGACATAGCTGCCGTGATTCACTATTAGAGACATGTATCGCGACCGGCCCCTAATTTCCTAATGGCTACCGTCACCAGAATCTTGCCGTGGCGACGCTCCGCTGCTCCTGTTCATACTGAAATTCAGGGCGTGGTGGATCGTTATCGCGCGCGCTGGCCGAAAAGCGCCCCTGACCTTTTCCTTCGAGCGTATGAGACTGCAGATCAGGCTCACCAAGGCCAGCGTCGAAAATCCGGAGAGCCCTACATCTTGCACCCCGTAGCGGTTGCGTCAGTAGTGGCTGAAATGGGATTAGACGACGTATCTATAGCCGCAGCTCTTCTACATGATGCAGTCGAAGACACTGCCGTCGAATTAATTCAGATCCAGACTGAATTCGGGCACGACGTCGCAACCATCGTGGACGGTGTTACGAAACTCGATCGAGTGCGGTTCGCCACCAAAGAGGCGCAACAGGCTGCCACCCTTCGAAAGATGCTGGTTGCGATGGCCAGCGACCTTCGGGTGTTGCTGATCAAGCTCGCAGATCGCCTGCACAACATGCGTACCATCGGGGCACTCCGACCGGCAAAACAAGAACAAATTGCGCGTGAAACCCTCGACGTCTACGCACCAATTGCGCATCGACTCGGTATGCAAGAAGTTCGAAACGAACTTGAAGATTTAGCCTTCGCCGCGCTTTACCCCAAGCGCTACGCAGAAATCGACCGACTCATCGCCGAACGAACCCCGGCACAAGAGGCGTATGTCGAAGGTGTCTTAGAGAAGATTCGCGATCGCTTGGCCAAAACGTCTATCGACGGAGGGGTGACGGGACGCAGCAAACACCATTGGTCTGTGTACGAAAAAATGATCGTAAAGGGCAGGTCGTTCGACGAAATCTTTGATCTAGTCGGAATCAGAGTTGTCGTCTCCACCGTTCGAGACGCGTATGCAGCACTTGGCTCGATCCACAGCACATGGAAGCCAGTTTCGGGACGCTTCAAAGATTACATAGCGATGCCAAAATTCAACCTTTATCAATCCCTGCATACGACGGTCGTCGGGCCCAAAGGGGTGAGCGTTGAAGTCCAGATCCGCACTCGAGAAATGCACGGCAGAGCAGAGCATGGTGTCGCAGCCCATTGGCGTTATAAGGATCCATCCGAGGGCTCGGGAGCTGACATGTCGTGGCTCAACAACATCGTGGATTGGCAGGCAGAAACCGATGATCCCGAGGAGTTCATGCGTACCCTCGCGGTGGACTTAGACCAAGACGAGGTGTACGTGTTCACCCCGAAAGGTGATGTCCTAACTCTCGCAACACAAGCGACCCCAATCGATGTTGCCTATGCGATCCACACCGACATTGGAGACTCAATGATTGGCGCGAAGATAGATGGAAGGCTTGTGCCCTTAGACCGTCAATTGCAATCGGGCGACACTGTCGAGGTCTTCACTTCAAAACTTGAAGGAGCCGGACCGTCGCGCGAATGGCTTGACATAGCGACCACGCCCAAGGCCAGAAATAGCATCAGACAGTGGTTTGCGCGTACAGATCGAGAGGAAAAGCTTGAGCTAGGGCGAGAGCAATTGTTAGAAGCTTTGCGTGAAGAAGGCCTGCGCGCCCAGCTACTTATCGATAGCGATGAACTTCGCCACGTGGCTGAACAGTTCAACCGGAGTGATCTCGGGGTGCTCTTCGAAGCAGTGGGCAAAGGTGATCTAGCGGCCTCCTCGATAGCTAAACGTCTGGTCGCCGCCTTGCGAGGAGAAGACAGTACGCAGCGCTTGCCGGCAAAACCGGCGCAGCATCGCGGTTCACGACGGCGACGAACCAGCGGAGTGTATGTCGAGGGCTTCGATGACTCGCTGGTGCGTTTAGCCGGATGCTGCAACCCTGTGCCGCGCGACGAAATTCTTGGCTTTGTCACTAAGGGCAGAGGAATATCAGTACATCGCGACGATTGCGCTAACGCTTTTGAATTGGTTGGCGCCTCGGGAGCACGACAAGTCGAAGTTGATTGGGATGCGGCCTTCAGTGGTCAGTTCCGCACCATGATCGAGGTGCGAGCCCTTGACCGCGACCACCTATTATCCGACGTTGTCTATGTGATCTCAGACCACCATCTGAGCATCTCAACTGCTCACACTTTTACGGGCGATGATCAGGTTTCGGTGCTGCAGTTCGAGGTTGAAGTGGGCGACCCGACCCTACTGGATCAGTTACTCGCCGCTGTAAGAAATGTTGACGGCGTATTTGATAGCCACCGAGTGGTTCCAAATAGTGTGAGGCCCCCATCATGAACCTAGATGTAGATCGATAAGAGTCGGGGAGTTTGTAGTCGAACCATCTACGATGGAAGCTTCATCGGGCAGCTATTTCATCACACCCCCCGACGCTCCCGAGGATGATGCATGTCGAAGAAGGCAAATACCTTCCGAACTCCAATCGGAACACGCGATCTCATGCCGGCGGAGTCTGCGCGTTGGGAAGCGGTAACAAATATTTTCGGCAGCGTTGCATCCCGAGCAGGATTCTCTTTGGTTGACACGCCGATTTTTGAGGACATTGGTGTTTTCTCACGAATTGGTGAAGGTACCGACCTAGTTGGTAAAGAGATGTATGAGTTCCGCGACCGAAGCGACCGAGCTATGGCGTTGCGTCCCGAAGGGACTGCTGCAGTTTGTCGTGCCTTTGCACAACATCGTCCTACCGTGCCTTGGAAGGTGTACTACCGGGGTCCTTATTTTCGATACGAAGCACCCCAAGCGGGAAGGTTTCGCCAGTTTCACCAATTCGGCATCGAAAGCATCGGATCTGACGACCCAGACATCGATGTCGAAGTGATTGCTCTCGCATGGGAAGTCTTACGAAGCGTTGGGCTTCAACGTGTTCTATTGGTTGTTAACTCCATGGGTGATCTTGACACTAGAAATCGCTATCAAGAGGCGCTGCGTGGTTACTTAATCGAACATTTGGGTGAAATAGACGAACAAGACAGACACAAGGTCGAGTCCCACCCACTCCGGGTGCTTGACTCCAAAGGACCAGCGACACAAGCGGTTACCAACCATGCACCCAAAATTGGGGAATTTCTCACCTCAGAGGCGGAACAGCATTTCGATCGAGTTAAGGACGGCCTAGGTTCCCTCGATATTCCATTCGCAATCGAACCGAAGCTCGTCCGTGGGCTGGATTACTACACGCACACCACCTTCGAGTTTCAGAGCTCGGCCCTCGAAGCAGCACAGAATACCGTTTGTGGAGGGGGTCGCTACAACGGTCTGATCGAGGAACTGGGAGGACCCCCTACACCTGGAATTGGCTTCGGTATGGGAATTGAACGGCTTCTGTTGGCTTGCGACGCGGAGGAGTCATTCCCGGCTCCGGGCTCGAACACCCAGGTATGGCTTGTGGATGTTGTTGACGGCCGTTCGGCCCGCGATCTCACCCACCAACTACGAAATCGCGGGATAGTGGCGGATCGGGCCTTCGACGGTCGTTCTATGCGAAGTCAAATGCGCAGCGCCGACCGATCCGGCGCTGAAATTGCCCTAATTATTGGAGAGCAGGAATTGGCCGATCAGACCGTGACGATACGAATGCTTCGTGACGAAGAAGCTGGACAGGTGATTGTTCCGCGCGACGAAATCTTGAGAGAGGTCGAGCGCCTCCTTGGGCTTCATTCCTGATTATGACCTTCATCTCGCGAGGTAGACCATGGTGATGAGAACTGACTACTGCGGACGACTTTCCTCCGATGATGTCGGACGAACGGTAACCGTCTGCGGTTGGGTGTCGAAGCGGCGAGAACACGGCGAACATCTCGCATTCGTGGATCTACGAGACCGCACGGGAATAGTCCAATGCGTCGTTGATCATGCTCACGATATTCGAAGTGAGTACGTTCTCGCGGTAACCGGAACCGTGCGTGAACGGCCATCCGAAACCGTCAATGATGAACTTGCAACTGGCGCAATAGAAATCGGTGAAGCGAGCGTTGAAGTTCTATCTCAAGCTGACCCAACCCCCTTTCAGCTCAGCGGTCGGGTTGAAGTAGATGAAACCTTGAGAATTCGACATCGATATTTGGATCTGCGCACCGACCGGATGCAGCGAAATCTCAGAAGCCGGTCCTTGGTGAATTCGGCGATTCGCAGGGCAATGGACGCACAAGAGTTTGTGGAAGTAGAGACGCCCATGCTCATAGCTTCCACGCCGGAAGGAGCCCGTGATTTTGTAGTCCCTAGCCGGCTGAATCCCGGCAACTTTTATGCTCTTCCTCAAAGCCCACAACTATTCAAACAGCTCTGCATGGTTGGAGGAATAGATCGCTATTACCAAATAGCGCGATGCATGAGAGATGAAGACCTTCGCGCCGACAGACAATTCGAATTCAGTCAATTAGATATGGAAATGAGCTTCGTCGACGGCCAAGATGTGAGAAGTGTCGTCTCAAAGGCCGTGGGCGAGGCCGTTGAGGCAATCACCGACCAAAAGCCAATGGCTATACCTGAAATTTCTTGGCTAGACGCGATGAACCGATACGGCTCTGACAAGCCTGATACTCGATTTGGTCTCGAATTGGTCGACCTGACCGATGTCTTTTCTGAAACGGACTTCAACGCATTCAAAGCTCCGTGCATCAAGGCACTAAAAGTCGAGGGTGGCGGCGAAATTGGTCGGAACCAACTGGACCAGTTGACCGACAAGGCAAAGAGTTGGGGTGCAAAGGGCCTGGTTTGGATCAAGGTAGGGGCGGCAGGGGAAGTGAATTCACCGGTCGCGAAGTTCATGAGCGAAACTGAGATAGCTGATCTGCTTGCGAAGTTGGAAGCTGTGGATGGCGACATCTGCTACCTCATAGCTGACGATTGGAGACGTGCCGTCCATGTGCTCGGGTTGCTTCGAGTGGAGTTAGGTAAACCTCCGGTAAATGAGGGAGGTCTCCACTTCCTCTGGGTGATTGATTTTCCCCTCTTCGAAGACGTCGATGATGCGGGAAACCCAGTTCCGGCTCATCATCCGTTCACCATGCCGCATCTAGATGATCTCGAACTATTAGCAACAGCGGACAAAGACTCGTCAGTTCTGCTTGATGTTCGTTCACAGGCTTACGACCTTGTACTTAATGGTTGGGAGTTAGGGTCCGGCAGCGTCCGTATTCATCGGCGGGACATCCAGCAGCAAATTTTCGATCTTCTCGGCATAGATGAGGACGAATCCCAAAAGAAATTCGGCTTCCTCATGGACGCTTTTCGGTACGGAGCACCCCCGCACGCTGGCTTTGCTTTTGGTATCGATCGGTTGGTAGCTCTCCTGGTTGGCGAAGAAAACATTCGCGAGGTCATCGCCTTCCCGAAAAGTCAATCAGGCGCGGATCCATTGACCGAAGCGCCGACTCCGATTGACGCTACGCAGCTAGACGAACTCGGTCTCAGGCTTTTGCCCCCCGTGAGCTGACCGACGGAGTGTTCTACGCCCACTAGGTTCACTGTCGTGAGTGACCTCTTTGCGTCGGCGGCAGCCGAAGTCATGCAACGTCGAGCACCGCTGGCTGCTCGCCTTCGACCGCGTCGGCTGGACGACCTCGTCGGACACGAAGAACTGCTTGGTCCAGGGGCGCCCCTACGAACACTTATCGAGGCTGATCGGCTGACCTCGCTCATCTTGTGGGGTCCTCCGGGGTGCGGCAAGACGACGCTTGCCCGTCTAATTGCCAATCACACTGAAAAAGAATTCGTGACGTTGTCCGCCGTCTCTGCCTCCGTAAAAGATGTCCGAGCGATCATCGAGGATGCGCGGCGCCGACTCGGGGAACGAAGCATCGGCACCATTCTGTTTCTTGACGAGGTTCATCGCTTCAACAAAGCGCAACAGGACGCTCTTTTGCCTTCAGTGGAGGACGGATTACTCACTCTTATTGGCGCCACCACCGAAAACCCTTACTTTGAAGTCAACGCGCCTCTGCTATCTCGATCGAACCTGTTCCGCCTAAATGAACTGACGAATACAGCAATAAGTGAACTCCTCACACGCGGAGCCAGTCGAGAGGAAGCCTCGATAACAAAGGAGGCAGCCGAGCATCTAACTAGTCGAGCTGATGGTGACGCGAGGCGCGCTCTGACAGCGCTGGAGGTGGCGGTCATTCTCGCCGGTGGACAGGGTTCCCAAGTAAAACTCGTCCATGCCGAGCAGGCACTCGATGCACAAGCACACCGTTATGGAGACGATGATCACTACGACGTCGTGTCGGCTTTTATCAAAAGCCTCCGCGGGTCCGACGTTGACGCTGCACTCCACTGGCTGGCACGCATGTTGGAGGCGGGAGAGGACGCGCGATTCATAGCCCGGAGGATGGTAATTCTCGCTTCTGAAGACATCGGAATGGCGGACCCCATGTCCTTACTCATCGCTGACGCAGCGGCTCGCGCAGTCGAGTTCGTCGGGCTTCCCGAAGCTCAACTGAATTTGGCACAGGCCGTGATCCACTTGGCCACAGCTCCCAAATCCAACGCTGCTCTCACTGCGATTTCTCGTGCTCGACAAGACGTTCAATCAGGTCGAGGCCGCCAAGTACCGATTCACCTTCGCGATGGCCACTACAGCGGAGCTCAAACTCTTGGCCATGGCGTTGGCTATGTTTACCCCCACCGAAGTAGCGATAGCGCAGTTGACCAGCAGTATCTTCCAGAAGACTTGCTGGATGCCCGCTATTACGAACCAAGTGGAAACGGGCTCGAACGCGACATTGCTGAACGTCGAAAAGATCATCGCGAAGATCTCGACGCCACCGAGGAAAACAACTCAGAAGAAAGCGAGATCGAGCGATGACGGTTTGGGACTTGGTCGCAGTGGTAGTCACCGTGTGTGCCATCGTTACCATGGCCGTGCTTTTGCTGGTGTTGTTCCACCTCATATCGGTGCTGAGGGAGCTCCGCTCCGCCGCAGACCGTCTCGCAGATGATGCCCTCCCAGCAGTTGATGTATTACGAGAAACCGTTGACCACGCAGATATAGAACTGCGACGACTTCAGGGAGTTATTGGGGCAGCAGAGGAAGTATCTGAAAACCTTCGTTCAGCGGGACGAGCAGCAACGCGTATAGCAACTACACCCGCTATCAAAGGCAGGGCGATATTGGCGGGCTTCAGGTCCGGAATTGGGCGCCTGAAACGCGACTGAAATAGAACCGCTAGATGATTAGAGAACAAGCTCAGTTCGTGGCAGTCTGTAGGGCGTGTTCAAGCGACTGAGATGGTTGATCCTGGGAGGAATCTTTGGGGCCGGAGGCTCGGTCTGGGTGCGTCGCCGCGTTCGGGACTTAGCTGAGCGATATGCACCAGTTCGAGGAACCGCGACAATGGTCGGAACCGCCCGCCGAGTGAGCCGCGATTTACGCGAAGCATGGTCGGATGGCCAGCGAGAAATGCGTGACACGGAGACCGAATTACGAAGAGAGCAAATAAAGCTTTCAGATCGTAATTGAGCAGGACTGAGTCCCTTCAGCGGCGCCTCGCTACCATCTTGAACCATGCAAGCAAGTGAATTGCGGGATGCATTCTCAAAATTCTGGACTGAGCGCGGCCATCAAGTGCGTGGCTCAGCCAGTCTTATTCCGCACGAACCTTCTTTGTTGTTCACGGTTGCGGGGATGGTGCCCTTCATGCCCTACTTCCTGGGAGAAGAGCAGCCGCCGGCCCCTCGTCTGTGCACCATCCAGAAGTGTGTTCGTGCCGGAGGCAAGCACAACGACTTAGACGACATCGGAAAGACCAATCGCCATTTCACTTTCTTCGAGATGATGGGCAACTTCAGCTTCGGTGATTATTTTAAAGCTGAGGCCATACCTTGGGCATGGGAATTCGTCACCAAAGTACTGAATCTCGACGAAGACCGACTATGGGTTACCGTCCATGTAAGTGATGACGACGCTGAAGACATCTGGCGCTCCTCTGTAGGGCTCCCCGCTAACCGAATCCAGCGTCTCGACAAAGACAATTGGTGGGCTGCTGGTGACACCGGCCCATGCGGGCCATGTAGCGAAATCTTCTACGACTTAGGACCCGAATACGGCGATGACGGTGGCCCAGCAGACGGAAGCGAAGACCGCTTCATCGAGGTCTGGAATTTAGTTTTCATGCAGTTCTCCAATGACGGTTCAGGCGAATTAACGCCCTTACCTCAAACCGGTATTGATACTGGGGCAGGATTAGAACGACTGCTTGCTGTACTACAGGGCGTTCCCTCGGCATGGGACATAGACCTGTTTGCCCCCTTGCTTGCTGAGGCGGAGGAAATAACCGGATTGGCCTACGGTGAAAATTCTGAAGCAGACGTTTCCATGCGCATTTTCGCTGACCACGCGCGAGCCACAGCCCTGTTAATCAGCGATGGTGTTTTCCCTTCCAACGAAGACCGCGGCTATGTCTTACGCCGAATAATACGTCGCGCCGTTCGGCATGCCTGGATACTTGGCGTTGAGGAGGTTGTCATGCCACGGCTGGTTGAGGTCGTGGCTGAGGTAATGGGCGACCACTATCCCGAGGTGCGTAAGAACCTCGAGTTCGTGAGAGATGTCGTTGGGCGCGAAGAAGAGCGATTCCGTCGCACTCTCGCCACAGGTTCACAAATTCTCGATGAAGCGGTAGCCGGTTTGAATGAAGGAGATCCGCTGCTCGGAAGTGTCGCCTTTCAACTTCACGACACTTTCGGTTTCCCGGTCGAGGTAACTGAAGAAATCCTTCTTGAACGAAGCCTCACTTTAGATAGAAAAGGCTTCGATATCGCGATGAACGAGCAACGGGAAAGAGCGAGAGCGGCAAGATCGGACGGCCCGTCGGCGGCGAGTGAGGTCTACCGAGAAATTGTTGAACAATTCGGCGTCACGGAATTTGTGCGAGATTCCGCTCGCGTCGACGGCGCGAGAGTTTTGTCAGTAATCGAACTTGACGACGGCCAGGTCGAGGTCTTCTTGGATAGGACGCCGTTCTACGCTGAGAGCGGTGGTCAAGTAGGCGATGCGGGAACAATCACAACCCACAGTGGCGTCATCGAAGTGGATGACTGCACTTTTGCACTCCCGGGACTGCACCGCCACATCGGCCGTGCCGTCACAGGCAGTGTTTCGACGGGGTCACAAGCAGTAGCAGAGATCGATGATGAACGACGGTCCGCTGTAAGGAGAAACCACACCGGTACACATATTCTCCATTGGGCGCTGCGCGAAGTATTAGGCGACCACGTCAAACAGGCTGGCTCTCTAGTCGCTCCGGACCGACTGCGATTCGACTTCAGCCATTTTGAAGCTGTCACCCCATCGCAACTTTTAGAAATCGAAGATCTCGCTAATTCAGAACTTTTGACCAACGCCAGTTGCCGTCACTACGAAACGACTATGGAACACGCCCAAGAAATTGGTGCCATAGCGTTCTTCGGCGATAAATACGGTGACATGGTCAGAGTCCTCGAAGCAGGCCAGCACTCGCTTGAATTGTGCGGTGGCACTCACGTCAAAGCCCTTGGGGACATCGGACACCTCCGGGTCGTCTCAGAGAGCAGCATCGGTTCCAATCTGCGACGTATAGAAGCGGTAACAGGATCGGCCGCCGTTGAACGTCTCCAAAACGCTGAGACCACGCTGGCAGAAATAGGTGACTTACTCAACGCATCTACAGATGAAGTAACAGAAGCGCTGCGACGTCGACTCGGCGAAATGAAAGAACTCCGAAATCAAGTTAGGGCGCTACAAACAGTTGCTGCTGGGGCCCGATCGGCAGAACTCGCTGAGAGCGCTGAAAATGGTGTGGTGATTGCTCGTCTGGATGGATTAGAGCGTGATGAACTCCGTGACCTCGCAGCGGCCACAAGAGACCGCCCGGGCATTCGAGCTGTCGTATTGGTCGGCGCCCCCGAAGGGGGCGGAGTTGCCCTTGTCGCCGCTGTCATTCCTGATGGTGAATTCGACGCGGCCAACTTGATCGAGGAGGCGGCTAAAGCCGTTGAGGGCGGGTTCGGTCGGAAAGGTAATCCTCCGTTAATAGTTGCCGGGGGAAAGAAAGTTGACGGGATCGAAGAAGCCCTTACACACGTTCGCGTCGCTGCCGGCCTTGGGGGAGGCTGAGTTCTCTCATGAGGGCGGTCGGAATCGACCTTGGAGAGACACGGATCGGCGTGGCCGTTTCCGATAGTGCCGGGCAGCTTGCCACCCCCTACGAAGTGTTAACCCGGTCGGGTAGCCGTGAACAAGACCACAGACACATCGCAGCTATCGTCGCTGAAGTGGAGGCAGAAATTCTCATAATTGGTCTACCCCTGTCGCTTGATGGCAGTTTGGGGAAGGCCGCTCAAGGTGCGAGCGACGAAGCTGATCTGATCGCTTCGCTGCTTTCGATCCCGGTCGAAATGCATGATGAACGATTCACCACTGTGGAAGCTGAACGGAAGCTCAAAGAACAGAATCTTGATGCTCCGGCCCGGCGAAAAATAGTCGACAAAGTCGCGGCCGCCATATTGTTGCAAGCCTGGTTAGACGGCCAATGAATCGTTCATCCGGTCTGCCATTGCGTGGATTTCGACCTCCGCCGCCGCGTCAGCGACGAACAAAGAAACCGAGCCCTCAAGGACGGGAGGGAGTTGACTACGAAACCATCTTTGTTCGAAGAGGAAAGGGAACGACCCTTTCGGTCCTGTTTCTGTTGGCTCTCATGCTGATTGCGGCTTGGGGAATAGTTCGAGCAGTTCAGTGGGGAAGGGAACAGCTTGACCCACCAGGTGAGCAAGGAGCAGCGATAAACCTCACCATGCCTCCTGGAGTGAGTACAAGCGGAATCTCTAAGATTCTTGAGCAATACGACGTCATCCCAGATGCTCGGGCGTACGAATGGTACGTCCGACTGAAGGGCGCACCGCTGTTTCAAGCTGGCGACTACACCTTCCATACCAACTCAACAGTTTGGGAAGCATTAGAGGTTCTGCAAGCCGGTCCGCGTTACATAGAACAGAACGTTCGGATCCGAGTGACTATCCCCGAAGGTCTCACAGTCCGACAGATCATCCGCGAGATCGACGAGATTGAAAGTATGCCCTTTAGCGGTGCCGAATTCGAAGACGAACTGCGGATGCAGCACGTCGTCTCAAATTATGCGCCTTCACCGTCTGCTATGCCTTTGGGAGCAATAGAACCTTACGAAGGTCTGCTGTTTCCTGACACCTACTACCTCGGGCCAGATTCGACTCCCGAAGAGTTACTAACTCAGATGCTGACTCGATTCGATGAAGTCTTGACGAGGCTGGGTTACGGCGCCGCGCCTCAAATCGTCGGCATGAGCGCCTATGAAACAGTGGTTCTAGCCAGCCTCATCGAGCGTGAAGCTCGAGTCGGTAGCGAACGCGCCAAGATTTCACGGGTTATTCATAACCGTCTTGCGGCAAACTGGTTCTTAGGAATCGACGCCTCAATTGTTTATATGACAGGCAACACAGAATTAACTCTTAGTGATTTACAAACCGAATCGCGGTACAACACGCGGCTGACAAAAGGGCTTCCACCAACTCCCATTGCGGCAGCAGGTAGGGCTTCGTTGGAGGCAGCAATGGCACCCCTACCGGGGCAATGGATGTTTTATGTTCTCGCTGACAAAGAGGGTAGACATAGCTTCTCGGTCAGCAGCCAAGAATTTGAACGTGACAAAGCCAAGTGCCAGGAGCAAGGCTTGTGCGGATGACCACGAATGACATGCCGACCGGAATCACGAGGATCGCCGCGGTCATAGGTGACCCCGTGCGCCATTCGTTGAGCCCGCGCCTACATAATGCGGGCTTTGCCGCCCTAGGGCTCGATTGGTTCTACGTCGCCTGCCCGGTGGCTAAAGGACAGGCAGCGCAAGCTATCGAGGCAATGCGCACGCTGGGCATTGAAGGATTGTCCGTCACAATGCCGCATAAGAAAAGTGTCGCGGTCGCTGTTGATGATCTATCGCCTACGGCCGCGAAACTGGGAGCCGTGAACTGCGTCAGGCGCGATGGTGATCGGTTGGTAGGAGAGAATACCGATGGCATTGGTTTCGTCGATTCGTTGCGATCCCAGTTGCAGATGGATCCCGACGGCCTCACCATCGTGATTGTTGGTGCCGGAGGCGCCGCGAGATCGATCGCTTTAGCCATGGCAGAGCATGGGGCACAGGTAGGGATATTCAACCGCACAGCTACATCGGCTGAAGAAGTGGTTGAGATCGTCGGAGCTGCAAGTTCCGTGGTCCAAGAGGAAGCGATTCGCGAGGCCGACGTAATTGTTAACGCGACGCCGCTAGGTATGAGCAACGACTCGCTACCTTTTGACCCAACCCTCTTAAGTAAAGGTCAATCGTTAATCGATCTCATCTACGAACCCGAAAAAACAGCACTCCTCCTTGAAGCCGAATCCCTTGGCGTCAAGACGCTCAATGGTGTGGGAATGCTTCTGCACCAAGCGGGCGCGCAGTTCCAATTGTGGACAGGATGTGAGCCTCCGTTGAAGGAAATGGCTCAAGCCGTAGGTCTTACCTTGCTAGACGGGTAGCACTCAGCAAAATGAGATCCCCCTGAAACGAATCATTCGGGGCCGATTGGCTGTGCCGTGTTTGACGTGGCGCTGTTATTTCGAACTGCTGACTGCAATCAAGTCGGTACTCTTCGGTGTGTGATCCGTCTCGAGGTTCCCCTTGGCTCCCGGAGTTACCCGGTGATCGTTGGTGAAGCAGCACTTGATGCCCTGCCTTCACTGATACCCGAAGACGTCTCGCGGATAGCTCTAGTAACGCAAAAAGGCATTAATGCACCAATTGACACGGGAATTACATCCAGTACCCACCTGATACCCGATGGAGAAAAAGCGAAATCTCTTTCCGTCGTCGAAAAATTATGTTCAGACTTTGCGCGAGCAGGCCTCACTCGTCGAGATCTAGTCGTCGGCGTTGGTGGTGGCGTAGTAACCGATGTCGCCGGCTTTGCCGCAGCGATTTACCACCGAGGAATACGAGTCATCCACGTCCCCACGACGTTGCTCGGTCAGATTGATGCCGCGATAGGTGGAAAAACCGGAGTCAATCTAGATGAGGGTAAGAACTTGGTTGGCGCTTTTTGGCAACCGAATGCGGTGGTGTGCGATACCAAATTGCTTTCCTCGCTTCCCCCTCGGGAGTTTCGGTCCGGTATGGGCGAATTAGCTAAATACCACTTCTTGGGTGGGCAACAATTAGATTCCCTTCCGCTCGACGAACGGATAGCCGCTTGCGTGCAGATAAAGGCTGACGTAGTTGCCAATGACGAACGAGAGGGCGCTGGTCGCGCACTTCTCAACTATGGTCACACTCTTGCTCACGCTCTAGAGATCGAAGGTCGATTTGACCTTCGTCACGGAGAAGCTGTCGCGATCGGCATCGAATACGCGGCGTTAGTGGCCCATGAACTGGGTCGTATCGATCGATCAAAGCTAGTCGAGCACCGCCGAGTACTAGATTTTTACGGGCTGCCTCGTCACTTACCAAAAGGTTGCGATGCGGACCAAATTATTGAGTTGTTTATGCGTGATAAGAAAGCCATTAATGGTTTGACGTTTGTGCTTGACGGACCGGATGGCCTCGAAGTCGTGTCGGATGTACCCGAAAAAGCGCTGAGAGATGCCTTGACGCGAATGTGAGGCGGTCATTCGCATTCAGGTCTGGCACCCTATTGATGTGACTCGACCTGTGATACTGCTCCTCTCTGGGCCCAATCTGAATCTCTTAGGGGATCGGGAACCTGACACCTACGGAACTCACACCCTCCTCGATCACGTGGCTGCCGCTCGCCTCCGTGCTCAGCAAAGGGGATTTGATCTAGAGCACATACAGAGCAACCACGAGGGTGACCTGATTGATGCCATCCATGCCGCCCGCAACCGCGCCACCTCCATCGTGATTAATCCTGGCGCCCTCACTCACTATTCGTGGGCATTGCATGACGCCCTTGCCGCGTACGAAGGCCCAATCGTCGAACTTCATATTTCCGACCCCAAACAGCGAGAGCCATGGCGACATACTTCAGTGGTCGAGCCCTTAGCCGTGGAAACAGTTGCAGGTAAGGGAGCTGCGGGCTATCCCGAGGCCGTTGACATAGCGATTGACGCTTCACTGACTCATGATTCGTGACCTTCCAGAGATAAAGCGCGACCAGCGTCTCACCTGTCTTCGTGCTTCGATGAGCAGTCAAGCCGTTGATGGTTTTCTGACATCGGACGGCGTCAGTTTGAGATGGCTGAGTGGTTTTACCGGCTCGGCAGGAAGGCTTCTCGTTAGCGACACCTCGGCCTATTTGTTCACCGATGGCCGCTACGCGGAACAAGCAGAAATGGAAGTCCAAGGAACGGAAATCGAAGTTTTTATTGGAGGCACTGACAAACAGAACGCCTTAATCACCAACCACTTAGACCAGTTTCAAAGGGTAGCCCTCGAAGCCGATCGCATCAGTTGGATAGAAGCTGAGGAGCTTCGCAAGACGTTAAGAGCAGAAGTTACGCCGACAGTGGGGATTATCTCAGAGCTCAGAAAATCAAAAGAGCCAGCAGAAATTGCTCGAATTGAGGCTGCAGCCTCAATTGCTGACCAAGCCTTAGCGCAGTTGCGCCCCGAGTTAGGAAATAAACCCACAGAAATCGAATTCGCTCGAGCGCTGGACTATGCCATGTTGACTAGCGGCGCCGAAGGGCTTTCGTTTGAAACGATCTGCGCGAGCGGACCCAATTCTGCGCTGCCCCACGCAAGACCCTCCAACCGAGTCATCGAACCAGGTGATCTGGTGATCCTAGATTTTGGTGCTTTGGTTGACGGGTACCACTCGGACATGACCCGCACCTTCATGATTGGCGATGGTGATGAACAATCCTGGCTCATGCTCAACGCGGTGACCGACGCTCAAGAACTGGGGTATCAGTCAGTTCGGCCCGGAGTCACAGCGTCTCAAGTCGACGTTGCATGCAGATCACACCTTGACAACCTCGGTCTTGCGGATCATTTTGTGCACGGCACCGGACACGGAGTCGGCCTTGAAATCCATGAAGCGCCCTGGATCAACGCTGATAGCTCAACGACTCTGGAAGAGGACCAAGTAGTGACTGTCGAGCCCGGCGTGTACCGTCCCGGGTTCGGCGGTGTGCGTGTTGAGGACACCGTGCTGATCACGTCATCAGGTGCACGCCGTCTTACTTCTGCCCCGAAAGATTCACTTGTTTGATTGGCCCGCCGGTAGGCGATGACCAAGAGCCCGAAAGAAAACCCATGACGATCTCGACATCGGACTTCAAGAACGGAATGGCAATCGATCTTGAGGACGGACTGTTTCAGATATCTGAATTCCAGCATGTAAAGCCCGGAAAGGGAGGGGCATTTGTTCGAACCACCCTGCGAAACATCCGAACGGGAGCGGTCATAGAAAGGACTTTCCGCGCCGGAGAGAAGCTGGAGCGAGCGATTATCGATAAACGCGAGATGCAGTACCTCTACGCGGACGGCCCCGATTTCGTGTTTATGGATAATGAAACTTACGAACAACTTCAGGTGCACCGCGAACAGTTGGGCACCGCTCCGGACTACCTCGTCGAGGGCAATGCTGCAGTGCTGCAGATGTATGGCACCGAAATTGTGGGTACGGACCTTCCTGCATCAGTGATACTTACTGTCACCCAAACCGAGCCCGGTATCCAAGGAGACCGTGTCTCTGGCGCTCGAAAGGCAGCGACGATGGAGACTGGGGTGGTCGTCCAAGTCCCGCTGTTCATCGAAACAGGAGAGCGTCTCAAGGTGGATACTCGCAGCGGCGAGTACATAGAGAGAGCAAACAGGTGACACAAGATCCGTTCGCTCCTGGCCCAGCGGCGCAACGCAGAGAAGCACGGGAGCGCGCGATCGAGCTGCTTTATGAAGCGGAACTCCGAGCTGCCCCCGCTTCGGAAATTCTTGAAAATCAGGTCGTTGAGCTCGATTCTTTCGTTGTTGATCTTGTGGTGGGCGTGACAAACAATGTTGAGCAGCTTGACGCTGAAATTGACTCCCTACTCAAACAAGGTTGGTCACTTGATCGACTCGGCATGTTGGACCTATGGATTCTTCGGCTTGGGGTCCACGAATTACTTGGTAACGAGGTGCCTGTCGCCGTTGTGATAAACGAGGCTGTTGAACTGGGGAACCGGTTCGGAGCCACGGAGGAGAGCGGCCGGTTCATCAACGGGGTTCTTGGAGCAGCGGCGCGACGCTTTCAATGAGGGAATGGCCCGCTCTTATTTGAGTGATGGGATCGACGCACTCCCGCGACTAGGATGCCCCCCTGACCGTGAATTGAGTCCGGTGAGGCTCAAACGGACAGGGAGGAAACGGAGTGGCCGACCGCGAGCGCCGTATGACGCCCCCCTACGGGGGCGTTTTCTTTGCTCGAACGACTGTTCTTGACGCAGCACAAGTACAGCGTGCTCTCACCCGAATCAGCCACGAAATTCTCGAGCGTAACCAAGGTCTCGAAGATGTCGTACTCGTAGCGCTTCAGACGGGCGGCGTGGAAATCGCTCGACTGATCGCACGCCGTCTCTTCGAGATCGACGGAGTAGACGTGCCTATGGGAACCCTCGACGTAGCGCTTTATCGCGACGACATTGGTCTACGGCCCGTTATGCCAGAAGCCGAGACTGAAATTCCGGTCGATCTGGCAGGCAAGATTGTGGTCCTTGTCGATGATGTCCTGTTCACCGGTCGAACAATTCGTGCGGCGCTTGATGCGATAACAGCCTTTGGTCGACCGCGCTCAGTGCAACTAGCGGTTGTTATTGACCGAGGTCACCGAGAGCTGCCTATCCGCCCAGATTTTGTCGGAAAAAATCTGCCCACTCGACGTGACGAGGTTGTGGACGTTAATCCCGAAGGAGTTCTACTGGGGGAGATGCGTAAGTGAGTCGTCACCTAATCAACTTGAAGGACCTGGAACGCGGCGCGATTCAAGAATTACTGCACCTCACTGACCGTTTCGTTGAAGTTGGACAACGCTCAATCCCGAAAGTTCCTGCGTTGCGCGGGAAAACAATAGCGATGCTCTTCTTCGAAGACTCAACTCGAACACGACTCTCCTTTGACCTGGCGGCCAAACGACTTTCCGCCGACGTGCTCGAATTTCCTACCCGTTCTTCGTCTCTTTCCAAGGGCGAATCAATCCGAGATACGGTTGAAACAATCCAAGCAATGGGGGTCGATGGCCTCGTTATTCGGCACAGTTCAAGCGGCCTTCCGAGAGAAATTGCTGACCGAGTAAATGACTCAGTAGCGGTTATCAATGCCGGAGATGGATTGAATGCACACCCAACCCAGGGGTTGCTTGATGCCTACACGCTTTGTCAGCACTTTCACACGGTGGCCGGGCCACAGGCATCGCTGGAAGGAATCCATGTAGGGATTATTGGCGACGTCAAACACAGCCGTGTAGCTCGAAGCGACGTACATGCATATACCTCCCTAGGTGCAACAGTGACCTTGGTGGCGCCGAAGTCGTTGCAGCCTCCCAACGTTCAAGATTGGCCGGTACAAATTTCTGAAGACTTGGATTCAGTTTTACCCACCTTCGACGTAGTGGGCTTACTGAGAATTCAAAAAGAACGTATGGAAGAAGGGCTTATCCAGTCGGTTGACGATTACGTCGATAGATATGGCATAACTGAGGCTCGGGCGGCAAAGCTGCGAAATGAAGTAGTGATTACGCACCCAGGACCAGTCAACCGAGGGATTGAACTAGCCGAAGCAGTTCTCGAACACAGAGACAACGTTTTGATTAACCGGCAAGTGACAAACGGCGTGCCCGTGCGAATGGCTGTTCTATTCCGCCTGCTTGGTTCGGGGGTTGAGATTGATTGACGGTTTTGGGTTGGGAGCACTGCAAATGCAACTACGCCTGCAGTATTGGGTGGTCAGGTGATTAGGTGAGCCAGATTCGTGAAGGAGCGCTCGTTCTAGCTGATGGAACTGTGTTCGAAGGAGAACTGATCGGCGCTGAAGTTGAGGTCGCTTCGGGAGAGGTGGTCTTTAATACTGTGCTGAGCGGTTACCAAGAAGTGATAACCGACCCATCCTACGCGGGACAGATCATCAACTTTACGTATCCGCACATAGGCAACTATGGGGTTTGCAGTTCTGACGTAGAAGCCCGCCAACCCTTTTGTAACGGTGTCGTAGTTCGCGAGTTGACGCGACGCCGATCCAATTGGCGTAGCGAAGATGATTTAAACAGTTATCTTCGCGACAAAGGCGTGCCTGGAATTTCGGCGGTTGATACACGCCGTCTCACCCGGCACGTGCGTGAACACGGAGCGATGCCTGGCGCGTTCGGTTTTTCTTCTGAGAAATCTCTCGCATCGGCGGCCAAATCCGAACCTGGCACTACCGGCGTGGACCTCGTAAGCAAAGTGACGACGCCCGAAGCATATTCTTTAGGGGGTGGCCCCCATCGAATCGTTGCCTACGACTTAGGCATCAAAAAATCGATAGTTGAGCAATTGGCCGAGATCGGATCGGTTCATGTGGTGCCGGCCGACACGACCGGCGAACAAGTGCGTTCGCTCGAGCCTCACGGACTCTTCCTTTCCAACGGCCCCGGTGATCCGACAATGGCCGGTCAAGTTATAGAAACTCTTGGTGATTTGCTAGGGCACGTTCCGATATTTGGGATATGCCTAGGTCACCAAGTTCTTTCGCTGGCACTTGGCGGCAAATCCTACAAAATGAAGTTCGGTCATCATGGCGGCAACGTCCCTGTGCGAAACATTGATAACGGACGTATTGAAATCACAAGCCAGAATCACAATTTCGCAATTGAGTCGGGGTCAGTGCCAGCGGTAACAGAAACCCACGTGTGTTTGAACGACGGCACCCTCGAGGGCTTGCGATGTAACGACATTCCGGCCTTCAGCGTGCAGTACCACCCTGAGGCCAGCCCGGGGCCACACGACTCCCGCTACTTGTTTCAACGCTTCTCCGAACTAATGACCTCATTTCACGGAAGGGCCAAATAATGCCGCGCCGTGATGATATTGAGAGCATTCTCATTATCGGTTCGGGGCCCATCGTCATCGGTCAGGCCTGCGAATTCGATTACTCAGGCACCCAAGCCTGTCGGGTGTTACGCGACGAGGGGTACCGCATCATCCTCGCGAACTCCAATCCGGCCACCATCATGACTGACCCAGAGTTCGCAGACGCCACCTATATCGAGCCGCTTGAGGTCGCTGTTCTCACCGCGATCATCGAACGTGAGCGGCCAGATGCTCTTCTACCCACCTTGGGAGGCCAAACTGCTCTCAACCTCGCCACCGAGCTGTTGGAAGCTGGTGTTTTAGATCAGTACGGAGTTGAAATGATCGGAGCTAGCGGCGAGGCAATTGCCACCGCCGAAGACCGTGGTCTCTTCCGACGAGCGATGGAAGAAATTGGCTTGAAATGCGCCCAATCTGGAATCGCACACACCATGGATGAAGCGATGGCAGTGGTCGACGAGGTCGGCCTGCCAGTTATCATCCGACCGGCCTACATATTGGGTGGAAAAGGCACGGCATTCGCGCACACTCTCGAAGAATTTCAGCGGGTGGCAGCCCTAGGAATGGATGCCAGTCCGATATCAGAAATTCTGATTGAACAATCCATCAAAGGCTGGAAAGAATACGAACTGGAAGTGATGAGAGACCACGCCGACAACTGTGTAGTGATCTGCTCGATCGAAAATGTTGACCCCATGGGAGTCCACACTGGCGATTCCATTACCGTTGCTCCCGCACAAACTCTTTCCGATGTCGAGTATCAGCAAATGCGAAATTCAGCCTTCGCGTGTATTCGTCGAGTGGGGGTAGAGACTGGTGGTTCCAATGTGCAATTCGCTGTCCATCCCGATTCAGGAGAGCAAATTGTCATCGAGATGAACCCGCGCGTCAGTAGGAGCTCAGCGCTAGCTTCGAAAGCCACCGGCTTCCCGATTGCGAAAATAGCGGCAAGGCTCGCGGTCGGATACCGCCTTGATGAGATCACAAACGACATCACTGAAAAAACCCCAGCGAGCTTCGAACCAACGATTGACTATGTAGTTACGAAAATTCCGCGGTGGGCTTTTGAAAAGCTTCCTGGAGCTTCTGGTGTGCTCGGACCCCAAATGCAATCGGTAGGCGAAGCCATGTCGATTGGCCGAACATTCCCTGAGAGTCTTCAAAAAGGGATTCGGTCGCTCGAACAAGGCAGAGCCGGACTAAATGCGGACCTTGGTGAAAGTCAATATCTTGGCCAAAGCCAAGCGGATTTGCTGTCGGCCATACACGTCGCGACACCTGACCGGTTATTCCAGATCGCAGAGCTCATCCGGCTTGGTGTGCCGCTCGGCGAAATTCATGACGCGTGCGAAATCGATCGTTGGTTTCTTGATCAAATGCGCCTAATCGTTGAAGAACGCTTACATCTGGAGCAGTGTTCAATTGCGGATCTAACCAAATCAGAATGGCGTCGGGCAAAGCAACTTGGCTTTTCGGACGCTCAGTTGGGGTACCTCCTTCAAGTAGATGAAATGGAAGTACGAGATTCTCGTATTAGTAAAGGGGTCCGACCAACTTTCAAGACTGTTGACACTTGTGCCGCCGAGTTCGACGCTCTTACTCCATATCACTACTCGACCTACGAAGACGAAGATGAAATATGTCGCGGCAATCGCCCGCGGATGATGATTTTGGGATCGGGCCCAAATCGGATTGGTCAAGGAATCGAATTCGACTATTGCTGCGTGCATGCAAGCTTCGCATTAACGGAAGCCGGCTATGAGACGGTCATGGTGAACTGCAACCCAGAGACCGTCTCGACGGACTACGACACATCCGACCGGCTCTACTTCGAGCCAGTAACCCTCGAAGACGTACTCAATATTGTTGAGGCAGAGGAGCCATCCGGCATTATCGTAAGCCTCGGCGGCCAAACCCCGCTCAAGTTGGCATCAGCTTTACCCAGTGAACTAGTTCGCGGAACTTCACCGGACTCCATCGATCTAGCCGAGGATCGTGAACGTTGGAACTCACTATGTGCTCAGCTAGAGATCCCTCAACCGCCCGGCGGAACAGCAGTAACATTTGAAGAAGCGTCCGCCATCTGTGACCGAATCGGGTTCCCGGCGTTGGTGCGACCGAGCTATGTCTTAGGCGGCCGCGCCATGACGATCGTCTATGGATTGGACGAACTACAAACTGCTATGACGGAGCTGGCCGCTTTCGGTGGGCTCGGTCGCGAGGGAGGGCTTTCTTCCGATCGACCAGTGCTTATCGACCATTTCTTAGAGGACGCAACTGAAGTCGACGTTGATTCGATTCGAGACGAGACAGGCGAATTTGTCCTTGGTGGAATTCTCGAACACGTGGAGGAGGCTGGTGTGCATTCGGGCGATAGCGCCTGCGTTATTCCGCCCCCAAATCTCTCCCCGGAAACACAAAAGGTAATTATTGACTACACAAAACGACTTGCTGACCGGCTGAATGTAGTCGGTTTGCTGAATGTTCAGTTTGCGGTCAAGCAAGGGCAAGTGTTTGTGATCGAAGCCAATCCGCGAGCCTCGCGGACCGTGCCGTTTGTCGCCAAAGCGACCGGGGTACAGCTAGCGAAAGTCGCGGCGAGGGTTATGGCGGGAGAAACCCTGCACGAACTGCGTGCCTCAGGAGCATTGCCAGAACCAATCCGTGAGGGACATGTCGCAGTCAAAGAGGCCGTGCTTCCTTTCCAACGATTTCCTGATGTAGACACGGTCCTTGGGCCCGAGATGCGTTCAACCGGAGAGGTCATGGGAATTGACCGCACCTTCGGATTGGCCTTCGCTAAAAGCCAAATCGCGGCGGGGGAAGGGCTGCCCGTCGCCGGGATGATTTTTCTCTCCCTCGCAGATAGAGATAAACCTCAAGGGCTCGAAGCTGCCCGAGGCTTTTTGGAACTTGGGTTTGAGATAGCCGCTACTTCAGGAACAGCGGAGTTCCTAGAGGAGCATGGAGTTCGAGTAGAAACCGTCGTCGCGAAGCTGAGCGAAGAAGGACGAGAGATTAGCGCTGGAGTAGATGCGGTTGAACTTATTGGAGCTGGTCAAGTCAAGTTGGTGGTCAACACTCCACGAGGGCGCGGACCGCGCGGCGATGGTTACAGGATCCGCTTTGCGTCCACAGCACACAAGGTGCCCTGCTTGACGACAGTGGCCGCCGCTCGGGCAGCTGCGGTGGGGTTAGGGGAGTGGATGTCTAATCCGCTAACCGTGAGATCGCTGCAGGAGTTTCTAGATCCGAACGCGTCGATCAAATGAGGTCGTCTGACTACTCTGTTCAGATTGGTTCGGTAGTGCTTCCAAACCCCATTATGACTGCTTCTGGGACAGCTGGCCACGGAGCCGAGCTTGCCGCATATGTCGACCTATCCGAACTCGGCGCAGTAGTGGTCAAGTCACTTTCGGCGGAACCTTGGTCTGGAAACCCAGCGCCGCGGGTTCATGGCACCCCGGCCGGAATGATTAATTCAGTTGGCCTACAAAACCCGGGCATAGACAGTTGGATAAACAATGATCTGCCCGCACTAATTGACCATGGGGCACGCGTCGTTGCGAGCATATGGGGGAAGAGCGTTGCGGAATATAGAGAGGCTGCAACACGGCTAGCAGGAATCGACGGCATAGTCGCGGTTGAGGTGAACGTCAGTTGTCCAAATCTGGAGGAGAAGGGCGACATGTTCTCTCACGCTCCGGACACCTGCCGTTTGGCAATAGAGGCGTCGTTAGTTGCTGGGTTGCCGCTATGGGCCAAACTAAGTCCAAACGTCACTGACATCGTCCCAATAGCGCGAGCTGCTCTTGATGGGGGAGCAGAAGCGCTCACTCTTACTAACACGGTCTTAGGGATGGTCATAGACCCCGAAACTCGTCGCCCAGTTCTTGGCAGCGGCGGAGGTGGGTTATCGGGACCTGCGATGCGGCCGGTTTCGGTGCGGGCTGTCTTTGACGTCTATGCGGCTCTCGGACCGGTGCCCATCATAGGAGTCGGAGGCGTGACCGCCGCCGAACATGTCGCGGAGTTCATGATTGCTGGTGCCTCTGCCGTTCAAGTAGGGACCGCCCACTTCGCAGACCCAAAAGCGTCGCGGCGCATCCTTCGTGACTTGGAGCGTTGGTGCCGACGAGGACATGTAAGTTCCATCCGATCCCTTACTGGAGCAGCCCATGGGTCCGCCTGATATCTCTGAGGAGGTGCGCTCGCGCCTTGCCCTCGCACTAGACGTCGATGATCTCGTTGAGGCTGGGCGGCTTGGCCGACGAATGCTCCCGTGGTTCTCGGTGGCAAAAGTTGGGTTGGAGTTGTTTTCCGCATCAGGGCCAGAAGCCGTGGGAATTTTTGTGGACCAAGGGTATGACGTCTTTCTCGATGTCAAGTTGCATGACATTCCAACAACTGTTGGGAAAGCCGCACGTGTCCTTGGAAGCCTTGGTGCCTCCTATGTGACAGTCCACGCGTCTGGTGGCACACAAATGCTTTCAGCGGCCGTTGGCGGCCTGAATGAAGGCGCCTCCGCGGTGGGGTTAGCCCCTCCAATGGTTCTCGCGGTAACAATACTGACCTCTGACAGGGACGCTCCTAGCGGTCTTTTGGAGGAAAGGCTCGGTCACGCGGTAAACGCTGGATGTGGGGGCGTTGTCTGCGCAGCGAGTGAGTTAGCCGAAGTGTCGAGGCTCGCGCCTGAGATGTTGTCGGTTGTTCCGGGTATTAGACCAGACGGAGTCGCGTCGCATGATCAGGGACGACCAGCTACACCTAGCCAAGCCATTAGCCAAGGTGCAGGGCTTCTTGTGATTGGACGAGCGGTAACGGGTTCTGAGGATCCCGAACGCGCTGCGACGGGCATTGCTGACGAAGTCGCTCAATCAATTTGAGGAAGGGTTTGGGCGCGTTGTCTCGCCGTTAGACTCGTCGGATATGCCCGACCCGCCCCGCCTTTCACCACAACAACGTGAAGCAGCCCTTAAGAAAGCGGCGGCAGCGCGTCGCGTAAGAGCAGAAACAAAAGACCGGTTGAAGCTCGGGCTGGTGTCGTTCGAGGAGTTGCTTGAATTGGCTGATGGGGACGAACTTGTCGGCAAGATGAAGGCGCTTACGGCGCTTGAGTCCATGCCGCGACTTGGAAAAGTCAAAGCTCGTCGGCTCATGAACGAAGTTGGTATTGCAGAAAGTCGCAGACTACGAGGCTTGGGTGAGAATCAAAGGAGTCAACTCCGCGCTTTCTTTGCGAGTTGAAGACTGTCAGCGAGTAGTGAGGGTGCGGCCACAGTGACCCAAAACAGTGATCCAATCGTCTTTGTTGTATGTGGCGCCGGGGGGGTTGGCAAAGGAACAATTGTCGCCGAATTGGTATATCGAGACGACAGTCTCCATTTGAGTCGTTCATGGACAACCCGGACTCAAAGATCGGGCGAAGCCAACGATGCATATGTCTATGTGACGGAAGAACAGTTTGAGGCTCGCGTAGCGGAAAACGGATTTTACGAGTGGGCTGATTTCTTTGAGTACCGCTACGGAACACCGACACTTTCGGTTCCTGAAGGTAGCGACTTACTCCTTGAGATCGACGTTCAGGGAGCTGTCGCTGTCAGGGAACGCGAACCCAATGCGGTAGTGATACTCGTTTTGCCACCGAATCGTTACGAACAAGAGAGCCGGATGAGATCGAGGGGGGACGATGAGATGCACGTAGTTCAACGTTTGGCAGCTTCCGATGCAGAGGAAGAGGCTGGACGAGAGCTGGCGGACCTGGTGGTAGTTAACGCAGATTTGGCTATCACTGTCGACGCTGTCGAATCGTTCATTGGCGAAACCCGACACCAGCGGTCTAAAAGCTAAGGGCTCTGGTCAGCGGCAATCGCTGTTCGAGTGACAAAGGCCGCTGGTAGCATGGTGGGTCCGTTCGGATCGCTTGCAACTTTCAGAGGTAGAGCAGATGTCTGATGAACAAGACACGATGATTAGTCCCGGCCTTGAGGCTCTGTTGGAGAAGGTAGATTCGAAATTTACTCTCGTGAGTTTGGCGGCAAAAAGATCTCGCCAACTCATCTCTTACGACCTTGGACTAGGCGAAGGCGGCGGAAGTGAAGTACCTCCGCAAGTAACGACCACCGCACGTAAATCTTTGTCCATGGCGTTCGAAGAAATTGAGGCCGACAAGATTGGATACGAACGTTTTGACCCGGAGGAACGGGCTCGCCTCGAAGCCAAGGCATTAGCTCAGGCGGAAGCTGATGCAGCTGCGCTTGAGGCCGTGCCCGACGAAGAGTAGGTCGAGGTTCAACCGATGCTGGCCGATCGCCGCATCGTCCTGGGGGTAACCGGGGGGATCGCCGCCTACAAGGCAGTTCTTCTTTGCCGGATGCTCGTTGACGCAGGGGCACATGTCATCCCGGTGTTGACGGAGAGCGCCCAGCGATTTGTGGGCAGGGCTACCTTCGACGCGTTGGCATCGGAACCGGCGCGAACATCAATCTTCGACGACCCTGATCCCATTCCACACACAACTTTGGGACAGACTGCCGATCTCATAGTCGTTGCTCCCGCCACAGCACGTTGTATAGGTAGTTACGCCAGCGGAATATCTGATGATCTGCTGACAGCCACCCTCATCGCTACGAGAGCTCCAGTTGTGGTTTGTCCTGCGATGCACACCGAGATGTGGGAACACCCAGCTGTGCAGGACAACTTGGCAATCCTCGAAGCACGAGGCGTGCACCTCGTTCCTCCCGATGAAGGACGCCTTGCGGGTGGTGATATGGGATCGGGTCGCCTTGCTGCACCGGAGACAATTTATGAGACGGTGGAATCGATCCTTTCAGATGGAGATTTGCAAGGTCGAACGGTCGTCGTTACAGCGGGCGGTACTCGAGAAGCGATCGATCCCGTGCGCTACGTCGGTAATCGTTCGACGGGAAAGCAAGGCTACGCAGTAGCTGAGGCAGCTAAAGCTCGCGGAGCGAACGTCACTTTGATATCGACGGTTGCCACAGCGGCTCCCGTCGGCGTTGAAATTGTCCGCGTTGAGTCCGCAACCCAGATGCACGTTGCGGTTCTTGAGCGGTCCGATGCCGACGTCATCGTGATGGCAGCTGCTGTCGCTGACTTCCGACCGGTGGGGGTATCGGAGTCGAAGATAAAGAAAGATGCCGGGCCACCGAAGCTGGAGTTAGAGGCGACTCCCGACATTCTCGCGGAGTTGGGGGCGAAGAAAAAGCCGGGCCAGGTGATTGTTGGGTTTGCTGCCGAGACCGAAGAACTGGTATCTCACGCTCAAAGCAAGCTCGAACGCAAAAACGTTGATGTCATCGTGGCGAACGATGTGTCGGCACCTCAAGTTGGTTTTGCCCACGACACAAATGAAGTGACCATATTTATTGCCGACGGATGTCAGCGCCATATATCGCTTAGATCTAAACAACAAATTGCCGAAGAAGTGTTGAACACGGTGGCCCAAATACTTATTGGGTGAAGTGAGATACCTTTCGGCGCTCTTTGTCGCCTAACCTTAAGCCGTTCTGTCGAGTAATCAGGAGAGACTGCGTGAGTCGATGGACTTTCACCTCGGAGTCGGTGACCGAAGGTCACCCTGACAAGATGGCCGATCAAATTTCCGATGCCATCCTCGATGCCATGCTTGAGCAAGATTCGAATAGTCGAGTCGCTTGTGAAACCATGATTACCACTGGCCTGGTGATAGTCGCTGGAGAAATCACGACCAGTGGTTTCGTCGACATTCCCTCAGTTGTTCGAGAAACCATTAACAGCATCGGCTACGACCGAGATTCGTTGGACTTTAACGGAAGCACATGCGGGGTCATGCTGACCCTCGATGAGCAGTCACCGGACATCGCTCAAGGAGTAAACGATTCCGAAGAAGTGCGAAGCGGCCGTGCTGGAGAAGGAGACGAACTAGACCGCCAGGGAGCCGGCGATCAGGGAATGATGTTCGGATACGCGTGTCGCGAGACCGAAGCATTAATGCCCCTCCCCATCCATGTTGCACATCGAATGGCAGAACAACTAACAGAGGCTCGGAAATCGGGTCAAGTTCCGTATTTGCGTCCTGACGGGAAAACGCAAGTTTCATTTGACTACGAGGACGGTCGGCCGATCAGATTGAAGACAGTTCTCGTTTCCACGCAGCACAACCCCGGCATTGATCGCGACGGCATGATTCGCCCGGACCTGATTGAACATGTAATTCGCCCAGCCGTACCGGCTGAGTTCGCCGATGATGATTTTGAAGTATTTGTAAACCCGACGGGAAATTTTGTTGTGGGAGGACCGGTCGGTGATTGCGGCCTTACCGGCCGCAAAATCATTGTGGATACCTACGGAGGCTATGCCCGACACGGCGGTGGTGCCTTCTCGGGGAAAGACCCATCCAAAGTAGATCGGTCGGCTGCGTACGCGACACGTTGGGTTGCGAAAAATCTAGTCGCGGCAGGCGCCGCTGATCGATGTGAGGTTCAGGTCGCCTACGCGATTGGTGTCGCCCGCCCGATCTCGGTTCTCGTGGAAACGTTTGGCACCGAAAAAGTAGATCGTGATCGAATAAGTGGGGCAATCAACGAAGTATTCGACCTCAGACCAGCAGCCATTCTTCGAGACCTCGACCTTAGGCGACCCATCTTTCAGCCCACAGCGTCATATGGTCACTTCGGCCGTGATGCATCGGATGACTTCTTCACATGGGAACGAACCGACCGAGTGGAAGAGTTGCGCTCGGCTCTCGGCTTATAAAACTGCTGCTGAGCTTCTAGCGTCCCACCCTTCGAGCAGAATTTCGTTGTGACCCGGGTAGTTCGCATCCTTCCTGACCAGCCGGCAGTAGATAAAGATTTTGACTATCTCTTACCCGACAGTCTTTTAGATTCACCTAACGGCCCTCCGGTCAAGGTCGGGACAGTGGTGCGTGTGGATTTGCGTGGCCGAAGAACAAGGGGTTGGATAACCGCCGTCGACGTTGACCCGCCGCCGGGGGTTGACCTTCAAGAAATAAAGAAAGTAAGTAGCTGCGGCCCACCGCCAGCGTTGGTTGATTTGGCTAGTTGGGCGAGCAGTCAGTGGATGGGCAGCCGCGTGCATTTCCTACGCACGGCGACTCATGATCGAGTCGTATCATCAATTCCGGCCCCGACGAGCCGGTCGCGTGCTGTGTTACCAAACGAGAATCTCGCTCAAGAGGCTTTCCGTCGTAGAGGTGCCGTAGTCCGAACACCACCTAACAGCGATGATTTTTCTCTAGCGGTTGCTGCTGCGTCGTACGGTCGAGCGTTGATCCTCACACCGACTCTTGCTCGGGCGCAGAGACTTGCCGTCGCGATGAAAAGAGCTGGAATTGACGTGGCAGTTGTTCCTCGGGATTGGATAGCGTCGGCTTCGGGAACAGTAACTATTGGAACAAGATCTGGGGCATGGGCTCCGATTGACGACCTTGATGCGGTCCTAGTCCTTGATGAACACGATGAGTCCTATCAACAGGAATCCGCTCCGACCTGGCATGCGCGAGACATAGCCCTCGAACGGGCCAAACGCGATGGCGCTCGATGGGTCATCGCGTCGCCTACACCGTCACTTGAAGCCCTCACTTGTGGAGCACCATTGCTTACCCCTGACCGCGCTGTAGAGCGAGCTGGATGGTCGGTTTTTGATGTCGTTGACCTTCGCAATGAGCCACCGTTGGCGGGATCATGGTGTTCAGAACAGCTTTCTCGACTATTGAGAGATAAGCGGAGGGTTGTCTGTGTTCTCAATCGAAAAGGCCGAGCCCGGTTTGCATATTGTGACCAATGCGGTGAACTCGCGCGCTCTGAAATCACTGGTCGCCCGTTGGGTTTGGACGGCAATCGTCTTGTGCACCCGGTAGATGGCGATGACAGACCCGCTGTATGCCAATCTTGTTCTTCAACGAAGTTTCGTCGAGTGAAACTCGGGGTGACGGGCGTCGCAGAAGAACTGGAACAGATCACGCGCCGACCTGTCGTGGAAGTCAGCTCAGAAACTGACTCTGTACCTTCAGGAGCAGATTTATATGTAGGTACAGAGGCAGTACTTCACAGGGTCGATCGAGCAGATGTCGTCGTCTTCCTTGATTTTGACCAGGAGTTGCTGGCGCCGCGGTATCGAGCTGCGGAGCAAGCCATGTCGCTACTCGTTCAGGCTTCTCGGGTGGTCGGTCGTCGTGAAGATGGTGGAAGAGTCCTCATCCAGACTCGAATGCCTCAGCACACAGTATTAGAAGCTGCCCGAACCGCAGATCCTGGCGCCTTAGCGCGGTCAGAGCTGAACATCCGTCGTGACTTACGCCAACCCCCTGAAGCTCATTGGGCCATCATCTCCGGCACCGCTGCGGCGGAGTTTGTTCAAGGTATCGGAGACTCGCATGGACTTGAAATCTTGGGTCCGAGCAACGACCGATGGCGTATCCGAAGTGATGACCGCGAACACATGGTCGCGATCTTGAAGTCCGTGGACCGTCCACCCGGCAGGTTACGCGTCGAGATCAATCCGCTAAGAGCCTGATCGGTTCGGCACGGTACCCTGGGATCATTATGAGTTACCGGATCCGTGTTTTAGGCGACCCGGTCCTTCGCCAAGAAGCCGTATCAATCGAAGATATCGACGGTCGTATTGTCCGAATGGCCGAAGACATGGTTCCAGCGATGTACGAAGCCGAAGGTATTGGCCTAGCTGCTCCTCAGGTGGGAATCCAAAAGCGACTCTTCGTGTACGACATTGGAGAGGGACCGCAGACGCTGGTCAATCCGCAGATTATTGACTCTGATGGCGAATGGGCTTTCGAAGAAGGTTGCCTTTCGATACCCGGATTGTCCTTCGAAATTGTTCGGCCAAAGCAAGTTCATTTGGTGGGGCGAGACTTAGAAGGTAAAGAAATTTCAGTAGAAGCTGACGAATTGCTAGCGCGACTATTTCAACACGAACTTGACCATCTCGACGGAGTGTTGCTTTTGGACCACCTAGACCGTGATCAGCGTAAAGCTGCTCTTAGTCAATGGCGCGAGATGCAATCTCTCGGTGGTAGAGGCGACTTAGCTTCTGGTGGGCTTTCGGTACCGTGACGATGCGGCTGCCAGCTCCGCCTGAACACCCTCGATCGGTGGTTTATTTCGGAAGCCCTGCGGCTGCAGTTCCTGCCTTGATTGCCCTAGTGGACGCTGGCTTTGAAATTCCTTTAGTAATTTCCATGCCTGACCGCCGTCGAAGTCGAAGAGCGGAGCCGTCCCCAACGCCCGTCAAAGAAGCGGCGCTTAAACTGGGAATAGCGGTCTCTGAGGAAGTGTCGGACGCGCTGACGGTAACAGCGGACTGTGGTGTGGTGGTCGCGTACGGCAGGTTGATTGATACCAATGTGCTGCATCGACTTCCGATGATCAACGTCCATTTTTCTTTGCTGCCGCGGTGGCGCGGGGCGGCACCTGTAGAGAGAGCTCTGCTTGAAGGCGACAAAAAAACGGGTGTTTGCATTATGGGTATCGAGCCTGAGCTCGATGCGGGCCCTGTATATCGATGGCGAGAAACCGATATAAAACCAACTGTCACAGCGACTGAACTTCGGGAAGAGTTGGCGATCCTCGGAGCTCGTGAGTTAGTGACTGCGTTACGTGAAGGCCTTCGCGACCCCGTTCCCCAAGAGGGGGAGGTAAGCGTGGCTAAGAAGATCCACCGAGCGGATCTACAACTCGATTGGGCTCGTTCCGCTATCGAGTTGGACAGGGTTGTTCGTGTAGGCGGTGCTTGGACCACCACCAATTCGGCTGTACTCAAGGTGCACGAGGCTCGCCCTGTCGAGGGGACCGCCATTCCTGGCGAATTAGACCGAGACCTTGTTGGAACCGGAGAAGGTTTATTGCGTTTACTTGTCGTTCAACCTGAGGGAAAGTCCCGGCTGAACGCGACGGCGTGGATCAATGGAGCCCGACTCGGACCTGACGCGCAGCTAGGAACGTGAAAAAGCTAACTAGTCGGCAGGTGGCCGTTCAGGTGTTGACCGAGATCGAGAATGGTGCTCGGGCAAACGACAGCCTCGCTTCGTTCTTAGCGTCCTCGGGGCCAGGTTTAAGCAGACGCGATCGGGGGTTCGTGACTGAATTAGTGCAGGGAACGACTCGTATGCGCCGAGCGATTGACCACGTCTTGCAACCCTTTTTGCGAAGAAAGCTGGACCCCGATGTTCGGGCAGCGCTTCGTATGGGAGCACATCAGTTACTGCATCTAGGAACTCCGCCTCATGCTGCAGTCAACGACACCGTCGCTGTCACGCCACGAAGAGCGAGCGGGTTAGTCAATGCGGTACTCCGCAAGGTCTCGAACGCCGACCCGCAATGGCCCACTGGGGCGATTCGTTATAGCTATCCAGATTGGATATGGGACCTCTTCATCGACACATGGGGCCAAGATGGCAGGGCATCACTCATTGCAATGAACTCGCCTGAACGACCTTCTCCGCGACCCGATGGCTATATACAAGGACAGGCATCTCGATGGGTCAGCGACGAGGTTGACGACGCATCTCCTGATGGAGGCTCGATGCTTGATCTCTGTGCGGCGCCGGGAGGTAAAACGACTGCTCTGGGATCGCAGTGGTCCCCCCTATATGCCAACGACATAGATGCGGTGCGGGCCAAGAATCTACAAGAAACCGTTGGCCGTTTTCGGCCGGGGACCGCGGTGGTAATAAGTGATGGGACTAGCGCCGCCTTCGGTGATAGTTCGGTAGACGCCGTACTTGTGGACGCGCCGTGTACCGGACTTGGCGCGTTGGGCCGACGCAGCGACGCTCGATGGCAAATCTCGGAAAGTGCAATTAGTCGTTTGGTATTGATCCAAACGGCGTTGCTCGATGAGGCATTCCGGCTACTCCGCCCCGGAGGAGTCTTGAGCTACAGCGTGTGTACCGTGACTAATGAAGAGACCATCAAAGTGCCCGAGGATTTCCAGGCTTCACATCGAGAATTGACAAGTATTGCTTTGGGCGGAAGTCATTGGCGACCGCACCGCCAAGGAGGGATTGTTCTCCCTCACGACCAGGGGACGGATGGAATGGCGATGTTTCAGTGGAAACGTCAATCGTGAGGGCGACAAAATGCGAATTGGTTTAATTTCCGACACTCATATCCCCGAGGCCGGTCCTGAACTTTGGCCGCAGGCTTATGCCGCTTTTGAAACATGTGAAGCAATTCTCCATGCGGGCGACATATACGAGATTTCGGTGATTGAAAATCTTCAGCGGATTGCTCCGACCTGGGGGGCGAGAGGCAACGGTGACGATGGGTCGTCGGGACGACTAGTGCAGCCTGACCACCCGCAGTTAGCTTCTGCGTGGATTCGCGAATTTGACGGAGTCAAAGTCGGATTGACCCACCACATGCCGATCCCTGAGATGCCAACTTATGGAGTCCGCGACGCCATAAGTCGACACTTCGATGGGGCCGCCCTCGACGTTGTCGTTTATGGCGACACTCACGTTGAACACATCACGACTATTGACGAGGTCCTCTGCGTTAATCCGGGATCACCTACATTCCCGCACAATCTATCGGTTCAGCTAGGAACCGTTGGTTTTCTCGACGTCACTGACGGCAACGTGCAGGCCTCAATCTGGCGCCTCACAGACGACGGCATTGAGCCGTTCGATTGGGACACCTGGGGGCGGCCCTGGTGAAGGTTGACTAGCGTCGTAGATGTTTCTGTGGCCCCCACCAAGGGAAGTAAAGCGATGGACAAGACCGCATGGCTAGCGAGCACTAAAGAGGAACCAGTCGACCCATTAGAAGAAATTGTCGACCCGCACCATCATTTGTGGGATTTCCCTACTGGCACTTACCTCCTGCCCGAATTGCATGACGACACTGGTTCTGGTCACAACGTGACGCAGACGGTGTTCATTGAGTGTGGAGCCGGGTATAGAGCTGAAGGGCCTGAATACCTTCGGTCCGTTGGCGAAATCGAGTTTGTGCGCGCACAGGCGGAGCTTTCGGCGCGGCAAGAGGGTGCCGAAATAGCTGCGATCGTCGGATTCGCTGATCTGACGCGAGGAGAAGCCGTAGAGGAAGTGTTGGCCGCTCAAGAAAATGCAGGCGGAGGTAGATTTAGGGGTATTCGTCATGCCAGTGCGTGGGATCAAAGCGATGAGATTCGTGAGTCGCACACCAAGCCGCCAGCGGGATTATTGGGTCATGACAACTTCCGCGCTGGATTCGCGACACTAGGTCGCATGGGTTTTACCTTTGACGCATGGATGTTTCACCCTCAGGTAGAAGAGCTAGTTGAGCTTGTCGCGGCGCTTCCAGAAACTCCAGTTGTCCTCGACCACTTAGGAGGTCCATTAGGTATCGGCCCGTATGCGGGCAATCGTGACGAGGTCCGATCAACGTTGCGTCCCGCTCTGGAGGCGCTGGCGCAGCATGAGCAGGTTGTGGTCAAGGTTGGCGGAATAGGCATGAGTATCTATGGGGTTGGCCTTAACCGTCTTCCCGAAGCACCCACATCGGAACATGTCGCAAATGTTTGGAGCGAAGATATAAGGCACTGCGTCGACACCTTTGGGCCTGAACGTTGCATGTTCGAAAGCAACTTTCCTGTCGATAGACAGGGCTGTTCGTACACGGTGCTCTTCAACGCCTTCCAGCGCATAGCCGATCAGGCCGGATGGAGCGCTTTGGAACGATCCCAGCTTTTTTCTGGCACGGCGCGCCGTTTCTACCGCATAGAACCCTAGAACGGTGCCTGCTCCGGAGATAGAGACGCCACGGCTGTTGCTTCGGCATTGGTGTCAAGAAGACCGGGAACCTTTCGCGCAAATGAACAGCGACCCCGAGGTGATGAGATATTTTCCGCAGGCATTAGATCGCGTCCAGAGCGGTCTATTCGCGGACCTGATTCAAATTGGACTCGAGGAGAAAGAACATGGCCTGTGGGCGGTAGAGCTGAGAAATGATGGATCCCTGCCGCCCGCACATTTCATAGGGTTTGTGGGTTTGTCTGAGCCAACATGGGATGCACCGTTCACGCCGTGTATTGAGATCGGGTGGAGACTCAGTCGCTCCTTTTGGGGGCGTGGGTTTGCGACTGAGGCTGCGAAACACGTTCTTGACTTTGGGTTTCAGGTACTAAAGCTAAATGAGGTGCTGTCGTTTACATCGCTGCTCAACGCGCGGTCCATGGCGGTAATGGAGCGCCTCGGAATGACTCGCGATATTAGGGAAGATTTTGATCACCCTAAAGTCGAAACTAATAATGAATTGTGTCGGCATGCCCTTTATCGAATCGGCGATAAGAAATGGGCAAACTCGAATTGAGTCGAGTCGATCTAGGTCAAACCCTTTGAGGAACGATCAAGATCGGCCCACTGCGCCTCGTCGTGCCCGAACAAAAGCTTGCAGCCCTGCTCATCGCGCAACGCCTTGAGATAACCCATTGAACTCAATTGCATCTCATGGTCAAAGCCAAACGGGGGCAATAACATCTTTTCGAGAACCTCCCCCCAGTACACACAATCGCCGGTCAAAACGACGGGCCCGCTGCCCAAATTTACTCGCAGAGATTGATGGCCGGCAGTGTGGCCTGGAGTTGGCAGACATAGAACTGATCCGTCGCCGAAGACGTCATGCTGACCTTCGATTTGTAACACATCGTGCCCTAAATCAAAGTCATCTGGTTTGTAGACCTCGTATTCGATCAGCTTTGAGTGATGGCCTGATTGCCACTCAGAGCGCTGCACGATGATCTGAGCGTTTGGCACCAAAGCAGTCCCACCGCAGTGATCGAAATGGAGGTGGCTGAACACGATTTTGTCAACCGAAGAAGGATCTACGTCAACATTTTCGAGTCGGGCTGAGACGTTGTCGTCGGCGTTGAAACGCGATTCAAACTGACGCGCCATCAGGGGATACCTCGCAGATACGCCATTGACCAAGTCGTCGTGGAGACCGGTGTCGAAAAGAAGAGTTTGCCCGCTGGGGTGCACCACTAACCAGCTTGGAATTGGCAGGTCAACGTTGCCGTTCAGACCAGCGACCACAGATGAGGCCGACGTGGAAAGCCATCCACATTCGAGTGGAACTAGTCGTAGTTGCGTCATCTCAAAACGTTAGCTGTGCTAGAGCGTTGGGCGCTGGCGATCTTCGCTAGCTATCTTCTCGGGCCCAGAGTTGATCCGTTAATCGACCACACCGGTCCTGAATCGACACCAAGGCGTCACAGATTGTGTCTTCTCGGTAACGCTGACCGACGATTTGGACCGCTGCGGGGCGGTCTTCGATGAGATCCATCGCGACGACCCCGGCCGGCAAACTTAGGTAATTGATCGCCATGGAATATGTGGACGCTTCGAGGAAATCTTTACATGCGTCGAAGCTTTGAAGGTCGTAATCCCAATCGTAGAGACGGTTCATATAGAACGGCGTAAGAACGAGCGGATAGTCAGCCAGGAATAGGTTCCAGTCCCGCATCATTCGGGTCCGATCCCCAAAACCGTTGATGTAGTCATCAAGTTCGAGGAGCTCACCCATCTGAAAGAAGTATTCAAATGTGGTCTTAATATCATCGCTTCCGTATTCGGCAACCTGCGGCATGAGTGCTGTATTCATTTCGGTAGTTAATGTTCGGAACCAATCCCTGAACGGTTCTTGAATCGACGGGGTGTCAACCTCGACCACGTGGTACCCAGCGTCAACCAAGGCTTCCGACGCCCGGTCTATCAGTTCGAGAATTCCGTCGTGTATTGGGTAGCCGCATGGGTCTTTCGTTACCGCAACTGAGATTGGTTCAGTGAACGAAGTCCCTCTCCACGGGATTGGAGGGCAAAGAGGATCGCGTGCGTCGGGCCTAATCATTACCTCTGTTGCAAGCGATAGATCGCTAGCGTCGCGAGACATAATTCCTTGGACTGACATCACCTGAGATAAAGGACCTCGCTCCGCTCCTGCAGTGGAATTAAATACGGGGATTCTGTTATTGGTCGGTTTCACTGTCGTGATCCCGTTTGCGAGCGCGGGAAAGCGAAGGGATCCGCCGATGTCGTTTCCGTGGTGTAGAGGGCCGAACCCTGCGGCCGCAGCAGCGCCACCTCCACCAGAGGATCCACCAGGGCTAGCGTCTTCGTCCCAAGGGTTGAAGGTGCGACCCCTTAAGGGGTTAACTGTCGTCCCCCGCATGGAGAATTCAGGGACATTCGTTCGCCCAATGATGATCGCGCCCGCTTCGCGCAGATTACGCACGAGCGGGGCGTCCTCTGATGCAATCAAATTCGCAAACGCTGGAACACCGTTCGGTGTTGCCTGACCAGCGACGTCAATGTTTTCCTTGATGGTTATCGGTACGCCATGTAGAGGACCTGTTCGGTCCCCAGCTGCCAAAGTGGCGTCTGCTGCTGCTGCCGCCGCCAGTGCTTGCTCAGGGAATTCAACGGTAATTGCATTGAGTTCAGGATTTTTCGCTGCAACTCGGGTTAAAACCGCTTCGGTTATCTCGGTTGCTGAGAACTCTTTGTTCTGTATTCCCTGGGCGATGTCTCGGGCACTTAAACGCCATAGCTCGGTCATTTTTCCCCCTAGAGGCCATCTCGAAGCGGACGATGGTTCGGAAATTCGGCATCTCGCTTCTCGTTGGCGGCGGTGAAAGCTTCGGCCATGTCGTCAGTGTCGAACATGGCAGCGTTCCAAGTTGCAATGTATTCAAGTCCGTCAGCGACTGAATGATCACGACCGTAGTTAAGTGTTTGTTTGGTTCCCCAGACGGCCATCGGGCTTTTCGATGCGATTTCGCCAGCTATATCGAATACGGCGGCGATCATCTCATCTTGATCTGCGTATATTTCGTTTACGAAGCCGCGTTCTTTTGCCTCGATTGCTGACATATTTCGTCCGGTATAGGCAAGTTCTCGCACCACTCCTTCAGGTACCAGCTTGGGCATTCTCTGGAGGGTTCCAACGTCTGCGGTCATGCCAATGTTGATCTCTTGGATACAGAAGAAGGCGTCCTTTGTTGCGTAGCGAAGGTCAGCAGCGGAAACCATGTCGATTCCTCCACCGATGCAGGCACCTTGAATAGCGGACAACACTGGAAGACGACTTTCTTCTAGACAACTGAAACTGCGTTGGAGTTTCAGTGCGGTTGAACGGAAAGTTGCTCGCTGTCGGCTGCCGTGTGTCGACTGTTCTTGGCTACTCACATTGTTGTTCCCAGCGAAAACGCTTAAGTCCATTCCAGAGCAGAAGTGCCGACCCTCCGCCGAAAGAACAATGACTCTTGCGTCACCGCCAGCGGACAACTGGTCAACAATTTCGGGCAATTCTTGCCAGAACTCAGGAATCATCGAGTTTGCGCGCTCAGGCCGGATCATTCGCACGTGCGCCAGGTGATTGGTTGTTTCAACGTCGAAGCAGGTATAGGTCACATCTCGACCCTAGATCGCGCAAGAGAACCATGCGACCTCATAGAGTCGTTATCGAGGTCAGCCCGACAACATAACTCCCATGACCAAGGCTGCCAGTGACGCGAGAAGAGCAAGCCCGGCGCTTGCACCCCGTATCGATGCCTTATCGGTGGATTGATGCAGCCAAGCACCAAACCCGGAAAGTGCGACCAGGAGCATCTTGATTCCAAGTAGCGCATTCCAGCTTGCTGTAGTGCTCGGTAGAGACACCATGTTCCAAATTCCGGTGAAGACGGCAAGTCCGAAAAACGGCCAAGCAATACGCCCGAACGCTTTGGCGATACTTGGTAGTGCTTCGGGATGTGTTCGCCGGACCGCGGGAACTAACGCACCAACGACAATTTGTCCTCCGACCCAGACGCAAACCGCCAGGATGTGCAGCAAGACACGGACGGTGTCGACGTCAAATGAAACATCAAGCATTATGAACCTCTTATTTTTGACGGGTTCTTGCAGCCCGCTGATTGGATGTTAGGAGACTGCGGCTTCCGTTAGGAGTTCAGAAGACGTGACATATTGTCGGCATAAAACTTGTTGAGTACCTCTTCTGACATGCCCTCTAGAGAAGCTTCGAATCTTCCGAGCGGGTTCCTGCCGCCTTCGATGTGCGGGTAGTCCGAAGAAAACAGATAAAGGTCCGAGTTTGACTCTCGAACCATCGCCCCCACGTCTTCGAACGCGTATGGCGTGAAGGCCATCTGACGACTGATTAGTTCCGACGGAAGACTCTTCAGCGCTTCCAGATCAGGTTCTGACCGTTTCCAAATTTGTGCCACGAGATCTAACCGCCGAAGAAACGAGGGCACCCACCCGGCGCCAAGTTCTATTACCCCGCCGCGCAGCTTCGGGTGCCGTTGAAGAACCCCATCCAACACCAATGTGCCGACAAAGTTCTCTGCTGCATGGTGAAGAGCAATCATGTCCTTGCCCCGCACATTCTCTCCGCCGCCCAACCAGTCTGTGGGCACTGGCCGGCCCGTGTTCAGCCACTCGGGTTTGAGTTGGAGAGGATTGCCGCCAACGTGAAGAAGAAACGGAATCCCCGCTTCTGCCATTCGTGCCCACACAGGGTCTAACGAGTCGTGGCCTGGTGAAGCCCCTCCTGCTGGGCGATGAGGAACCCACATGGCTTCAAGACCAAGCGAAATAGCAAATTCGAGTTCCTTCAAGCTTGCCGTTGGCTCATCCAATGGAAGCAACGCAACCCCTATGAGGCGCGAATCCTCGGAACAGAACTCAGCCATTGCGCGGTTGTGGGCACGCGCAGCGCCGTAACGAACTTCCAGGTCCGCTTTGGGGTCGAAGGCAACGGGAGCGCTGAAAGTCGAAAACACGAACTGCTGCTGAAATCCCAGTAGATCGAGAGCCGTACCGCGTTCGTGTTTGTTGAACGCTCCGAGAGCGAGGTATCCCTTTGGCCCCGCGATCAGATCATCCCCGAGCGCAACGAGTTCAGCGACTTTCTGAGGCGGATGGGCACCCGTCCTTGCGGCTTCTCGCCATGAATCGCTACTCCGCGCCGCTGCATCGAAGTCGATTTGCGGGATGCGATCGCGAACTAAAGGGTCGGCATGAGCAGTCAGGAAATCAGGTAACTCCATGAGGTGACTGTCGGCGTCCAAGTATGTGCGTTCTCGTGCATAGGCCATACCATGACGGTAGTTGCCAGATCTGTAGAGATGCTTAAGAAGCGGTGACGGTAGCCTCCGGATATGACTCACCGCGAAAATCTTGACGAGTCTTCACACGACTCTCATGAGCGAACTATTTCTGAGAGCGTCCTGTTGGCCAAGGTGTTGACAGTTTCCGATGGTGTGATGAGCGGCGTGCGCGAGGATAAAAGTGGTGAAGCGTTGGTTTCGAGTCTTACCGCTCACGGCTTCAATGTGGTTGAGCATTGCTGCGTCGCAGATGGAGTAGACAATGTTGCGGAGCGTCTCGCTGAAATGTCACAAGATTTCGCCGGCGTGATTGTCACCACGGGTGGAACCGGATTTACTGAGCGCGATCTCACCCCCGAGGGAACTCTGCGAGTGCTTGAAAAGCAGGCCCCGGGTATCGCTGAAGCCATGAGACTGGTCAATCCTCTTGGGCGCCTATCTCGTGGCGTGGCAGGAATCGTCGGTCGATCAATCATTCTCAACACCCCAGGCTCCACAGCAGGTTGCGTCGAGTGCTTCGACGCCGTGGCCGATGTGATACCCCACGCCTTGGGGCTTCTTCACGGTGAACGGTTGCATTAGCAGTGAATAACTCTGAATATCCCACTGATGCTGCCCTTATCGATAGGGCGATAGCAAACGCAGCCTCAGTTAGAGGCACCACAGCACCTAATCCTTGGGTAGGTGCCGTAGTTCTGACCCAAGACGGAGAAGTATTCGACGGCGCAACTCGTCCTGCAGGTGGACCGCACGCGGAACGGATTGCCCTCGAAGCTGCTGGTCAAGCCGTGCGAGGAGCGACGCTCGCTACTACGCTCGAACCCTGTTGTCACTCGGGTCGAACAGATCCATGCGTGGATCACATAATCGAAGCCGGAGTTGTTCGCGTCGTAGTAGGCCTTACCGATCCAGATCCTCGAGTCGCTGGCGGCGGTATACGCGCATTGCGTAATGCGGGAATCGAAGTAGTAGAAGGAGTGCGAAAGCGAGCAGCCACGGCTCAACTTGAGCCCTATCTGCATCATCGACGCACGGGCAGACCGTGGGTGGTGCTAAAGATGGCGCTTACCCTGGATGGTCGAACAGCTGCACCTGACAGTTCCTCTCAATGGATCACCAGCGAAGAGGCCCGACGTGATGGCCGCTCCCTAAGAGCTCGATGCGACGCGGTTCTCGTGGGAGCCGGAACTGTGAGATCGGATGATCCATCGCTGACTGTGCGGGACGTTTCAGGGATCGACCCTCAACGCATTGTCTTAGGTCGAGCGCCGGCCGGTGCGGCAGTTCACCCTTGTTGGGAGATGCAAGGGGAACTCGAAGCACTGCTTGAACAGATGGGAGAGGCGGGCGTTGTTGATCTCCTAGTTGAAGGTGGAGCCAACGTTGCTGCCGAGTTCCACCGTAAAGGTGTAGTCAACGAATACGTGTTGTATGTAGCGCCCGCGCTTATGGGTGGCGACGACGGTCGACCCGTGTTCGCTAACTCAGGTTCTGCGACAATGTCTGACCTATGGCGCGGCGAAATTCGCGATATCCGCAGAGTGGGAGTTGATCTTCGGATAGAAGTTCGACCCCTAGAGGGAGACTGATGTTCACGGGATTGATTGAGGAGCTCGGCTCTTTCGTAAGCAGAGACGGCGAGCGATTTCGTTTTTCCGCAAATCAAGTTCTCGAAGGAACCACCGTCGATGATTCGATATCGGTTAATGGCTGTTGTCTAACAGTCGTCGCGTTGGGGGAGGACTGGTGGGAAACTGATGTTGTAGGTGAAACCGTCCAACGAACCTCGCTTGGACAGTTGACCCCTGGGGACCCGGTCAACTTCGAACGCGCAGTCAGATATGCCGACCGTTTGGGAGGTCACATGGTCCAAGGCCATATAGACGGCGTTGGGACTGTGGTCACGCCTGGCTCAGACTTGCGTATTCGGACCCCCGAAGGATTAGATAGGTACCTAGTAGAAAAAGGGTCAATTACGGTCGACGGAGTCAGCCTGACGTGTTTTGACGTGCACGAAAACTCGTTCTCAGTGGCATTAATTCCCCACACCCTGGCTGTCACAACTCTCGGATCGTACTCAGCGGGCGATAGCGTAAACCTTGAGGTCGATGTAATCGCCAAGTATGTAGAGCGGCTCCTGGCGCCGCACAATGGAGATAACTAGTGACTATCCCCGGGAAAACTCGCGACGATGGATAAGTTGAATTCGAAGAACCAGTCATCGGGTGATACCGATTCACCGCTCGCTGCGGTGGAAGATGCGATCGCCGCGATCGGACGCGGTGAAATCGTGGTCGTCGTCGATGACGAGGATCGCGAGAACGAAGGCGACCTCATCATGGCGGCGGAACACGCTACGCCAGAGACCATCGCGTTTTTCGTCCGCTACACATCGGGAGTTCTATGCGCGCCGATGACAGGTGAGCGTCTAGACGAACTAGCGCTGCCGTTGATGGTGAGTGTCAACACTGAGCCGATGCGGACCGCCTACACCATTACTGTGGATGCGGCTGAGGGCACCACTACTGGAATCTCTGCAGGCGACCGCTCTCGTACCCTTAATTTGCTTTCATCCCCCCACAGCGAGCCGCATGATTTTGTGCGACCAGGTCACGTTCTACCTCTCCGCTACCGTCCAGGTGGGGTACTCAAGCGAGCCGGTCATACCGAGGCAGCAGTCGACCTGTCTCGTCTGGCCGGGTGTGAACCAACGGGTGTTCTTGCCGAAGTTGTTAACGACGACGGCACTATGGCCCGGCTGCCTCAACTTATACAATTTTGCGAAGAACACGACCTATTCCTCATTTCGATTGCGGACCTAATTCGCTATCGACGAGCAAACGAGCGGCTTGTTGACCCGGTGGCACAGGCGCGCATCCCAACTATCTACGGAGATTTCACCGGGCATGTTTTCCGCGACTTTGACGGCACAGAACACCTCGCGTTGGTCCACGGACAGATCATGGGCCCAGATCCCATATTGGTGCGCGTCCATAGCGAATGTTTGACAGGAGACATCCTCACTTCCATGCGCTGCGATTGCGGTGCTCAGTTACATACGGCTCTTGAAGCAATAGCCAACGAGCAAGCCGGCGTTCTTGTTTATCTTCGCGGCCATGAAGGTAGAGGCATCGGAATTGGACACAAGATAGCGGCGTACTCGTTGCAAGATGAAGGGCGCGACACCGTCGATGCAAATCTCGAACTTGGGTTGCCCGTCGACAGTCGTGAATACGGTATTGGCGCACAAATTCTCGTCGAGCTTGGGGTCACCAAAATGCGCCTTATGACTAATAATCCCGACAAAATTGGCGGACTTGGCGGCTATGGCCTCGAAATAGTTGAACGTGTTCCAACGACGACCGGGGCCAACCCAGAAAACTTGGCGTATTTGCGGACCAAGCAAATGCGGCTAGGGCACCTTATCGAAGGTCTTGGCGATGTTGCCGCTGATTGAACCAACGCGGCTTCAGCCGTGAGCTCAATTGGTTTTGAAGGGAACCTTCGAATCGTAATTCGACTAGGGGTTCGACTGCCCCGAACGGTACGGTCAACAACATGCTGAAACTCGTGCTCCCCAAGGGTTCTCTTGAAACAGCGACAATGCAGCTTTTCGATGATGCTGACCTGACCGTTCGTAGAAGCAGCGAGGTTGATTACCGAGCGACCATTGATGACCCGCGTGTCGATGAGGTGAGGATCCTTCGTCCGCAAGAAATTCCAACCTACGTTGCTGATGGGCTGTTCGACGTAGGAATCGCTGGCAGAGACTGGATTGAAGAAACTAGCAGCGACGTAGTTTCCTTAGGTCAGATGAAGTACTCCAAAGCAACAGCAAAGCCAGTCAGAATCGTGTTGGCGGTCCCAACTGACAGTTCCTATGAATCGATTACTGATTTACCACAAGGTGTTCGAATCTCAAGTGAGTACCCCGAACTAACGAACCGCCACTTCGCTGCAGCGGGTATTAAAGCCGATATCCGACTTAGCTACGGTGCCACAGAAGCCAAAGCACCCGACATAGTCGACGCGGTCGTTGATCTCACTGAAACCGGTAGCGCTCTTAAAGCAGCGGGGCTGAAAATAATCGACGAAATTTTGACCAGCTATACCGAAATTTTCGCTAACGGTGAATCCTATGCCGATCCTGGAAAACGTAAAGCTATGGAGCAAATCAAGACCCTTCTAGATGGAGTACTGGACGCCCGTGGACGGGTATTGATGAAGCTAAACGTGGGAGCCACAGAGCTGGATCAGGTGATAAGCGTTCTGCCTTCTATGAAGGCGCCCACCGTCAATGAGCTTTGGGGAGGAGGAGGTTTCGCCGTGGAGACTGTCGTGAACAAAAGCGATATCAACGTCCTTATTCCAGACCTTCTCGAACTCGGAGCCACAGATGTAATCGAGATTCCAATCTCTAAGATCGTGCCGTAGATCTGATCGCTTATTTACTCTTCAGAGTCGCCTGACTCGTGATTTTGAACCTCAACGTAACCGAGCCTGATTTGATGCAACGCCGCCGCCAAGGTCTGATGTTCAGGAAGTCGATCACCGAGTTGCTCCACTAACACGCCCATAGCGTCGATCGGTAGACGAGCCTCCTCCAGGTTGGGCGGATCTACACGAAGGTGAAGAGCTGCCAGCTCGAAGAGACCGATTACGTGGTTAGCGACTATTTGGCCTGCTGGTACCGAAAGCAACTGTTCCTGCGCTTCTTGAAGCTGCTGTTCCATAGCCGCGGCTGTCTCAGGATCGATGTCTGCGCCACCGGTGAAATCAGGAGCCGGGTTCGCCGATGGTGCATCACTTGAATCTCCTGGGATTTCGTGCTCACCCGAAGGAGTCCAAAAGCTGCTCATATTTTCTCTCTCCTAGATTGACGGTTCTAGCTTGCTGGCGTCCGCCTGTGCGAATAGTGCACTCACCCTGCTACCCTACGCCTTCAACAATAGATACAAGCGGGGTTCGCCCCCACCGTTCCACCGAAAGGTGCGTTTCGGTCACTGTCGGTCTGTTAGCGACCTAGTTGCTGGTTTTCCGTTATGTGAGGCGGGCACCAAAATGTGTCCGCCTTTCGTCATTTGATGAGAGGTGCCATCAGACGGACGAGGAGAACGTCCTTGGTTAAGCGAGTAAGGCCATAGCACGCCCAGACGAAGGCGACGCCAGAATCAATGAACAGATTCGGGCGCGGGAAGTTCGACTGGTCGCCCCTGACGGCGAACAGATCGGCATTAAACCCTTGCCAGAAGCACTGGATATTGCACGTGAACTTGATCTCGATTTAGTGGAAGTAGCCGCTGAGGCCAACCCTCCAGTTTGTCGGATCATGGACTACGGCAAGTTCAAGTACGAGTCATCCCAAAGGGCGAAGGAGTCACGGAAAAAGGCCAGCGCAATCTCCCTTAAGGAGATGAAATATCGGCCGAAGATCGGACAAGGTGATTTCGACACCAAAACTGCCAAAGTAGAGAAGTTTCTCTCCGGCGGTCACAAGGTAAAGATCACCATCATGTTCCGAGGCCGAGAGGTCTTCCATCCCGAACTTGGCCGAGAAATTCTTGAAAAAGTCGCAGAAACCGTGGCAACGGTCGGAAAGGTAGATCAATTCCCGAAGCTTGACGGTCGCAATATGACCATGGTGTTGAGCCCTGATAAGGCCGCTAAGCAACGCCGCAAAGATGCCGAGGTAAGTCCCGGCGAGTGATGGATCTGACAGCAGGTCCAGAAATATTTAGGAAAATTCGTCCCTCCCATCTCGAACCCCCTTTCGATAAGGAGATGTCATGCCAAAGATGAAGACGCACAGTGGAGCAAAGAAGCGGTTTAAGACAAGCGGTTCGGGTAAGTTGATCCGCCGCAAGCAGGGCCGCAACCACATCCTTGAAAAGAAGTCAGCAAAGCGCAAGCGTCGGCTTGCCCTGGAAGGCGAGATAAGCAAGGCCGATCTTCCGCGCATCAACAAGATGCTGGGCAAGTGAACCCGGACCTGTAGAGGAGATACAAAGTGGCACGAGTAAAACGTTCTGTCGCAGGTCGCAAGAGCCGAAAAGCGACCTTGGAAAAAGCTAAGGGCTATTACGGCAACAAGAGTCGTTCCTATAGGGCTGCCAATGAGCAACTCATGCACAGTGGCAACTATGCGTTTAGGGACCGCCGAGCCCGCAAAGGTGAATTCCGTCGACTTTGGATTCAAAGGATCAATGCTGCTGCTCGACAAAATGGTACGAGCTACAGCAAATTGGTTAATGGACTCAATGCTGCGGACATTCGGGTAGACCGAAAAATTCTGGCCGACATGGCTGTCAACGACCCCGAGGCATTCAGCACGCTCGTTGAGAGAGCTGAGTCGGCCCGCCAAGCAAGCTGACTCTTTCTCCCCGGTCTCGAAGGCTTACTCGCCTCCGACGGTTAGTGCGCGATAGACGCTATCGCGACGCCGAAGGTGTGGCGGTCATAGAAGGTCCGCGTCCGCTCAGGACGGCAATCGAAATTGGTGTCGATCTCGAAGAAGTTTTCTTTCGGCCCGACCAAGAGCAAATTTTTGACTCTGTTGGAACCATCAATGCAAATTTTTACGAAGTTGATGCTCGGACACTCGATGAGATTTCTGACAGCAGTTCGCCTCAAGGAGTGCTTGCCGTCACTAAAGTTCACGAGACTGCTCTCGACGTCATAGCCGGAATGCAACGCGTTGTTGTGATCGACTCCGTCCAAGATCCAGGCAACGTCGGCGCGATTGTCCGCACTGCAGCAGCGGCTCGGTTTGATGCCGTCATCACCGGACCAGGAACGGCCGATTTGTGGAGCCCCAGGGCAATTAGAGCGAGCGCCGGTACTGTCTTTGCGCTCAATGTTGTTAGGCGAGTCGATCTGGAGTCAGCACTTGACCTTTTAGGTGCTGCTGGACACTCGGTTCTAGCAACCGATTCTCAAGGCGAGATCAGCATCAACGACATCCAGGTCGTGGACCGGATGACCCTTATGTTAGGTAGTGAAGCTCACGGCGTATCTGAAGCCGTGATGGCGCACACCGATGCAATGATCAGGGTCCCTATGGGGCCATTCGTTGAGTCCCTTAATGTTGCAGTCGCCGCTGGAATAGTTATGTACTCGATACCAAAAGAAAGACAAGATGACTAGACCGTTCACTTATGTGCTTCTGGTAGCCGCCTCGCTAGCCGTATCCTTCACATTGTGAGTGTTCACCGCCAGATTGCAGAAGCTCGAGCGGCCGCCGTATCGAGTATTGAACAGGCGGACGATCTTGAAAGCCTGATGGCTCTTGAGTCCACGCTATTTGGGAAGAAATCGCAATTGGGCAGCCTCAAACGGTTAATGGCCGAAGTTAATGCAAAGGAACGAGCCGGAGTTGGCCAGGCCCTCAACGAGGCGCAGGAAATAGTTCGAGAAGCACATGCTGTTGCAAAGGAACGGTTCCTTTCGGTTACTCGGCGAGTGCAGCTTGAGGCAGAACGGCTCGATTTAAGTGAATCATTGGAGTCAACTGCTCGAGGGCATCTACACCTCGTAACGCAGACCATGGAACGTTTAGAAGATGTCTTTGTGGGAATGGGTTTCACTGTTTCGGAGGGCCCGCAGGCGGAAACAGATTGGTACAACTTTGAGGCGCTAAATCTTCCAGCCGCCCACCCAGCAAGATCCATGTTTGACACTCTGTACTTAGATCTAGGTGATCGAACGGAAATAGGGGACGGCGAAGGCGGGGAAGCAACAAACATCTTGCTTCGAACGCACACTTCTCCGGTTCAAATTCGTGTGATGGAAACGTCCCCGCCGCCGATCTACACCGTGTGCCCCGGGCGAGTGTTCCGAAGAGACACTGCCGATGCCAGCCATATGCCGGTGTTCCACCAAATCGAAGGTTTAGTCGTTGACCATGACATAAGTCTGGCCGATTTATCCGGAACCTTGAATGAATTCACCGCCGCCTATTTCGGCGGCTCGATTCGTAGTCGATTGCGCCCCTCCTACTTCCCCTTTACCGAGCCGAGCGCAGAATTTGATATCACTTGCGTCATATGTGAGGGAGATGGGTGTCAAACATGCCAGCGAACCGGTTGGATTGAACTCGGCGGATGTGGAATGGTTCACCCAAACGTATTGGGAAACTGTGGGATCGACAGCGAAGAATGGACCGGTTTCGCATTTGGCTTTGGCATTGATCGCTTGGCGCTCATGAGATATGGCATCAAAGATCTGCGAGACATGTACACCAACGACATTCGCTTCCTTAGGCAGTTTTAGGCGAGGCTTGAGATGAAAGTTCTTCTTTCCTGGTTGCGTGAATTTGCGCCGATCGATGGTGATCCACAAGAACTCGCTGATCATCTGAGCGACCTCGGTATGGCAGTCGAGGAGATGCGACTCCTTGACCCACTTGATGGCGTAGTTGTGGCCAAAGTCGTGGATCTTAGACGACACCCCGAGGCGGACAGGATTCAACTCGTTGATGTCGAAATTGATGATGAGCAACTGCAAGTCTGTTGCGGCGCCTTCAACATGGCCATCGGCGATCTGATTCCCTTTGCGACGATTGGCACCGTAATGCCGAATGGCATGGAGATCTCGCAGAGAACAATGCGAGGTGAAATCTCAAATGGGATGTGCTGTTCCGCCTCAGAACTTGGTTTGGGTTCTGATCGCGACGGCATCATGATTCTCCCCAACGACCTTCATCTAGGTGCTCCACTCATGGATCAATTAGGCCTAGAGGGAGATGTTCTCTGGGACCTTGAGATCAATCCCAATCGCCCAGATGCTATGTCCGTAGCCGGCGTGGCTCGCGACCTAGCAGCGAGACTTGGCCTCCCGTTTGCCATTCCCAAATGGGCGACGGCTCAGACTGATGACTCTGGAAATGAATTGGCGACAATCCAAATCCAGGACGGATCGTTGTGCCCAAGGTTCTGTGCGCGAGTGATTCGCGGGGTCACCGTGGGTGATTCGCCATTGTGGATGCAGATGAGGCTCACTCTGCTGGGCATGCGGCCAATCAATTCGGTAGTTGACGTGTCGAACTACGTCATGCTTGAACTGGGAACCCCGAACCACACCTACGATCTCTCTCTTGTTCCCCGAGGACACATAGGTGTTCGTCGAGCCCAAGAGGGAGAAACCATTGTCACCCTCGACAATCAGGAACGAGAATTGGCACCGGGTGACGGGTTGATCGTCGACCACGCTGACCAACCAATAGGGATCGCTGGAGTTATGGGAGGAGCAAGTACGGAAATTTCTTCAAGTACGGATGCTGTGCTCCTGGAACTCGCAAGCTGGGAACCTGAGTCAATCGCGCGAACTTCACAACGACTGGGCATTCGATCGGAAGCGTCCGCTCGGTTTGAACGAGGCACCGACTGGGACATCAATTCGTTGGCGGTAGAACGATTTTGTTATTTGCTGAACGAGGTCTCGCCTGGCGGCGTCGAAGTAGTCGGGCAAGTGATCGATGCTGAAGGAATTCTTCCTGACCGAATTTCGGTTCCCGTGCGAACATCTCGCATAAGCACGCTTCTAGGGCGAGCTTTCGGAGCCGACGAGATTCGATCCCTGTTGGAACCCATCGGGTTCGTGGTCGAACAGACCGATGATGTCAACGTCCAATCTGTCACGGTTCCTTCATTTCGGCCCGACACCGAAACCGAAACTGACGTCGCTGAGGAAATAGCGCGTCATTATGGCTACGGGAAGCTTGGGAGCACAGTTCCGCGATCACCTGAGGCAGGACATCTAACTCCTCAACAAAAACTTCGTCGAGTTGTGCGACAGGTCATGGTTGGCGCCGGCGTAGCCGAAGCAATGCCCAACCCGTTCATAGCCCCCGATGAGATTGCCAAAGCGAGCCTGCAAATTGACGACCCAATTCGATTGCTGAACCCGCTGGCGGTAGAAGAGTCGGTACTTCGGCCTTCCCTCTTACCAGGGTTACTGACCGCTATGTCCTACAACTATTCTCACCGCAACAGGGGAGTAGGCCTATTCGAAACAGGGGTCGTTTTCGAAATCTCTGCCGACGACGCCCCTTTGCCTGCAGAGCATGAACATCTAGCGGTTCTTCTTGGTGGACGCGATGCTTTTGCCGCGATCAGTTTGATGGAGACTCTCGCATCGGCATTACATCTGCAGTTTGAGCTATCTAACTCGGACGACCTGCCGGGCATACATCCAACCCGCGGTGCACGCATATCGGTGGGTCGATTAGAGGTGGGAGTAGTTGGAGAAGTTGACCCTGGGGTCTTAGAACGCTACGAGATTGACGAACGATGTGGGTGGCTCGATATTCGACTCGACCTGATCACCGACGCTGCGGTAGCGGCCGGCGATGTTTCCTATCAGCAAGTGTCTAGCTACCCGTCTAGCGATGTAGACCTAGCTTTTCTCGTTAACGACGGGGTGCAGGCTTCCACGATTGAAGACACCTTGCGTAAAGCCGCAGGTGAAGAACTTCAAGGGTTGGCGCTGTTCGACGTATTCCGAGGTGACCAGCTCGAAGGCAGTTCGCGCTCACTAGCCTTTTCGTTGCGCCTTCAAGCCGCCGACCGCACACTCACAGACGAAGAAGTCGGTGTCGTTCGCCAACGCTGTATAGACGCCGTCGAATCATTACATCCCGCCACCCTGCGCTAGCGAGCAACCCGCCAATCAATACCCGAGGGCCACATCGACTGGACCCAACAACGGTAATCCAGTGACGTAACGCCGAACGTTCGCGGTCACTCTGTCAGCAAGTAATGGGAGACCCATCTCGGGCGTATTTCCGATGTGGGGAGTGATGATGCAATTATCGAGCGACCACAGGGCATGCCCATCTGGAAGAGGTTCAGGATCAGTAACGTCAAGAGCCGCTCCGCCAATAGAACCATTTTGCAACGCGTCCACTAGGTCTGAAGTCACGATGTGCCCACCGCGCGCGACATTGATCACCCAAGCATGCTTGGGAAGCAACGCAAGTTCGTTCTCGGCGATGATGCCCGAGGTTTCAGGTGTTAGGGCGAGAGCCAGCACTAGCAAATCGGTATTTGGAAGAACACCGTGCAGGTGGTGCGATCCAACGACCTCGTTTGCGCCTTCCATAGGGAGAACCTGGTTACGAACAACGGTCACATGACAACGAAACGGCGAGAGAAGAGGTAGCAGTTCTTCCGTTATTCCTCCGCCTCCGAGAATCGTGACCCTCGCGTCAAGCAAGTTTTGACCCTCTGGCGCTAACCACTTCTCTGCTCGACCAAAGGTGCCGAGTCCTCTGAAGCCCGCTAACGCGAGCATCAGAGCGTGCTCGGCTACTGGTGCCGCATAAACACCTTTGCCGCAGGTCCATTCGAGGTTGGGTCGGGCGCGAAGCATGTCGAGGAACGGTTCGATGCCAGCGTACGGAAGTTGTACCCATCGGATATTCGGGTTCGCGTCGAGCATCGCTGGAAGGAGGTCGGCGCGAGCTGGTTCAGCCCAAATTAATGCCTCGGCGACATCCGGATCGACTAGCTGACCGCCACCGGCCCTCACGGCCGCAACTAGCGCCTCGCGTCGTGAACATTCAGGTTCCACAGCAATTTTGGCCATATCGATGAACCTAGACGGCGGATGTCGATTTGTAGACCTTTTAACAGATCATCCTCCGGAGTAAGTTCCAAAACTCCACACGTTTCCTTCGGGGTCAGTTGCTGCGAAACCGCGTGATCCGTAGTCTTCGTCCGTCAAACCTCGGATGATATTTGCTCCGCTTTCGACTGCTCGTCGGTGTAACTCATCGGGTTGATCGGTGACAACGTAGACACTGGATGGCCCATTGGGGAGTTCAAGATGAGCTGGATTGTCAGATGCTTCGTCGCCAAGCATCACTCCGCCACCTCCGGGCCACCTAAGTTGGGCGTGGACCACACCTTTGCCAGTTTCATTTGCTATAACCAACTGTTCGTGAAAGCCGAAAGTTGTGGTGAGGAAATCGATGACGAGACGTGTGTTTTTGCAGCGAATCGTTGGCCAGACTGTCGGATTGGGCACGTCGGATCCCATCTAGGAGCGGCTGTCGGCGATCAGCCCGCCATCGGGGAAAATAATTTCTCCCGTCACGAAACTTGCTTCGTCGCTGCAAAGATAAAGGCAGGCGTTCGCAATATCTGAGGGCTCTCCGAGCCGACGCAGAGGCGTTTCTTTCACCCGTGCCTCTACCCACTTTTCGTTGCTTGTTGCTGCGCCGCTCATCGAGGTCTTTATGTAACCGGGGCCGACGGCGTTCACTCTTATGCCGTGTCGAGCAAGTTCAATCGCTCCACACTTGGTGAGCATCCAGACTCCAGCTTTGGAGACGCAGTAATCGGAAGCACCCATGAGAGCCGTCTTTCCTGCGACTGACGCAATATTAACGATCGCGCCGCCCCCCGATTCAGCCATTCGTTTGGCTACGAACTGGTTGGTGAGCATGACACCTGTGAGGTTCACATCTATTACACGTTGCCAACTTGCCAGTGACTTATCGATAAGCATCATGTCGTGCTGGTCAAATCGATCAGCGGCTTTTTGCTCATCAGCTTCGCGACTCACATAATCCGCATGAGATATGCCGGCCGCGGCTACACACGCGTCGATGGTCCCGAAAGCGTCAACAGCAGCCGAAGCCATTGCTTCCACTTCTTCGGGGAGTGAAGTGTCGACTTCCACAGGGATCGAATCAACTCCAAGAGCTGCAACTTGGTCTGATACGGAATGGGCGCGTTCAAGATTTAGGTCCGCTACGACGACGCTCGCTCCCTCTTGCGCGAAACGCAGACAGCAGCCCATCCCTATTCCGGAAGCTCCCCCAGTAACAAGAACTACTTTTCCTTCCATACGTCCGGCCATTAGCTACCTCCCAGCTTTCCAACGACAGCGTAGAGACCTGAACCTAGCCTTGCCTGTCGCAGCCAGCACTAGACCGCGACCAGAAGAAGTAAACCGAACTGTCTGGAATGGGTTGCCAGGGTTGAAGGTGCCAAGGCGATGACTCAACTCAGCGTCCGAGGATCGGAATAGTTATTCGAGTACTCCTGCTATCACGAGCTCGGCTATTTGGTCAGCGTCGTAGCCCAGCAATTCGCTGAGAATTTCGAAGTTGTGTTCACCCCAAAGAGGTCCTGCACGTTCTGGTGTTCCGTCGCTGCGAGAGAGACGGAAGCCGTACTGTTCAACCCAACTGGAGCCGTACACTTCGTGAGGTACTTCCACAAAGTGATTGCGGTGCAGCAATTGAGGGTCTGCAGCAACTTCAGGGCTGTTCTGAACTCGATGTGATGGAATCCCATTTGCCTGCAGGAGGTGGGTAGCTATGTCCGGGTCTTGTTCGCCGCACCAGTCGCTGAGTAGTTGGTTTAGCTCTTCTTCTCGATTAAGACGTTCAGCCAACTGCAGATCAGCGAGATCTTCTCGTCCTAAGGTATGAGCAAGTGCCGCCCATTGGTCGTCGCTTTCGCAGGCAATTGCTAGCCATTGATCTTCGGTGATTTCTCCGCATCGATACACCGAATGTGGTGCTTGCCAACGATCAGCATTGCCAATTCGAGTTTGAGCGAATCCGTTGACTTGTTGATCCAGGATTGCCTCCGTCAAGAAATGTATTCCTCCTTCGGCCTGTGAAAAATCAAGGACTGTTCCTTCGCCGGTCCGCTCCCTATGGTCCAGTGCTGCTATGAGGAGGGCTGCGGTGAGTCGCGGAGAAGTCGCGTCGGTGTAAGCAAGAAATGGGCCAGCTGGAAGCCGATCAGCCCACCCAGTTAATTCGTAATAGCCGCCAGTGGCCGCGCCCATATTTCCGAATCCAGGTATTGGTGACAACGGACCGGTTTGCCCGAATAGCGTGGTGGAGCAGATGATTAAACGAGGGTTGACCTTTAAGAGATCCGCTGGGCTTAAACCCATCCTGTCGAGCACTCCTGCTGAGAAGGCGTTGATTGCGATGTCGGATTGGGCTGCTAAATCCAAAACGACTTGCCGTGCCTCAGGAGCCTTGAGGTTGATTTGCAGGCTCTCCTTGTTTGCGTTGATGGAATGCCATTGCTGGCTGTTTTCCGGCCCATCGGGATCGTCGGGGTCTCGGGTTAGTCCTGAGGTTCTGACTTGGTCAGGTCGCGTTTGGGATTCGATCCGAATGACCCGCGCCCCGTAGTAACCCAACATTCGGGTCGCAAAAGGACCTGCATACACCCAAGTGAAGTCGAGAACGGTCACCCCTTCGAACGGCTTTCGAGGTGTCGAGGTCTGCGCCCCGGAGGAACTAAATGGACGGGTTTCGGCAAGTACCTCGGCCGTGTGTTCACCCAGTGTGGGAGGCCTATCTAGACGCCGCAAACCTGTAGGGGAGCCATGTGCCCACGGTCCTGGGAATTTCACAATTCCCTCGACCCCGTCCATATCAACTTCATCCCAAAAGCCGCGCTCGGAATAGTGAGGTGTTTCGAGAACATCAGCGGGTGTGATGACGGGAACCAGAAGCAATTTGTCTCGCTGGGCCATCTCAAACAGGTCTTTTTTTGAATAGGCGGCGAGAGCATTCGCTAGACACGCCGCTGTTCGCTCGGCAATCGATGCAACTTCTTCCAACTCGTGTTCGCCGAGTAAGTCCGTCCAGTCGATTCCGCAGAGGTCGTCGTCTAAATGACCTTCACTCTGTACCCACTCAAGCAGGCGGTTCATGAATGAGCCAACGAGTATGCCAGGTAAGAAGGTGACTGTTACATGCCCGTCGAGGCACTCGTAGACGAAACGGAATTTAAGCATTCCTAACAGTTCGAATCCGCCGCCGGTTCGTTGGGCGGAGGGATTGTCACAGAGGGCCGTTGCTAGCCATCCTTGCGCAGTGAGTATCATTGCTTCCTGGGCAGATACGTCGATGTGTTGGCCGATTCCGCTTTGTCTGCGATCTGAAAGTGCGATTAGTGCTGCGCATGCAGCTTCCGAGGCGGCATTGACCCAAACTTGCGGCGCTGAGATCCTTACTGGAGCGCGATCTTTGTAGCCGTTTAATGACATCGGGCCTGCGGCTGCGTTCAGAGTGAGATCGGTACCGATCCACTCTGACTTTGGTCCATCCTCACCGAAATTTGTCATTGACACTGTTACCAATGACGGGTTCAGGGCTCGAAGCTCGGAAAGATCGACGTCTAACGCTCCGCACTCGATTAGCACGTCTGCGGTCAGGGCTAAGTCCTTCAGGATCGCTTGATCCCCCATCAATACTGAACGTTTGCCCCGGTTGTACGCCCAATGTTGAAGTGAACGTTCCGGGTCCGCTTTGTTGCCAGCAAATGGAGGAAGGTGGCGTGAGCGTTGCCCTCCAGGAGGTTCAACTGCGATCACATCTGCACCTAATTGCGCAAGCAGTAGACCAGCAAAATGCCCGCGATCATCAGTTAGATCGAGTACACGATAAGGCGACAGCATTGTTCCCCCTGCCCGTCGGTTCTCATCATAGAGAACATGCAGGCAGGCTTTAGCGGAGATGGGCATAACGTGATGAACTATCGGCTTACCCCGAGGATCCCATGAGTGAAGATAACGAAGAAGCCCAAGCCGACCCGGTTGCCGATCTTTATGAGCGGCAGCGACGTATTCGCGAAGAGATGGGCGGAGCCGAGCGAGTTGCGCAGATGCGCGCTGATGGAATTCCGACGATTCGCGACCATATCGATGGGTTGCTCGACGATGGAACTTTTCGCGAGTTGGGCACCCACAGTCGCTCGATGCGCCTGGAAGACCGCCACAACACCCCCGGAGATGGCAAGGTCGGCGGCGAAGGAGAAATTGAGGGGCGATCAGTAGCTATCGGGGGAGACGACATCACGGTAAAGAAGGGCTCGAGCGCGATTGTCGGAAGTCGCCGCCTCCATCGGCTTTACGAAAGGGCGATGGAACGCGGCATGCCCTATGTTTACGTCGGAGAAACTGGTGGGGGTCGAATTCCCGACCTTATCGGGGCAGAAGGCATCGCCGAGGTAGCACCGGACCCAGAGCTAGCGCGAAGAAGGCGCCAAATACCGATGGCGACAGTTATCGTGGGACAAAGTTTCGGAGGGTCCTCATTCCAGTCGGCATTCTCGGACTTTGTTGTCCAAGTTCGAGGGTCGGTTCTTGCGGTTACTTCACCAAGAGTTTTTGAGGTTGCTACCGGCGAAATCATCGGATTTGAAGAGCTAGGTGGCGTGGATGTTCATTCACGGATCACAGGCCAGATAGACCTTGGTGTCGAGACATTTGAAGAAAGCTATATGGCGGTCCGCCGGTGGCTTTCGTACCTGCCGCCCAACGCTTGGACACCAGCGCCTCGAAGCGAAGTTAGGGCCGATCTAGAGCCAGACGGATCTCTCGCGGCGATGGTGCCACGGAAACGAACTCGCGGATATGACATGCGTCGATTCAGCGCAGCCCTTTGCGACCCTGGTTCCTTTATGGAACTTCAGCCTGGATACGCCCGTAACCTCACTACAGGGCTTGGCAAACTCGATGGTTTCTCTGTCGGGATCATTGGTAACAACCCGATGTTCAACGCTGGTGTTTTGGACCCCGAGTCTTGCCGCAAGGCGATCCGATTGATGTGTCTCTGTGACGCATTCAATCTTCCCGTCATCTTCTTGATGGACGTACCAGGGTTCATGGTCGGTAAGGCGGTTGAGCACGATCGAATTTTGGCTCTTGCGATTCGCTTTGTGGAAGCGTTAGGCAACATGTCGACCCCGACATTGACTGTGGTTCTCCGAAAAGGCTTTGGTTTGGCGTACCCAGCTATGAACGGGTCCGGACTCGGCTCATCAGGTCTTTATTCTTGGCCAGGCGCCGAAATTGGTTTCATGGATCCCGACGTTGGAGTCAATGTTGCGTACTCGGCTCGTCTCGATCAACTGGATCCAGCGGAAGCAGAAATTGAACGAGCGAGAATGGTTTCCGATATTTCGCTAGCTACCTCGCCGTATGAGGCTGCCGGGACGCTCCGTATCGATGAGGTGATCGATCCTGCGGACACAAGAGGGGTCTTAGTGAACGATCTCCGGCAACTCGACGGTCGTCGCGTTCCCGCACCAGAAGAACGGCCGCTTAGCTACTGGCCGACAGTGTGAAAATGTGAGATTAGGGTTGAACTAATGGACTATCACGTCGCCAAAGAAGAAGTTGACGCGTATCACAGAGACGGTGCAGTACCCCTGCGGGGAGTTGTTGACGGAGATTGGTTGAAACTGCTGGAAGCGGGAATCGAGCGTGATATGAGCGAACCAGGCCCGTTTACTCACGGATATGTCCCGGACAACGGAATCGGAAAGTTTTACGGAAACATCAGAATATGGGAAAACGATCCTGAGATGGGAAGGTTCTGCACCAGCGGTCCCCTTGTCTCTCTCGCAGCCCAGTTTTTTGAGTCATCGAAGGTCAACCTCTTTTACGACCAACTCTTCATTAAAGAACCCGGTACCGAAAATCGGACTCGTTGGCACAACGACTTGCCCTATTGGCCGGTCAGGGGAAGCCAAATTATGTCGTTTTGGATCGCCTTAGATGCAGTGACCATCGAAAGTGGCGCGCTCGAATTCGTGAGGGGCTCACATCTTTGGGACATCTGGTATCAGCCGGAGACCTTCGGAAAGACCTCGGGGCATGGTGAGTATGAACGAAACCCCGACTACGTCGACATGCCTGACATCGAAGCGACTCGCGATGACTACGAAATTATTACTTGGGATCTCGAACCTGGTGATGTCTACGCGTTTCATGCGATGACTGTTCACGGAGCTGGAGGAAATCTGCGTTCCGATGTACGCCGTCGCGGCTACACCGTTCGATACTGCGGAGACGACGCGGCGTACGACTCTCGTAAGGGAACCCAAGGCCATCTTCGGTCCGATCAACATCGCGATGGCGACTCCCTTGATAGTGACCTATACCCCTTGGTGTGGCAGTCTCACTGATTAGTCACCGTTATTCGAGTACTTCGGCCGCTGCAAGGTCGGCAATTTTGTCAACTGAATAGCCCAATAATTCGCTGAGTACTTCGAAGTTGTCTTCCCCCAGACAGGGCCCTCCCCGTGCCAGTACTGCCGGGGTTCGCGACATTTTTGTTCTGCACGAATGAGTCCACATCGACCCAGCGTGACTCTGTGGAACCTGGATTTGGTGTTGGCGGTGTCTCAGTTGAGGGTCGGTGTTAGTTCCAGCTGCGTCGTGGACCGGGTACGCGGCAACTCCCGAGTTTTGGAGTTCCTCAGCCGCAGAATCGTTATCTCGTACCGAACTCCAGGCAGTCACTGCCTCATCAATCAGAGCGCGCTGCTCGCGACGCTCCAATTGGTTGATGCCTGTAAGGCTATCGAGGCCAATGATTTCGGCTAACGCGGGCCAGCTTTCGTCGGAACACGCGACCGCTAGCCACGAATCCTCGCCCTTCGAGGAGAAAACACCGTGGGGGAACATATGGGGGTCATCGTTGCCCTGCCGCTGAATGGTTCGCCCATTTACACTTTGATCCAATATCGCTGGGGCCAGGTAATGGAGCGCGCACTCAGTTTGCGACAGGTCGATGTATTCTCCCCGTCCAGTTGTTTTTCGGTTCTCTACCGCCGCCATCAAGGTCGCGACAACGATACGCGGTGCCAAGAAATCTGTGTACGGGCCATATGGTCCCGCAGGTGGACGATCAGACCAGCCCGTTAACTCGTAATAGCCGGCAATCGCTGCAGCCATGAACCCATACCCAGCGAGACTGGAATGAGGGCCTGTCTGCCCCAGAAGCGAACTAGAGAGCATTATCAGCCCCGGATTGATTTCCGACAGGACGTCGTAGCCGTAACCCAAACGGCCCATTGCCCCTGGAGCAAATGACTCCGTAACAATGTCAGCCCATCGGATGAGATCCGACACGATTTCTCGGGACTCAGGTTTGCTTAAATCGAGACTGAGGCTGCGCTTTCCAGCGTTGTAGACGCCGTACACGACACTGTTGTCGGGGTGAGGGTCTTCATTAACGAAGGGGTTCACCGTTCGAATGGTGTCGGGTCGGCTTGCCGTTTCAACCTTGACTACATCAGCGCCGTAATCACTGAGTATTCGCACCGCAGAGGGCGTTGCAATCACCCAAGAGAACTCGACAACCTTCAGCCCTTCGAGAGGCAACGAGTTATTAGCCGTTGGCGTCGCATTGAACTTGGGTTTTCGGTCGACGGTCACCGTTTCGTTGTGTTCGCCCAGCTTGGGTGGAGAGCCTCTGAACTCGATGGGGTTGTTTTGGAACTTCACCAATGCGCCCGGATGCTGAGCGTTGTTTCCATTGTTAACCGGCTGGAAATCCCAAAAGTTGCGAGCATTGAGATGTTCGTAGTTCACCAGATCAGCGATCGTCATTGAAGGGGTGATAAGGAGGTTTCGACTTAGGGCTGCCTCCCAGAGTTGAGCTTTTGATTTCGTTGCTAGAAACTTGCCATAAGTCTCAAACGCCTCAGCGAGAACAGCGAAACTCACTTCCCCCGCAAACAGCTGCACTCCAATGTTGTCCCAGTCGATAGAGAGGAGGTTTTCGCTAGCGACTCCTTCCTCATCGAGCCACTGGGTTAGGCGACGCGAAAACGGCGCGAACGCGACACCGGGAAGAATGACACAAATGGTGTAACCGTCCCTGCATGGAAACAACAGCGGGATATCCATGCCGCCCAGGCTTATTCCCCCGGCGATCCGGTCCGCTGCCAAGGCATTTTCCATCGGAGCGACATTCTGAGGGAAGCCAATCGTGACCGACTCTTGCGCTGAGACGTCAATGTGCTGACCGATGCCGCTTCGGTCACGCTCTTGCAAGGCGATCAGACTTGCTGCCGCCGCATCGGCAGACGCGTGTAAGAAGCTGTGCGGCAAGCCGACACGCAGCGGGGCTCGATCCGCGTCGCCACTGGCATACATGAAAGCACTACCAGCCACCGCGGTGAGGTCAGTCCCAAGCCAACGCGATCTCGGCCCCTCTGATCCGTACGGTGTAATAGAAGCATGAATGAGGCCCGGGTTAATTTCAGCTAGGTCCGCGTAAGAGAGACCAAGAGACGAGAGATAGCCTGGACGGCAGTCTTCCAAGAAGATGTCCGCACTGGCGATCAAGGTGCGGAACTCGCCGCGATCTTCAGATGATTCGACGTTTAGAGCCAGAGAACGCTTTCCTCTGTTGTAGGCCCAATGAGTAAGACTGGCATCTAGGTCGGGTTCATCGCCAACAAATGGACCCATATGTCGTGTAGCTACGCCAACAGTGGGTTCAACCGCTATCACCTCGGCTCCGAGATGCGCCAAGATGTGACCAGCGAACTGACTTATGCCATCACAGAGATCAACTACCCGGATGTGCTCTAACACCTAACCCCCCCCGTTGAATACGAGAGCTTAGAGCGCGGAAATTATTACCAGGACATTCCAACCTTGTTCTCAGCGGCCTCAAGAGAGTTTGACTCGCAAAGGCTGTTGAATCGAGGAAATAACCGTCCCTTCGATTGGTGGCACGGGGCCGACTGGCTCGAAAGTCCGGTATCTCCCGAGTAAAGCCTTGAGAGCCAAGCGCGCCTCAAGGCGTGCTAGGTGAGCTCCCAGGCAGTGATGCAGGCCCCATCCGAAAGTCAGATGCGGATTCGGATCGCGGTCCAACTTGAGGCGGCCCGGTTCATCGAAAACATCAGGGTCGTGATTGGCCGCTGCCACACAAAGCAAGACGTTGTCGTCCACAGCGAGCGCTTGTCCGCCTCTCTCATGGGCAACCGCCACTTTTCGGTACATGCTCCGCGTGGGCCCGAGGACGCGAAGAAGTTCCTCAAGAGCGGTATCTAATTCCCCAACACGTAATGCTTCGACTAGGTCACGGCGAGTGGCCAATAAACCCATTGTGTTCATCAGTAAAGAAGTTGTGGTTTCGTGACCTGCGAACAAAATGAGCGTGCATGCCCCCACCAGCTCAAGGTCAGATAGTTGATCACCCGCCCCGTTTACTAATGCAGTCATCAAAGTTTCTGAGGGTTCAGCACGTTCACGCTCAATTAGGCGCTGAAAAAAGTCACTGAACTCTGCAGCCGCCGCGGTGGCTTGCTCTGGCGCCGTCGTGTGCGGATCGGTAGCAAACACAATCGTCGCTAAATCATTCGACCAACCTTGAAAACGATCTCTTTCGGTGGCCTCCACTCCGAGGACCGCAGCGATCACCCACGCTGGCAGTGGTCCCGCAAAGTCCTCCCGGACGTCGATTACATCATCTAACCCGTCAACGATTTCGTCGACGACTTGAGAGACCATCTCCTCAAGCGTCGCGACCCGCCTAGGCGTAAACACGTTGCGCATAGGGTCCCGAAGATGAGTGTGTAAAGGCGGATCCCGGAAAACCATCCACCCACCCAATAGTTCTACAACCTTGGCGAAGCTCGAAGGACGGTGCGCGGCTACCCGCTCCAAGGGTGTGACTCGATCCGCCGAAAGAAGACGCCCATCGCGGAAGGCTTCGCTGAGTTCCACGTGACCAAGCACGACCCACGCGCGGTGAGCATCGCTCCATTGCACCGGTCCCATGTCGCGATAACGAGACCAATAGCTATGCGGGTCATCGATACTCGCCGGATCGTTCAGATCAATATCCGTCACAGCTACCGACGGTAGCTGGAAGCGCATCATCTGTGCCGATCAGCGAATAACCTCATGACATGGGAAAGGTCTTTACCGAAGAGCAGATCAAGCAATATGAGCACGATGGGTGGGTATCCCCAGTCGATTTCCTTACCTCAGAGCAGGCTGACGAGTGTCGAAGCCACTTAGAGGCCTGGGAGCTACTTCGCGGCGGTTCCTTACCCGCGCATGAACGATCGGGGGGACATATCTTGTTCCCGTGGATTGACGAACTCATGCGCGCCGAGAAAATCCTGGACGCAGTCGAGGATCTGATTGGCCCAAACATTCTTTGTTGGAACTCAGTGTTCTGGATAAAAGAAGCGCAAAGCCCCAGCTATGTGGGCTGGCACCAGGATCTCCAGTATTGGGGCTTGTCTAATTCCGAGGTGGTGTCGATCTGGATAGCGCTCACTAACGCGAGCGAGGACGCAGGCTGTATGAACGTAATGCCTGGCAGCCACAAGGAGACCATTGAGCACGCTGAGACCTACGCGGAGAATAATCTCCTGAGTCGAGGTCAAGAACTCGACGTCGACATTTCGCAACGTAAGACGGTTCCTATGGCGCTGAAGGCCGGACAAGTTTCTTTCCATAACGTTCGAACAGCTCATGGGTCGGGACCCAACAAAACGAATGACCGGCGGATTGGACTCTCTCTTCACTACATGCCGCCGCATACAGAACAAACACTTAGCGAGTGGGACAGTGCCTCGTTAGTGCGTGGCACAGATCAATACCGACATTTTGAACATTGCCCACAGCCCTCTGCGGACTTAGAGGCAAACGCCGTGGAATTTCACAAACGTGCCTCCGATGCGATGAGAGAAATCATTTACAAAGGCTCGCGCACTGACAGGCGAACCCTTTAGGTATTTGTGATGCTTGATCTCCATCACATCCATATCTTCGCTTCCGATGCATCGGTCACTGTTGATTGGTGGGAAAGAAACCTCGGGGGAGTAGTGAGCCACGATGGTGATTTCGGCGGATCCCGAAACATCTTCATGAAAGTCGGGCATGGGCGCCTCAATATTTATGACCAACCGCCACGCGGTGACTCCACCGGCGCCTATCACCACATAGGAATACGGGTAGATAACCTCGCGGATTTGCGCGACCGGATGGCTTCTAACGGAGTTGAGTTCAGATCCGACATCAGGGAGTTCAGTAATTGGCGATACCTAATGTGCGCCGCTCCTGACCAGGTTCTGCTGGAACTCTTCGAAATCGATATGGACGATCTGCCCGCGAACCTCGCTGACTTCTTCAATCTCGGCTGACCGAGCTCCGAATGTGTCAGGCTTTCTCTATGGCAACTGGACATCTAGAGGTGGAACACCTATTTACTTTGGACGTAGAGGTCGCGGAAGGAATGCGAGTTGTAAAAGGCGGACCGCAGGGCACTCGCATAATTGCTCAGGTTGCCGGTGGCACCTTTAACGGTGAGCGACTGCGAGGAAACATCGCACCTCCCGGCGGTGACTGGGTGACCGCTCGAACCGACCGCAGCCTTCAACTCGACGTTCGGCTGACCTTAGTAACCGACGACGACGCCGTCATCTTGATGCAATACAAAGGCATAGCTGAACCAAATCTCGGGGTCGCTCGCTCGGCCCCTCAATTCGAAACGGGCGATGACCGCTATTTGTGGATCAACAATGTCCAGGGAGTTGGGGTGGGAACCCTGCACCCAGAAGGTGGAGTGACCTACGAAGTGTATTCGCTAACCCAAATGCCCTAACGCGGTGAGACCAACCAAACGGTCGGTTGAGCCAGGAAAGAATGTGCCGGCGGTTCAGAAGGCGCGCCATCGCCGAGGCGCCATAACGGCAGGACCGAAAGAGTTGCCATTAGCGAAACGATGATTGCTCCGACGATCGCGACCGTGTATGAGCCGGTGGCATCAATGACAGCTCCAGCAGAAATCGGTCCTACCAAGGCGCCGATGCCGGCGGAGGTGTATTGAATTCCAAGGACCCCACCCAGACCTTCAAGACCGAACATACCTGCCAGGGCGACAGGGCTTAGAGCGACGAATCCTCCATAGCCCACTCCTAATAAACCGGCGAAAAGAAGTAGCATTGCGTAGTTGGGCCCGGCGAGTAGCCACACCACGTACGCGATGGGTTGAATGCCAAAGCACATGATGATCAACGGCAAAACCCCCAGGCGCATTCCGAGCACTCCGAGACCGAGGCGGCCGAGAACGCTCCCCAGCCCAAGCGAAGTGATGAGAAATGCCGCTGTGCTTGATGCGATCCCTTGTTCCTTCGCGTATTGCACTAGGAATACGAAAGGAATAAAGAGTGCCACTGACATCAAGAATCCGGCCAGATAAAGCCGCCAAAATTCAGATCTTCCTACAGCGCGACGCGCAGCCGAAATGCTTGCTGCAAGGGATGCTGGCGGGGTAGGTGGCTTAAAGGAAACCAAGGCCACCACGCCGTACACGATCGCACTTCCGATTCCCATCAGTTCAAAAGCGCTGCGCCATCCAGCAGTTCGGATGAGCCATTCCGCCACAGGAACCAAAATCAAGGTCCCGAGCCCTATTCCCACTGTGTTAACCCCCAGGGCGAGAGTTCGATTTTTCTCAAACCAGGCTCCGGTGGCAACGCTGAGCGGAACTAGATAAGAGCCGATCCCTAATCCGACTCCGAGTCCGTAGACCACAATGCCGGTAAACAGAGATTCGACTTGAGCGGTAAGCCAGAGTCCTCCGCCCATGAGCAATGCGCCCACTGCTACGAGTCGCCGAGCGCCAAAACGATCGGCCAGTGGGCCGGCAAGCATGCCCACCACAAAAAAGAGAAACGTTGTGACTGAGAAGAACGCTGCGATGCCCGACAGGCCAGCATTGAACTCGTCGGCCATTTGTTCAAGAGCAGTCGCGAAGGAGTAGAAAACCCCGAATGTCCATGTGTTAATTGCGCAACCTGCGAACGCTACGACCCAGCCGCGACCGCTATCTACCTGGTGCTTGTCGGACATCGACTCACCCTAGAGCAGTATCTATTCTCCGAGCCCACCCACATGCAGGTCTTCATGACAGGATGAATGCATGGAAATAGATAAGGGTCTTGACTACGTGCGCAACAACTCGCGTGCTGTTCTTGCTACGCGACGTAGAGATGGATCTCCCCAAATGTCGCCTGTGACGCTCGCAGTGGTTGACGACACGATCATTATGAGCACACGCGAGACAGCTGTGAAAACTTGGAATTTACGACGGGATCCCGTTGCTTGGCTGTGCGTGTTTCCTGACAAATGGCTGGGCCGATGGGTGCAGTTGCAATGTCGCGGCGATGTTGTAAGCCTTCCCGACGCAATGGACCATCTCGTTGAGTACTACCGCACTCTCAGCGGAGAACATCCTGATTGGGACGACTACAGGCGTGCAATGAACGAAGATAAGAGGTGCATCGTTTGGTTTCAAATAGAGGCCGCGGGTCCTGATATTCAGGGCTAGAAGGCATGATCAATAAGTTTGCGAGCGACTACCTAGTTGTAGGTGCGGGTGCCATGGGCATGGCGTTCACTGACGTCCTCATAGCTGAAACGGATGCGACCGTCACCATCGTTGATCGACACGCTCGTCCTGGTGGCCACTGGAATGACTCCTACCCGTTCGTGCGACTTCACCAGCCGTCGTCTTTTTATGGTGTTAATTCGCGAAACCTTGGAAGTGACACCAAAGATTTCGCGGGATGGAACGCGGGGTTGTACGAATTGGCGTCGGGCACCGAGGTTGTCACGTACTTCGAGCAAGTGATGATTCAACAATTCTTGCCAAGTGGTCGGGTGCGTTACTTGCCAATGTCTGAATACCGCGGGGATGGTCTTATTCGAGGCCTTACCTCTGGCAAGGACACAGTGGTGGAAGCCCGAAAGACTGTCGATGCCACGTATATGAACGTAACTGTTCCTGCGGTTACTCCACCCAGCTATGAGGTAATGGTCGGGGTTCAATGCATCCCCCCTAACGAACTTCCAAGCATTCGGGAGGCATCAGATGGCTACGTGGTTATTGGTGGAGGGAAAACCGCTATTGATTCGTGCTTGTGGTTACTAAGTAACAATGTGGACTCTGAGGCAATCCGCTGGGTGGTGCCCCGCGACCAGTGGATGTTAGATCGCGCCTACATCCAACCTGGATCCGAATTCGCGGAACGAGTGATGCTTCGGCAAGTCGAAACGATGGAGATCGTTGCGGCTTCGACGTCTTCAGATCAAATGTTTGACCGGTTACTTGAGCAAGGCATCCTGCTCCAGCTGGACGCGGCTGTCCGTCCGACGATGTACCGATGCTGCACGGTCACACTGCTCGAACTGGAAGAGTTGCGCCGAATAGCAGACGTTATTCGTTTAGGCCATGTACAGCGAATTGGGCGCGACCTTATCGACCTTGACGGTGGAACCATCGCTACGAGCCCTAATACAGTGCACGTTGATTGCACTGCCGACGGGCTAGCTCGGCGCCCTATCCGACCAGTCTTTGAGAACAGTTTCTTGACCTTGCAGACAGTGCGCACGTGCCAACAAGTTTTTAGCGCCGCTTTCATTGCTCATGTTGAGGCGACCTATGAAGATGAAGCCATTAAGAATGAACTATGCACAGTTGTGCCCCATCCTGATGACACGTTGGACTGGGTGCGAACCACTATGGAAAATGCGCTCAACTCGATTAAGTGGAATGCCGATCCAAACCTTAAGACCTGGCTTTCTAATGCTCGGCTCGATGGCTTTGCGGGCAGTGGGGCACCCCGCCAGAGCGCGGGCGCTGCCGGCGATGATTTGTTGCGACGGATGCGCGAAGTAACTCCCAGTGCACTCACAAAACTCTCAACCTATCTAGTTGAGGGCAGACAACTCGGCTGATGCAACCCCGCGCGCGTCGTCAACTGACGGGGCACACACCGTCGCGCGCTAATTGCAGGACCGTTGGAGGCGTTATTTCCGTTCCATCTGGTGAGAGTGGTCCCGCAAAGGCGCTTTTCGTCTATGTGTAAATGGTTCGTGAATTTTTCTCATTAAAGTAATGGGCGATCTTTGGGTGTTACAGGGGAGATTAATGAAGTCCCACCAGTCAAAGAGGTGTCAACTGCCGCAGCACAGGAACGGCCCTCGGCTATGGCCCAAACGATGAGGCTCTGACCTCTACCCATATCGCCGCACACCCATACCTTGTCTGCATTTGTAGCGAAATTGTTGTCTCGAACAACATTTGCGCGCTCGTCCAACTCGATATCTAGTTGTTCGAGAACACCGCCTTGTTCCGGACCGGTGAAGCCCATTGCTAAAAAGACGATGTCAGCTTCTAGTTCAAAATCCGAACCGTCAATCTTTTCGAAACGCCCATCTATCATCTGCACTTCATGAGCCGCGAGCGCTCGCAAATTGCCGGCTTCATCGCCGAGAAATTTGTCAGTATTGACGGAGTAAACCCTTTCTCCGCCCTCCTCGTGAGCTGATGTGGTTTTGAATGTCATGGGGAATGTTGGCCAAGGATTTCCCTCAGACCGTTCTTCGGGGGGACAAGGCATGATTTCAAATTGGTGAACCGATGCTGCACCTTGCCGATGTGCAGTGCCTAGGCAGTCGGCACCAGTATCGCCTCCTCCGATGATCACGACTTTCTTTCCCGCTGCCGAAATAGGTGCCTCTTCGACCGTGAAATCGCCTTGCTGGGCGCGATTAGCCCAAGGAAGGTATTCCATGGCCTGGTGAACCCCGGAGAGTTCTCTGCCTTCAATTGGAAGATCTCGCCATTGAGTGGCGCCGCCGGCGAGTACGACGGCATCGAATTCATTGCGAAGATCACTGGCGCTTATATCGACGCCAACGTTGACCCCGGTGCGAAATTCGGTGCCTTCTTGCTCCATTTGTTCGATTCGGCGATCGATGTGACGTTTTTCCATTTTGAATTCCGGGATGCCGTAGCGAAGTAAGCCGCCAATACGGTCGGCTCTCTCAAAAACCACAACCGTGTGGCCAGCTCGCGTCAGCTGCTGCGCGGCTGCGAGGCCTGCTGGCCCGCTGCCGACTACTGCGACAGACTTTCCCGAAAGGACGTTTGGGAGAACTGGTTCCACCCATCCCATTTCGAAGGCGTGGTCGATAATCGTCACTTCAATTTGTTTTATGGCCACCGGATCTTGGTTGATCCCAAGTACGCAAGCACCCTCGCACGGAGCTGGACACAGTCGGCCCGTGAACTCAGGGAAATTGTTTGTGGCATGTAGGCGATCGATTGCGTCTCGCCAGCGGTCTCGGTATACGAGGTCGTTCCAATCCGGGATGATGTTTCCGAGGGGGCATCCGTTGTTACAGAAGGGAATTCCGCAATCCATGCATCTACTGGCTTGGTTCTGCAAACTGATTTGGTCAAAGTCTTCGTAAACCTCACGCCAGTCCAGGAGACGCACCGGTACAGGTCGTCGAGACGGTGTCTCACGGGAATGTTTTAGGAACCCTCGAATATCAGTCATATCGAATCGGCTCCCTCTGCCGACTAGACGTGTTTGCCTCGAATTTGTTCGATGTCGACCATTGCAACATCGCGATCATCCCTTCGCCGCAGCCATTACGGCTTGTTCGACATCTTGTCCGTGTTCTTCCGCCGCAGCGATGGCCTCGGTGACGCGTTTGTAGTCCTTGGGCATGACTTTTTTAAAATACCGTAGGTGCTGATGCCAGCGGTCAAGAATGGCGGAAGCGACTCCGGATCCTGTCTCATCGTGATGACGGCGAATCACCTCACGAAGGAAGTCGGAATCCTCACCGTCGAGAGAGCTTTCTAAATCCACCATTTCGGTGTTGAGGCTTCGATGGAATTCGTCTTCGGGGTCGTAGACGAATGCGACCCCTCCAGACATGCCCGCTCCGAAGTTTCTCCCTGTTGGCCCCAGGACGACAACCTGGCCTCCCGTCATGTATTCGCAAGCGTGATCCCCAACCCCCTCGACTACCGCTGTTGCTCCAGAGTTACGAACACAAAAGCGTTCCCCCACGGTCCCTCTTAGAAAGACCTCGCCACTGGTCGCTCCGTAGAGGATCACGTTTCCGGCGATCACGTTTTCTTCGGCAATGAACTCAGTTGCCGAATCAGTTGGTGGTTTGAGCGCGATTCGTCCACCGGAGAGGCCTTTACCGAGGTAGTCGTTCGCGTCGCCCGACAGGCGCAAAGTAATTCCGCTCGGAACGAATGCACCGAAACTTTGACCTGCTGAGCCGGTCATGTTGACTGTGATGGTGTCCTTTGGCAGTCCTTGGCCCCCATGAGTTTTAGTCACGTGGTGACCGAGGAGAGTGCCGACAGCGCGGTTGACATTGGAAATGAGGCAAGTTATCTCTACCGAAGATTTGTTTTCGATGGCCTCCTGGGCTTGTTCGATTAATTGCTGATCAAGGGCTCGGTGTAAGCCATGGTCCTGTTGCTTAGAGCAGAACCGGTCTTGGTCCCAAGGTGAAGTAGGTATATGGAGAATCGGGCTGAGATCTAGACCATCTGTCTTCCAGTGGTCGACAGCGCTTTCTATATCCAAGCAATCGACACGACCGATGGCCTCTTCAATCGATCGAAAACCGAGCTCAGCTAAATGTTCACGGACCTCATGAGCGAGGTATTCAAAGAAGTTGACTACGAACTCTGCTTTCCCCGCGTAGCGAGCACGCAATTCCTTGTTTTGAGTAGCGACTCCGACTGGACATGTGTCGAGATGGCAAACCCGCATCATTATGCATCCAGAGACAACTAGCGGAGCTGTCGCAAATCCAAACTCCTCGGCGCCGAGCAACATGGCGACGATGACGTCGCGGCCGGTCTTGAGTTGACCGTCGGTCTGTACGACGATCCGGTCTCTTAATCCGTTGATGAGGAGAGTTTGTTGGGTCTCAGCAAGCCCAAGTTCCCAAGGGCCGCCGGCGTGTTTGAGTGAAGTGAGCGGGGACGCGCCTGTTCCTCCGTCGTGTCCAGATATCAGGACAACATCTGCTTTGGCTTTGGATACCCCTGCGGCAACAGTGCCTACGCCTACTTCGGCAACAAGTTTTACGTTTATGCGAGCTTCAGGATTTGAATTCTTTAGATCGTGAATGAGCTGTTTGAGATCTTCGATCGAGTAAATGTCGTGATGTGGAGGTGGAGAGATCAGTCCAACTCCAGGTGTGGAGTGGCGGGTTTTTGCGATCCATGGCCACACCTTTGGGCCGGGTAGTTGTCCACCTTCGCCTGGTTTGGCACCTTGTGCCATTTTGATCTGGATGTCGTCGGAGTTGACGAGGTACTCCGAGGTGACTCCGAAACGACCAGAGGCCACTTGCTTGATTGCTGATCGTCTGGAGTCGCCGTTATCGTCTGGGATAAAGCGCTCTGGATCTTCGCCTCCTTCCCCGGTATTTGATTTTCCTCCCAGACGATTCATCGCTATCGCCAGAGTTTCATGCGCTTCAGCAGAAATGGAGCCGTAGCTCATCGCACCCGTCGAGAATCGTTTCACTATTTCGCTAATGGGTTCGACTTCGTCAAGCGCGATAGGGCCTGTGTCGGAGGGAACGAGCTTGAAGAGTCCGCGGAGCGTGGCGAGCTGCTCGGAATGGTTGTTTACGAGCTTGGTGTATTCCTTGAAAACCTCGTATTGGCCGGTTCGGGTGGCGTGTTGCAGTTTGTACACGGTTTCGGGGTTGAAGAGGTGATATTCACCCTCTCGTCTCCATTGGTATTCGCCCCCGGACCAGAGATCGCGATGCGCTACCTCTCCAGGGTTCTTTAGGTAGGCAAAGCGATGACGAAGTGCTACTTCTTCGGCGATGACGTCGAGCCCAATTCCACCCAGTTTTGATGCCGTACCTGTGAAGTAATCGTCAATTACTTGGTTAGATAGCCCGATGCACTCAAAGACCTGCGCCCCCGTATAGCTGGCAACTGTAGAGATGCCCATTTTGGACATAATTTTAAGGACACCTTTTGAACAGGCCTTGATGTAGTTGCGAACAGCGGCCTTTCTGTCGATTTCGTTGATCACTCCCTGCTCAACGAAATCCTCGATGGATTCGATAGCGAGATAGGGATTGATTGCGCCGGCGCCATAGCCGAGCAGTACAGCCATGTGATGAATTTCTCGGGCATCGCCGCATTCGACGATCAGGCCGACCTTGGTGCGAGTCCGTTCTCTCACCAAGTGGTGGTGTACCGCTGCCGTTAAGAGAAGCGAAGGAATGGGTGCGTTTTGCTCGTTGCTGTATCGATCTGATAAGACAATAATTTTGGCGCCGTTGGCTATTGCATCGGAGACCTTTGCCCTTATGTCTTCTATAGCGCTGCGCATGCCAACTCCGCCTTCGGTGATGGGATAAAGGCCATCTATCGCGAACGACTTGAATTGCGGGTAGTCACCGCCTTCGTTTAGGTACAGGATTTTGGCGAGATCTTCGTTAGAAAGTACGGGGTGGGGAACGACGATTTGCTTGCAGGAGTCCGGGCCAGGTTGAAGCAAGTTACTTTCTGGCCCCAAAAATGACGAGGTTGATGTGACCAATTCTTCGCGGATGGCGTCAAGTGGGGGGTTTGTGACTTGTGCGAACAATTGGGAGAAGTAGTCAAATATCAAACGTGATCGTTTGGAGAGCACTGCAATAGGGGTGTCGGTACCCATGGACCCGATCGGTTCGGTTCCGGTCCGAGCCATCGGCGCGAGGAGAATTCTGAGTTCCTCTTCCGTAAAGCCAAAGGTGCGTTGCCGCTTTACCACGGATGAATGTTGCGGTGTCAGCAGGTAGCGGTCTGGAAGGTCGTCCAAATGCACGAGTCCTTCTCGAAGCCACTCTCCGTACGGCTCCGCGTCGGCGAGAGTCTGCTTAATTTCCTCGTCGCCGACGATTCTTCCTTCAGCAGTATCAACAAGGAACATTCTGCCGGGCTGAAGTCGGCCTTTTTGGATGATCGTGCTTTGGTCGAGATCGAGTACCCCGACCTCGGATGCCATGACAACTAGACCTTCTTCAGTCACCAAGAAACGGGAAGGTCGAAGACCGTTTCGATCAAGGACGGCGCCGATAACAGTCCCGTCGGTGAAAGCAATTGACGCTGGGCCATCCCAGGGTTCGATTAGGGACGCATGGAATTCGTAGAAATCTCGCTTCCATTGCGGTAGCCGTTCGTGGTTCTCCCACGCTTCGGGCACCATCATGAGTACCGCGTGAGAGAGACTTCGCCCACCAAGCTGAATGAGTTCGAGCGCTTCGTCGAAGCTTGCTGTGTCAGATGCGTCAGGCGTCATTATCGGAAGGGCACGCCCTAGGGATTCGCCAAATGCATCAGTGGCTAGCGTCCCTTCCCTCGCGTGCATCCAGTTCCGATTTCCCATCACGGTGTTGATTTCACCGTTGTGAGCGATCAGTCGATAAGGGTGGGCCAGTGGCCAGGAGGGAAAGGTGTTGGTGCTGAATCGAGAGTGGACCAGGGCTAGCGCACTCGTCAATCTTTCGTCTGTGAGGTCCGGAAAGAAAACCGGAAGTTGATCACAGGTGAGCATGCCTTTGTAGACGAAGGTGCGAGACGAAAGTGAAGGGAAATAGACCGATGGCTGAATTTCGTGTTCGATGCGTTTACGAAGAACGAAGGTCATGCGCTCAAGTTCGAGGCCCCTGATCGGCTTTTCTTTTGGCCCCGCGATGAAAAGGATTCGAAAATTAGGCATAGCGTTGATGGCGAATGTTCCTAACGAGGAACTGACCGTTGGAACGTTCCTCCAGCCAATAGTTCGAAGTCCCTCGTCTTGTGCCAGGGATTCGATTGCTGATACGGCAGCCTCAGGGTCTTCGGCAGGAAGAAAGGCCATGCCAGCCGCGTAACAGCCTGCTTCGGGAAGATCGAGGTCGGTTACTTGACGGAAAAAGGAGTCGGGGAGCTGAATAAGAATTCCTGCTCCATCGCCGACGTTTTCTTCCGCCCCGGTGGCGCCGCGGTGATCTAATTTACGAAGGCAGGAAAGACCGCGCTGCACCATCTCGTGCGAAGCACGACCGTGCATATCAACCACGAACGCCACGCCGCAAGCATCATGCTCGTATTTCGGGTCGTAGAGGCCTTGAACCGGGGGAAGCCCTGGTTGAGTAAGCGAAGCTGCCTGCATTTGAGACGTCCGGAAGTTTCGAGCGAGCGATAGTTAGCGCTGAAGGGACGTCGTTGGCCCAAGCAGAACGACACTAAGAGTACTGAACAGACTCGTAATCGCAAACCTCGCGGTAAGTGACTAGTGATTTTCGGCGGAGGGAATGCGAGGTTTGCCCTGTAGGAGCATCGCAGCGGCGAGCAGGCTGCACGCCGTCATCCAGACTGTGGGGGACTGACTATCGGCAAGGTCAGCGATAACTCCTGCCGCTATCGGTCCGGCTGCTCCAGCCAGCGCAAAAACGGAATGTTGTAGCCCCATCAACAATCCGAGGTCTTCGGGTTCAAAAGTATCTTGTGCGTGGATGGCTTGCAGTGGGGTCGAGGCCCCCAAACTGGCGCCCACTAGCAATCCGTACACAACCCCAAGTGCGACGTTCCCTCCCAAGATAAACAATGAGCCCGAAGCTGCCATGACGTAGCCGATCCGTAACGCACGAGATGCTTCTTGTTTGGCAAGGGCTGCGATAACCCCTACCCGACCAAATAGCTGACAAAAGCCGCGAAACCCGGCGACCGCAGCAGCGGTGCTTAAGGCAAGGCCTTGATCAATCATGATTGGTACTTGGTAAACGAGAAGAGTGCTGAATGAGAACCCAGCGAATGCGTACGCCAGCAACATTCTCCGAACTGTGGGCCGGTGTATCGCAGTCCGAAGTGCTTTGAGAGCGTTAGGAGAGGGTCCGTGCGTCTCTTCTGAAGCACCGTTACGAGCAAAATAGGCGGCTTGGAGTGCTCCCAAAAGAGCCAATACAGCGAATACTCGGACAGCGACTCGCCATCCTGCGGAGTTGATTAGGAGAGCGCCTGCCGGAAGGTAGATCGGGCTACAGAACGCTCCAATCACGGTCAATACGGTGATGGATTTGGCCGGATCGGCAGGCCCGACTCGACCAGCAATAGCTGTCGATACGTGGTAGAAGCCGGTAGCTGCCATTATTCCGAGAGCACTGGAGACGAGGATCGCGAATACCAGAGGGGAACTTGTCCAACTTCCGGCGAACAGAAGCACTGAAGCGAGCGCTTGGATGTTGAAGATAAGTTTGCCGCCCCAGCGGTCAAGTAGTCGCCCGGCAATCGAGGCGCCAAATCCCGTCAAGAGTTGAGCGCCCGCGAATACAGATCCCAAGAAAGTCAATGACCAGCCGAGTTCGTTGTGAATGGGATCTATAAGGATGCCGTAGGCGTAAAAAGCTGCGCCGTAGCATGTGCAGGTCATCACTCCGAGAGAAATGACAGGGCTCCAACCTCGGGTTAAGCCTGTCATCTTGACCACCTGGCTACCTTACGTCTGCGCTAGGGAAGACCGCAGGTATTACCAAACTGCTATGCATAAATATTCAATTAGGTGAATAATTATGCACAATTAGTTATTTCATGTACTCTTGAATAGATGTCCAGCAACGCGCCCCTCCGTGTCGGCATCGTGGGTGCCTCAGGCTTCACGGGAGCCGAATTGATGAGGTTGATAGCGAACCACCCGAACATGTCGCTTGTGGCCGCCACCGGAGATTCAGAAGCGGGCACCAAAGTTCGATCCCTGTACCCCAGTTTGGCGTCGGACTTTAGCGAAATGGTTTACTCCTCCTATGAGCCGTCGGACTTCGTTGGGTTAGACGCGGTTTTCTTAGGTTTGCCCCATATGGCGAGCCAACCAGTAGTTGCCGATCTGTTTGAAGAGGTCGGCTGCATTCTTGACCTCGGATCAGACTTCCGACTCAAAGATCCGGCGCTCTACCCCGAGTGGTACGGAGCCGAACACACGATGCCTGAGTTGTTGGAGAAATTCGTCTATGGCTTGCCTGAGTTGTATCGAAATGACTTGAAAGGCGCCCGCGGAATAGCGGTGCCCGGTTGCTATCCGACGACGGCCTCGCTTGCGCTGAGTCCATTTGTTCGCGCTAACAAGATTGAAAAGACGGGCGTAATCGTGGACGCAGCGTCGGGAGTGAGCGGCGCGGGCAGAGGACTAAAACCAACCACGACATTCACCGCGGTAGACGAGAACTTCACCGCCTATGGCCTGTTAAACCATCGGCACACGCCTGAAATCGAGCAGGTAACTGGATGCGAAATTCTATTCACTCCGCATCTCGCTCCCATGGTTCGTGGCATCCTCGCGACTTGCTACGCGCGTCCCAGTGACCCCTCGTTTTCGACAGAGCAAGCGCTCGAGGTATTAGCTCAGTCTTACGCTGAAGAACCATTCATTGTTGTCAACGAAGCATCGCCATCGACTAAAGCAACCCTGGGCGCAAACACGGTGCATATGACCGCTCGAGTTGATGAACGAACCGGATGGCTTCTTACTATTAGTGCCCTAGACAATTTGGTTAAAGGTGCGGCTGGGGGGGCTATCCAATGCGCCAACATCGCTTTAGGGCTTGATGAGGTTGCTGGTTTACCTACTAGCGGCTTGATGCCCTGATCGGAGAAACACCATGGACGACAAGACTCCGCCACTTCGGCTAGTCGATCCCGACGAAACTCTTGAAGAGCGAGATGTTGATTCCGTTGCGTCGCGTTCAGTAGGAGACCACCTGCACAACGCCGAGCTACTAGTCGAGATATTGCCTTACATCCAACGTTGGCGTGGCAAGGTCGTTGTCATCAAATATGGCGGAAACGCTATGACCGACAGTGCGTTGGCCCACCGATTCGCTGAAGACGTTGTCCTCATGCACCAAGTTGGAATATTGCCGTTGGTGGTCCATGGAGGCGGACCTCAAATAGGCGACCTTATGGAACGACTAGGCAAGAAACCGGAATTCCGTGATGGGCTCAGGGTCACCGACGCTGAGACCCTCGACATCGCCCGAATGGTTCTCGTCGGCAAAGTGAACCGAGACATCGTTGGAGCGATCAATATTCATGGGCCTTTAGCCGTAGGAGTAAGTGGCGAAGATGGTGGACTCATTACGGCGGCTGCTCGCAACCCCGAACTTGGCTTCGTTGGCGACGTCGATTCCGTCGACCCGGCACTGCTCACTAAGCTGTTTGCTGAAGGTCTTATTCCCGTAATGTCCACCATCGGAGCGGATGCATCGGGCCAGGCGTACAACATAAACGCCGACACAGTTGCGGGCGCCGTCGCTGAGGCTATAGGCGCCGAAAAAGTGGTTTACCTCACCAATGTCGAAGGTCTCTACGAAGATCTAGACAACGAAGATTCACTCATCCGCCGAATCAGCGCAGATGAGCTTCAGACTAAAATCGAATCTGGACAAATCACTGACGGGATGATCCCCAAAATCGAAGCTTGTATCCGGGCAGTAAAAAATGGGGTCACTAGCGCTCACTTGATCGATGGGCGAATTCCCCACGTAGCTCTGCTCGAGATCTTCACCGACGCGGGCATCGGAACAATGATTGCCGATTGACTTGCGCTTCAGGAATCGCTAACGAATTAGGAATTTCCCCAATGAATAGTTCAACAATTGCCGCCGAGGGCCCTGAGGCCTATCCACTCATGCCGACGTATGGGCAACCGCCCGTGCAGTTTGTCAGAGGTTCGGGAACCGAGCTCTATGACCGTGATGGCAAAAGGTACCTCGATTTTCTTTGCGGATTAGCAGTGACGTCGCTTGGCCATTCCCATCCAGCGGTAGCTGAAGCTCTCGCCGAGCAAGCACGGACGCTTCTTCACGTTTCGAACTTGTATGAAACTGTGCCGGGTCTAGAAGTCGCGGAAACGATCGACAGACTTCAGGGTGGAGGCGGGCAAGTCTTCTTCTGCAATAGCGGAGCGGAATCGATTGAGGGCGCAATCAAGCTCGCTCGGAAAAACGGTGGTCGGGGAAAGCATGTAGTCGTAAGCGCCCTTAGGTCGTTCCACGGCAGAACCCTCGCCACACTTCATGCAACGGGACAAACCGAAAAACACGAGACATTTCAACCTTTACCCGAAGGGTTCCGGCATGTCCCATATAACGATTTCGGTGCTTTGGAGGCTGCAATCGACCCTTCCTGCGCTGCTGTGTTATTGGAAGTGGTCCAGGGAGAAGGAGGGGTCAATATTGGGGATGGTGAGTACCTGAAACAGGTTCGTCAATTGTGCGACGAACGAGACATGCTGCTGATGTTCGACGAGGTTCAAACCGGGTTCGCTCGCACTGGAGAATGGTTCGCGTGGCAACACCATTTCGATCCGACCAGTGACGTCCGGCCGGACGTGGTCACAATGGCCAAGGCGCTAGGCAATGGTGTTCCCATCGGCGCTATCTGGGCAAAGCGAGAAGTTGCCGCGGCATTCGAGCCCGGTGACCACGCAACTACCTACGGAGGTCAACCCCTGGCCACCTCAGCGGCTCGCGCAGTTCTTCGGGTGATGGAAGCCATAGATGCTCCCAACCTTGCACGTGTAGCTGGCGATGATCTGATGGGCAAGTTATTGGAGGTCCCAAATGTCATCGATACGCGAGGCCTTGGACTCCTGATAGCTGCTGAGATTGATACCGAGGCAGTGGGTATGACAGGGCCTGAAATCGCACTCAGTTGCTTAGAGGCGGGCCTGGTGGTCAACGGGATAAGCCCGACCGCTATTCGCTTCGCGCCGCCCCTAACTGTTTCCTCTGAAGAGATCGATGAAGCAATAGAGAAATTAGCGACTGTCGTCGGAGGCAACTGATGCGACATTTCTTAGAAGTTGACGATCTCAGCATCGATGAACTTCGCCGGGTTCTTCAACTTTCAACACAGCCAGATTCGCCCAAGATGCTTGACGGTCAAGGTGTGGCGCTAATCTTCGAAAAACCATCAGGTAGAACGCGGAACTCGATGGAGATGGCAGTCGTCCAACTGGGCGGGCACCCGATGTACATCAAACCCGAAGAACTAGGTATCGATACCCGCGAGACAGCGGAAGACGTGGTTCGTGTCATGGCTGGATATCACGCTGCGTTAGCGGCGCGGGTCTTTGACCATGGCCGCCTCCAACGCATGGCCGCTACCGACGCCATGCCCGTCATCAATTTGCTTTCCGACGTCGCTCATCCAATGCAAGCATTAGCGGATCTGCTGACAATCGAACAAGAGATTGGCCTTTCCGATGTGGGCCGTGTCGCGTACGTGGGGGACGCGAACAACGTGTGGCGCTCCCTTGCTATTGGTTGCTCGATGCTTGGCATCGATACTGCAGTCGCGTCTCCACCCGGCCACGGGCCTAGCGAACTAGATGTTGACCGTGTCTTAGCGTCTGGTGGGTCATTGCTCGTGACGAACGACCCACAAGAGGCGGTTCAGGGTGCTGACGTGGTTTACACCGATGTATGGACATCCATGGGGCAAGAAAGCGAGAAGGAGCAAAGGCTTGACGCGTTTGCAAATTTTAGAGTTGATTCAACGTTGATGTCTCGAGCAAGCGCGAGCGGCATCTTTATGCACTGTCTTCCCGCTCATCGTGGCGAAGAAGTCACAAACGAGGTAATGGAAAGTTCGCGAAGCAAGGTGTTCCCTCAAGCGCACAATCGGATGCATAGTGCCCGAGGGCTGCTTTCGTGGATCGTTGGGGAGGCAATGGGAAGATGACGAGTAAATCTCAGCGGCAACACTTAATCGAGCGGCTCTTGGCGGACCGGTCGGTCGGTGATCACGGCGAACTGGTGGAACTTCTGGCGTTAGAAGGAGTAGAAGCATCCCAGGCAAGCGTCAGTCGAGACCTTGACGAACTGGGCGCTGTAAAACTCCGAGCGGGGGGCCGCACGGTTTATGCCATACCCGAAATAGCGACGCAAAGGTCTATTCCTCTTGAAACTCTCAGACGAGTCTGCGGCGATTGGGTTGTAGGAGCCGAACATTCCGACAATCTGGTGGTTCTGACCACTCCTCCAGGCTCTGCTCACGTCGTTGCATCAGCGATCGATCGCAGCGACAGCAGCGATGTCATTGGCACTGTCGCCGGCGATGACACCATTCTTGTGGTCGCTGCTCGACACACCAGTGGCGAAGCAGTTGCTAAACGTTTTCGTGAATTAGCGGGACTTTGAGGCCCGTTACCTCCAACCGACACCACCAACTTTCTGACAGGACGTACTTATGGCCGATGGCAACACCCTTTGGCACGGCCGCTTTGCCGGCGGCCCCAGCGAGGCACTACGGGCCCTCAACGACTCACTACCTTTCGATCGGCGCATGTTTAAAGAAGACATCGCAGGTTCTCGGGCGCACGTTCAGATGCTTCAAGCGGTTGGGCTCTTAGACAGCGCAGAGCTATCCGAGATCCTCCTCGCGCTCGACACTGTCGAGGAGGAGATGGAACAAGGAAAGTTCGACTGGGCGGAATCCGACGAGGATATTCACACCGCCGTCGAACGGCGCGCAACAGAGCTAACTCCCGCAGCAGCAAAGATGCACACCGGCCGAAGTCGCAACGACCAGGTAGCAAATGACGTTCGTCTCGTCGCAATAGGCGAAATTGATTCACTTACTGAAGTACTAGCGGCACTTATCGGAGCACTACTAAGCAGAGCGCAAGAGGCCCTTGAACGGGAGATCTATCTTCCGGGGTACACCCATCTACAACGAGCTCAGCCCGTGGAGCTCGCACACCATCTAGCTGCCTACTGCTGGATGTTTTTGAGGGATATAGAGAGGCTTGGGGACGCGCGCCGACGTGCGGATGTTTCGGTGTTAGGGGCCGGGGCGCTTGCAGGCTCTTCTTTACCAATCGACCCACAAATGGTTGCTGACGAACTCGGTTTCTCAAAGCTCTTCGCTAATTCCCTCGACGCGGTTGCTGACCGGGACTTTGTCGCAGATTTGCTTTATTCGTTAAGCGTACTTGGGGTACATATTTCGAGAATGGGTGAGGAACTGTGCTTGTGGGCGTCCAGAGAGTTCAATTTCATCGAGCTTGACGATGCTTTTTCGACGGGCTCTTCGATGATGCCACAGAAGAAAAACCCCGACATTGCTGAGCTAGCTCGAGGTAAAGCCGGTCGACTTATAGGAAACCTGACCGGTTTCTTAACTACCCAAAAGGGCCTCCCGCTTACCTACAACAAAGACCTGCAAGAAGACAAAGAGCCGTTGTTTGATAGTTGCGACACCGTGCGCCTAACACTTGTGGCTTTAACCGGCATGATCAACACTCTTGGTTTCAATGTTGAGGCAATGCAATCCAGCGCTGATTCGCCATACTCCGCCGCGACCGATCTAGCGGACTTTCTCGTTGAACGCGGAGTGCCATTTCGCCACGCTCACGCCACGGTCGCTGGTTTGGTTCGCAAATCTCTTGCTGATGAAACCGAGCTAGTCGAACTAGTACAAGCGCATAGTGATCTAGGGCCGGAAGCCGCTGAACTTCTTCAACGTGGGAGTGGTCGAAACCGAAGAAATAGCCACGGAGGCGGTGGAGCCGTCGCTGTTGCAGCGCAACTCGCAAAATTGAGCGAATTAGTCGGTGCTTTGCGGTGAATCACGACGTTGGCCGGTGGTGCGCTGCCAACGACCGAGATATGGCTCCCGACCACCACCTATCAGCAGCAGTAGCAACTGTTGAGAACTTCGTGCCAACAGATGATGCTCAGAGACGAGCGCGGCAGAGCGTCCTCGATTTCGCCGCAACGTATCAAGATGCTCTGCACCGCTCCTGTCTGGCGGGTCATTTCACCGGTTCGAGTTGGGTTGTTAATCACAGTGGCAGCTTGGGACTTGTTCTGCTGCACACAAAGGTCGATCGATGGCTGCAACCCGGAGGCCACGCGGACGGCAATGGTTGCCTTGGATCTGTAGCCCTGCGTGAGGCGACAGAGGAAACCGGAATAGCTGACCTAGAAATATGGAGCGATCCCATTGACATTGATGTTCATCTTTTTGAGAACCGAGCAGAGTCAGAACCCTCACATTTGCACCTAGATATTCGGTATCTCGTCAGAGCTCCACGAGACGCGGTAGTTCGAGGGAACGAAGAATCCCAAGCACTCAGATGGATCACCGAAGCGGACCTAGTAGACGCCAAGCTTTCTCTCGACGAAAGCACCCAAAGACTCGCTCGTTGCGGTTTTATGCTCGCTGAACGGGTCTTAACCTGACGCTCCTGTAGCTTCACCATGATGCGGTTTGTAGTGGTTCAGTTGGAAAACCTGCTGTTGCTCGCAATGGGGTTCGCTCTTGGCTGGTACCTCGTCACTACGTTGCCACGTTATGTGACCGTGGCTTCTTGCCCCAACTGGCTGACAGCAGTTGCCCTAGCAACGGTGCTACTAGCAGTAGGTGGCCGTTTTGTTTTCGATGGCACGTTTCAGGCCTTGGGAATTGGCCTCATGTTGTCAAGTTCAGGTGCAGCGACGCTGCTGATCTATGAGGTGATTCGCTGAATATTGCGGGTAGATTCTGATCGTGCGCTCAGGCCCCGTCGTATGGATTTCACTGATCGTTGCAGCCATTGTTGTTGTTTACGGAATCGCCTCGGTGTTTGTCGTTCCCAAGTCTGCATGGGCTGAACTAAATCGACGCCGACGCAATTGGGTATTGCTGATTCTGCTCTTTGGACCGCTGGCTGTGCTGTTGTTCTATGGCACAGTTAGGCAACATCTCATGTACCCCGAACGGTACAAAATCATCGACGGTGTTGCCGAAGCGGATCGTTAACACAGAAAAGTATTTCACCCTTGGCCTCATGCCTTGGCACACTGTCAGTGTGGACATTCTTTCCGATCTTGAGGCCCGCGGGCTCATCCATGATGCGACCGACCGCGATGCCTTGGCCGCTCAGCTTGCGAACGGACCGGTAGTCCTTTACTGCGGCTTCGATCCGACCGCCGACAGTCTCCATGTCGGAAATCTCATTGGGTTGTTGACTCTTCGCCGATTTCAACTCGCCGGCCACCGCCCAATCAGCCTCGCTGGCGGTGCTACAGGAATGGTGGGCGATCCCAGCGGTCGCAGCGCCGAGAGAAACCTCCTCAACGATGAAGGTCTTGCACGCAATTTGACGGGAATTCTGCCCCAACTGCGCCAATTTCTAGATTTCGAAGGCGACCATCCAGCGAAGCTGCTCGACAACCGGGCGTGGACGGTAGGCCTTGGAGTCCTAGATTTTTTTCGAGATGTCGGCAAGCACGTAACTGTGAATCAGATGATCGCAAAAGAGTCTGTTCGCAATCGCATGGCCGAAGGAGATGGGATTTCCTACACAGAGTTCAGCTACATGCTGTTGCAGGGATACGACTATTTGTGGCTCGCTGAAAACGAACATTGCGAGTTGCAAGTAGGTGGCTCAGACCAGTGGGGCAACATTGTGCTGGGAGTGGACCTCATACGAAGAAAGCTTGGCAGGTCAGCTCATGCTTTGACCTGGCCTCTCCTCACTAAGCCCGATGGATCCAAATACGGCAAAACAGCTGGCGGCGAAACTATTTGGCTTAGCCCGGACAAGATGACTCCCTATCGCTTCTATCAAGCGTGGATCGGGGTAGACGACTCCGAGGTGCGCAAATTACTTCTCCAACTCACATTTCTATCCCTTGAAGAAATTGAAGAAGTGGTTGCTAACCATGAACGCGAGCCCCACCTTCGATCGGGTCAACGACGACTAGCGGGGGAGTTGACGGCCATAGTTCACGGCGAATCGGCAGCGATTACCGCGGTTGAGGCGTCGGAAGTGTTGTTCGAACTGGGCGCGGATCTCAGCTCGGTATCAGCGTCTGCATTGGAATTTGTGAGCGGAGAGATTCCCTCGACTCAGCATTCGAATCTGGACGCTGGAATCGTTGATTTACTTGTAAAAACGGAGCTCTCCCGGAGTCGTAAGGAAGCGAAACGCGCTATTTCTGATGGTGGGGTTTACCTGAACGGGAACCGATTGATGAACGCAGACTATTTACCGACGGCTGGGGACCTTCTCCACGGCAAATATCTGCTTCTGCGGCGAGGTAAGAAGCTCTGGCATTTGCTGGTTGTCGGCTGAGCCAGAACAAGGGGCAAATATCCCTAAATTCAGGGGTTAAAGGTTGCTTCGGCACCGTTGCCGCCTGTAGGGTGGCCCTTCGCCTCTTTGCGCTCGTTAAACAGCGTTGAAGGGGTTTCAGCACCTCCGTACTCATCCCGTTAAAGGGATGAGCGTGTGCTGGCATGCTGCCGCTTTACGTGGTCGCAGCGCTCCTTGACAACAGAACAGAGGACGATAAACGCCAGTGCGGGCGATTGGCTGTTACTTCGGTAACCGCTGATCGAACCACACAATCGTGTCAGGTCACTCATGACCGTGACACAAACATTCGCAGCGTTGTTGGCTGGCTTGCCAATCAACGATGCTGCATCAATTCCAGCCAGCTGCTGCGCCAAGGGGTATTTCCACCTCGTTGAAGCGTGGCAGGGGCTCTTCGATCGTGTCAGGTAGGCCCTTGGGTCACCCTGATGAGGTCTTGACGGAGAGTTTGATCCTGGCTCAGGACGAACGCTGGCGGCGTGCTTAATACATGCAAGTCGAACGATCCCGGGACTTCGGTCCCAATGGGAGAGTGGCGAACGGGTGCGTAACACGTGAGAAACCTGTCCCGAAGATGGGAATAGCCCAGGGAAACCTGGATTAATGCCCAATACCCTGAGAGCGCCGCATGGCGCATTCAGGAAAGGTTCCGGCGCTTTGGGAGGGTCTCGCGGCCTATCAGCTTGTTGGTGAGGTAAAGGCTCACCAAGGCATCGACGGGTAGCTGGTCTGAGAGGACGATCAGCCACACTGGGACTGAGACACGGCCCAGACTCCTACGGGAGGCAGCAGTAGGGAATCTTGCGCAATGGGCGAAAGCCTGACGCAGCCACGCCGCGTGAGGGAT
>PBHE01000008.1 GCA_002719335.1 Acidimicrobiaceae bacterium
ATGTCTGGTGTCGCAATCGCGAGATCGAAATCGGTGAAACCTTTTTCGATTCGCTCAGCTAGATCTTCGGCCCCGACCACGTCGGCTCCTGCGTCGACGGCTTCAATCGCAGCGTCGCCTTGGGCGAACACTGCGACTCGGACATCTCCACCAGTTCCCGAAGGCAACGCAACAGTGCCTCGCACCATCTGGTCGGCTTTACGGGGATCAACCCCTAAACCAACAGCGATATCTACTGCTTCATCAAATTTAGCTGCAGCCATTTCTTTAACTAAGTCAATCGCCTGTGCCGGCTCATGAAGCATTTGTTGGTCGTAGCGGCCAACTGCGTCTGAATATTTTTTTCCACTCATTGGTGTCGCCTTTCAGCTACCTCTTCGTACGCGTTCACTGGGTGAGGTCTTCCCAGCGGGCGTTTGTTGGCTAAGCGCCTTGTACTTCAATCCCCATCGAGCGGGCCGTGCCAGCTACCTGCAACTTGGCAGCCTCAAGGTCATAAGCATTGAGGTCAGGCATTTTTATGTTGGCAATTTCCGCTAATTGGGTCTGTGAGATCGAACCGGCGGTTTCTCTCCCCGGTTCATTCGCTGCTTTATCGAGCCGAGCTGCTTCACGAATAAGGACTGATGTGGGAGGGGTTTTAGTGATGAAAGTGAACGAGCGATCTTCAAATATGGTGATCTCGACTGGAACAATGGTCCCCCGCTGGGCTTCGGTCTGAGCGTTGTATGCCTTGCAGAAATCCATGATCTGAACTCCGTGAGGGCCAAGCGCGGTACCAACTGGCGGAGCCGGGCTGGCCTGTCCAGCCGGGATCTGAATCTTGACTATTGCGGCGACTTTCTTTTTCGCCATGAGCGTTCTCCGTATGGGTGGGGCTCAAGCATCAGCGAGAGCGAGACATGACATTGTTCCGGTTGGATCTTCAGATGACAACCAGCCCGGACTCAAATTTTCGCGACCTGTGAAAAATCGAGCTCTACAGGCGTCTCGCGACCAAAGATGTTGACCAACACTTTGACTTTGAGTTGCTCTTCGTTGATCTCAACGATTTGACCTTGAAAGTCGGCGAATGGCCCTTCTTTGATCCGCACACTCTCATTTAGTTCATAAAGAAGACGCGGCTTGATCTTTCGCTGCGGCTCGTCGCCATCCTTCTTCAACGCGAGGAAGTTATCTACTTCTTTGCGTCGCAGCGGCGACGGTTTGCCGCCCGGTCCAGCGAACCCTGTCACCCCGGGTGTGTTCCGGATCATGTGGTGCACATCATCGCTCCTGCGACAACGGATCAAGAGGTACCCGGGGAACATCTTTTTTTGGACCACCACGCGCTGTCCATTACGAAACTCGGTTACGTCTTCCATGGGGACTACGACTTCGTAGATTTTGTCTTCCATGTCAAATGACTGAACTCGAGCCTCAAGGTTTTGTTTAACCTTTTTTTCGTAGCCGGATTGGGTGTGCACTACGAACCATTTTCCAGGTCGCTCGTAGGCAGAGACCTCCTCCTCCGGTTCTAGGAGTTCATCTTCGTTGAGAACGTCAACGTTCTCAGAACCTAGAGGCTGTTCTAATTCGGGATCGCTGATTTGGATGTTGCTGCCGTCAACCTCAGTTGGGGCGTCGGAAGCCGCTGGTGTTTCGGCGCCCAACAAGCGGCGAGCAGCGGCCATGGGATCGGGGGTTGAGGAATCGGTATCAGTCATTAGTTCACATCGAAGAGGCGTAAAACCCCTTCGCCAGTCAGGTAGTCAAGCCCAGCGATTAGAGCAGTCAAAACAACAATGGTGAAAAACACCACCACTGAGTAGTTCATGATCTCGTCCTTGGTGGGCCACACCACTTTGCGCAGTTCGCCCTTTACCTCTCGCACGAACTGGGTCGGACCTGCCCGTTCGGTCTCATTTGGATTGCCCGTAGCCGCTCCTCGACGGTCACGGTTGGCTATAGGAGCACCATCGGCACTCATCTCTCCCTGCTTTTGCAGGTGCCTTCGTGTCTGTCGATTCATTGCCATGGGTGGTTGCCGTGTGTTCGGGCCCGAATTCGGGCGGGGATAGGTGCGCCATTGAGGACAACAGCGAAGCAGGGCAGGAGGGACTTGAACCCACAACCTTCGGTTTTGGAGACCGGTGCTCTACCAAATTGAGCTACTGCCCTCAGCGGAAGCGAACTTCCTAGTGATGAGGCAGTAAAAAACGATAGCAGCGGGCTTCTGAGTTTCCTTTTTCTCACCGACATGGGGGGTGCCTTAGCTCGCTTGAACGGCACGCCGACGGCCTGATCGTGAACCAATTCCGATAAGTAACGCGACGACCACAACACACGTTCCGGCAAGTTTGGATCGTCGACGACGGGCGACAGCAGGTCTTCTGTCCAACGTATCAACGGCGTCGAGTATGCGATTCAGCAAACCACCTGGAACGGGCACATCACTTCTCAACGCCTGCAATTCTCTTTGCATCCGACGCTCTCGAGACATTTCAGCCTGGCATCGGAGACAATTCCGGGCATGTTCTCGGATCTTCAGCGACCCAATAATTTCTCCGCGTGCCATGGCCCTGATCTGCCGTTTATTGCGGTCACACTGCATAACGCGCCTCATATGCATCGTCGGTGGTGCACTCGTCAACCCGTGTTCGGTGTATTTCAATTGCGGCGCGTAAACGCTTCCTGCCGCGATGTAGCCGTACCTTCGCTGCGGTGTCAGAGATGCCCAGTTGTTTCCCAATTTCAGAGTGCGGCAGATCAAAGATATCTCTTAGCACGACGACGGACCGAAGGTTCGGTGGAAGTCCCTCAAGGGCATTGAGAAGTTCGTTGCTGAACTCCACCTCGGCGAGACGACACTCGGGGTGATGATCACGGTTGGCGTCTACAACGTCTTCTTGAATTTGGTCGCACTGGTAACGGTTGCGCCTTGCGATCAGAGTGTGCGCGCAGTTCACCGTAATGCGATGCAGCCACGTACTAAATCGGGCTTCGCTTCGAAAATCGATCAGACCTGTATAGGCACGCAGGTACGCATCTTGCACCACATCGAAAGCGTCATGATGATTTCCCGTGAGCCGAGCCGCTAAGAGAAATATGTCGGCGTATGTTGCTTCTACCAGACGAGAAAATGCCGCTTCATCACCAGCGCGGGCAGCATCAACATCGGCACGGATCTGCTCTGTAGGCATAGCTTGACGCTACTCGGCCATTTCGAGGAACGTTACTTCCGACTGCTCCTTGGACATGGGCTTTCTCTCCTGTAATCAGCCCAGCATTGCCTGGGATCGGGAATTAACAGCACCTTCGTGATGCTGAGCCTCGACCGGTTGACCGAGGGTTGTAGCGGGACCGGGGTTCGAACCCGGGACCTCACGATTATGAGCCGTGCGCTCTGACCAACTGAGCTATCCCGCCATGCTCTCTCGAGCGAGCCCCGTGCCGGAATCGAACCGGCGACACCAGCCTTACCATGGCTGTGCTCTACCGACTGAGCTAACGGGGCAACCATGAGCGGGCGCGCCCGCACAAACGTAAAAGCATAGGGATTATGTCTAATGTTCCACAACCCCTAGACCAGTACCTTTGTTTACATGTGGATCCGGTTGGCCAAGCTTTCTGACGCCGCGGCAATCGCGGAGATCTACAACTACGAGGTTCTCTCAGGGGTCGCAACCTTCGATTTGGTGCCGAAGTCTCTTGAGGAGCAGCGAGATTGGCTCCGTGATCGGTCGGGGGCTCTTCCTTGCATTGTCGCACTCCAAGAGAACGAGGTAGTAGTGGGATGGGCTTGTCTTTCTAAGTACAGGGATCGGCCGGCGTATGGAACAAGCGTCGAGAATTCGATTTATGTCCACCCCGATCACCAGGGGAAGGGTGTGGGTGACTTATTGATGAATGATTTACTCGCACTGGCGGACGAACACGGATTCCATGCAACGTTCGCCCGGATTGCGGGCGAGAATCCAGCGTCTGTTGCCCTCCACGTTAAACACGGCTTTGAGTTGGTGGGGACAGAAAGGGAAGTCGGTCGCAAATTTGGTCGATGGCTAGACGTCACCGTGATGCAGCGACTAACCCGAACGGCCTGATTTCAAATTTTGTTGCTTTAGAAGTGCCATGGAAAACGTGTGAAGTCCGGTTTTCGCTTTTCGAGGAACGCATCGCGACCCTCTACGGCCTCGTCAGTTCCATAAGCTAAACGGGTCGCTTCGCCGGCAAATACCTGTTGGCCGATGAGCCCGTCGTCGGTGAGGTTCAACGCGAACTTCGCCATTCGCTGAGCAGTCGGTGACTTTGAATTAATTTCTTGTGCCCATTCTAATGCCACCCTTTCTAAGTCTCCATGGTCGACAACGGCGTTGACATCTCCCATTAAGAATCGTTGTTCGGCGTCGTAGGTTCGTCCGAGGAAAAAGATCTCTCGTGTCTTCTTTTGTCCTATTTGTTTAGCGAGGTACGCAGATCCGAACCCGCCGTCAAAACTGGCTACGTCGGTGTCCGTTTGCTTAAACCGAGCGTGTTCACGACTCGCGATGGTTAGATCCGCCGTGACGTGGAGACTGTGCCCGCCGCCTGCGGCCCACCCGGGAACAATGCAGATCACGACCTTTGGCATCATTCGGATCAAACGTTGGCACTCAAGAATGTGCAGTCGTCCAACTTGCGTGGGGTCGATGGTTTCGCTTGTTTCACCTTCGGCGTACTTGTAGCCATCTTTCCCACGAATTCGTTGATCACCCCCTGAGCAGAAAGACCACTCCCCGTCTTTAGTTGATGGGCCGTTACCGGTGAGAAGCACCACCCCGACATCTGTGCTCATCCGGGCATGATCTAGAGCCTTGTACAGTTCGTCGACCGTGTTCGGTCGAAAAGCATTGCGAACATCTGGTCGGTCGAAAGCTACGCGCACGGTCCCTTGATCGACAGCCCGGTGATAGGTGATGTCTTGAAAGTCGAAACCGTCAAGTTCGTTCCATTGCGAAGGGTCAAAGATGTCAGAGACATTCGGCAAATACGACATTGGACTCCTGAACCGTTACGCACCAATGGAACGTAGATTAGGGCCGGACGTTCCAGGGGGCATCATGAAGTTTGGTCTTAGGTATTGCAACACAGATAAGTACGCCATTGATACGGCTCTAGCAGTGGAGTTGGTTCAAGCCGGTGAACAGGCCGGATTTGAATCTGCTTGGACTGTAGAACACACGGTGATTCCGTCGGGGTATGAGTCGGTTTATCCCTATAGCGAATCTGGGAAAATCGCGGGAGGCGCAGAAGACCTGGTTCTACCTGATCCGCTGATTTGGATGGCCCATATGGCCGGAGCTACGAGCACAATTAAGTTGGGCACCGCGATTCTGATTCTGCCGCAACATTCGCCCGTGGTGTGTGCCGCTCAAATAGCGACCTTGGACTACATGTCTGGTGGACGGGTTCTTCTAGGTATTGGCGTGGGCTGGCTTAAAGAAGAATTCGATGCCATCGGGGTACCGTTCGAGCGCAGAGGGCCACGAACCGATGAATACGTTGCTGCCATGCGCGAGTTATGGGCGCATGATTGCGCCACCTTCCACGGGGAATTCGTTCATTTCACAGATACCTATTGTCTCCCGAGGCCGATAACCGGCAGCGTCCCCATCATCGTGGGGGGAGACACCGACTACGCAGCTCGTCGTGCTGGTCGCCTCGGGAACGGGTACTTCCCAGCTCGAGATACACCTCAAGAGAGGATCGACCTAGCCCGTAGAACTGCTGAGGAATGCGGGAGAGATCCGGAGGCTCTCGAGATAACAATGCCAATGCCCGCCGATCCTGACGACATCCCAAAGATGAAAGCCCGCGGCGTGGATCGCCTTGTTGTCCCAGTCACGGCTCTGGCCGGTATGCCCGCGTTGATTGATTCGCCCGAGACCGCTCTACATTTCGGTGACATCATCGCCAAATACGCTGATCTTTAGCCTTTACGCCCATCCGTCGGAAGTGAATTGAGCAAGATCATCGCGGTCGTATTGATCGACTAGTGCGACCTCCCAATCTAGATATTCCTGCATGGCTTGTCGCGCGATGTGCGCGTCGCCTGGGTCGTACGGAAGCACCACTTGTGGGCTGTTCAGCGGCAGTTCGGTGTTGCCATATTCGAACGGTCCTTGGCTGACACCTTCATCCAAGACATAGGTTTCCCATCCCATTTCTAGTAACCATGACGCGGTCATTGTTGCTCGAGTGAGATCGTCATCTGCCAGGACTAAGCGCGCTCCTCGAGTAATGGCGTATTCATCGGTGGCTTGGACTAGTTGGCCGCCTGGGGCGTTGCGAAAATCGAGAAGGTGACCTTTTTTGTACTCGTCGGGTGTGCGCACATCGAAGAGGTGAAGTGTGCGTGTCTGGTCAGCTCCCCACGAATCCATAGTCGACCGGGTTATCTGTTCGACGTTGAAGCGTTCCGCTACCTTCGTTGCCGCAACTGATGCTTGCCGTCTGCCTATGGACGTCGGGGCGGAGGCAGTCGCAGTTTTTCCGTGATCCAAGATGAGGTCAGCGAGTTCCCACCCCATGGTTCCGTTTTCCAACGCAATCACCCGGCCTGGAACTCCGGCACGAACTAAGGACTCTGTCCCGAGGATGCTCCGAGTACGCCCAGCGCAATTAACCACGATAGTGGCGTCTTGATCTGCGAGATCGAATGCTCGATGCACCAGTTCTCCGCCTGGACATGACCTCCCGGTGGGGATGCTCATACGTTGAAATTCCCGCTCGGTACGTGAGTCAAGGATGGTTAGTGGGCGTTCTTGATCAATCCATTGGTGAAGTTCTAGGGCCGACACGTGCGGAGTTCGGTAATGTCGCTCCACTAATTCGCCGAAGAGTTTTGATGGGACATTCACTCCCGAGTAGAGCTCGTGGCCTTCTTCCGCCCACGAGTCGATGCCTCCGGCGAGCACCGAGGCCTCGGTCCACCCGTTGGACGCGAGAACGTCTCGGAGGTCTTCGGCTTCGCCTCCGCCGTTGTCTGTCACTACGACACGAGTGGAACGCCGCGGGAGCAGAATGGGTGCCGCGTGGTGCACGTCGACGGTCCTGATACTCGCGGCCCACAGAAGATGTCCTTGACTGTATGCCTCATGGTCGCGAGCGTCGACGATGGCGAGTTCATGTTCGTCGACGATGGCGTCGGCGAGTTCGCGCGTCGTAGTCGCAGTGAAGCTCACTATCTGGCGTCAACGACCGGGAATTCGACTTTCATGGTTCGCCACTCCCGCGCGGGTTCAGCCCAGTAGTTCCGGGCAGGAAGATCGAGGAGATCGTGGCCGTAGCAATGAAAGTTCAGGGCGCCACCTTTTACGTGAATCGAATGAACGTCGTCAGGGAGAAATGCGATCCCCGTGTTGCGACGAACAGTGAATTCTTCCGAGACCCGCGGTGGGCCGTCTCCAGCCACACGGTCGTATTTGCGGTTAACTTCCTCACCCTCTAGGCCAACGATGCAAGCCCAGGTGAGGTGATCGTGTGGAGGAGCTTCAGTTGTGTCCTTGACGGATTGGATGTACAGCGCGAAGCGGTGGTCCACGTCTTGGGACAGGAGGTACAGACTGCTCCCGTCTCTCGACTCGTCCGCAGGAAAGTCACTCCATGGAAACAACTCGCTTAGTTCTGCTAACTCCAACAATCGGCAGCGGATCAGTTCGACGGCATCTCGGTCGATTCCGGCTGCGTCAATAGCTCGAATATCGGCCATGGCCTCAGCGACCGCAGTAGATCGTTCAACATTGCCACTCATTGTTAGGTCACCACCGATCTCGACTTAACGACCCTTCCATTGTGGGGGTCGCTTTTCGGCGAACGCAACGGGGCCTTCGACATAGTCCTCGCTTTTTGTCATATCTATCACAGCTTCATATTTGCCTTCGTGCGCGGCACGCACGCCAGCTTGGTCGAGTCCCTGCATTGCAGCCTGCTTGGTAGCTCGGATTGACATTGGCGAACATTCCAAAATCATCTCCGCCCAGCGACGTGCCTCGCTGAGAGCTTCTCCTTCAGGCGTCACCGCGGTAACGAACCCCAACTCATAGCCCTCTTGTGCGTACACATGGCGTCCAGTGAGCATCATGCCCATGGCGCGCTTGAGACCAATTTGGCGTGGAAGGCGGTGCACGCCAGCAGCTAGCGCAGCGAGCCCGACCGTGGGTTCGGGAAGCGCCATGCGCGCATTTTCGCTCGCGATGATCATGTCGCAGGCCAACGCTATTTCGAAGCCTCCACCCATCGCTACGCCGTTGACTGCTGCGATTACTGGTTTGTCAAGGTCCCAGCGTGAGGTAAGACCACCAAAGCCGCTAGAAGGCATCGCGGATCGGTCTCCGCCTTCGGCCTGATAGCGCAGGTCATTGCCCGCGCTAAAAGCGCGGTCACCAGAGCCGGTAACGATCGCCACCCAGAGGTTCGGGTCGTTTTGGAACTCGTCAAAAAGTTCTGCCATTTCCGCATTGCCTGGCGGGTGGAGCGCGTTCATTCGTTCAGGTCGGTTGATGGTGACGGTAAATATTCGACCGTCACGTTCTGCATAACAGGAGTCAGCCATAGCCAGAAGTTAGCTCGCGACTCTTCGTGGTCGCCCAAACTTCGTTCCGTAACGCTCCATTGAGTCGCCCATCGGGCGGTGGGTTCGTCAGGACTTCCTTTAGCGCGCGACAAACGGCGAGCCCTTGGGGGCTCGCCGTTTGTTGTGGGCCGGGGAGGATTCGAACCTCCGTAGGTGTGAACCGACGGGTTTACAGCCCGTTCCCTTTGGCCGCTCGGGCACCGACCCAACGGCGGACACGTTATCGGTTCACTTTGCTTGCCCCAAAGAACGTCGCCGGTGAATGTGGTGTCAGCGAAGGTCACGGGTCGATATATTTCGCATCATGTCTTCATTCGATGTGGTTTCTCAAATTGACATGCAGGAAGTTCGTAATGCCGTGGATCAGGCTGCTAGGGAGGTCAGCACCCGCTATGACTTCAAGGGCACCGGTTCTGGCGTAACTCTGAGCGACGCTGGCATCGCTCTTGCTAGCAATAGCGAGGATCGTTTGAATGCTCTCAGACAAGTACTTGAAGAAAAACTCGTGAGGCGTAAGGTCAGCCTCAAGGCGGTCAGCTACGGCGATGTCGAGGAGGCGTCGGGTGCCACTGTTCGACAACTCGCGATACTCCAGGCAGGCATTAGTTCCGACAAAGCCAAAGAGTTAAACAAATTCATCAAGGGTTTAGGAGTTAAGGGCGTGCAGTCTCAAACTCAAGGTGATCAGTTGCGCGTGATGTCGAAGAAGCGGGATCACTTGCAGACCGTGATAGGTGAACTTAAAGACGCCGAATTTGGTATCGCACTCCAGTTCGAAAACTTTCGGGACTGATCTAGAGAGCTTCCTGCCAGCTTCCATTCCGCAGGCGGGCGATTCGTTTAGCCATGGGTGGGTGGGTCGTGAAAAGGTTCCGGAATGCCATCTTCCGCCCAGCCAATGGATTCACTATGTACATCTGCGCCTGGTTTGCGTTGGCAAGACTGGGGATTGACTGGCTCGCCACATCCAATTTTTCAAGGGCAGCAGCAAGGGGTTCGCCGTCACCGATCATCCGGGCGGCGGTGCGGTCAGCTTGAAATTCTCGACTGCGGCTGATGGCCATTTGGATCAGCGCAGCGGCAATTGGAGCGACAATAATTAGAAGCAGGTCAACCATTAGGTTGCGATCTCGGTTGCGATTACCACCACCAAAAATCATGGCGAATTGTGCGATGTTTGCGACGAAGGTGATGGCCATTGCGATAGCTGCAGCAACCGACCCGATAAGGATGTCTCGGTTCTTTATGTGAGCCATTTCGTGGGCGAGTACGCCTCGAATTTGATCCCATGAAAGGTGTTGAGTGAGGCCCTCGGTGATGCAGACCGCCGCGTTTGCTGGGTTGCGTCCGGTAGCAAAGGCGTTCGGCTGTGGGTCAGGGCTGACATAGATACGAGGCATTGGCTGACCGGATAGTTCGGACAGCTCACGCATGATTGACCGATATTCAGGTAATTGGCCTTCTCCGACTTCGACGGCGCGAGCCGATCGGATGGCGAGCTTGTCGCTCATCCAATAGCTGCCGCCCACCATGGCAAGCGCCAGAAACAGTCCGATCATCAACCCACCTGAACCCCAGAAGCTCGCGATGAACATGATGAGAGCCCCCATCAAGGCCAGCAACATGGTGGTTTTGAGGGTGTTTTTCATGGGATTTCCCTCCATGGTCGGTGCTTACCCCTAAACGTATCGGCTTCACCGAGCAAAGCTCTTGCCGCGCTGACATCGTGATTTAGTGCGGGTGATAGCCGCTGTCGAGGAACACAGTCGGGACATCTTGAGTTCGATACATGCGCACATTGCGCATGTCATCGTCGATCGCGAGAACCGGATTGAACCCTCGGTGACGAAGGGTCTTCGTTTCGTCACGTTTGAACCCCGGCGATGCTTGAAAATCGCCTAACGGGCGCATGATTAGGAGGTCATATCTAATCCGGTTGTCTTGAAGCCAGTCCAACGTGGGCTTTTGAATCCAGGTGGGGCGCGAAGTCAACAGCACGATCATCAATTCCGGAGCAAGAAGCTCGAGGAGTATTTTGTTTTCTTCGAAAACTCCATCTGCTCCGCACTCGGCGAAGAATCCATCCCAGTCGCGCCAGGGTGGGTCCAAGAAATGCTGCCGATGGCCGGCGTCGGCAAGCACACCGTCGATATCGACGATCGCACAGTCCCCTGGTTGCCCTGGGGTGTGCCTCCATTGCCAATGATGAGGGGTGGAACTCATGTAGTCGAGAGCAGAAGTCAGTCCTCCTGCGGTGTCTCTGCAGCGCGAACACGGATCTCGTCCACGACGCTAGCGTCGGCGAGGGTGGTCGTATCTCCAAGCTGTCGCCCCTCAGCAACATCGCGAAGAAGTCGTCGCATGATTTTTCCTGAGCGGGTTTTGGGTAAGTCGGGCACCAAAACTACGGCTTTGGGCCGAGCAATTGCGCCGAGTTTTGTGGCGACATGCTGTCTGATTTCTTCTCGCAATTCATCGCTTGGCTCATTGCCGCCCCGCAAGATGCAGTAGCCCACGATGGCCTGTCCGGTGGTGTCGTCGGTAGCGCCCACCACTGCTGCTTCCGCTACGGAGGAGTGATCAACAAGTGCGGATTCAACTTCGGTAGTGGAAATCCGATGGCCCGACACATTCATCACGTCGTCGACTCGACCGAGAAGCCAGAGATACCCGTCGTCATCGATTTTGGCCCCGTCGCCAGCAAAATAACGTCCGGGGTACGTGGACCAATACGTTTCCTTGTAACGATCCGGGTCGCCCCAGATCCCACGAAGCATCGACGGCCAAGGTTCGGTGATAGTCAGGTAGCCGCCTCCCTTTTCGACCTTGTCCCCGTTGTCGTCTACCACTTCTACGACCACACCAGGGATGGCGTGGGTAGCTGATCCGGGTTTGGTTGTGGTGACACCCGGCATCGGTGTGATCATGTGGCCACCAGTTTCGGTTTGCCACCAAGTGTCAACGATGGGGCACTGTTCACCGCCAATGTGTTTGTGGTACCACATCCAAGCTTCCGGGTTGATGGGTTCGCCAACTGTTCCGAGGACTCGAAGACTTGATAAATCACTTCGTTCTACCTCTTCGTCACCCCATTTCATGAACGTCCGAATAGCGGTGGGAGCCGTGTAGAGCTGGGTCACGCCGTACCGCTGGATGATGTCCCACAGACGGTCTTTGGGCCAGTCTGCTCTGGCGCCTTCCCGGAACTCTGGACGCGGAGTGTCAGGCGTTCCTTCGTACATCACAGAGGTGGCACCGTTAGCGAGAGGGCCGTAGACGATGTAGCTGTGTCCTGTCACCCACCCGATATCGGCGGCACACCAGTAAATATCCGACTCGGGCTGCAGGTCGAAGATGTATTTGTGCGTGAAAGCCACTTGGGTCAAATAGCCGCCCGTCGTGTGCATTATGCCCTTTGGTTTCGCGGTTGTACCTGAGGTGTACAGGAGGAAAAGCAGGTCTTCACTCTCAAGTTGTTCAGGAGGACAATCCGGTGACGCCGTCTCCATTAGTTCGTGGTACCAGTGATCGACCGTCTCGTCCCATTCGACGTCTTGGCCAGTGCGGCGAACAACAACGACGTTCTCGATAGTCGAAGTGGCAGCAACTGATGCATCTGCAGTGTCTTTGAGGGGGAAGTGGTCACCGCGTCGGTATCCGCCATCCGCGGTGATGAGGATTTTTGCGCTTGCGTCGTCAATGCGGTCTGAAAGGGAGTCTGCAGAAAAACCGCCAAAGACGATGGAGTGTGGTGCGCCGATTCGCGCGCAGGCAAGCATCGCTACGGGAAGTTCAAGGATCATGGGCATGTAGATGCAGACGCGGTCGCCTTTCTCGACACCCAAGTCCTTTAGGACATTCGCGAATTTCGATACTTCTTCGAGAAGTTCGCTGTAGGTAATCTTTCTTGTGTCCCCGGGTTCGCCTTCCCAATGGAACGCAACCCTGTCTCCCCGACCCGCTTCAACATGTCGGTCAAGGCAGTTGTAGGAGACGTTCAGTTTGCCTCCAATGAACCATTTTGCGAAGGGTAGATCCCATTCGAGGACTGTCTCAAAGTCTTCGAACCAAGTAACTAGTTCTCGCGCTTGGCGGGCCCAGAAGCCAAGCCGGTCAGCGTCGGCTTCTTCGTACAAACTTCGATCCGCGATGACGGCGTTAGCTCGAAAATGTTCCGGGGGAGGGAAGGTACGGTCCTCGACGTAGTAGTCCTCAATTGTTGGTTTCGACATCTCGATCCCCCTCTGTGGAAGGCGGCCCCGCTTGGGTTCGACAGGTCGCGAGCCTAGCTCCTACCCGACTTCAGTTCGGAAGTGGCCGGCTTAGTCCCCTACTCGCCATTCAGCGACAAGGAATGCCCCCAGTCCTTCGCTGTCGGTCAGCGCTGCTGCTTCGTCAAGCAAAGCTCGCGCCGCTAAAGCCTTCGCAGTAGGGGCCGCGGCCGAATCGTGCCACTGCTCACGTGCCCATTCAGTCATGGCGCGAAGACCTTGTGCGAGGAGCCAGTCGCGTTGAGTAACGATTTGCGGAAAACCTGGTAATTGATCGAACGCGACATCACATGTGATGTCGCGACTGCCAGCTTCTTTATAGGGGTTGCCGGCTCGATGGTGTTGGCTATAAGTCCGTAGCCATTCGCCCATTGGCCGTTCCGAGAAATCTGCTGTCTGTTGGAGCCCGTAGTCGAAGAGAAGCACTCTGCCGCGGTCAAGAAGATTCAACGCGCGGTTCACCCACACCGCGGCTTTGAGGTGCAAAGGCAGACACGTTCCCAGCGGGGCATTTGGAACAAGAAGCGTTGCCATGTTCTGTGCGTTTTGAGGAGCGGGGTGCCACTCGTCGAGGCCACCGTTTACGTGCAGTTCTGACCACCCTGTCGCGGTTTTTTGAACGACGCGCGGCGGAAGGTTGTCAAGAAGTTCATTAGCTAGGACCACTCCAGTAAGAGGCCCTACTGGTAAATCTTTCACAGCGGTGAGTGGTGCCTCTTCTGCGTCTAAAAAACATGTGGCGGCGACAGAGTCGAAGGCGTCTAGGCGTTGAACTTCGGAGCGCTCCACCATCACGTAGCGAAGCGCGGCGCTGCATTGGGGAACCGAAAGGAAAATGTCTCTACATAACGTTCCGCGACCCGATCCTGCTTCAACCACGATGAACGGATCGGGGCGGTCTAGCTCCTGCCATATTCGGTCTAGATACACCGCAATGCAACCGCCGAAGAGGGTGCTGGTTTCTGGGGAGGTAATGAAATCGCCCGCGTTTACACCGGCTTTTCCACCTTGTGTGTAGAAACCGCGGAGCCCGTACAGGGCTTCCTCAACGAATCGATCGAATCGCATCATCGGCCCGGTCATCTCTCCGGCTTTAGTCCGTGTTCCCTTATCCGCCTAAGGCGGATAGCACGGAGACTTCACCAAAGTGGCCAACGAGGCCTGGTAGCACGCCGAAAGCCATCGTCGCGAGCAGCGTGACAGTGAGTGCGGCACCCAACGCGCCAGTCACAACGATTGGCCGGTCATCGCCATCAGCTACTGGTTGGAACCACATCTGCGTCAAGACTCGCGCGTAATACGCGAACGCGATCACAGTATTGACTGCCACAACGACAGCGAGGCCTGCCGCCCATCCCCCACCCGCATCTAAGAGCGCTCGGAACAGACCAAATTTGGCGAACCAGCCACCCGCTGGCGGGATACCTGCGAGCGCTGCAAGGAAAACGGTCATCGCCACGGCGAGGCCTGGCGCGTATCGGAACAATCCTCCATAGCTGTCGATTTCGCCGGACCGGGTTTTGCGGGCTACGGCTAACACGACGGTGAAAGCACCCAGATTCATGAATGCATAGATGGCAAGGTAAATGACCACTGCCTCGATGGCTCGTGCCGGGGCATCAGCAGCTACGGCGAACGGAACCAACATAAATCCACCCTGAGCGATGCCTGAGTATGCAAGGAGCCGAACAATGTTGGTCTGGCGGAGCGCTATGAGGTTGCCAACAGTCATCGTCAGCGCTGAAATCACCCAAAAGAACGGTTGGATGACATCCTCCCGACCAAGGAAGGCAACAAAGACAAGCTGGATGAGTGCGACCATTCCTGCAGTCTTTGACGCGACGGCCAAGAACGCGGTCACTGGCGTTGGAGCGCCCTCATATGTATCGGGAGCCCATGTGTGGAAGGGGACTGCGGAAACTTTGAAGGCGAACCCAATCAACACAAACAGAATGCCAAGAACGGCAACGGGGTTAGACGGGCCTGACCCCAATTCTTGTGCGATGGCGTCAAAGCTGGTGGCACCGGCCAGGCCATAGACGAGAGACATTCCGTAGAGCATCACCGCTGAGGCAAAAACGCCCATCAGGTAGTACTTGAGGCCCGCTTCGTTGGAACGCGGACCTCCTTTACGCCAAGCGGCCAGCATGTACGCCGGGATCGAGAGGAGTTCGAGCGCGACGAAGACGCTAATCAAGTCTCGTGAACTACTCATCATCACCATGCCGAGTAGCGATGTGAGCATCAAGGTGTAGTACTCGTTTTCGTAATAATCGCCGTCGCGGATGTAGTCGACTGACATCAGCACGACGACATATCCAGATATGAGGAATAGGGCTTTCAGCACTAGTGAGAAGTCGTCAACGACATAGGCGCCGCCGAACATTGAGCGTTCTGTGCCATCTACCGCCAGGGTCAAAATGGGGACAAGGGTGGCTAGTAATCCCATGCCGGCCAGGGTCGGCATCGCCTGCTTGGACCGTTCATCCCAGATGATGTCGACGATGGTGATAAGTGTCCCGAACGCAAGAAGGGTTAACTCGGGTGCCAGGGCATGCCAGTCGAGTGACGGCCGAGTGAAGGCGAGCAGGACATCCATGATCAGCCGCCGGCCACAATCGCCTCAACACTGGCGGTTATCCCGCTGACGACGTCGTCGGTCACATTGAATATCAGGTTGGGCCAGATACCAAACAGAACGATGCCTACCAGGAATGGTGTCCAGGCGATCCATTCGAGTCGGTTGACGTCCTCTATTTCATGGCCGGCGAATTCTTCTGGGGGCTCACCGAAGGCTGTGCGCTGATACAGCCATAGCAAATATCCTGCGGCGAGCACGGTACCGACCGCGGCAATGACCATGTAGGTTCGGAAGGTTTCTTCGGGCAGGCCCGCCCCGGGGTTATACGCGGACAGAATCGCGGGGAATTCGCCCCAGAAACCAGCAAGGCCGGGTAGGCCCAGGGAAGCCATGGTCGCGAATCCGAGGATCCAACCCATCCGCGGCACTGATTTGAGGAGACCACCGAGCCGAGAAATTTCCAAGGTGTGAAATCGCTCTTTCACTGAGCCAGCGAGGAAGAAGAGCATCCCTGTGATCAAACCGTGTGCGACCATTCCAAAGACCGCTGCGTTTATTCCGAAGTCAGTCAATGTTGCTATGCCAAGCATCACGAAGCCCATGTGCGCTACAGAAGAGAACGCTATGAGACGTTTCATGTCGGTCTGCGCGAGACAAGCCAGTGCTCCGTAGATGATGCCGATCACTGCGAGTAGCCCTATCCAGGGAGCCCATGAGACGGCGCCTTCGGGCAGGAACGGGATAGCTATCCGAACGAATCCGTAGGTGCCCAACTTGAGGAGCACCGCAGCAAGGATGACAGATCCAACGGTCGGAGCTTGAGTATGAGCATCCGGCAGCCATGTATGGAACGGGAACATTGGAACTTTGATACCGAAGCCCATGAAAAGACCTGCGAAGATCCATACCTGTGTGTTCTTTATGATTCCTACGCCCGCGACATCGCTCAGGACCCTCATATCGAAGGTGTGTAGCAACTCACCTGACGAGTCTTTCGAGAGGAAGAACAGCGCCAGGAAGCTGATGATCATGAGAGCTGAACCGAACAATGTATAGAGGAAGAATTTGAGTGATGCGTAGCGACGCTCCTCTCCGCCCCAGACGCCGATTAGGAAGTACATCGGGAGCAGAACGACTTCAAAGAAGACGAAGAAGAGAATCATGTCTTGTGCAACGAACGTGCCGTTCATTCCGGTCGACAGAATCAGCAACAGTATGAAGAATGCTTTAGTGTTGCCCGGTTCAGGAACGTGATTCCAGCTGTAGATGAGACACAATGGCACTACTACCAATGACAGGAGCAGCAACGGCAATGAAAGCCCGTCCAGTCCGACGATGTACCTGCTGTTGATGACGTCGATCCAACCCTTGTCGACAACAAATTGAAGATCGCCTGCGGCGCCGTAATCGAATTGGAACGCCGAGTAGACCCCGACGATGAGCGCTACTAGCGACGAGCCGAGCGCGACCAGTTTCAGCTCCGCTTCGTAGGCTTTGGGGATCATCATGATGACTAGTGCGCCTACCAAGGGCAGGAACACGGCCAGGCTCAAGACCCAAGTATCAAATCCTGTGGCTTCCACTCTGCTGCTCCTATACGACGATCACGAAGACTATGGCCAGCACCGCTGCTGATCCGAAAAGCAGCTGGCCGTAGTTCTGGATTTTTCCGGACTGGATAGCGCGCAGACCCTCGCCAGAGGAATCAGCGCCGCGCGCGGCAGCATTGACGGATCCGTCAATGGCGCCTTGGTCAATCCACTTGTAGATCCAACGTCCGGTATCTCGAGCAGTCTCACCTGCTCTGTCAACTACTCGGTCTAGGACATTTTGATTGACGCGGTTCGCCCAATTAGCGATGGGGCGTTTAACTGTTTCGACGATCACGTCGTTGTAGAGATGATCGAGGTAATACTTGTTTTCTAAGAAGGTGTAACCATTTTTGGCATACCGGTTGCGTTCGGTCATGCCGTGGAGACCGACACGACGCCAGTAATAGAGGTATGTGACGACAATGCCTGACACTGCTAGCGCTAAACCGACCAGAGCCATGGTGAGCGAGGGATCCGGATGCGAGAGTCCTAATCCACTCAGATAAACCGAGGGTTCCACGTAAGTTTGGATTCGATGAGCAAGCCCTTCCAATCCGAAGGGTTCTAGTACTGGGCCCGGCAGGTTGAATACTCCGGCGATAACTGCCATGCCTGCAAGAATCCACAACGGCGTGGTCATCATTTTCGGCGACTCGTGGGGGTGACCCTCGCCTCTAAATTCGCCGTGGAATGTGTACCAAATGACTCGGGTCATGTACGCCGCCGTCATAACGGCAACTACGCACCCAAATATAAGCATCAGGGGGTAGCTATTTTTTTGGCCGACGAGTGATCCAAGCAGAATTTCGTCTTTCGACCAGAACCCTGCGAACGGGAAAATCCCCGCTAAGGCCAGCGACGAGATAACAAACGTTCGATAGGTGTGGGGCATGTCTTTCTTCAGCCCGCCCATCTTTCGCATATCGAACGTGTGGTGGGCTGCGTGGCTGACTGATCCTGCCCCTAAGAACAAGCACGCTTTAAAGAAAGCGTGGGTGAATAAATGAAATATTGCTGCGGTCCAAGCACCGACGCCGAGAGCCATGACCATGTAGCCAAGTTGAGAAACTGTCGAGTAGGCCAACACTTTTTTGATATCCCATTGCGCGAACGCGAGAGCCGCACCAATGAGTGCAGTGAACCCTCCGATGAAAGCCATGAGGTTGATTGAGCTAGTGCCGACGGACAAGCCTTCGTAAAAAACGGGGTAGAGCCGGGCAATCATGTAGACACCCGCTACGACCATCGTGGCGGCGTGAATGAGCGCAGATACTGGGGTGGGACCTGCCATCGCATCCGGTAGCCATGTGTGGAGCGGGAACTGACCAGATTTCGAGGCAACCGCGGCCATTAGGCAACATGCGGCGACGAGAAGCGCTAGGTGATGCGCTCCTGGGTCCGCCGCTATGAGGGTGTTGATGGCATCGATATCGAAGGTTTGGAAGGTGCCCCATAGGACGATAATTCCAACGAGAAGTCCTATATCTCCGACGCGATTAGTTAGAAATGCTTTTAAGGCCGCGTCCGTGTTCGGTTTTTCCTCCCACCAGTGCCCAATGAGGACAAACGAACACACGCCGACGAGTTCCCATCCAACGATTAGTTGAACGATGTTCTGCGCCATCACAAAGAACAACATGGCTGCGGTGAAGAGGCTTAAGAAGGCGTAGTAATGAACGTATCGGCGGTCGTCCTTTACATATTCAGTTGAGTAGATGTGGACGAGAAGGGAGATAGAGGCCACGACTATAAGCAGCAAAACAGTTAGGCCATCGACAAGGGTGCCAACCGAAAATTCGATTCCTCCGTTGGACCACCATTGAGAAAAAGTTGAAATAACCGGGCGAATCAGAGGGCTGGAATGACCTCCTCCATGCGCGTCACCTGAATTGTTTTCGGATACCACCACATGATCATCAGCATGATCATCAGCATGATCATCAGCATGATCATCAGCATGATCATCAGCATGATCATCAGCATGAGATGCCATCTGAACAACTGCGTCAGGTGGTGGATGCTCCACACGCTGTGTCCATTGAAAAGCCGCTAACGCTGATAGGACCCACACAAGGCCAAGGGCCGTGATTCCCACAACGTGAACGCGATCCGGTCCAATGAATCGCTTGCCAAACAAGAGGATCACGACAAAGGAGATAGCCGGTATGAGGGGAATTATGAAAGCGTTCTCTAGCATCCACATAGCGCTGCCCTATCCCCGCATCAAATCGAAGTCTTCGACATTGATGCTGCGGCGGTTGCGATAGAGGAGCAGAACGATGGCAAGACCCACGCCAACTTCTGCAGCCGCAACCGCTATGACGAACACCGCAAAAACTTGACCAGACACAACGCCGTGCTGCACTCCGAAGGCCACCAAATTGATGTTGACGGCGTTAAGCATCAACTCGATAGACATCAGCACCATCACGCCATTGCGTCGCGCAAGTACGCCATAGACACCTATCGCAAACAACACAGCGCCCAGAATCAAGAACTGGTTTAGCAGCACGTCAGTCCTTCCTCGCTAGGACGATAGCCCCAATGAGAGCGGCTAATAAGAGCACTGATACCGCCTCGAAAGGGACGATATAAGTGGAAAAAACTTCATCCGAAACGTCCGCTGTCCGAAAGATCGGGCCATCACTTGTGAGACGATCAGATCCAAAACGAGCCATCAGTGAATAGACAGTGACACCTCCTATGAGAAGAGACACAACGGCCGCTATCGGCCATTGAGCTCCCGTCATTTCCATCACACCGCCCAAGGGCGCCTTAGTAAGCATGATGCCGAACAAGAAGAGAACCATCACTGCCCCGATGTAAACCAGGACTTGAGTCGTCGCCACAAACTCGGCCGTTAAAAGGATATAGAGGGCCCCAAGTCCGGCAAGTACTGCTACTAAGTACAGGGCTGCATGAACAATGTTGCGCGTCGTCACCATCCGCAATGCGGAAACGACAACTATGGCCGCGATGACCCCAAAGAAAATGTTCTGCGCAACCATGCAGCCCTACCTTGGAACCTTTCTGACTTTTTGTTCCGAACCTGCCTCATAATCAAGGAAGTCAGGGACCGTGTCCATCCATTCACCCAAGCGATCCTTGTCGTGAAGCAAGTCCGCTATCCGAGGCTCGCTGTATTCGTACTCAGGTGTCCAGAACAACGCATCGAACGGACACACGTCCACGCATATCCCGCAATACATGCACAGGGCATAGTCAATGTCGAAACGGTCGATCATATTCACCGTTCGCGGTTTGCCTCCAGCGCGTCTGGGCGGGGCTTTGACTTTGTGACCTTCGATGTAAATGCACCAGTCCGGGCAGGATCGTGAGCAGAGCATGCAAGCCGTGCAGTTCTCCTCGTGAAGCGCTATAACGCCACGCGCACGATCGGGAGGTGCTTCTTTTTCGTGCGGGTATTGAACAGTAACGGCACCTTTCTGAGGGGCTGGAATTATTGTTTTCCACCCGCGTTTGGGAAAGAGGGTCCGGCCTGCAGTTCGGGCAGTCACACCCAAACCCTTTATAAGACCCGGAAGCTGCGGCATTAGAACACCACCTTAAATATTCCGGTAAGCACAATGTTCCCGAGAGCCAAAGGAATGAGTACTTTCCAAGCGAATTTTTGGAGTTGGTCCTCGCGAAGCCTTGGATAGGTGAAGCGAACCCAGAAGATGAAAAATGCGATTAAGAGAATCTTGGCAAGCATCACGCCGGGACCGAGAATATTTAAGACGTTGTCGTCAACATCAAATCCGGGGATCCACCATCCCCCGAGGAACATGACAGCGGCAAGAGCCGAAAAGGCGAAGGCTGTTCCAAACTCCGCCATGAAGAACAACAGAAATCTGAACCCGGTGTATTCGACATGAAATCCACCGACAAGCTCCGTTTCGGCAACAGGCATGTCAAACGGAGTTTGGGTGAGTTCCGCCTGCGCTGAGATCATAAAAATGAGAAAGGCCAGAAATTGAGTGAGGATAAATGGGTTGCCAATGGCGCCAAACCCAAAAATTTCCCCTGTCGCTTGTGCCTCAACAATCCCCTGCAGGTTGAGGGTTTCTGCCTGAATGACGACACCCATTACTGCAAGAATTAGTGGCAGTTCGTATGCGATTAGCTGTCCCGCAGCGCGCAACCCACCCAGAAGGGCGTACTTGTTTGCCGACGCCCAACCTGCCATCAAAATGCCGAGTACCGACAGCGAAGAGACTGCCATTGCATAAAAAACGCCAGTATCGAGATTTTGGACGACGGCGTCGGGACCGGCGGGAAGGACCACGTAGAGCAAGAAGGTCGAGGCAAGCACTACAACCGGCGCCATTCGGAAAACACGCCGATCGGCTTGGGCGGGGTGAATGTCCTCTTTCTGAAGAAACTTGATCGCCTCGGCTACGAGCTGAAGCGACCCATAGGGGCCTGTGTCGTTCGGCCCAAGACGGCTTTGCATGAAGGCCATCATCTTGAAAAGGAAGAGGTAAACGAGAATAAGCGAAGCCGTCGGAATTACCACTAGGGCTAAACCGAGTTTTATGGCGGTCTCTTGCCAATACGGGAGGGCGAGAAGCGACATCACCGGTCGATGTCCCCCAAAATGAAGTACAGGGAACCCAAAATGGTGATGACGTCGGGTACGTACACGCCCTTCATCACCCACGGTACGACAGAGATGTTGTTGAAGCTAGGGGTACGTATCTTGACTCGGAATGGTCCTAGATCGCCTTTGCTGACTACGTAATACCCCATCTCTCCGAGCGGGTTTTCCGTAGAGATATAGGCTTCGCCTGCGGGCACTTTGATGATCCGCGGCACCTTAGCCATGATCGGCCCACTCGGAATTCCGTCGAGCAGTTGGTCAACCATTCGTGTCGCTTCGCGTGTTTCTTGTAAACGAACCCAATAACGGGCGAAGGAATCTCCATCAGGATGAGTCCATACCCGCCAATCGATCTGATCCCATGCCAAACCTGGGTTCGCGTCTCGTCGGAGATCCCAGTCGATTCCGCTCGCGCGAAGGTTTGCGCCGGAGAGTCCGTAGCCAAGAGCCATATCCGCGGGGATCACACCAACGCCCCGGCATCGAGCTTGGAAGATTTCGTTGCCAACCAATAGGTCTTCCATCTCGTCGCAGAAGGTGCGCATTTTCACCATCACGGAACGGGTCTCATCAACCCAACCCTTTGGAATGTCGTCCTTAAGCCCCCCGATTCGGTCGAAATTCGGATGGAAGCGCCCGCCAGTTACTTCCTCGATTTGGTTCAGAACGCGCTCGCGGTCTCGGAACGCGAAGAAAACGGGGGTTAGTGCCCCAACTTGGACTCCCATGTCGCCCAAAAAGAGCGACAGATTGGCGATTCGGCTCAGTTCGAACAGGATGGTACGAATCCATTGGGCTCGAGGCGGAGCCTCTACTCCCATTAGACGTTCCGCGGCAAGAATGAAGGGAACTTCGTTTGCGAAACTCCCGAGCCAGTCAATCCGATTAATGAGGGTGGTGCATTGGGGGTACGTGCGTACTTCGCACAACTTTTCGTAGCCGCGGTGCATGTAGCCCATGATCGGTTCAGCCGCGATTACCTGTTCCCCATCCAACCGGGCGGCAATGCGGAGCGTTCCGTGAGTAGCGGGATGCTGAGGCCCAATGTTCAGGGTCATGTCTCCGGTATCGAGCTCAACGTTTATTCGAGCATCAGCGGCCTGAGCAGACACGTAGGCCATCTGTTCTCGATCGGAGGTAGCTGTCATGCTTCACCTCCTTCGGCTTCGAAGGCAGCCATGACTTCAGCTTCCAGTTGAGCTTCTAGGTGCTCGGGGATTTCTTCGATGTCGACAACCCCTGGCCACGGTTTAACCTGTCGGGCCAGCAATGGAAAATCTTTTCTTAGAGGATGACCTTCAAACTCGGTTGGCAGATACAACGGTTGCAGTGTTGGGTGGCCTTGAAACACGATGCCAAACATTTCGTGGGTCTCGCGTTCATGCCAGTCGGCGCCGGGGAACAAGTCACGAATGGTGTCGACGGTCAAGTCTTCACCGAGGTCCGCTTTTAGAATTACGCCGAGTTGCCGGTCAAGCGAGTGCAGCTGCATCAACAGTTGGAATCGGGTATCTCCACCCGCGTAGCCGGTGGAAGCGTCAAGTTCGACGGGCTCTTCATCTTCTTCGATGAGCCCCGCGTCAAACTCAGTGTTCTCATATCGACCTTCTGGTGCGATGTTCCAGTCGATCGCTGAAAGAAAGCCAAAGTATGCGAAGCCAGCGTCCTTGGCTGTTCTCACTGCGTCATGCCAGTTGTCGACTCGAACTCTCAACCAAAGATCTTCGTGGGGACGCAGATACGAGTCGACAAGTATTTCGCCCAGACTTTCAGAAAGCTCGGTTAATAGGTTCTCTCTATCTTCATCGGCAGGCAGCGTTTCCTCTGGGGTCGGTTGGTCACCCATTGAGTCAGCCCTCCACCACGATGGGCTGGCCCCGCCATTTTTCAGTTATGTCTTCCTTCTGGATTCGTTCTTGTAGCAGCACTATTCCTTCAAGAAGCGCTTCAGGCCGGGGAGGGCAGCCGGGAACATACACATCAACGGGGATGACCTGATCAACACCTTTGGTCACCGAGTAACTATCCCAATAAGGTCCACCGCAGTTCGCGCACGAACCCATAGAAATCACGTATTTCGGTTCAGGCATCTGCTCGTACAGACGGCGGATCACCGGAGCCATCTTGTCGGTGACGGTTCCAGAAATTACAACTAGGTCGGCTTGTCGAGGACTAGCGGGGAATGGGATTACCCCAAGGCGCATCACGTCATAGCGCGGTGATGCAAAAGCCGCCCCCATTTCGATGGCACAGCAGGCCAAGCCCCACTGGTAAACCCATAACGACCGAGCGCGTCCAAAGTTGAGTAACCAACTGAGGGGCTTTGGCATCTTGCCTTGTTCGATGAGTCCCATTTAGACAGCCTTCCTCACACCCACCGCAGAACATCCTTGCGCCAGGCGTAAAACAAGCCGAGCACAAGAATGAAAATGAAGATGGCCATTTCGACAAGTCCGAACGTGCCGTAGATCTCTAGTCGCGTCGCCCATGGGAAGATAAAGACTGCCTCAACGTCAAAAAGGACGAACAAAACAGCGAAGACGTAATACCGAATCTGACTCTGGGCCCAGTCTCCCCCTACGGGATCGACACCACTTTCGTAAGCCATCAGTTTCTGTGCGGTGGGCCGTTGCGGACGAAGAATGCGCGCAATAGTCAGCATGGTTCCAGCCATAGCTACAGCTGCAACACCGAAGATGCCGACGGTCAGGTAACTCCGCAGTAATTCCGACACGATTACCGAGGCTAGCTAGGGGCTTCCGGGCTTTCCAAAACCCAGCGCGGTGCCTCTTTCCGCGGGTTCCGGACGTAGAGAAAGCTACCCCGCCGCAGAGGCAAAAGACGTGATTCTTCGACACGATCTTTGATTCTCATGGCAGAGGGTTTAGGGGCTTGGCCTCGAAGGGTGAACAATGTCATCCCCTAATCAGCACTGGCACTGCATCCTCAGCGAATTCGATGAGGAATTGGGGCACAATCCCGATGAGGAGAGTGAAGCCGACGACGCCGATTAAGACGATGGACACGGTCCAGTGCACCGTCGGGGACGGCCCTTCAACACCGTCGTCCACTACATACATAGCCATCACGATTCGCAGATACATAAAAGCGCCGATCACGGCGCTGAGCATCGCAACTGACGCTAACAAATAGCCCCTACCTTCAACGGCCGCCGCGATGACTTGAAACTTCCCCACGAAACCCGAAGTAAGCGGTACACCGGCCTGAGCCAATAACAGGATTGTGAAAGCCATGGCCAGGACCGGCCGGCTGCGCCCCAGACCCGCATATCGGTCGAGAGGGTGTTCGCCGTCTACCCCCATTGCTCCAATGATGGCGAAACTACCTAGAACCATGAACGTGTAGGTAAAGAGGTAGAAGAGCGCCGCTGAGGTGCCGTTAGCGCTGGCTGACTGCACAGCCACTAGGACGTATCCGGCATGACTAATTGACGAAAACGCCAACATGCGCTTCACGTCAGTTTGCAGGATCGCCATCACTGCACCGACGAGCAGCGTAAGAAATGCGAGAACGGCAACGACGGGTGCCCAATCAGCGTCATGACTTGCAAATGCCGCAAAGAAGACCCGCAGCAGAGCCGCAAAGCCGGCTGCTTTAGCGATCGACGCCATCCATCCGGTTACCGGACTCGGAGCTCCTTGGTAGACATCTGGTGCCCAGAAGTGGAATGGAGCCGCGGCAACTTTGAATGAGAAACCAACAAGAAGTAAGGCCATCGCCGCCATGAGCAAGTGTTGGTCTCGAAATACCACTGCGTCCAGGTAGTCCCGCACATGTACCAAGTTGGTGGACCCGGTACTGCCGTAAGTCAGAGCTATCCCATAAAGCAGAAAAGCTGAGCTGAACGCTCCGAGTACGAAGTATTTCATCGCGGACTCGCGAGCTTCTGGGCGACGAGCGTGCATCGCGATCATGACGTAAAGCGCGATCGATAACGCTTCCAACCCGAGGAACATAACGATGAGGTCGTTTGCGGAAGCCATGACGATGGCACCCGCAGCCGAGCAAAGAAGAAGGGCGTGGAATTCTGGAGGATCAATGTCTTCACGGTCGAGGTAGTTATGGGCAAGCAAAGCCGTTGCTGCCAATGCCACCAAAATCAATATTGTGAAAAAGATGCTGAAACCGTCTACTCCCAAGGCTGACGCAACAGTGGCCGAAGGGCCTTCGGTCTTAACGTCGCTCCACAAACCAAGAGCGACGATGTAGGCAGTTACCGCCGCGAAAAGCGTTATTACCGTGGCGAGGCCACTGGACGTTCGTTGGGGAGCTAGAGCACTGAGGAGCAAAATCAGGAGTGCGGCTCCTAGAAGGATCATCTGGGGTAACAGGGCCCACCAGTCAATTGATGGTCCAGCGAACGCCAAGTGAGGAAGGCCACTCATCAGTGGCCATCCTCGCCGAGTTGATCGAGATCCACGACGACTGGAGCCGCCGGGCTGGGGCGCTCATAGTCCGAATGGTCCTCGATGTGGGCGATTAGCACGTCTACTGCGGGTTCTATTCGGTCGAGCAATGGCTTGGGGTATATCCCTAGAAACAGAATTCCCGCGACAAATGGAGCGAGGATCAGACCTTCCCTCAGTGTCAAGTCGCGGGTTGCCTCATCGGTTGGTGTCGGTTCACCGTGGAAGACCCGCTGATACGCCCAAAGAAGATACAGAGCTGCAAGGATGACGCCGGCGGCCGCAATAATCGTCCACCAGCGACGCGTTTCGTAAGAACCAATCAAAATCAGGAACTCGCCAACGAACCCATTCAAGCCAGGAACACCGATGGATGAGAGCATCACGATGGTGAAGAACCCCGCGAAAATTGGGGCGGCGGATTGGATGCCGCTGAGTTCTTCGATAGCACGCGTTTTGCGTCGCTCATAAAGCATTCCGACGAGTAGGAACAGGGCCCCGGTCGATAGACCGTGGTTAACCATCTGCAGTACTCCGCCTTCCAAGCTTTGTGTTGTGAAGGCGAAGATACCCAGAACAATGAAACCCATATGGGCTACCGAGGAATACGCCACGAGCCGCTTCAGGTCTTTTTGCATCGCAGCGACGATGGCGCCGTAAATGACTCCAATTACCCCCAAGGTGGCCAACGTCGGTGCCGACCAGACTGATGCTTCGGGAAAAAGGTAAAGACCGAAACGCAGCAGCCCGTAGGTGCCTAGTTTCAACATCACCGCAGCTAGTACCACCGACCCCGCGGTGGGTGCCTGAGTGTGTGCGTCAGGAAGCCACGTATGCATCGGGAAGATCGGCACTTTGATAATGAAAGCGAGAGCGAAGGCCAAGAAACACAAGCGCGCTGTGTTGGTTGACAGGGCTTGGCGTTCCGCGAGCTCAATCACGCTAAATGTGATGCCTTGGTCACCGGCGCTTAAGGTCGCGACGCTGACAATAGCCACAAGCATCAGGGCTGAACCGGCCATGGTATAGAGGAAGAATTTCGTGGCCGCGTAGCGGCGATCGTCATAGCCCCAACCGCCGATCAACATGTACATCGGGACTAAGACAATCTCGAACATGACAAAGAACAAGAAGAGGTCGAGTGCCAAGAATGCACCGAATGAACCCGCCTGCAACAGCAACAGCCAAGCCGTGTATGGCTTTGGATCGTGATGTGGGTCTACCCCTAAAAGCACGATCGGGGTGATGAGACCGGTTAGAACGACTAACCACAGCGAAATACCGTCTACGCCCACGTGCCAGTTGATACCTAGGGCTGGAATCCAAGATTGGATCGACTCGAACTGGAATGCCGCGTCGTGGCTCGAGAACTGTGTCATCACATAGAGCGACATAGCCGCGGCAATGGAGGCGAAGATTGCGCCGATTGGCCGCATCATTTCGGGTCTGCTGTTAGGCAAAAGCACGACGACAAGCGCACCCATCGCCGGAACGATGATTATGGCGTTCAGGACGGGAAACGACGATGCATTTTGGGAGGCGAAGAGTTCAATCACAACAACAGCCCCCAGGTCAGGAGAACCACTATCGCAAGGGCGCCTACTGCTACTCCGATGGCATAGTTCCGGATATATCCAGATTGCGCGGGTCGGATGAACTGCGCCATTCTCATTGTTAGTTTGCCGACGCCGTTAACAGCTCCATCCACGATTTGTTTGTCGATGTCGGCCGCTGCTTGGAAGCCGGTGGTTCCGATCCCAGCAACGACACGCGCATATGTCGAATCGACATGCATAGCGTTCTCAAGAAACTCAGGTTCGAGACGGTCCGTTGGGATCCGTCTGGTCAACCAGCTAAGAATTGCAATCGAGATTCCTGCGAGGCCTGCGCAGACAGAGATCACTGCCAACACAACCTTGGTGGTGGTGCCGGACGAGAACTGATGTGGGTGGTTGAAGACCGGTTCTAGGAAGTGTTCAAGGACGAGCCAATCTTTCACCAGTGGGAGGTTTATGGCGCCGCCGATTATCGCTGCTCCCGCGAGAATGCAAAGTGGGGTCGTCATAGTCCACGAGGATTCATGCGGATGTGCCTCCTCATCCCAGCGTTGATCTCCGAAGAACACAAGGAAGACCTGTCTGCTCATGTAATACGCGGTGAGGAGTGCTGTGATGAGCCCCACAAACCAGAGAAGGGGGCCAATATTTTTCTGTTCCCAGGCTGCTAGCAAAATTTCGTCCTTCGACCAGAAACCTGCGAATGGCGGAACACCTGCAATAGCAAGCCATCCCACAATGAATGTCGCGGCGGTGATTGGCATGGCTAAACGCAATGCACCCATCTTCCGCATGTCTTGTTCATCACCCATTCCGTGGATTACTGAACCGGAGCCAAGAAACAAAAGCGCCTTGAAGAACGAGTGTGTTATCACGTGAAAGATTGCTGCTACGTACGCTCCTGAACCGATTGCCAGGAACATGTAGCCGAGTTGGCTGATAGTCGAATAAGCGAGCACCTTTTTGATGTCGTGTTGTGCTACAGCACATAAGGCGGCAAAAAGGGCTGTTGCCGCGCCAACGACCGCAATCACAATTAGGGCGTCGTCCGTGAGGACATTGTTCATCCGGACTAGGAGATAAACACCAGAGGTGACCATCGTCGCGGCGTGAACCATGGCCGAAACCGGAGTCGGACCTTCCATTGCGTCGGGCAGCCAGACGGACAAGGGCAACTGGGCGGACTTACCTGCAGCAGCAACAAGTAAGAGGAGGGAGACGGCTGTTCCTGTGGTCGCTGCCATGGCTGGTGACTTCGCGATTTCGGTGTAGGTGACGGTGCCTAATGCGGACCAGATGGCGAAGGTTGCGACCATGAAGCCCCAATCGCCAACGCGGTTAGTGACGAACGCTTTTTTCCCTGCGGTAGCTGCGCTCTCTCGGTGATGCCAGAACGAAATCAGGAAATATGAGCAAGCTCCAACGCCTTCCCATCCAAGGAAGGTGACTACCAAATTGTTGCCGAGCACAAGCATCAGCATCGAGAAAAGGAACAGGTTTAGGTACAGGAAGAATTTTGAATATTTCGGATCTCCGTGCATGTAGCCAATGGAGTAAAGGTGGATGAGGGCTCCGACACCAGTGACAAAGAGCGCCATTGTCACCGATAGTGGGTCGACCAGAAATCCGGCTTCTACCTGAAGGGAACCAGCGGGAAGCCATTCGAAAAGAACGAGTTCGTAGGAGCGTTCGCCGCCGTGGCTGTCTTGACCGAGCAGTCCGACGAACACCGTTAAGGTGACCAAGAAAGAGGCGCCAGCGGCTATGGTCGCAATCCACCCAGCGCGGGGCTCTCCCAGCAAATTCCCCGTTACGAGCAGTAGAACGAACCCGATCAGTGGCAGGGCGGGAATAAGCCAAACTAATTCGACCACCCCATCAGCCCTTTAACGCCGAAAGATCGTCGGCCGTCGAACCAGGTTGACGGCGAAGAATGGCTACGACTAGTCCTAAGCCAACTACTACTTCGGCAGCAGCGACTACCAATACGAAGAACACGACTGTTTGCCCGCCGATGTCACCAAGCGTTCGGGAGAAGGCAACAAAGCTCAGATTGACTCCGTTGAGCATTAACTCGACACACATGAGCATTACAAGTGGATTTCGACGGATCAGCAATCCAGTACCGCCGATCACGAAAAGTAAAGCCCCTAAAACCAGATACCAGCCAGTGGTGATTTCCATCAGGTACCACCCCCGTCTTCGGCAGCTACGGGGTTTGTCTGTTTCGGTTTGCGAACTAGAACTACTGCTCCAATTACGGCAATCACAAGCAAAAGGGAGGTCAGTTCGAAGGCATACACATAGTCAGAAAACAGTGACCGGGCTAAAAGCCGCACGTCGTCGGTACCTCCGAGGGTGCCGCCCATCGCGTGGACCCCCGTGACGGGCTCTCCGACGACGACGATTAGTGCCACAACGACGGCTAGTGAACCCGAAGCGAATAACAGGGCTGCCCATTTTTGGACAGGCAAGAAAGACATTTCGAGATTCTGGGCTCTATCAACTCCTAACAACATGATGACGAAAAGGAAGAGGACAACGATCGCGCCTGCGTAGACAATCACTTGGACCGCGGCGAGGAAATGCGCTTCTTGGGCTACAAATTGAACTGCTATGCCAAACAGAGTCATCACTAGCATGAGCGCTGAGTGGACAGGGTTGCGGGCGAGAACCACGCCTAAAGCTCCGACGAGGCAGATAACAGCGGCGGCGACGAAAACGAGCGTGTCAACCATTAATGTTGACCTCTCGCATCTGCGCTTCGATGTTGCTCCTCAGGTCCTTCAGCTTCGTCTTCAACGTTTGAGGTGCGCTGACCTATTTCTGGGGCTCGCACGCCATAGCCAAGTTCGCCGCTCCAGGCAATTCGGTTTTGATAATCAGGGTTTCCAGATGAAGCCGTCGCTCGCATCCAACCAGAGGTGTCCGAGTCATCCCCATCATGCCAAAGCTCCCAGGGTTGACGTTGTGGGAGACCATCATCGTCGACGACCAATTCTGCTTTCGTGTAGATGGCGTCCTCTCTATTGTCGAAGCTGAATTCAAACAACTTGGATTCGGTGATTGCTTCGGTGGGGCAAGCTTCGACACACAGGTCGCAGTGGATGCAGCGAAGGTAGTTGATTTCGTAGACGTATCCGTAACGCTCCCCTGGTGATACGGGAGATGTCTCGGGGTTATCAGCACCTCTGACGTATATGCATTTCGCCGGGCACACACCCGCGCATAGTTCACAGCCGATACATTTTTCCATGCCGTCTTCGTAGCGGTTGAGGACGTGCCGGCCATGGAATCGCGGCGGCTTCGGACGCTTTTCTTTGGGGTACTCAGTGGTGACCCTTTCTTCGAATAGCTTCAGAAAGGTGACCTTGAAACCGTCGAGGTAGCCCATTACACCTCCTCTAGTTCTTCCTGGTATGCGCGGTCACCGGCTCGCAACGCCATGGTGAGAAGGGAAGCTCCTATCGCTAATGCGACGACGGCTGCTCCATAGGTCACTACCCAATTCCAGTTATAGGTAGCGCGCAGTTCTTTTAAGCTGATGAACATCAGCCAGAAAAGAATGAGTGGGATTAGCAGCTTCCAACCCAGATTCATTAATTGGTCGTAGCGAAGTCTTGGAAGAGTCGCCCGGAACCAGACAAACACGAAGAGGAACGCGAGGACTTTAAGTAGGAACCAAATTGTGGGCCAGAACCAGGTCATACCGAAGAAAATCGGGCCGGCAGGGCCGCCAAAGAAAAGGGTGACCATGATTGCCGACATGGTGATGACGTTCATGAATTCGGCAAGAAAGAATAAAGCGAAACGAATCGATGAGTACTCGGTGTGAAATCCGCCGACGAGTTCTTGTTCGGCTTCTACCAGGTCAAATGGTGGCCGATTTAGTTCAGCGGTCGCCGCGATCAGGAAGACGATAAATGGGACGATTCCCGATGAGACGAGGAACCAGCGCGTAAAGCCGCCGGATTGAGCGGCGACGATACCGTGAGTTGACAACGTTCCGGCGAGCACCACAACAACAACGGTGGCCATGCCCAGCGCGGCCTCGTAAGAAATAGCTTGTGCTGAGGCGCGAACGGAACCAATGAGCGGATACTTAGAGCCCGAAGCCCAGCCGGCAAGCATCACCCCGTAAACAGCTATGGAGGACATAGCCAGCAAAAAAAGAATGCCGATCGGAGGGTCGGCTACTTGAAGGTAGGTTTCCCGCCCGAAAATAGTGACAGTTCCGGAGGACCCACCGCCGAATGAGCCGCCGATGGGGACAACGGCGAAGGACAAAAAGGCGGTCACGGCCGAGATGTACGGTGCTAGCCGAAACACTAGCGGGTCGGCGTTTTCAGGTCGGAGGTCCTCTTTGAAAAAGAATTTCACACCGTCAGCAAACGTCTGGAGTAAACCCCAGGGTCCGGCCACATTGGGGCCGATCCGATTTTGCATGTCCGAGATCAGCTTCCGTTCGAACCAAACCATGAACATGGTGGCGACAAGCAGAAAGGTAAACGCCACGACAACTTTGGCGATCGTGATGCCGATATCGACGAGGTCGACGCCGTCGAGGTATAGGGGATCGCCGGTCACAGAGTTTCAATCCGAATGTCGTTGACAAGTGCGGTGGCATCTATAAATCGGTTGGCTCTACTTCCGGGTTGATTAAACGGGAGCACCGCTGTTCCTCGCAAGATGGTGTCATCCGCAACGGCTAAGAGTGTTTCGGTTGTTCGGGTTGAGATAACTCGGACAGCAGCCCCGCTCGACACCCCCAAACGGTGGAGGTCACTGGGATGAACTCTTAACATCGACTCTTCAGCCAGGTGCTGCAGCGACGGGCTATGGCTAACACCGGTTCCGGCGTCCCATAATTTGCGTCCACTTACAAGTCGTAGTCCGTAGCCATCGACAACAGGTGGTTCTTGCGGTGTTGGTAACGAAAGCTCTATCGAACTTCCTTGAACGAGGATGCCTTCGTGGGTTTCGGGTGCGCAGATTCGGTCAATAGTCACACCCGCGTGGCTTGGTGCAACTTGTTCAATTTCGCGCCAAATTTCTTCTCGCGAGCTAAGGCCTATGTCACCACCCAAACGCCAAGCCAGCTCGGCGGCGATCATCCAGTCATCGCGTGTTGAGCTTGGTGGCGTGATTTTTTGGGTTAAGCGACTGATTCGGCCCTCAATGTTCGTAGTGGTGCCACCTTGCTCCCCGTAGGCGGTGCTTGGCATGACCACGTCAGCTTGTCCAACAGATTCAGTTACGAAGTTGTCGATGGCTATGACTGTTTGGGCATGTTGAAAAGCTTCGGCGGCGAGAGTTCGGTCAGGGAAATCATGCAGAGGGTCGGCCCCAAGCAAAATAAGTGTGTCAAGTTGACCAGCTACTACTGCTTGAAGCATCGCTGTGGTATCGAGACCAGCTTTTTTGGGGAAAGTCTGCCATCGGCTGGTCAGAGATTCGCTTGGGTGATCAATCGTTGTTCGACCGGGAAGGATTCCTGGTGCGAGACCCATGTCCAGGGCGCCGCGCACGTTCCCTCGTCTTAACGCAGGCAGGAAGGTGGCATGGGGAAGCCGATCGCGGATGACCGATGCGACGTCCAAGGCGGGAGTCGCTGATTCTGCCATTGATGCGCGTCCTAAGACCACCACTACCGATCCGTCTCGGAGTTGGTTCCCTAGCGGATCGTCGCCCTCCAAAAGGGCAGTCAAAGTTTTGGCTGCTTCACCAGACCGACAGCGGATTGAGCGTTGGGCGTAGGGTTCAGCACCTGTAGCAATTGGCCCTATTTCTATGACCTTGGTTTGGCCTTTAGTGGCGGCTACGCGAAGACGAAGATGCAGGATCGGGAGTTCCTCTTTGAGGTCCGGGCCAACGATAAGGACTGTGTCCGCGTCACAGGCATCTGCAATGGTTGCCGGTGGGAGACTCAATACGACTTCGGCCGGCAAGCCGTCCCCTAGCTGGGCATCGACGTTGTCAGTTCCAATGACGACACGAGCAAGTTTTGCCCATGCATAGGCATCTTCGTTAGTCAGTCTCGATCCGCCGATTATTCCGACGCGTTGTGGGCCAGCCTGCTGTATGGCTTCCGCGGCCCGAGCTAACGCCGAACCCCAGTCAGTGCCAAGTAACTGGTGTCGGTCTTGATTATCTCGAACCAGTGGGCTTATTAGTCGCTCGTCGCTGTTAATGGCCTCATAGTCGAACCGGCCTTTATCACAAAGCCATCCGTGGTTCACCGACTCAACGTCGACTCCTAGATATCGAACAAGTTCGTTCCGTGAAGATTCCACGGCCACGCGACATCCGACGGAGCATGTGGTGCAGGTCGATTCAACTTGTTCCAGATCCCAGGGGCGGGCCTTGAATCGGTACGGCGCGGCGGTAAGCGCACCTACAGGGCAAATTTGGACCGTGTTGCCTGAGAAATAGGAATTGAAAGGTTCGTCCGGAAAAGTCAATACCTGCATCGAGTTGCCGCGTTCAGTGAACTGGATTAGTGGGTCTCCGGCGATCTCGTCCGCAAATCGTGTGCAGCGGTCACAAAGGATGCAGCGTTCTCTATCGAGATGAACAAGATCGGAGATTGGAATGGGTTTTTCGAAATGCCGCTTCTCTTCGACAAATCGGGACTCGCCGGGGCCATAGGCCATGGTCTGATCTTGGAGGGGACATTCGCCACCCTTATCGCACACTGGGCAGTCGAGAGGATGGTTCACAAGAAGGAATTCAAGAATGCCCTCCTGGGCTCGCTTAGTGTCCTCGGATTCGGTGTCTACAACCATCCCCTCAGAAACAGGGGCCATGCACGATGGCTGCAGCATTGGGCCGCGACCGGTATCGATATCGACGAGACACATCCTGCACATGCCCACCGATGACATACGTTCGTGGTAACAGAATCGGGGGATATGAACGCCGGCTCGGTCTGCTGCCGCGATGAGCATTTCGCCAGGGCGAGCTTCGACTTCAACGCCATTGATGGTAACGGTGACTTCGCTTGGTGGCTTATCGGACATCGACTGCCACCTCGATCATGGTTCGATTTTCATTACCCGCGACTTTCGCTTCGAACTCTTCTCGGAACAGGGTGAGGGCTGAGTGGATGGGAGCGAAAGCTGATGGCCCGACGAAGCAGATTGTGGTCATGCGATATGGGAAGGGGACTGCTTCGATTCCCTTGGATGGAATTGCCGCGTGGGGAAAGTCACCGGGGCATATTGTTTCACCGACCTCGATAAGCAATTCGAGGTCGCGTGGTGTTCCGCGACCATCGACTACGCGTCGGAGTATCTGCTCAAGCCAGGTACCACCTTCACGGCATGGCACACACTTTCCGCATGACTCATGCGCGTAGAACTTGGTAAGGGTGAGCGCTGCTGCAGGGATATCGGTGGTTTCATCCATCACCATGATGGCGCCTGACCCAAGCATGGATCCTTGGGGTCCTACTTGGCTGGCCTCAAAAGGCAAGTCAAGTTGGTCGGCGGTAAACCACGGCGCGGAGCCTCCGCCCGGTACAAAAGCTTTGAGTTGATTATCGTCGCGAATCCCGCCGCACATTTCTTTGCTGTATAAAAGGTCTCGAAATGTGGTGGTCCCGTTAACGATTTCATAGACCCCAGGTCGTTGTACGTGACCGCTGACGGCAACCATGCGAGTTCCTGGGGAGCTCTCGGTGCCAATACCTGTGAAGGCCTCCACTCCGTGTTCCAGAATCCAGGGGAGATTTGACAAGGTTTCAACGTTATTGACGATGGTGGGTTGACCGTATAGGCCGATCGATGCGGGGAAGTACGGTGGCTTCAGTCGAGGCATTCCCCGATTTCCCTCGAGGCTTTCAATAAGCGCCGTTTCCTCTCCCACCACGTAGGCGCCTGCGCCCCAATGCAAAATAATGTCTACCGAAAATTCCGTGTCCAGAATGTTCTTGCCGATGTAACCAGCGGAGTAGGCGTCGTTGAGGGCTCTCGCCACCCGTTCTTGGGCAACGGCCATCTCCCCGCGAATGTACAAGAAGCACTGACTCAGGCCTACGGCGTAGCAAGCAATGAGACAACCTTCAATAAGTTGATGCGGGTCGAGCTCCATCAAGAGTCTGTCTTTATAGGTCCCCGGTTCTGATTCGTCTCCGTTTACGACCAGGTATCGAGGCCAGACTCCGGGAGGGCAAAATCCCCACTTCACCCCGGCGGGGAAGCCAGCGCCTCCGCGTCCAAGCAAAGTTGCATCGCGTACTTGGGTTTGGACTTCTTCAGGAGTTCGTTCGAGCGCCTTGCGAAGACCTCGATATCCGCCTGTGGCCTCATACCTTTCCAAGGTGTGTGAGTCTTCGTAGTCAAATCGTGCAGTGACAATCCGAGGGGTGTCGTTTGCCACGAATCCGGGGGCGTGAGGAATAGGGGTTCCACCCATTTCGGTCACTAGTCAACCCCCTCGTCGTGCATCCAAACTGGAGCCGATGCGACATCCCCTGGAGGGACCGCTCCCACAAATCGATCTTCGGGTATGTGTTGTCGTATCTGCGACAGCACGCCGTGATCAGGCACGTTGTGGTCCGTTGAGGAAAGCTCATCAATGATCGAGTCGAATTCGTCTGGGGTAACTCGATATCGGTGCCGGTAGTTGACCTGGAGGCAGGGGGCTTCTGTGCATGCGGCCTGGCACTCTGCCCCTTCGATCGTGAACATGCCGTCGGCTGTAGTACCGCCCGCTTTCACACCTAGACGCCGCTCCGCGTGTTCCATGAGTTCTTCTGCCCCCATTAGGGCGCACGACATCGTGGCGCAGATATTGATCACGTACGTACCTACCTGATGTCGTTTGAACATTTCGTAGAACGAGCATGTGCCGAGCACTTCAGCGCTTGTCGTGCCCACTAGTTCTGCTATCTCCGCCATGGCATCGTCGGTAACCCAGCCAACTTGCTCCTGGGCTAGGTGCAATAAAGGGATCATGGCTGACCGCGGTTTGGGGTAGCGACTGATGATTACATCTGCAAGTTCCAAGTTTTCTTCACTGAAAAATTTCATCGGTCGACCTCTCCCATAATGGGGTCGATCGATGAGATAACGGCGATGGCATCGGCGAGGAGGCCACCGTGCATCATGTGCGGGAGGGTTTGGAGATTCGCGAAAGACGGGGCCCGAATGTGCATTCGTTGAGGCTTGGCTCCGCCGTCTGAAACCAAATAGCAGCCAAGTTCGCCTCGCGGCGATTCAACGGCCGTGTACACCTCGCCTGGCGGCGCCTTAAAGCCTTCAGTGAAAATTTTGAAATGGTGGATGAGTGCTTCCATCGACTCGTTGATACGCGCTCGTGGTGGTGGAGTGACTTTGCGATCCTCCGAGCGATACGCGCCTTCGGGCATGAGTTCTAAACACTGTTCGACGATGCGCATTGACTCGCGTATTTCGTTAAGTCGTATTGCGTAGCGATCGAAGGTATCCCCATAGGTCCCCACCACGATGTCGAAATCGACCTGGTCGTAGGCCAAGTACGGCATGGCTCGGCGGAGGTCCCAGGCGTAGCCGGTGGAACGCAGGATTGGTCCGGTGGCGCCTAAGGCAAGGGCTTCGTCAGTGGTGATGACGCCGATGCCTTGAGTACGTTCACGCCAGATTGGTTGGCCGGTCATGAGCACATCGAACTGTTCGAGACGTTGAGGGAGAATTTCGAGAATGTTCTGAATATCTTCTCGCCAGCCGTCGGGGAGATCTGCTGCAACTCCTCCGGGTCGGATGTAGTTGTGATTCATGCGAAGGCCGGTCACCTTCTCGAAGAAGCGAAGTATTTCTTCTCGTTCCCGCCAGCCGTAGATCATCATTCCGACAGCTCCTAGATCCATGCCGTTAGTGGCCAAGAAAAGAAGGTGGGATGACATGCGGTTTAGTTCACACATCATCATGCGGATCCATGTGGATCGGTCGGGAAGTTCGATTTCGAGCAAGGCTTCTACTGCTAAAGAAAAGGTCAGTTCGGTGAATAGGGGGGCCGCGTAGTCCATCCGCGTGACGTTCGTAGGGCCTTGCAGAAATGTGAGATCTTCGGCGGTCTTTTCCATCCCGGTATGTAAGTAACCAATGACTGGCTTAGAACGTAAAACCGTCTCCCCTTGTAACTCCATGGTCACTCGGAGCACTCCGTGGGTTGACGGGTGTTGGGGACCCATATTGATGATCATTCGTTCGTCGTCGGGGTCGACGACCGCAGCTCGTTCTTCTGCTTCAGTTTCAGACATTCTGAGGACAGCATCTCGATTTCGGAGGTGGCCCAGGTTGGTCATCGGCCCTCTACCGCCTTGAACTGGACGGGGATCGTCCCCATCGCGAAGTCTTTGCGTAGTGGGTGGCCTTCCCATCCGTCGGGAAGCAAGATCGGGGTTGGATCAGGGTGGCCTTCGAAACAAACACCAAACATGTCGTTTGTTTCTCGCTCCATCGCTTCGGCACCTGGGTGGATGTCAGAGATAGTTGGGATCGAAGGATCAGATTCCGCTATTTGCACTCTGACCCGGAGCCGTCGTGGCGTGCGGACATCAAGCAGATTGACCACTAACTCGAAGCGCTCAGGCTCAATTGCCGCGGGCAACACCCGAGTTGCGTTTCCCAGATGGTCCGCCCCACACAGATCTACACAGACGGCGTAGCCCTCTTCCACCAAGAGCTGGATGAGGTCGTGATAACCCTCCGCAGCGGGGTGTAGGACGATTTGACCTTTACTGTCAGTAACGGCAACGCCATGAAGTTTTTTTACCGTGTCCCTTGGATCTTCGTCTGATTCAGCTAGCTCAGTCGTCTCATCGAGCGAGGATGTCGACTCACTCATAGAGACCTCCAGTGCGGATGATGATCGGTGCTGGTTGCGCGTCTGGTGCGTGTTCGTGTCCGAGTGCTATTTCCGCTCCGCGTCCAGTTGCGTCGCGTCGTTGAGTGAGTTCACCGGTACGAATTTTTTCGTGCAGAGCGAGAATCGCGTGGAGCAACGTCTCTGGGCCCGGGGGGCAGCCCGGTGCGTATACGTCGACTGGGACCACTTGGTCAACGCCTTGAACAATCGCGTAATTGTTGAACATGCCTCCGCTTGACGCGCATACACCCATACTGATCACCCATTTGGGTTCCATCATTTGGTCGTAGATTTGGCGCAGTACGGGAGCCATTTTTTGGCTAACTCGACCCGCTACGATCATAAGATCAGCTTGACGTGGTGATGCACGGAAGGTTTCCATTCCGTACCGCGCCATGTCGTAATGGGCAGTTCCGGTAGCCATCATCTCGATCGCGCAACATGCGAGACCAAAAGTGGCTGGCATGAGGCTTCGACGACGGGCCCATTTCACTAGTTCTTCAATAGGCGCCGTGATGATGTTGTGTCCGAGCCCGGCGAGGCCGTCGTCGCCGAGGCCGAGTTTGTGTTTGATACCGGATAGGTCTGCCATTACGCCGCCTCTGAGTCGTTGGCCCCAGCCTGAAGGTCGAGTCGACCCTCGAGGCCAACTTTGCGAATCGTCGAGGTGGTCGTCCGCTCAGGGCTGGTGGCTGGCGTTAACAATCGACGTCTCGGACCCCAGTTCAGGCCACCCTTTGCAACCTCGTACACGAAGGAGAGAAAGAAAATACCGGCAAAGATCGTCATCGCTATAAGACCGAACAGTCCTAGCTCGTCGTTAGCCACTGCCCAGGGGTAGAGGAAAACGATCTCAATGTCGAACATAATAAAGAGCATCGCGACAAGGTAGAACTTGACGGGAAACCGCTCAGGTATCGGGCTCTGGTCAGTGATGCCGCATTCGTAAGCAGATCTCTTTGCGAGAGTACTGCGTTCGGGGGCGAGCAGTCGAGACGCAATGATGCTGAGTAAAACGAATAGGACCCCGAGTATGCCAAGGCTTAAAACCGGGAGATACTGCTCCATCTCAATTCTCCCCTTCTCCCTGATTCAGCTTCCTGCCGCTTCCCGGACGGCCCATACAGCTTGATCCCGTCGGTGCAGGTGGTAACACCCTAGAGCGAACACCAACCCGGAGAAGATTGCGAAAAGAGCCGGTCGAAGCCTTAGATTGCCCAAGTCGCGAACCATAACGACGGTATAGGTAGGAGCGGCTTGGTCGAGTTCAGCGACGGGCAGCACGACTTTTCCGTCACCTCCGAGCTTGTTGGGATCAACGTCGAGTGAGGGCTTGTAGGGCTGCAGTTGCACCGCCGCGTAGTGCGGGCGACCTCGGCTTGGGATGAAGTACTGGGTGACAGCGTTGTCGGGAATGCCTAGGGGACGGTAGCGTTCTCCGCCTACGCGCATCACTCGGTGGATTTGGTAGTCAGTCGCGGCGCTGAAGAGACAGGTATTGACCGCCTCTAACCGGCGGGGATCAGTGCCGTTACAGACGACGGCGGAGTCAGCAGTTGCTTGGGCATCAGCCTCAATTACAACCTCCCAGCCGCCCCCAGGGGAGTTCGTAATGTCGTTATCTAATTCTTGGACTAACTCAATTGGTACAGCTTCTGGGTTGGTGCTGACGTGGGTGACTTCCCAGGTGGGACCGTGGCCCACCCAGCCGATTCCGAAGAACCACCAGATGATTCCCATTATTAGAGTCCAGGCCCAAAATCCAGTCCACGCGACCAGGAATCCAAGTCTGACTCCAAGGTTGGTTGCTAACAGCAGGTATACCGAGCCGCAGAGGGTGAGAACAGCAAGGAGAACTGCTAAGTACCCAGTGAGGACTGGGTCCCAACTGACAATGGCCATCAGACTCATTTGTCGTCCTCCGTTTTATGCAGTTCTGTGAACTGAACCGTGGATTGTTCAGCGGGGTCGAGGCTGCGTTCGTATTGTGAGATAGCACGGATTTCTTCTTCGGAAAGTACCCGTCCGAAGCCTGGCATCCCATAGTTTCCGAGCCTCGCGAACTCACCAAATGCCACGTTGTCAGCGGCTCCGAGGGTAATGAATGAAATTTGATCTTCGATGTCGGGGAACAGTCGCTCCAGACTGACTACGTTCAGTGCTGGCCCGTAACGGCCCGATCCGGCTGGACCCGGTACTACTTGGACGTGGCCGCCATTGTTGGGTAACTGGGCGAGTCCTCGAGCCGGCCAGCGTGGTGTGTGGCATCGGGCGCAATGAAGTTCGAAAAGTACTTGCCCTTCAGTTTTTTCCGGATCGGCAGCCATTGCAGTCTGTTTGGCAGAAAGAGCTCTCTCGCTGGCTTCTTCGTCAGAGATGCGTTCTTGCCAGAGCCAGGCAATAATGTTGTCGACTTCTTGGGCGGTCAATGGTCCGCCGCCGGGGAGGCCCCATGCGGGCATCACTCCTCGCCCATAATTCAGAATTTGTCGTACCTCATCAACTTCATTAAGCGTTTCCGCCTCGGTGTCGAAACGCGTGAATATGGTGTCTAGTGCGGGTGCGCGCCACGTTGTCTTTACGATGTATGAGTCTTGGTCGCTGAACTGGTTCCCAATATCGAGCACTACCGGCGCGTAATTGGCTCCACCCAAATCCGCTCCGTGGCAGACCACACATTCCAGTTCTTCTGTAAGCCGTTGTCCGGCCGCTGCTGCTCGTTCACCGAAGCCCTGTTCGGCACCGGAGCGCCGTCCTCCTTCGCGCAGCCAATAGATCGGCAGCGCCAATGCGATGATTAAAAGCATCAGGACGCCGAAAGCTTGTACTCGTTCTAGACGGTTTCCTTCGAGGGCCTCGTCGTCTAGTAGGGACCCGCGGTTGGCGGCGAGTTCGATTTCGCTGCCAATCTCAGATTTGCTTCGACGAATGTTAACGAACACATAGATCGCCCAACCAAGGACCACAATGGCCAAAAGAACCATGGCAATGGAACGTTCGGTGGTGGCAGCGTAAATCACGGGTTATTCACTCCTGCCACATTCAACGCGGATTGGGGAGCAAGGACAGTAATCATCAGGCGCAGTGGGGCCCTTCTAGGCCTTGGCCCGTGGTATCGGTGCCGATAGGTGGGCCTTGGGAAGGGCTGCCGGTGTCGATGATGACTTTGTCTCCGTCGATGATCACTGGGAAACGGTCCATCCCTCTTGGAGCGGGGCCTGCCTTTTTTTCTCCCACACGGTTGTATTGGGAGCCGTGGCACGGGCACTCAAACCACTGCGAGGTGGCACATGACGGGACTTTGCAACCAAGATGTGGGCATTTTTGCCAGAGCGCTACGTACCCCATCTGGATGCCCTGCAGCACTGATCCCGAATAAACCGCTTCTGCCGCTTGCTGAGTTGCGGTGTCCATCGGATAGGGCTGGAGGTAGGTCTGTGCTTCCGAGAAATAAGAGAAGCTGACAGCAGGGGATGATGATGCGATGACGCCATTTACTGAGGAGATGGTTCCGATCTTCACCTTGGAGCCAAATCCCCCTGTCGGGCGGGGCCAAAGGAAAGCAATGTTGGCGGCACCAAATGTCGACAAGCCCATCGTCATCAGGGTGACTGAGGCGCGATTCAGGAACTGGCGTCGGGTGACTCCGATTTCTTCGGGATCGGGCGGGGTCCAAACGTCTGGGATTGTCGGTTCGGGAACGGCTACTTCGGTACTCAACCTTGCAAGAGCTACTGATTGTTCAAGTTCACGAGCTTCATCACTGACTGGTGCAGCGGCCATGGTCCCTGCGTCTCGTTTGCGGGTCTCGCGCGACAGATGCCCTAAGCCTTGGGCGTCGCGTCGACGCAGGGATGTGAATCCGACAACTGTCGCGAGGATGACGAGCGCAGGAATGGCTATGGCGATGACCGTACCGCTTGACACTGCGCTGCTCCTCAGAGGTGGAAGATCCCGTGGAGGCCGGTGTCCCACGGATAGGTGAAGTTGAAACCCTGGCCCCTAAAGAACGAGCCGATTATGACAAGCACTGACCAAAACATGAGATGGATGGTCTGGATGGAGATTGCGAACTTACGATCTTCAGGTGCCTGCGACGGATTGCGATCGATGTAGGGGGCGAACGCCAATAACACCAACACAATGCCTGGGATGGTGACCCCAGCGATCATCGGATCAAACATCGTTAATAGTTCTTGGAGTCCTAGGAAATACCAGGGTGCTTTGGACGGGTTAGGGGTTGCGTTGTGGTTTGCTAACTCGAGCAACGGGGCGTTGATGAAGATCGAGAACACTATTGAAAAGGCGGTTATAAACAGAGCGGCGGTGAACTCTGCTGCAAGGAGATGCGGCCACACGTGTACTTTGTCGCCTGGGTTGGCTTTGACGTCTTGAATTGAACCTGATTTCACAACCGTCAATAGGCGATGCGTATTACCGCTTGGACCGGCCATAGCTGGGGGTGCAATGGTTGCGACACCTCCGCTTGCTGGCGCTGTTACTCCACCTTGTTGACTTTGCTCGAGCAGCGATCGAGGGATGGTTTCGCCATCGTCGTCTGAAGCTCCGCTGCTCTCGGGCACCGGCCCGGTTCCGCCTTCGGCTTTCGCTTTGGCTTCTTGACTTCTTTTCAATAGATGTTCGGGGATTTCGGTCATGGAACGGTTCTTACTCCTCGACCTAAAGCGGACCGGAGATGCCGCCGTCTTTGCGGACTCTCCAAAAGTGGATCGCCAGGAATATGACGAGGACGAAGGGAAGCATCAAGACGTGCAGTACGTACCAGCGCAGCAATGTTTCCGCGCTGATTTGTTTGCCTCCCAAGAGAACAAACCGGACCTGGTCCCCAAATACGGGTGTGAAGCCCATCATGTTGGTGCCTACGGTCACCGCCCAGAGGGATAACTGATCCCATGGGAGGAGGTACCCGGTGAATGACAATAAGAGGGTGAGTTTGAGAAGCATGACTCCGACAACCCAGTTGAATTCACGAGGTGCTTTGTAGGCCCCGTGGTAGAAAACGCGAGCCATATGTAGGAAAACCGTTAACACCATTAAGTGCGCTGTCCATCTGTGCATGTTTCGCACAAGCAGCCCGAAACTGACCTGTGTATGCAATGACTCGATGTCGCTCCATGCTGCGGCAGCGGTTGGCCGGTAGAAGAACATGAGAAAAATGCCGGTAACGGTCAACAAGATGAATAGAAAGAAACTCAATCCGCCTAGACAGAGTGTGTAGCTGACCTTGACGGCATGGCGTTTTACCTTCACGGGGTGGAGGTGGTAGAGCACGCTATTCATGACCACGTAGGAACGATTTCTGGGGCTGTCGGTATAGCCCTTCCTGAAGATGGACCCGGGACGAAAGATTGAGGTCCAGAACTGGCTGTCTTGCATCCAATCGCTGGCAGCTGTGGCGCCTTGGCGCAGTTTGTCGGGTAGCGACTGTTTCGACTTTTCTATTGAGTTGGCCATGGGGTCCGTCAATCCTCAGAGTCGCATGCCGTAGGCGTAGCCGTGGGTGTGAGTACGTTCGTGGAGGTCCCCTTCAGCCGGTGGGTTGTCGACCACTTTGCCGAGCGTGATGACACCTGTGGGGCACCGGTCAACGCATAGGGCGCAACGAGTACACACGTCGTCATCAATGATGAAGATCGCGTTGTCAGCTGGGTCAAGTCCTGGGAGGTCAGCGTCGATCGCTTCATCGATTGCCTCGACGGCGATGTAATGGATGCATTTCCATGGACAAATATCGACGCATCCCTCACATTGGATACATTCGGACTGGTCGATGTTGATGAATTGCTTGGGTTTCACCGCTGCTGCCAAGTAGTCAGCGTCGACTGTTTGCAACACGTAATCGTCGACGAATCGTGGCATCGGCGGGTTTGCGTCAATCTTGGCCATATCAGCTGCCCTTCATCAGTGGGCGACCGAAATCAGAGATAGGTTCGGCGACGACTTTTTTCTGGTCTCGTTTCTGCCACCACATCCATAGAAACGGAAGGGCCGCAAGAGCGACCAGGTGTTCAATTACTACAACAATGTCGGAAACCTTTTTGAGATCCATGCGCATTGGCGGAAAAGTGATTGGGCTACCGTCAATGAATTGACCTTCGGTGAAGAGCATGCGCTCGACCGACCAACCCCATTCGTTGTCGGTCAAACGCACCCATCGGTCTGGGATGACGCCGAAAACCATAAGAAATAGCATGAATACGAATGCTGCTCCGAGCATTGCTTCACCCCACGAAGTAGGGCGATCCATAGGCCTACGCTGCCCGTACGCGATGATGCCGGAGACCATGAGACCTGCGATCAGGATTGATGTCACAAGTGCGACCACTAGCCCTCCTGTCTGGTACGTGCTGTCAGTGCGTGTTTACCGGATGAGGCGAGACCTTTACAAGGCTCACCCTATGTAGACCCACGGTATGAATCTAGGGTCAAATCTACCCGAGCAACGCCCGGATCGTTCGACGTTCTACCACGCTTCGACGACGGATTCGTAACTCAAGAACGCCTTATATGGTGGCATCCGCGTGTCCACAATGCCGAACCTAAGCGAGGATTTTTTTTCAGAACTGCAATCTGTACGTAACTTGAGTAAAAACTGTCTGCCAAACTTGGTCCGCTGACCTCACAACGGCCTATCTTTGGTGAGCGCACCTATCTTGTTTTTTAACAGCACAACCTGCGATGCGGGGCACCATGTTGGTACCTCGCGGAGGACCCAGTGACCGAAGTTCCCGAATACCTGCTTGAGCGATCACGCCAAAGACGTATCGACCTCGGCCTGCTCGAAGATGACGGCAGTGGTGGTGCCGCCGCCGCTACCGGAACTCCGGACAGCGCGACGCTAGCTAGTTCGGGACCGAGCACCGCTGACGTGATCGCGGCCGCGAAAGCCGACGCGAAACTCGAGCTCCAGGCGGAGCCGGGAATTGAACCGCTTTGGGTTTCTGCGGCTCGAAGCCGGACGAGGATCCCCATGTGGGCTCTCCCCGTCATGTTTTTCTTACCTTTGTGGGCCTTCGTATATGTAAAGCTCACCGAACCACCTCCAGAGCCAGTTACCGCCATCACTGAGGGGGCGGCAACTTATGCCGCGCGCTGCGCGAGTTGCCATGGCGGCGCCGGGGCCGGGAGCGAAGGCGGCGGAGTAGGTCGTCCTCTGTACAACGGAGAAGTCTTACTGACGTTCCCTAGGCTCGAGACTGACATGCTCCACTGGCTTGAGGTCGGATCTGAGGGCATTGGAATCGGCAACTCCTACGGGGCTACTGACCGGCCCGAAGGGGCTCACATTTCCGGCGAGACCGGTGCCAATATGCCTGGATTTGGCGGAACATTGAGTGAGTACAAGATCTATTCAGTCGCTCGATATATCCGTGAAATGTTGAGCGGAGAGCAAGTCAGCGACGAGGAAGTCGCCGCACGCGAGGCTGAGTGGGAAGCTCTTGGAGGCGGCAAGGACGCGGGTGGCGGGGGCCATGGCGGTCACTAATCCGACTTTTTTTATGACATCCTGAAAAAATATTCTCGACGGCAGCGTGTCGAGTGGGAGGGCAAGCGCTGATGTCAATGCGTCTCTCTACTGAAATCCTAGTTATTGGCGCCGGCCCGGCGGGTAGCGCAGCAGCCCATTGGGCGGCTCGCTCAGGGCACATGGTCGTAGTACTTGAGAAGGAGACGATGCCCCGCGAGCGGGTGTGTGGTGATGCGCTCACACCAAAGGCGGTCGGTCACTTAGATGACATGGGGCTCAGTGTCACCAGCAATGAGTTTCACCGTCACCATGGGTTGCGTATGACGGCCCATGGTCGAAGCATCGAGCTCAGGTGGCCAACCGACCATGACCACCCCAGTCACGGTTTAGTCGTTCGGCGCCGCATGCTTGATCAGTTGTTAATCGAGCACAGCGCAAATACAGGGGCTCAGGTCTGGACGGGCGTTGAAGTGCTCGAACCCATTATTGAACACGGACACCTACGTGGTTGCCGGGCCTTGGGCTCGGGTGAGGGCACCGGACCTGGAGGTGAAATCGAAGTTCGAGCGCGCTTTGTTGTAATCGCCGACGGACCCCTGTCGCCATTTGGGCGCGCACTTGGAACTGCCCGCACTAGAACCTACGCACAGGGCATAGCGATGCGGGGCTATTTCCCAAGCGTTCATCATGACGACGATGTCATCGAATCGGTCTTTGACTTGCGTGACAACACCGGGGAACAACTCCCGGGCTACGGCTGGGTATTTCCAGTAGGTGATGGAACGGTGAATGCAGGAGTTGGATTGTTGAGCCACCACCATGCAAATGACCCTCGATCCATGCGAGAGCTATTCGATCAGTGGATCTGTCAGATACCAGAATATTGGCAAATCTCACCAGGGGATATCGAGAGTGAACCTGAAGGCGGGCGTCTGCCGATGGGGGCTTCGGTGCGTCCTAGGTCGGGTCCCAACTGGGTTGTAGTTGGGGACGCGGCTGGCAGCATAAACCCGTTTAACGGCGATGGAATCGAACCGGCGTTGAGTAATGGGCGTCTCGCTGCAACCGTTATCGGCGACGCCATCAGTAGCGGAGATGGTTTGGAGTTACGGCAGTACGAAAAGCAATTGGTCTCAAATTACGACCACTATTATCGGCTTGGTCGATTAGCCACAAAGGCACTCGGCAGACCAGGGCTGATGCGGCGGTTGACACTGCTCGGGATTCAGTCACGGGTGCTTACGGAACTGGTGATGCGAATCTCTACGAATCTCGTAAACAACGACGCCGGTGGCACCGAATCGGTGTATGAAATTGGGAAGGTGATAGCGCGGCTTGTCCCAGACCGTGACTAACGGGCTGTTGAGGGTGACACGCCGAGAATTCGGACGTCAAATAGAAGCTGCGCTTTCTGCTGCAGCGTCAATGATGGTGTCGACGAGATCTTCTGTGTGAGCTAGTCCGATGAATAGCGCTTCATATGCTCCAGGCGCCATTGCTACGCCGCGGGTGAGCATCTCGTGGAAGAAGCGGGCGTAGGCTTTTTCGTCGGTTGTCCGCGCTTCGTCATAATGGGTAGGAGATTTATCTCCAAGGAAAAGGCCTAGCAGAGACCCAACTCGCGGAACTGTTGCAGGCAGACCAGCATCGTTTAAGACTTTTTCAAGGCCACGGCCAAGTCGTTCAGTTGAGGTATAGATCTGCTGATATGCCCTGGAATCCAAAAGTTGTAAAGCCGCGCAGCCTGCCGCTGTCGCGAGTGGATTACCAGACAGCGTTCCTGCTTGGTAGACGGGCCCAGTTGGCGCAAGCGAGCGCATTATCTCTTCAGATCCTCCGAAAGCGCCAATTGGGAGCCCACCTCCGATGACTTTACCGAAGCAAGCGAGGTCTGGAGTAACTCCAAACCATTCCGACGCCCCGCCCGCTGCCAGGCGGAATCCAGTAATAACTTCATCGAAAATCAGCAAAGTGCCGGCAGCGTCACATGCTGCGCGCAATTGGGGAAGGAACCCCTCGAGCGGTGCGATTAAGCCCATGTTTGCTGCAACTGGCTCCACGATTACACACGCATCTTCCTGCGTGATTTCAGGTACCGAGTTGTAGGGGACAACGATGGTGTCAGCAACAGCCGAGGGAGGTACCCCTGCTGAACCCGACAAACCTAAGGTGGCGACACCGCTGCCACCTGCTGCGAGCAGGGCATCGGCATGGCCGTGATAGCAGCCAGAGAACTTGATTATGCGGTTTCTGCCGGTGTAACCACGGGCGAGACGGATGGCGCTCATGGTGGCTTCAGTGCCACTATTTACCAGTCGTACCTGTTCGACGCCGGTCACACGGTTTACGATTTCCTCCGCTAGAGATATCTCTCCGGGGGTGGGCGCTCCAAAAGAAGTTCCCAGAGCGGCGGCTTCTTGAATCGCTTCTGTGATTTGGGGATGGGCATGGCCCGCGATTACCGCTCCGTAGGATTGAACTAGGTCGATGTACTTGTGTCCTTCAGCGTCGTAGACGTAAGCCCCTTCTCCTCGAACCACAAAGTAAGGGTCGCCACCTACGGCTTGAAATGCCCTGACGGGGGAATTCACTCCCCCAGGGATGAGTGACTGCGCATTACGAAAAAGCTGACGGTTGGTTTGTGAACCCGACATATTCTCCGATCACCCCAGATTCGCTTGGTGTGGTTGCATCCTACGACTAGTCCTAGCTACGCGATGCTGGAGTTATGACTAGCTAAAAAGTAGGTCGAGCAACGTATCGGGCGGAATCTCGTCAAGCGCTTTGAATCGAGCATAAGCACCAGAAAAATCTAGGGACGTAACTAAGGGATTGGGCACCACCACAGTCCGCAAACCTGCAGCTATAGCGGCTTTCAGCCCATTGGGGCTGTCCTCTACTACAGCGGCCGCTCCCGCATCGACTCCCAACAATTTGAGGGCATGAAGGAAGACATCAGGAGCTGGTTTGGCAACCCCACCGACGTCGTCGCGGCACACGACGTAGGAGAATTTCTCGTACAACCCAACCCGTTTGAGATGCCGATCCACCCACTCATGAGGCGAGCTCGATCCTATTGCCGTGCTAATCCCTCGGCTCTTGGCGGCTTCCAAAAGCTCCGTCACACCCGGAAGGATTGGCTGCTCCTCGGTCATTTCGTCTTTTATGCGTTGACGCGCTTGCATGACCAGATCCTGGTCCAGAACTTGCCCTAACCGACTTTCAAGTTCTTGTACCCAACTTGATTTGCGGTTAGTCCCCATACCCTCAAGCCACCAGTCCATCGGGAGCTCGACACCGTGATCTGCCCAAATTTGCGCTGTTGATTCACATGCGGGGCTCTCTGTGTCCAAGATGGTTCCGTCAAAATCAAGAATTAGCGCTTGGGAACTCATTGTTGGCCCACCGCTAACGCCACTGCTTGGACAAGTCCCTCTGCTGACGGTTCTTCGGCGACAAATGCCACTTCGATACCCAAGAGCTCACATTGCTGAGCTGTTGTCTTTCCAATAACGACTACCTTTGCGGCGCTCTTTCCGCCGGTTTGTTCAAGGTGCCCTTTAACCGCTGAAGGCGACGCAAAGGTGACTACATCTGCGTCAATGACTGCGGAAACTAAGTCATGGTTAAGAGACGGGAATACGGTTCGATAAGCAGCTACGCCATCAACTTGCCATCCTTTGGCTCGAAGTCCGTCAATTAGATCTGTGCGCCCGTCCGAGGCGATGGGGACTAAGGCACGATCACCGGGTTTGGGTAGCGGGAAAGCATTTGCTAAGGAAACCCCATCGTGACTCGCGGGAACCAAATCGGGTTCTCGCCCCATCTCTGAAACGACCTTCGCTGCGGTCGCTGGTCCAACCGCGGCGATCTGGAGGTGAGAAAACCTTTTGAGAACCCCTCTACGTGCACCTCGCGCCATTAAGGCCGACACCGAGTTGGTTGAGGTAAAAGCAATCCAGGAGAACCGTTCAAGGCGGATCAAAGCGTCGTCTAACGGTTGCCCTCCGTCTAAGGGGGGTACCACTGCGATCGCGGGCGCCACGATGACCTCGGCGCCAGCACTAGTTAAGGCTTGGATTAACCTCAAGTTTTGGTGCGAGGCACGGGTTACAACAACGGACTTTCCTTCAAGTTGCTTGGAGCTCAAGGGCTGGCTCCGTTTGTCGCCAGGAGGGCGCGTCCACCGTCAGCGAGAAGCTCTTCGGCGACAGCTTCCCCCAAAGCAACGCTGTCATGACCTTGTTGCTGGATGCGCAGCAGGGTGGTGCCGTCTGTTGAGGCGAGCACAGCGTCGAGTCGGATGACTCCTTCATCCAGGTACGCGTGAGCCCCAACGGGCAGTTCGCAGCCGCCGCCAAGTTTGGCTAAGTAAGCGCGCTCAGCTTCAACGCAGCACCTTGTGGAGTCATCGATGATTTCGACAACCTGTTCGTTGCTGATGAGGTCGTCATAACGGCACTCGATAGCAATGGCCCCTTGACCTACTTGTGGAACCATTTTTTCGACACTCAAGATCTCCGCTACGACGTCTGTAAGTCCAAGGCGCTGCAGGGCAGCCATTGCAACAACTACGGCGTCAACATCGTCTCGTTCTGCAGCCGCGATTCGTGTTTCCATATTGCCTCGCAAACCCGTGAAGTTCAGGTCCGGCCGAAGGTGCGCGAGTTGTGCCCGCCGCCGAGCCGAACCTGTGGCAATTGTCGCGCCGTGATGCAGTTGTTGGAGGCGCATCCCAATCAGTGCATCGCGGGGATCACCTCTTTCCAAGAAACCGACGAGGTTGAGACCAGCGGTCGGAGTTGACATCAAATCTTTCGCGCTGTGCACTGCCAGGTCCGCTTTGCCTTCAAGGACTGCCATCTGCACTTCTTTAACGAAGACTCCGCGCCCAGCCATTTCTTGGATTTGTCGCGTCTGATCTTGATCACCTTCAGTAGTAACGATCAGAAATTCGACCTGAATGGCACTTGACGTCAGACGCCTAGCAACAGCCTCAGCTTGCCATCGCGCCAAGGGGCTGGATCGCGTCGCGATGATCACGCAGATCCCTGCTCAAAGGTCGAAGAGGTCGCGAACCGAGTCTGCAAGACGGTCACCCTTTGCTGTTCCTGCGGCTTCTTTCAGGGCAGCAGTGGGTTCGTGAAGAAGCTTGGCGACGAGACTCCGGGTGAATTGGTCGAGCGACGCGCGCTCCAGATCCGAATAACCGGCCTTTCGCGCAAACTTGTCTACTTCTTCGGTTCGCATTGCTTCAATTGCGCCGCGCATTGATGCAATTAGAGGAGCTACTTCTCGGGCGGATCGGACGTCGGCGAAACGTTTTGCCTCAGATTCAACTATGAACTCAACTGCCTCCACCTCATTCGCTCGCTCCATGCGACCGTTAGCGGCGAAGCTAGACAAATCGTCCATATCGAGAAGGGTGACGCCGTCAATTTGGGCTACCTCGGGGTCAATATCTCGAGGCATCGCTATATCGACGATAAGCAAGGGCTCACCTGCTCGTCGCGCAATCACCTCAGCGATCGACGTGTTGTCGAGAATTACTTCTGTGGCTCCGGTAGATGTCATCAAAACATCGACGTCGCCCAAAGTTTCTCCCAGGTGTTCGAGCGGTATTGAAGACCCGTCGATTCGCGCGGCTAAGGCATTGGCCTTAGAGGTGGTGCGGTTGGCCACGTAAACATGATCAGGTCCTGCGGCGGCCAAGGCAACGATCATTCCTTCAGCCATTTCACCTGCTCCCACGACAAGTACTGTCCGACCGGTCAAACTTCCAAAATGCTCTGTCGCCATCAAAACGGCCGCGTGAGAGACCGACGATGTATGCCGGCCTATCGAACTTTCGTTGCGCGCCCGCTTGCCTGTTTCGACCGCGTGTCGGAAGAGAAGATTTAGGACTGGCCCGGAAGTGCTCTCAAGGCGAGCCGCTTCCCACGAGGTTTTTATTTGGCCTTGGATCTCTGATTCACCCAATACCGCCGAATCAAGGCCTGATGCCACGGAAAAAAGGTGTTTCACGGCATCATCGTCATAGTGCACATACAAGCAATCAGAGAGGTCTTCCGGCGCTACAAAAGCGGACTCTGCAAGAAAGTCACGTACTTCGGCATAAGCGGCATGGAACTTTTCTGCGACAACGTAGGCCTCAGTGCGATTACACGTCGACACAATGACAGCTTCGCTTATGTGATCGCGTTGGCTGAGCCCGGCAAGACTTTTCGAGAGATCGTCCGCGCTAATGGCGGACTTCTCTAACAGGTCCAGCGGAGCACTGCGGTGATTCAAACCAATAACGACGATGGACAAGGGAGGACCAAATCGATCGAGAAAGCGGGCTCCTGCAGTCTCTCAGCAAGAGGGCCGCGTTGCCACTTTCGGGGCCGCTTGTCCTCAATTTTTATCTCACCATCAAATTAATTAGAAGGAGATGAAAAGTAGTTGGATCGTGGCAGCTACAAATATCAGCATTAGTAAGGCCACGAGAACCAGTGTGGTGCCTGGCCTCAAGTTGCTTCCCTAATTGTGACTTCAGCGCCAATGTCTAGTCCTGTTGGCACCAGACCCTCGTCTCGTCCCGTGGCGACAGAAAGCAACCCGTACTCATCATCGACGAGCGCTAACTGACCCGGGCTGACTTCGGTCGGATGTTGTAGGTGAACTACTCGTTTCTCTTCACCAAATTCAAGAATTAAGACATCACCCAAACTGGAAAGAGTGTCGCGGTCGAGATTGAGTTGTACTGCGCCCCGTCGGTTTTTACCGATTACTTCGGCCGATATCGAACCGTCCTCTTCGAGGCGTGACATCGGGACTAGCGACGGAAGCAACAGGCTGGGGTCGATTTCGGCACCAAGCTGTTCGATGGATTGACCCGATGCTAGGTGGCCAGAGACTGGAGCAATTACGTCACGCGCGGGGTGTTGAACACCCGGCGACACGAAGTGGAACTCGGTATTCGTAAGCTGCACAGCGCGGTCCGCGCCTCCGACGACGGCAACAGCAGCCCCTAATAGTCCGTTGTCGGGACCGACTAGCACAGCTTGACCATCGCCCACCTCGACGGCGATCGCCGGACGATCCAGGACTGAACCCACAGATGCAAGGACTAGGCCTGACGCAAGATACGGCACGCTGCGGGCAAGCATCAGCGAACCTGCGCGGACATCACCGGGGTGGATGTCATGGCAGAGATCTACAACTCGTGATGTGGGAGCCAAATCACGCAGAATGGAGTGCAGCAAGCCCACGGATTCGTCGGAGGTACCTAGGTCAGTGAGGCAGGTAATCGTGTCGAACTCTGTCATGGGTCAGGTTTGGCCTAATTCTTGAGAGCGGCGCGTGGCTGCTTCAATTGCAGCCGCAAAGGCTGCCCTCACTCCATGGTGCTCAAGTTCTCGGAGTCCCGCTGCTGTGGTACCTCCGGGTGACGTGACATCAGCCCGCAGTTCCGCTGCGGGTCTTCCTTCCGAGAGCAAAGTAGCCGCCCCTAAAAGGGTTTGTACTGCCAATTCCGTTGCCACGGTTCGACTCAACCCTGTTAACACACCCGCGTCGATCATGGCTTCCGCTACGAGAAAGATGTAAGCGGGTCCCGAACCAGATAAGCCCGTCACGGCATCAAGCAGCTTTTCGTCGGTGCGGACAACTGTGCCTACGGCACTAAGGATTGCTTCGGCCCATGCCAGATCTTCGGGGGTTGCAGCGTCATTACCGCAGATGGCGGCTGCTCCCTGTCCGACCAACGCAGGTGTGTTTGGCATAGCTCGCACAACGGGAAGTGAACCTCCTGTTGCCTCGTCAAGGGTCGCAAGGGTTACCCCAGCAGCGATGGACAACAGACGTTCAGTACCTATTTCGGCGGCTTGTCGAGCCACTTTGGGGACTATGTCTGGCTTGGTAGCAAGAATCGTCGCACTGGCGGGCTCAATTTTGGCGGTGACGCGCACCCCATAGATCTCAGCTAGTTCTTTCCTGCGGGGCTCCAACGGTTCTACAACCACGATGCTCTGGGCGTCGCGACCATGTCGGAGCAGTCCACCAAGCAAAGCTGCACCCATTTTCCCACCGCCGATAATCAGCAGTTCAGCCATGGGGTCCACGGTACCGGTCGACTTGGTCCAGACCTTGGCTCTATTTGACGTCAGTCCTCTTTGAGACTTTTCTTCAGGCGATTCGCGAATCCGATTCGCAAAGCTGTTGACCAGTAACGTTCCACGAACTCCCATATCGACCCGAGGATTCGATCAAGTTCATGTTCGTCTACCGCATGGAAAGGGAGTTCGCCTGTGAGAAAAATCGCTTCTTCTGGTCCTACGCCGAACTGGGCCCCAACCAGTTCATAGTTGCGTCGAAGCAGCAACTCAAAAAACTGTTCTTTGTTGTTTTCGGGCGCGGGGAGGAAGTAGGTCTCGTATTTCAGAGTTCGTTGTCCGAGCGTGAACCAGACTGTGGTGACGTCGCGAGTCTCTCCTTCGAGGCGGACATACCAGCGGCGCGGTACTTCGTCATCGCGGAGTACGTCACGCAGAATCGGTAGTTCTTGGCGCTGTGCCTCGAGCCACTTGTCGATCAGTTGTTCAAGCGTGTCCAACTCGTACTGAGTCGCAGCGTCACGAGTCACACGCAGGAGACCAGTTCACGTGACATCAAGCGAATAAAAACTTCGACCGCTTTGCTCGCGCCGGTGTCCCAACTGTGAAGGGAGGCTCGTTGAACTCCACGACTGCCCATCTCGCTTCGCATTTCTGGGTCATTGAGCAATTTGTCGACGGCATCGGCGAACAATCTGTGGTCCCGCTCGTTCACAAGCAGCCCGGTCACACCGTCAACCACATTGTCTCTAAGCCCTCCCACATCGCTGGCTACAACGGGGATGCCGCAGGCAGCCGCTTCTAAAGCTACGAGGCCGAAAGATTCTGAACGGCTGGGGACAAGGCATACGTCAGCTGCCCGGTAGTAGCTCGGTAAAAGATGGTGTGGCTGAGGATCGATGAAGATAATTCTCTGGGTGAGGTTGTGGCGTTTTATACGGGCCATTAGATCTTGGTGAGTTTCGAGACCTTGATGTCCGGAGAGCCCTCCGACGACGACGAGCCGGGCGGCGGTGTTTCGACTGGCCGCTAGAGCATCAATGGCTAGATCCAACCCCTTAAGAGCTTGGATCCGGCCGACGAACAGCAGAATTGGATAGTCCCCCAGACCGATGGCTTTTCGAGCGGAGCGAGAAGAGCCGGGGCTAAAGACTGAGCGGTCAACTCCGGGCGTCAGTATTTCAATACGATCACGCGAAACCCCATAGAAGAAATCAAGTTGATCGGCTTCGACCTTTCCCGACGCGAAGACGGCATCTGCGCATCCTATGACAGCGTCTTCGGCACGAATTCGATCCTCCGGTTCGGCATCACCGTTGAAACTCTTTATTCGGCCGAGGGTGTGGAAGGTCACCGCAAGCGGTATGTCGAACCGGTGTTTGAGATGGTGTCCGGCTACGCCCGACAACCAATAATGCGCATGGATGGCATCAACTGGCCGCCGTTCAAGGCAATTCGCCACACCTTGGGTCCATAGATGCACGACGGCCGGAAGATCAGCTTTGAGAAGGCCAAATGGCCCAGCTTCAATCTGGATGACGTTGACGCCGGGTTCAATTTGGACGATGTCGGGGTGGTCCGGGTTGGTTCGACGCACATAAACGTCGCAGTCGATTCCTCGATTGGCCATAGCAGTGGCTAGTTCCCGGACATAAACGTTTAGCCCTCCACTATCTCCGACGCCAGCCTGGTCTAGCGGTGAGGTGTGCATAGACAACAGACCTATTCTTCGGATGCCCCCGTTAGTCAGGTGGGTGTCGTCGGTGCTGGTCACGAAAGACCAAGGTATGTCAATGACTCTCGTTACTCCACTCAGTTCTTACTTTGGTAACGATTCAGGCGAATAAAAAGTTGATGGCTGAGACCCAAAGGGGCGTTACCAAGAAATAAGAAGAGAATTTTTGCAGATCTTGACCGGCTTCTGGGGAAACGAGTCGCGTGATGATCCGACCGAGAGGTATTGCTGCGGCAACTAGTAGGGCGAACGGCCAAAACCATGCGGGTGAGATTGGCGATGCTGAAATTTGGATAGATGTCCAAAGAAGCGCCAAGGCCCCACTTATCCCGAGGAATGGCGCCCAGTGCCGACGCGAGTGATCTCTCATCCCCAATCCAAGACCCAAATCGTGTATGTAGACCACGCTGAGGAGTAGGCCGACGGAGTTCGATTCACGGAACGCCAAAATAGTGAGACTCGCAGCCGTCAGACTTGCTGGCAACCAAGCAACCATCACCCGTAGCGCCTGTTGAAATAATCGGGGTGAGTTCTTATTGCCTATGGCCGTTATTAGCGGCGTTGCGACAACAGCGGCCGCCGCAACAAACCCGACGAGTCGGAAGTCGTTAAGAACGCCGCTTAGCGCGACCAGCGTCAGTAGGGCGACTGCTGGTGTCCGTTCGGAAGTCGAGGTTCCTGAGGCTCGCCACGAGACAGCTAGCGCGGCAAGAGTTACAAGGACACCAAAAACTGATGGGTTGGCTCGTAATCCAATCATGAGAGTGCAGTAGCCGATGGATCCCACCAGCAATGATCGATGTGGGGTTCCGTAGAACGTTACGAATTCTTCGAACGAACCTCTCATTAACCGCCCGAAACCGGAGGAAGTACCGCTACCTCGTCACCATTCGAGATTTGGGAGTCTCCTTCGACAGGGTCTCCGTTGAGCCACACCCGACTTATGGTCAAAACCTGCGAGAACTCGTTACCGAACTCGTTCTCGGCTATCGAAAGTAATTCGCTGACGGTGGAAGCATCGTAAAGGGCTGTGCTAGTGCCCGCGGCCTCGCGCGCACTAGCGAACAACCGAAGGGTCACCACTGCCATTCCTTGATTCTATCTGTGGTTGCTGCGGTGCTTCGGCGTCGACCAGCTACGTTTTTCGAAGTAGCAACGAGGGAAGATGGGTCTTGCGTGGAAGTACTTGCTCTTCGACATGGCCAGTCAGAGTGGAATGCTGAAGGACGCTGGCAAGGCCAAGCTGACTCTCCGCTCACTTCTTTAGGAGAGCAGCAAGCGTTGTTTGCAGCTCAGCAGTTACTAGATAGTGGCGAATTTTTTGACACGATCGCTTCGAGTGATCTCCAACGGGCTCGGCGGACCGCGGAAATCATTGCTGAGATTGTCGGCAATGGAATTGTGAAACTCCGGACTGAATTTCGGGAACGTTCGGCTGGGCCTTGGCAGGGCCTTACGCGTGCGGAAATTGAAATGAGATGGCCAGACGCGATCGCTCAAAAGCGGTGGCCGGACGGGTATGAGTCCGACGAATCTGTCATCAGCCGGGTGGTCCCTGCAATTTATGAGTTAGCAACAACTAGCGATTGTCTTTTAGTCATTGCTCATGCTGGGCTGATTCGCGCATTGGACAGAGCTTCAAATGCTCCTCCGACATCAGTCCCGAACCTCTCAGGCCGGTGGTACCGACTCGAGGAAAGGTTAGTGCCGGGCAACATCGTCAACTTTTCTGCCGAGGCTACGAGCCACGGAATCGAGTAAGAAACCTGGACAGGGGCTATAGCTCTGCCTGGCCTATCCATGCCGTGGCTACGCCGGGGTCGGTGTCGTCAGCTAACGCCCGCAAGGTTGACTCAACTTTCGCGAACTCAACTTCTAGATCATCTAGCTGAGCTTCGGTCAACGAAGTTTGGGGTTGTATGACTCTTTCATCTTCGCTACTCACGCGAGTGAGTCTAGGTTCAGATCTAACTGCTGTAGGTGAACAAGGAAACGATCTGTGCGCAGGGTCCAAGCATTTTGGGTCTTGGGTCGTACAAATTCATCTCTTAGTGATTGCACGCAGCGTGACCGCGGCCGCATCCACATCGGCCTGGTTAACGCCAATCAGAACCAGCGCCTGAAAAGGCCCGCCGTTTGATTGTTCAATTGACCACCGACGACCCACGACTTCTAAGTGATACCGACTTCCATGTTCATCATCAAACCAGCCTTTGGCTCGCAGGAGTTGATGTTTTGAATGTTCAAGCACTTTCCCGAGCTCGCGAGGATCCCACGGACCGGCAGGGCTTATAACGGTGGAGACAACTTCAAAATTACTGAAGTTGTCAGAGTTCGTTAAGGAGACACCTCGGTCAGCAGCGCCACACAGCACGGTCACATCAATCTGACCGTTTTCCAGTGAAAGGATTCTGCTGCCTGGAGCAGCTTCAGCTATGAGATCGCTCGCTGACTGCCGAGCGTGCTCGTTGACAAGATCGGCTTTCGACACGAGAACAAGGTGGGCTGCTTGCAGTTGCCGGCGGAGCAACAAGGCGGTGTGCTGATTCCCAAATTGCTCTTCCAGCGAAATTGGGTCAGCAACCGCGACGATGCCATCAAGATGGCATCCATTTGTTTCGTGGATCGTGTGGGCGATACTGATCGGGTCTGCAACGCCGCTGGCTTCAATAATGACGACATCACAATCACCAATTCGCGCGAGTGTTTCCAACTGGTGCGATAAGTCGTCGGCTAACGCGCAGCACACACAACCGTTAGCTAACGAAATTCGGCCCGATGTTTTTTCGCCAACAAGGTGGGCGTCAACCTCTATTCCCCCAACATCGTTCACAACAACGGCAATTTTCAGACCGTTGGGATGTTCAAGTATGTGACGGAGAATAGTGGTTTTCCCGCTCCCCAGGAATCCAGTTAGAAGCGTGACGTCCAGGTCAGCTCGGTCATTACTTTTTGCTTTGTCGCGCTGCCGTGATGCGCTCAGAGTCGCTATGACTCGACTCCAAGCGGAGTCCAGTTCTTCGAACCGCAGTTCAGTTGGTCGGCTCACCGGCAAGCACAGTGTCGTGGACTTCGATATCTCTAAGGTGTTGGGGGTCCACCTGGTACGGGTCGTCATTCAAAATGGTGAAATCTGCGTATTTCCCGACTTCGATGGATCCAAGGCGATCGTCTCGATTCAAGATGTACGCAGCGTCGATAGTGATCGCGCGAAGAGCCCTGTCGACGGAGATTCTTTCCCCAGGCGCGAGGACAGTTTCTCCATCGGCACCTATTCGGTTTACCGCGCACCAAGCAGCCAACAGCGGTGAAAGCGGGGTGACGACGAGGTTGAAGTCGCTATGCAGAGCGAAGGGGACGCCCGCGCGTTCCAAGGAGCCGAGCCGTGCTGTTGCTTCACTACGATCGGGACCAAAGCCGTGGTCACTGTGAAGCTGGGCGCGGAAATGAACAAAGTAAATATTGACCGATGCCTGCCCGCCCAGCGCAGCGAGTCGTTTAGCCTGCGCCGGCGAAGAGATGCAGTAATGCTCGATCGTGAAGCGGTGATCGAATCTTGGATGTATGCGCTGCAGAGCTTCCAGGGTGTCCAAGGTCATATCTAATGTGCGGTCCCCGTTCGCATGCGAGTGGATTTGCACGCCTGCTTTCCAAAACGGAAGCATCCGTTCCACCATGTTTTCCCAGGGGACCTCGCCGGTATGTGCGGTGTCCTCGTCCAAATAACCGGGTTCGTTCATCACCAAGGTCATGGACGGGTAGGAACCATCGTTCACGTACTTGATGCCGTGAGTGTTGAGGCGGTCGTCTCCTTGTCCCCGTTTAGCGGCAAGAAACTCCAGCATGTCGTCGCCGAATTCCCTAACTAGCTTCGGTTCGAAAGGAATCATGAACATTCGAAGCGGCAAGGTGCCTTCTGCCATTGCTCTCTCGTGATCTTCCCATTCTGGTTCGAAACCATCAGCCATCCCCCAGACCAGGTCCGCTGTGGTTGTGACACCTGCAGCTTTGGCGACTGCTCCCATGCGATCGATTGCCGCGCGACCTGAACCTGGCCCATACACCACGTCTGCGACTGGTCTGGTAGCTCGTGCTGTTGCTTCAGTCTCTACGAACCACCCGTTGAGGCGCCCATCTGGATACCGGCCGATCCCATGACCTACAGAGTCATCGTCGACGCCGATGAGGTCCAACATTGGCGAGTTGGCGTAGATGATGTGAGGTGCATATGCAATAACCCATATAGGAACGGTGTCACTAATTTGATCAAGCATGTCTCGGTCTAGATGCCCTGATTGACTAGCTGGATCGTACCCCCACGCGGTAATAGGTATTTCGGGGTCCGACCGTTCCGCAGCCAACGCGCGAAGTTGGTTGAGTACTGCATCTCGAGTGGGAAGGCCTTTTCTTAAACCGTCCGGAGCTGCAGACTCGATAGGGCCAACATATTCCAACCCCATGTAGGTGCCGCTTAGCCGGAGATGCGTATGCGGGTCGATGAATCCGGGCATCAGGATCTTGTCGCTATAACGATCATCGATTGAGTGGGGGTGGCGACGCAACCACGGCTCGATTGATTCAACTGATCCAACGGACACAATTCGACCGTCCGCAACCGCCACTGCGGACGCGTCAGGGCGTCCTTGATCCATTGTGTGAATGTGCGCAGCTGTGTAGACGGTGATGTGTTCCAAAGGAGCCCCCGATCACCTTTCGTACCGTATCCTCCCCAGCTCTCGGGTTCACGAAACTCCGTGCGGCAAGCTGAGTCGTGTAGCGGCGGTCTTGTCGTGAAGATTCGAGTCCAGGCGAGCGAAACGCGACAGTCAAGCTCTGATCGGAACTTGACGCCATTGGTCGTCGTAGAATCGTTTTCCGTGGAAGACGTTAAGTGCACTGCTCTTGAGAATGACTGGGATTCGCCCCCTAATCCATTGATGCACCCACCTTGCCTTTGCCCCAAGTGCAAGGTCGAGCCCCTCGATATTGAGGTCGAGTCCAGCCGTTTGCGAGCCAGCGGCATGCGCCAGCGTCCCTTAGTGGAGGCAGTAGAACTGGGCAGCGAAGGACAAGACGTTTTGTGACTGCTAGCGCCACTCAGCCACTATCGCTCGATACTCCACTTGGCCTAGGTTCGAAATGGTGAAGTTTGAGCGGGGGGATTGCCAAATTGCATCTCCGGCAGAACACGAGATCAGAGTTTCGTTGTGCAGTTCATCTTCCACCGAGATGACGGCAGCTCCTAACACAACAGTGAGGCCATAGAAGTCGTAGCTGATCCGGCCGGTTGTTTGATCGGGTTGAATACCTAGTCGATATACGCGCAGTCGATCATGTTCCTTCTGGATGGAGTGGCAGGGATCCCCGAGCGGAGACGAACTCGATACCGGTGGCGCGGCCTTTAGCTCGGCCCCGATCATTCGGGCGTCACCTAACCCAACATTACAGACACGATGGATGAGCGGCTCAGAGAGATGGCCACGTAAGAAAGCTCCACCAGCTGTTATCTCCGCTGTCGAGCTTGTGGCCGCGCCGTAGGTCCGGTCTTGTACAGAACTATTGACAATCATTACGTAAAAGGTGTCAACGCCATGGCGGTGATACAACGTTTCATCACCTTTGGGGATTAAGACGTCGTACAACCGTATGTAGTCGTTTTCGAAGCGGTGTCTGTGTCGAGGTTCGTCTCGAACCTCGACATATTCGTCATTTCCCACGCGTTCTGCACCTCAATTAAAGGTCTCTCTTTTTCATGTTCATTTCAACTTACGCTTAACGGACGCGGCTGCACTTGTTACTTCGTCCATGTCGCGATGTCGAACGCGTTTGCTGGGCGAGATGACAATGATCGCCAGTGCCGCAAGTTGTCCGGAGGACCTAGTGCGGGCACACCGATACGATGATGGTGGGCCGCTAGCTCATCGGGTAGAGCAGGGGACTTTTAATCCCAAGGTGCCGGGTTCGAGCCCCGGGCGGCCTACGTTTATTGAGCAATCGACGCCAATGTGGCATTAGTTAAGAACACGAAGTCTTCCCACCCGATCGAGATATCAAGTCCTCGTTTTCCTCCACTGCAATAGATGTGGTCGAGGCCACGCGCCGAAGTGTCGATCACTGTTGGAAGCTGCGCACGGGTACCTAAAGGGCTAATCCCGCCAAGTACATATCCCGTGACGCGTTCCGCGCTATGAGGAATTGCCATCACTGCTTTCTTTCGACCCAACGCCGCGGCCGCGGCCTTCAGTTTGAGGTTTCGTGGGACTGGCAAGACGGCCAGTGCATATCGAGAGTCCACCGCGACTCCAATATCGATCACGAGCGTCTTGAACACATGACCCGGCGGAACGCCCAGAGCTCCCGCCGCTTCTAATCCGTACTGTTGATTGTCCGGATCGTGGAGATAAGGGTGAATCCCAATCTCAATTCCTGCTGCGATCGCGGCCTCGATTGCCGGTGTCATAGTGGTTCAACTTCCTGGTGATATTTGTTCAATCCAAGAGTCGAAGATTATTTCGGCGACGCACCCAATACTCGTGATCGACTTCGTCTGCCTCGTGGCGACGGCGACGTAGCCTCGCAATCGCGGCATATCGGCGGGCTTGCGTCTCATTTTGACTTTGTCGGCTCATTCGTTCGTTATTCATTTCGCGGATACAAGTTTGAATCTTGAGACGACCGAAATCACTTTCGTTCTTTTCAGCCAGCGGATTTAGCTCAAAAAGGGTAGGTGTCTCCATGCATGCAACAATCGCAATGGGGTGGGACAGTGGATTTGCGTATCAGCGCCCAGAATGTCCGAATCCGCCTTGGCCCCTTTCAGTTTCATCAAGTTGTTCTGCTTCTTCCCAAATGACTTCTTCAACGCTCTGAATAACTAACTGCGCGATGCGGTCGCCGCGCTGAACTTCATAGGGCTCACTCGGGTCGGTGTTGATCAAAAGCACCTTGAGTTCGTCGCGATAACCGCTATCGATGAGACCGGGGGTGTTCAAACAAGTCACCCCGTGACGAAGAGCCAGACCACTGCGAGGCTGCACAAAACCTGCATACCCCCGGGGGATGGCAATAGCGATGCCAGTCCCAATCAAGGCTCGTCCTCCGCCGGGGGCGAGAGTCACATCTTCGTTAGCAACTAAATCTGCTCCTGCGTCACCAGGCTTTGCATAACTAGGTAAGGCGAGCTCGGAATCGAGACGTTGGACTGGGATGGCAACCACACCGCGACTTTAGGCACAGTTAGTCCCTACTGCATGCACCCCGTTTGTAAGCCTTTGTCGGCCTACCATGATCCCATGCTTGTTTGGATGGATCTTGAGATGACAGGGCTCGAACCTGATCGCCACGTCATCGTCGAGATCGCCACGATCGTTACCGACGACGACCTTACAATCGTCGCTGAAGGTCCAGACCTGGTTGTTCATGCTAACGATGCACAACTCGCTGAAATGGACGACTTTGTCGTCGATATGCACACTCGTTCTGGACTCCTTGAACTGATCCAGGGCTCCTCGATAACCCTGGAAGAAGCCTCCGAACAAACCCTTGATTTCATAAAGCGACACATTAAGAAAGCTCGGTCTGTCCCTCTTTGTGGCAATTCGATTGGCACTGATCGTCGGTTTCTTAACGTCTATATGCCTGAGATCGAGAACTACCTTCACTACAGGTCAGTTGATGTTTCAACGATTAAAGAACTAGCGCGGCGGTGGAATCTCGAGGTCATGAAGGGCGTGCCCCAAAAACAAACCAGCCATAGAGCGCTTGACGATATTCGCGAGAGCATCGCGGAGCTAAAGCATTACCGGGATCATCTTTTTAAGATGCCCCAAGAATCGAATTAAGATTAGATAACCCGGTAGGATCATCTGAATGAATCGCCCACTACGTGAGGAGCAGCGACCTCCTGACGACGGGATCGTAGAGGTAGCCCCAAACGTGCGCCGGCTTCAATTGCCAATGTCGATGCCGGGTCTGGGACATGTCAACTGCTACATCCTCGATGACGAACGGGGCGCTGCTCTGGTCGACCCCGGCTTACCGGGGCCTGCAAACTGGAGAGCTCTCATGAAGGGCTTGAGGCAAGCAGATGTCCCCCCTGAACGTGTCCATTCGATAGTGGTTACCCATAGTCACCCTGACCATTTCGGCGCAGCGGGACATTTCCATGACAAATACGGGTGCGAAATCATTACTCATCAGAACTTCCGAATGTGGTGGAACCTAGAAGAAGAAGACGAGGAACCACTCCACAATGTTTCAGACATCGACGCAGACGCAGGATTACACAATGACCCACTATTCGCGGGCCTAAGTCCTGGGCCTAAAGGACCTACCCCTTGGGGTGGCGAGCGCTTCAAAATGCCGTGGCACCGTCAACTGGGTTACACCTTGATGCGAAAGGGGTGGGGAGGATCATGGTTCTCAACCCCAAAACCCACATCTCGGATTGAAGACGCGGATCGCATCAATCTCGCGCGCAGGGAATTTGTGGCGGTTCACACTCCAGGTCACACAATTGATCATCTATGTCTGTACGACCCTGAGGGCGGTCTAATGATTTGTGGGGATCACGTCCTGCCGACTATCACACCGCACATATCAGGGTTTGGACCTGCTGCTGATCCACTCAAAGATTTCTTCTTTAGCCTCGACAGAGTGGCTGATTTCGAGGGCATCCAGCTTGCGCTGCCTGCTCACGGGCAGCCGTTCACGAATCTTCCCGGACGCGTGGACGACATCAAGCGCCATCACGAGGAGCGTCTGGACCTGCTCCGCGAAGCATCCGACAAACTGGGAAATGCTTCCGTCCACAAGTACATGAAGGAACTCTTCCAACAACGTTCGTGGGGCCCTATGGCAGAGTCAGAAACCTTTGCACATCTAGAACACCTTCGACGGATCGGTGAAACCGACGCGACTCGAACGTCGACTGGCGTGTTGGAATACTCCTTTCACTAAGAACTCAAACACGATTGGATTCCACCCAACGTGGAACCGCTCTTCAAGGCGGCTACCCTCGTCGGTTGCATTGTTTGTGCTGATTCAGGTTTATTCGTTTGACCTGGGCTATGCACTTGTGATGGCCTTAATCCCGTTCGACTCCCGTAGGCACGAGCAAACCAAGATCATGCGAACTTCTTTCCCATCAAGCTGGACATACTCTTCGGATATGTCAACGCGCGCCCTTTGTGGTCGTGTCGTACCAAGCTCACGCATGTCGACGTGGCTCAATAACGACTTCGCTTCAATGCACACCGGAACTTATTTCACTGGTATCAAGCATCAGGCGGGGCGGCCTTCGGAGGAGAAAATGTAGCTGTACAAAGCACATTTCAGAATCCACCGAAAGGCCGCCGGGAAACCGGCGGCCTTCACGCTTTTATGACCATGAAACAAACCGGCCTTTATCTAGTAATCAGAAACAACCACGGAGAATCCAATGCTCGAGCTTCTAATTGAGACCGACGATCAATGGAACATCGCTGGGCGATGCAATGACAACAACGGAACTTTGACCCACCTGTTTTTTTCCGATGACATTGCTCACCAAGCGAGAGCGAAAGCGATGTGCGCCAAGTGTCCGGTAAGTGTTGAATGTCTAGATGCAGCAACCAAGCGCCAGGAATTATGGGGCATTTGGGGCGGCGAACTGATTGAGAATGGCCGCATCGTATTAGGCAAGCGAGGGCGAGGTCGTCCGCCCAAGATCCCGCGCCCATTTGTTGCTGTCGATGAAGTTCCTGTACCGCCGGAGCTCATCCCGGCGTAATCGAGCAGAGGAGAAGTGACCCTTATTTCTCCTCTAACAGACCGCCGACGCGATTACCGCTGAGGGCTTCCGAAACGGCCGCCCAACAGCATTCGAATCGCCGGTCCGGTCGAGGAGCCCCCAGGCCTAGTGCCTGGGGGCTCCGACGCGATCAAGGTACGGTGACCGAAAGCAACCGTGAAATCCAGCCCGTGAGAGTGACATGGCTAACCCGTGGAGACGACCTCTAATTAGCGCACTCACCATTTACGTTGTTGCTGCATCAGTGTTCCTACTAGCAGGGAGGGGTGGCTCCTCGGATCAACAGCGAACTGAAGCAACGAATGCGGGTCAAGAACTGAGCGGCGAGTTGTACTCGTTGGAGTTCACCACGTTGGATGGTAGGAGGAGTTCTTTTGGTGAATATGCAGGGGCGCCACTCATCGTCAATTTTTTCGCGTCGTGGTGCGCTCCATGCGTCACAGAAATGCCTGACTTCCAGCGACTATACGAGCGTCACGGTGAGCGATTTCAAATAATCGGGCTTGCGGTTGAAGGCGAACGTCCCGCACGCCGAATTGTTAAATCCACAGGTGTTGCATACCCCGTAGGGTTGGACGACAGTGATCTCCTTGTGGAACTCGGTGGAGTGGCGATGCCGACTACCGTTTTCATATCGGCGCATGGCGAACTTCTCGAAAGTCACAGCGGCGTGCTTGACTACTCGGGTCTAATTTCTCGCACAGAAAAGCTTTTCGGAGATGAGTGACGTCAACTTGGCGTTCGCCTTTACCGCTGGCATTGTCGCCACCATAAACCCGTGCGGCTTCGCGATGCTCCCCGCGTACCTCTCCTACTTTTTGGGGATTGAAGCAAATTCCGATGCAACCCGAGGAGCCAGTATTACTCGTGCACTGACCACCGGGTCCGCTGTTTCGGCAGGATTCTTGATGGTCTTCGGCGTAGCTGGTCTTTTGATCTCAGCAGGTTTGACAGCTATCCGGGAAGTAGTGCCCTGGATCGCCATAGCAGTGGGCGCGGGCTTGGTGGTTCTAGGCACGGCAGTGACCGCCGGTAAACGTATCGACTTAGCAATACCAAAATTTGAGCGGGGGACGGGGCGCAAAGATGCGCGGTCTCTTCTCCTTTTTGGCGTTTCGTACGCTGTGGCATCAATCTCTTGCGGACTTCCCACCTTCATTGTCGTGGTTTCCACTTCGGTCAATGGTTTTACTTCAGGATTGCTTGCATTTATTGTCTACGCCGTCGGCATGGCAATCACATTGTTGTCGCTGACCGTAAGTTTGGCCTTAGCCCGCTCCTCCTTCCTTCAAAAACTGCGCTCTATGGTGCGTTTTGTTGACCGAGCATCGGGTTTATTGATGGTGCTAGCCGGCGTTTATCTAGTTGTGTTCTGGCTAACCGAACGCACGGGCAGTTCAACAAATTGGTTTGTCGATGTGGTCGAAAGATGGAGCGCAAACTTGAGCAACACGGTCACTGATCTGGGGGGCGTACGTACAGGCGTTCTTCTTAGTGTCGTTGTAGCTCTTGGCTTAATAGTCTGGTTAATTCAGTTTGATAGTGCGTCGTCAGATAGTTCACCTGAAAGACTTTGAAGATGGCTTTGCACCTCGGCAATCATGATTTGTTAGAGACAGAGCAACCTTTTCGTACCCTGTTGTCGCAGCCTGGGGTTAGCGAAGTGCTGCAGCTTGGCTCACAGTTCGGGTTCATGGCTTTTCATGGCGGATGGCTAGAAGAAGTCACCGATGACATCGCAAGCGCTGCTGCAGAAAGATCAGGGGCTTCCTATTACGGGGTACTTCAGGGACCCGACGATCAGTGGCACATCCCGTCGCATTTGGTAAACCCGGCAGAGTCCGAGGCATTGGATACATTCCTCGAGCACGTGGAAGTAGTCGTTGCAATACACGGGTTCGGTCGACCTGATTTGCTTCGTTCAGTTCTTTTGGGGGGACGAAACCGAGACCTGGCTGAATTCGTTGCGTGCCGCCTCATTGCCCATCTGCCTCATTACGAAATCGTGCACGAGATAGCTTCAGTGCCGGCCAGTTTGCGCGGTCAACATGCCCGGAATCCGGTCAATCTTCCACGCGGCGGCGGGGTGCAAATCGAGTTACCTCCACGTATTCGAGGGAAAAGCCCCATGTGGACTGGTTTCAAAGGCCCTGGGCGGGTTCCTCATCACCAAGCATTGATCGATGGGTTAGCGACAGCGGCCCGCGACTGGTGCAAGCTTCATGTCCGGTCTTAGGGCTTAAGGGGCGAGACGCCCCAAACTCCAACCTTCTCCGGTTCGTGTATAGAGAAGACGATCATGCAAGCGGTGAGGACGGCCTTGCCAAAATTCAATTGTGTCTGGGATCAAGATGTAACCACCCCAGTGCGCGGGGCGCTCGGGCGCTGCGCCTTCTAGTTCTGAGTCGAGTTGCTTCCATTTGTCTTCAAGTTCTCCGCGATCTCTCACCGGACGACTCTGGTTTGACACGACTGCAGAAATTTGAGAGCCGCGGCCGCGGCCGGAGAAATAGCGATCGCTGCTTTCGGGTTTCATTTTCTCTACCTTCCCCGTCAGTCGTATTTGCCGCTCTAATTCCAACCAACCGAACTGCGCGGCAGCTACGACTTGTTGTGCCAAATCGCGTCCTTTTCGACTTTGGTAATTGGTGTAGAAGACGAGCCCGCCGTTGGTCTGACCGCGGAGTAAGACATTGCGAAGCGATGGTTCTGAGCCTTCATTGACGGTTGCGAGCGTCATCGCAGTCGCGTTGTGGAACTTAAGTTCTTCGGCATAGGCCATCCATTTGCCGAAGAGATTCATCGGATCAGCGGGGGCATCAGCTTCGGACAGTCCGCTTGTCATCAAGTTTTCTCGGATCGCCTTCAACACATTCGATTCTGGCATCACTATGTGGGCTCCCCTTCTCTACTAGGCACTATGCCATGACAACACGATCTGCGGCCGCTGTCATTGCCGCAGCAGTGGTGGGCGCGGGTTCTCGCTGGCTGCTCGGCGTCTCAGTTGGTCAGGAGTGCGGGTTACTGGCTGCAAATATCGCCGGTTGTGCGCTAATTGGGTGGGCTTCCCACTCTCAGAACCGCGACTGGGACCGGGTATGGCTGACCACTGGGCTATGTGGATCATTCACGAGTTTTTCTGGATTGGCGGTGCAACTTGCTATCGGGCTCGAAGCCCAACGATGGTCGTACATGTCGCTCTGGGGGGCAGCATCATTACTTGGCTGTGGAATCGGTTTTGACCTCGGGCGGTCACTCGGGCGCACTCGATGACGATCTTGTTGTTCGCTTTAGCGGCAGGCCTCGGTGCATTAATCCGTTGGAAAATGACCAGCCGCTGGGGCCGAGCGGGGACGTGGGCGTTGAATATGGCCGGTGCCTTTGGGCTCGGGTTTCTGGCAGGAGTCGGGGGAACGCTATTGACGATCGCAGGCACGGCGGGACTGGGTGCTCTGACGACGGTTTCGGGAATAGCGCGTGAAGTTTCTATGTTGGCTTCGGTTTCTCGAATGCGCGCGGGCTCGTATCTTCTTATGACTCTGGTGACGGGTGTCTGTGCGGCATGGATAGGAGTGCGCTGTGGGATGTAGTCAAGTTGGTCCCGCTATGGAGTCAAACCCTGTGTAAGGCCTTAGAGCATCTGGAATAGAGATTGATCCATCGGACTGCTGTCCATTCTCCATGAGAAAAACAAGCGTGCGGGAAATAGCACACGCCGTCCCGTTCAGAGTATGAAGCAGACCCGTACCGTCATCACCTCGGTACCGACTGCCCATCCGTCGAGCTGAGTAGTCAGTGTAATTCGAGCAGGATGTCACTTCGCGATAGGTGCTCTCAGAAGGCAACCAAACTTCGAGATCATATTTTTTTGCCGCAGCTGCACCTAAATCGCCCGCGGCAACGTTGATTACTCGGTAAGGCAACTCAAGAGAGGAAACGATTTCCTCTTGTATAGAGAGAAGGGTTTCTAATTCATCCCAGCTGGTTTGAGGATCGCAAAAAGAAAACATCTCTACCTTGTCGAACTGGTGAACCCTGAAAATACCTCGAGTGTCTTTCCCGTAGGTTCCAGCTTCCCGCCGGAAGCAAGAAGAAAACCCTGCGTAGCGCACGGGCAAGGAATCCCGTTCGAGGTGTTCGCCACGGTGCAGGCCAGCAAGAGCAACTTCCGAGGTCCCGATGAGGAATAAGTCGTCGCCCGCTATTTCGTAGACCTGGTGCCGATCTGTTGGAAAGAACCCGGCATCAATCATCATTTCTTCTCGTACTAGTACTGGCGGGACGACCGGTACGAAATTCTGTTTTTCGAGGAGATCAAAAGCGAATTGTACGAGTGCGAATTCAACTCGGACGGCGGGACCCATGAGATACGCGAACCGGCTTCCGCTATTTCTGACAGCTCGGTCGCTGTCGACCATCCCCAAAAGTTCACCCAGTTCTGCATGATCGTGGGGGGGCGGTGATGTTCGATCGCCAACCTCGCGTTCTGTCACAAAGTTTTCTTCGCCGCCCGGCGGCACGGAGTCGTGCGCTGGATTGGGGATCTGAAGCGCTAGTTCTTCGACCTCCGAGGACGCTATGTTTTCGGCAGCTTCAAGCTTCTCTAGCTCCGTTTTCAACCGACTTGCTTCAGCGATCTTGGATTCGCGTTCATCAGGATGGGCTCTGCCTATTTCCTTTGAAGCGGCATTCTGCGCCGCGCGAGCCTCGTCGGCATAGTGCATGGCTGCTCTGCGCCGTTCGTCTGCGCCCAAGACTGCATCAATCAGGCCAACATCCGCACCCTTTTTTATTGCCCCATCGCGGTAACCACCGTCTCCTCGTAAGCGGCGAAGGTCGATCACAACGAACGAAGCTACCGGACGCGCGGCATTAGATGAATTCGATATCTACCAGGTTCGGTTGGACCACTCAACAAAACGCGCTTGCGTCACATCCAGAGGGGTTTTGCCAGAACGCCATCGAGGTCCCCATCGCAGCGAATACGAGCATTGCGAGTACTAGCCCCGTCACGAACAGGTAGCTGAATACCTTGCTATCGAACTTCAAATGCATGAAGTAGGAGACAACGATTTGAAACTTAACGACCATAAGTATTAGCAACGATGGAGTCTCCACGACTCCAAAATCGAAAAAGTAGGTCGCTACTTCTAGTGCAGTAAGGACGCCAAGAAGAATGGCGACCTTGATATACCCAAAGTCACTCAGCCCATGATCATGGTGTTCTTGGTGTCCCTCGTCTTCGGAGACGGTGGCGGTGTTCATATGACCAATGCTCCTAGGGAATCAAATAGACAACCGCGAAGATAACAATCCACACGATGTCAACAAAGTGCCAGTACAGGCCAATTATCTCAATAGTTTCAGCGCGTTCGGGACCTATGTTCCCTCGCGTAACAAGCGCCCACATCGTCACGAGCATCACTATGCCCAGAGAAACGTGGACGCCATGAAACCCGGTGAGGGTGAAGAAAGCAGACGAGGAGAGGTTGGTCGTGAATCCCAACCCTTCTCGATAAAACCCTGTGAATTCGTAGACCTGGCCGGCAATGAAAATGGAACCCAACGCCGCAGTGGTTAGTAACCACATCTTGCATCGCTCCATCTCGGCTCGTTGTATGGAGGTCACCGCCAGCACCATGGTCATCGAACTCATAAGAAGAACAAAGGAACTTACTGATGTGAAGGGAATATCGAAAAGGTCAGCGGCAGTTGGTCCCCTAGTGGCCGGTCCTACACGATTTCGTGACAACAAATAAGTCGAGATAAGGGCACCGAAAAGTAGACAATCTGAACCCAAGAAGGCCCACATCGTGACTTTTTCGTTGGTCAGTCCAGTATTTGTCGGAAGATGATGGTGGTCATCCCAATCAGTCCGGCCATACGCCGGTTCAGAGGTCTGTGCCTCAGCAGCATCAGCCAACGGGGGCCTCCTCGACTATTTCGGCGTCGCTGCCATCGGTATCATTCAGATCTGGGTCGTGGCCGTCTCGGTGCCCGTCGTGGCCGGCATCAGGGTCAGTAGCTGGCTCCAGACTCCAGCCAAAGATAGAGCCGAGCATCAGCAACAACCCGATTCCAGAAAGCCACAGGTTGTAGATCAACCCCAGGGCAATCAGCGGAAACCCAGCCGCGAGGACTATGGGCCAATACGACGCTGAAGGTAAGTGGGGGTGTTGGTCACCCTTTTGAGCAATATCGTTCCCGTCGGCGATTTTGCGCAACTTGCCGGTTTCGTCTGGCTGATATTTCTTGTACCAGAAATCGTCAAGATCAGTGACCACGGGGACATAATCGAAGTTGTGTTCCGGAGGGGGTGAAGGTATTGCCCATTCCAGAGTCCTCCCATCCCAGGGATCCGCTGGCGCTTGAGGAATTGTTCCTGCTTTATAGCCGAGCCACGTTCGAACAATATTGACAGCAAATACGATCATTCCGACCAAGATCACGAAGGCACCGATCGTGACGACGGCGTTCCAAAAGTCGAAACCGTCTTCAGGCCCGTAACGGCTGTGACGGCGCGCCATGCCTTGCAACCCAAGTATGTGCATGGGCCCGAACGTCATGTTGAACCCAACCAGCACGAGCCAGAAATGCCATTTACCCAGCGACTCTTTGAGTTTGTAGCCGAATGCTTTTGGCCACCAGTAATACATCCCGGCAAACAACCCCATTAGTGCACCACCGAAAAGAACGTAGTGGAAGTGGGCGACAATGAAGTAGGTGTCGGTTTGCTGAGTGTCGGCGGGTGCAACCGCATGCATCACCCCCGACAACCCGCCGATTGTGAACATTGAAACCAGCGACACGGAGAACATCATTGGCACCGTGAATCGGATGTTGCCGCCCCACATTGTCGCGATCCAGTTCAAAATCTTGACACCAGTCGGCACTGCGATGAACATCGTTGTTGCAGAAAAAGCTGCCACTCCGACCGGTCCGAGGCCGGAAACGAACATGTGGTGAGCCCAAACCCCCCAGCCCATAAACCCGATGGCCGCACCCGAAATTACAATGACTGCATAACCAAAAAGAGGTTTCCGTGAGAACACGGGCAATGTTTCGGAGACAATGCCAAATGACGGGAGAATGAGGATATAAACCTCTGGGTGTCCAAAAATCCAAAAGAGGTGTTGCCAAAGCAACGGATCTGCGCCCATTGCAACGTTGAAAAAGTTAGCGTCAAAAGTCCGGTCAAAGCTCAGGAGCACCAGCGCAACTGTGATGACTGGCAAGGCAAAAAGCAGCAAAAACTGGACTACCAGAATCATCCACGTGAAGACCGGCATTCGAAGCATGGTCATTCCGGGTGCTCTCATATTGACGATCGTCACAATGAGATTCATCGAACCCACCAGGGAGGCGATGCCCACTATTTGGAGCCCAAGTGCATAGAAGTCCATGCCATTACCAGGTGAATAGGTGACACCAGTGTTGGGCGCGTAAGCGAACCAACCACCGTCTGGGCCACCACCCAGGAACCAACTGAGATTCAGAAAAATTCCTCCGAAAATGAAAAGCCAGAGACCCAAAGCATTCAAGCGTGGGAAGGCGACATCTCGGGCTCCGATTTGCAGAGGCACCATGTAGTTAGCGAACGCCGCCGCGAGCGGCATAATCACAAGGAACACCATTGTTGTGCCATGCATCGTGAAAATCTGGTTGTACTGATCTGCGGTCAGCACGCTGCCGTCTGGGGTAAACAGCTGCAACCTGATCAGAAGCGCTTCGATGCCTCCCCAAAAGAACCAGAACATTGCAACAACGCCGTACATGATTCCGATTTTTTTGTGGTCAACAGTAAAGAACCACGCACGCCAACCGCTGGCGTTGGTCGGACGTGCGAACACCCCCGTGGTGGGGGTTGTCTCACCTGATTCAAGTTCGAGGATTTCGGGTGATTCCTCGGTCATGGCCATGGGTTTCGGTCTCCTGGAAGCCGCTACGGGCAGGTCAACTTGGCATCAGTGGCGGGGGGCCACCGAGCGTACTGAGGTATGTAACGATGTCATCAAGATCGGTCTCATTAAGAACCTCCGCAAATGAGACCATGCCCTGACGGTTGTCAGAGCGAGCAGGCTTTCGGTCGGGGGCATTTCGAACCCATTCACGCAAGTCCGCGATGTTTACGGAACCATCGTCGTTGTAAAGCTCAAATACTGAACCGGCAAACGATGTTCGGGTCATTAGATGTGTCAGATTAGGTGCATATCCGGAGGTCAGATTGGCGTTGCCATTTGCCGCAGCTTCATATACGCCGTTCACAACGTGGCAGCTGACGCAATGTTGACCAAAAAGATCGTATCCGCGTTTCGCGGATGCGGCGGTCGGGACGCTCGAGGCTTTCATTTGCTCCTCAACCCATGCATCATAATCATCTTGCTCTAGAGCCACGGCTCGCATCTGCATGTTCGCATGGCTAAGTCCACAGAATTCAGTGCACTCTCCGTAGAAGATTCCCGGCACCGGGGAACTAATCCGCCAATGGTGGACGCGTCCAGGGACGGCATCTTTTTTACCGTTCAATTGCGGAATCCAGAAAGAGTGGATGACGTCATTTGAGAGAATTTCAAGGTTGATTTCTTCACCGACCGGAATCACGAGATCGTTAGCGGTCACAATGTCGGGAGTGCCGTCTTCGTCGATGTCGTAGCTGAACTGCCACCACCACTGCTGACCTTCCACTTTGATGGTTCGCCCGTCGCCTTTCCCACTGAGGTCGAACACCGCGGGGATCGTGATGACCGTGAGAAAGACCAGCAGTATTACGGGAATTATTGTCCAGGTGAGTTCCGCTTTTTTGTTGCCGTGAATTTGCTCTGGAAGGTCGTTGGGGTCATCGTCGGGCCGCGCCCTGAACTTGACAATCACTACGGCCACGGCGATCGCGACGAAGACACCCACCGCCGCAGCTAGGTAGCCGGAGAGCCGCATGAGCCCGTCGATTTGCTTGGCATTTTCGCCAATGGGATCAGTGGGGTCAATCCGCCCAGTCGCGCATGAAGTCAGTGCTGTGATTAGGACAAACAGCCCGCTGAGTCGAACTGCTCGATGCAGAATGGGGCGGTGCGTGGCCATTGAGTTCGTCGTTACCTCAGTTAGTTTCGTATCGGTCGCGGTCATCGGACTACAACCGGGGCATCAAGAGCTGGAGCGGAGTGCTCATCCGTCGAGTTATCAGTGTCGTCAGACTCATTGTGATCTTCGTCGCCAAGATCTTCCTGCCCTCCGTGGTGATGGAAGTCCCTTTCGCCGCGTGCGGTAGCTGCGATACCGCCGATAATGAGGGCGAGACCTCCGACTACTAGGAATGACGCTATGACTGGCCGACGCAGCTCCGGTTTTGCATAGTTGAGGAAGGCAAAAGCCAAGACAAGACTGGCAACAATAATGGCGAAAAAGCTTGCGCCATTCTTGCTCGATGTCAGCAAGATTCGTGAGATGAGCACCACAGGCATAGCGATAGCGAGTGCTCCATAGAGGGGAATCTCAAATGGTGCTAGGAGCCGGTCACGTTCAACCAAATTGGCTTCCTGGTCTGTCGAAAGGTGTTCGGCCCAAGAGCTGAAGGTCCATTCGACAGCAGATATCAGAATCGCGGCAATACCTACGATGGCGATGAACCCGTCAGTGACGAGTCCAACCATCAGTATGCCTAAGCCCAAGGAACCCATGATGGGCCACCATGCGGGAGTGGGGGGATGCTTGTGGGCTCGGTCACGATCTATCGAATCACCATCTCCGACCGACAAAGCAAGGCCTGCTAGAAGAGCGAACGCCGCGGCGGCGGTCCCCAGAACGATCGTGCCGAACATGACGATATGTCCGTCGTTATCCATGCCTGTGACGAGGCCGAGAACCACAGCTGCTGCGGAGGCCAAGGCGACACGACCGGCGAAGTATCTGCTTGCAATGCCGAGCATGATTCTCCTACTTCACCACGTACACGGTGTACCAAGTCACAGCCCATGCCAGCGCTGCGAAATCCCAAAAGAAGACTGCGGCTCCTAACGCCGTACTCCCCTGCTGTCCAACACTGCCCCCGAGGGAGCGGAGCCCCATTAATCCCAGGTATAAAAGTCCTATGACCACGATGGTCAAAGCAAGTCCCGTCGTAGCGAAGGCAAGATTTTGGTATTCGCCCGCTCCGATTTCCAGACCCATGCGGTTGAGGCCATACATCACCATGTTGATGAAACCCAAACCCAACACAATCGTCGTGAGAATGGCCGTCCAGGCGTGCGCTGTGTCTCTTCGGCGGCTAGCCCATAGGGCCCAATGCGCCGTCACCATGGATGCGACCAGGGTAAGTAAGGCGTATACAAGCTGCGGGTTCGCCACCGATAATCCATCGAGCCAATCATGGCCAGGGTGTGGTCCGGAGGCGTGTCGTCGAGCCATGTACAGCCCTAATGCTCCCGCCATCATCATTGAGCATGCAGCGCACGCAAAGCCTGTTCCTACGAGTTGCGCCCGGGGTCGTTGCGGGTCACCCGACACCAAGGTTGGGGTGGTGTCAGTCATCAGGCTGATACCTCCTCAGCTTCAGCGGCATCAAGTAATGGGGTACCGGAAACAAGCATCGGCAACTGATCTGGTTCACCAATTGGCGGAGGTGACGGGAGCATCCATTCGGGGGACTGCGCGGACCATGGGTCGTCGTCAGCTTCGATGCCTTTCTTCATGCCCACTGAAATCATCAGATTAAGCAAAAGCAGACCAGCGCCCGCCAGAACAATCACTACGCCTGCGACCCCAATCGCGCTGAAACCTTCAGCGCCACTGTCGTCTACCCAACCTGCATAGATAGCGGTTGCGTTGGGATCTCCATACACGAAGTCAGGTTGTTCGGTGAAGAGCCCCGATAAGGCTGGGCCGAGAAATGCAAGTAGAGCTCCGCCACCGATGACAAGGAAGTTGAGCATGCCCAATAGATCATTTAGCTGCCTGCCCCAGATCTTGGGTGCCCACCAATGAACAGCGGCTAGCAGCCCAAGAAGCCCAGCTCCGTATATCAGAACGGATTGTTGTCCAGTTACCCAGGTCGTCATCCGTAGTTGGGCATTGCCGTCGTTTCCGCGCCCGGCAATTTCTAACCAGTCGGTTGCTGCGCCGATTAGGCCGTATAAGGCACCGAATAGGACAAGTGTCCCGGCCCCGAAAGCGGCCAAAAGCGAGGTACTAACTTTAGGCATTTTGCGGTTTTGAACCAGCGCGAGCCCGAGGAGCCCGAGAAGGCCTGCTGTGCCGAGGAGGGCGCCGCCGTAGAGAGCAACCAACACAACGCCTTCAAAGCCATCGATGATGTCGGCCCCCTCCCCTGTAACGGAGAAGTTGGCCCAGGCGCCAAACCCAAAGAGACCAACAAGTCCAAGGGTGAAGTACATAGCAAGAGGTTCGAATACGCGACGTTTGGCTGTGGCGAGAACGATCTCGGCTCCGATGCCTAGTACCGGAACTACGTATATGAACAACTGGGGGGTCCGGTGAATCCAGTCAATCCGTTCCCAAATTCCATAATTGCCAGCTAGAAAAACCCGTCCGTAGCGATGATCGATGTAGAGAATCGCTATTTGGCCAAGGAGCACTGGCAAGCTCACAACCAACATTGAAGCTGACACCAACGCCGACCAGGCAAAGGGCGGGGTCGTGTCCAGGTATAGCCCCGGGGACCGCATAGTCATCACCGTCGTCGCGACCGCGATCGACCCAAGTAAGAGGGATACCACAAGGCCGCTCAACGCAAGCAAATGCAAATCGACGCCGTTGGCCCAGCCCCCATAAGGGCCACCGTTGCCGAGGTACGCGCCAATAAGAACGACGGCAGATACCTGCCACGCCCAGAACGAGGCTGTTGCGGCTCGGGGAAATGCCAGGTTGGGGGCACCAATCTGCAAAGGCACCATGTAAATAGCCACACCGAGGAAAGCCGGGATCAGGAATAGAAGCGTTAGAGCTTCGCGAGAGAAGGTGAAGCCTTGGGCGAAACTGTCAGCCCCGAGACCCACGAAATCAGTTGCTGATGTCAGGTTTAGTCTGACAAGCATGTCGAGAAAAATCCCTAAAACCCCAAACAAGATGGAACTGACGATAAACAACCGTCCAGTTCGTTTGTGATCAGTAGTTGTCAACCAACCAAACGGCGTCGGATCCTCGACAGGTACCCGTAGAGACGTTGTTGCAGTGCTGTTTTCGCTCATCTTGTCCTGCTGATTGATGCCTCAATGGCTGGGGTGGCGGTTCGATCCAAAGATCGACCGTGCCCGAAAGCGCGGGGGAACCCGCACAGGTGCTGAGAAGGCACTTTACTCACCAGATTGCCAGTCGCGTAACTCCAAAGCTGAGTTCTAAGTAGGTCTTTTTGGCGCAACTTTGAGTCAGGCAACATCAGCTAACAACCCCAAAGACCAACACGTCGACAGCGATAGCAATAAACAGCGCTCCCAGGTACACAATTGAGAAGGTAAATACCTTCATCGCCTGCGCCGCGTGTGGGCGGCGGAGCAGCCCAAGCGTACGCCACAAGAACAACAAACCGCCGACCAACGCGACTGTTAAGTACAGAAAGTTAGTATCGGCCACTATGTGAAACCACAACGAAAGCACGATCACGACGACCGAGTAGGCAAACATCTGGATCGCTGTGCTGCGGGTGCTGACCACCACCGGCAACATAGGTACCGACGCCGCTTCATAGTCATCCGCGTATTTGATAGCGAGTGCCCAGAAATGTGGTGGCGTCCAGAAAAATATGATCGCGAACAACAGAACTGGGCTTAATGCAAGCGATCCAGTCACAGCTGCCCAACCAATGAGCGCTGGCGCTGCACCAGCTGCTCCACCAATAACAATATTTTGCTTTGAAGTTCGTTTGAGCCAGAGCGAGTACACGAAGACGTAAAACAGGCAGGCCCCAACCGCTAAAAGCGCCGATATCAAATTCACACAAGTCACAAACAAAGCAAACGCCGCTATTTCGAGAACAAACCCAAATAGGAGGGCCGCTCGGGGGGAGACTGCACCGGTAACTAAGGGGCGGCCTTGGGTTCGTTGCATCAGCCGGTCGATGTCACGGTCGATGTACATGTTGAAGGTATTTGCACCACCTGCAGCAAGCGTCCCACCTGCCACTGTCACCAGAACAAGCCACACATTGGGCATTCCACCTTTTGCCAGGATCATCGAGGGAACAGTGGTGATCAACAAGAGTTCGATAATCCGGGGCTTCGTGAGCATCACAAAAGCAGCCGCTGTTGCGGCTAGACCTCTTTCGGTCTTTTCGATGGTCGTCGCGCTGTGCCGCATCGAGCGCCACGATACGGCCCCAAGCGCCCCGTTACCCAACCGCAGGCTGTTGATTCGCTCAGAATGTTGTTAGACCTCTAACTTCAAGAACGTGGCAATTCTTCGGCTGACTCCTCAGCAGTACTACTTGGTGACGCGATTGGCTTTGTGGTCACTCGCTGTCATAGTCATTTCGGGGGCGGCGGTGCGTCTCACTGGTAGCGGACTCGGGTGCAGCGATTGGCCTAATTGCGAGCCCGGTCAGCTTGTTCCAGAAGCCGACTTTCACGCCTGGGTGGAGTTCGCAAACCGGCTCGTTACTGGTCTCGTATCTATCGCCGTGGTTCTGGCGGTTTCAGGCGCAGCACTGCGCAGACCAGTCGTCAAGCAACTAACGAGATGGGCTTTGGGACTCGTAGTCGGAGTCGCGACGCAGATTGCGCTCGGCGCGATAACCGTCACCACTCATTTATCACCTCCCGTCGTTATGGGACATTTCTTATTGTCGATGGTCCTTATCTGGAATGCCGTGGTTCTTGAGAACCTCGCTCGACCAAACAACGGTCCAGGCAGCCGTTCGAACCTCGCTCAATCTCTACGCCTACACAGCGGCGTCGTGGCTATAGCGACCGCGCTGGTTGTCGTAACGGGAACGCTAGTGACGGGGAGCGGACCCCACGGTGGCGACGAGAACGTAGAAAGACTGGGCTTGCCGTTATCGGAGATAGCGAGAGTTCATGGCGGAGCCGTCGTCGTCCTTTTACTGCTGACCGTCACGCTTCGCCTTCGCGTCCAATATTTGCAGAACACATTGGTGAAGCATCGAGTTAACGTGGTTCTCCTCGTAATGATTCTTCAAGCGGTGATTGGCTACACGCAGTACTTCACACAACTCCCAGTTTTGCTAGTTGGGTTTCACATAGCGGGGGCAACGATTCTCTGGATATCCACTATTCGACTGGCGCTGACCGCATGCACACCTCAGCTAAAGGTGAATTGACTTGCCTCACACATCTCTCATTTCACAAAATAGGTCAGTGAACCAGACCGAAAGTTCGCCTGTCATCGCCGACGAAGAAAATCCTGGTTCCGTGACCGACGCAGACACCCCCTGGGTTGTCTTGGTGTGGAATGACCCAATAAACCTCATGAGCTACGTAGTTCACGTTCTTCAAAAACTCTTTGGATATAGCTCCGATAAGGCAACCCTGTTGATGCTTGACGTTCACCACAAAGGCCGGGCCGTCGTGTCGAATGGCAACAGAGAAAAGGCCGAATTAGATGTTTTCAAGCTCCACGAATTCGGACTCTGGGCGACGATGCAGAAAGACGTCTGACGTGTTCTTCAGATACCGATTCCATCAGCGTAGAGACGGAGTCATGGAAGTAAAGATCAGCGACGACGAACGTCGACTGCTCGGTGAGCTCATAGATCAACTACGCGAGTTGCTCTTGTCTACCTCTCCCGAAGGGCAACTTGACCCATCACTTCGCCGTCTCTACCCCGCTGCCTACGTCGACGACGTTCGCCAGGAACAGGAGTACCAGCGCTCGACAAGAGACCAGCTGCTGGAACGACGTCTAGCGCACCTTGACATCGTAGAAGCGACAATCAACGATGTGGAACTAAATCCCGATTCCGTAACTGCTTGGATTACAACCGTGAATGATTTGAGGCTTGTACTTGGCACTCAATTAGATGTAAGCGAAGACGACGAACCAAGAATTCTCGATCCTGAGGACCCACAAGAACAGCACCGAGCGATCTACCACTATCTCAGTCATCTTCTCGGTGAGTTCGTTGAGGCCGGTGGGGACTAGCAGAACCCGTTCATCTGATCGGTGGTTTCTCTCCCTCAGAGGCCTAGTCTGGGCCTTCTAGAGCCCCCATCGTCTAGCGGCCTAGGACACTGGCCTTTCACGCCGGCAGCACGGGTTCGAATCCCGTTGGGGGTGCCAAACTGCTCGATTCACCTGTCACCGCTGCGGGAGTGAGCATCCACCACAAGTTTTCCACGGTTCTACTGCATCTGTCTCGTTGAGGACTTCAGTTGGGCAGAGCGCAACAACCAAACGGGTCGCTCCTGGCGATCGAGGCGCAGCCCTCGTGGAGGCTTATTCGACACGCATCCTGAACCATTGCGTCGACATCGACGCGGGTGCCGTGCTTTGACGCTCGGGCTTTTCGGGCACCAGCCGATCACGGACCGGTTTGTCAGCGGAGCAGACGCACCGGCTCGCGGCCATCCCAATCATGGGCGGCCTCCCGCACCATCTCGTAGAAACCACGCAACGGATCGCTGTCCTCGTAAATCTCCACGAAGTGGCCGAGATCGGCCGTAGCATCGTGAAAGGCGAAGCGGGTCGACCCCGCGGTCGCAGCCATGGCGCACCGCCAGCCCATGTCGATGAGCTCTGCGGAAGCCTTGGCGAACGAATCAACCAAGAACGCCTGGTGATGCAGGCCGCGGCGGGCCAGATGCGGTGGATCGTGAACCACCACGAGCTCGACCATTAGCGCCCCCCACTGCCCGTAGGCCGATGAATGATCGAAGCTCCCCGGAGCGCCATCCACTTTCACGTCGCCCACCTCTATGTGGTCACGCACGAAGAACGGGCCGGCACCACGGCCGACCCACTCGATCGTGGCCGAACGCACGTCATCGACGCCATAGGCGAGCTGCACCGGCCCGCCGGCCAAACTGGCGAGCGTCACCCGCCGACCAGCGCATCTTCGGTGATGGCCTCCACCGACACGGGGATCGCGCTCTGGACTGCCTGGCCCGTGATCGGACAGTAGCCATTCTCGACGTCGATGAGCCGATTAGTCGGTGCGCCGATGTCGCGGACCTTCTCGTCAGTACCCGTCGAGCTACCCCAACTGTGGGCCATCGACACCACGCCCTGACGGACGTCGGGAGCGGCCTTGGCCACGCCTATCAGCTCGGCGTGAGGCGAGGCGATCCGTACCAGCCCTTCATCGGCGACGTCGAGATTCGCCATGTCGTCGGGATGCATGTAGGCGAAGTTGGTCGGGGTGCGGCGGCGCAGCGCAGGCAGTTCACCGCCGAGCGAATTGAGATGAGTCTTGAGCCGGCGGCTAATGAGGCGGTACCGGTGCACCTCAGGGTCAAAGCCCCGCATGATTTCGGCGCTGGTGGTCTCCTGGGCCACCTGGGCGAGCTCGTCCATGTGATCGGCGAGCCCGACCTGGAATCGCCCCGATGGAGCCGGATCGGCGGGCTGCACGGTGATCGCGTACTCCGGCAACACCTGGCCGGCGTTGGCCCGAATCACGTCCATCGGGACGCGTGACCTCGCGTACACGAGGTCGAGCACGTCGTCATCGGTCGGGCGATCGCCACCGGGAATCGAACCACCCGGCAGTTCGATGCAGACGCCTAACCGTTCTGCCAGCTCCCAGTAGACCTCCCAGTCGTTGAGGAGATCGCCCTCGGGCTCCATCACGGCCGGCGTGTAGCAGGCGTAGGGCTCGCGAAACCAGCGATCCATGAATGGTGGCACGTCAGCCCGCTCAAGCGACAGACGGGGGGCGAACACGTAGTCGGCGAACTCTGCCGTCTGGCTCATTCGGTGGTCGATCACCACTAGCAGCTCAATGGCCTGCATGGCATCGAGGGTCTTCATCTGATCGGGCCAAGCCGCCACCGGGTTGCCTCCGTTGACGATGAGGGCCCGCACCTGCTCGGGCCCGGGCTCGCAGATCTCCTGGGCCAGGGTCGTGCACGGCATTTCACCGTTATAGCCACGCAAGCCGCGGAACCGGCTCTCGGGCCCGCTCGGATCGCCAAACGGTCCAATGACCTGAGCCCGCTTGGGCACCTCGGGTTGGAGGAAGCCTCCCGCTTCGATCCGCTGGCCCTCCCGGAGGTACCGGCCGCACACGACGTTGAGGCACAACGAGAGGTGCTCCATCAACGAGGGGTGTGGCGACATTGATGGACCGGTTCCGGACCCAGAGATACCTGTCGGCCCGGCGGAGAACAGCCGGGCTGCCGCGACCAAATCAAGTGCGTCGACGCCGCATCGCTCGGCAACCCGATTCGGTGTGAACGGCTCCACGGCTGCCCAGAGTGCCTCGAGGTGCTCAGGTTCGACCCAAGCCTCGCAGAACTCGGCGTCGTGCAACTCCTCGGAGAGGATCACCCGCAGTAGCCCTGCGAGCAGCGCAGGGTCCTCCCCGGGCCTCACCTGAAGGAAGATGTCGGCCTGAGTGGCGAGTTCAGTTCGGCGGGGATCGATCACGATCAGCTTCAATCCGGCGGCCTTGTATTTGCGAAGCGTGACGAAGGGGTCGGTGCCCTGGAGCCCGCCAAACGGAGCGAAGCTCGACACCATCGGGTTGTAGCCGATGGCAAGCAGCACATCGGCGTCGCTGAAGTTGCTTGGGCCCGCTTCCCACATGCCCATCCGCATGTTGGCGGTGGCCTTCATCGGCTGATCGATTGTGACCGAGGTGTAGTAACTGATCGACCCGATCGCCTTGTGGAAAGCCATCGCTACCGGGTGGGACGGCGCATTCTGGTAGCCGCCGGTGCCCGTGTAACTGGCGATGGCTCGGGGGCCGTGCATGTCGAGGATCGTCCGGAGTTTCGCGCCGACCTCATCCAGCGCTTCCGAGCTCGCCACCGGTTCAAACGTGCCGCCCGCCGTGCGACGCAGAGCGTTCCTCAGCCGACCGGGATCGTGGATCTGGTCCGGTAGCTGGCGGCCCTTGACGCACGTGTATCCATTGAAGATCGGGTCCTCGTCGACACCGCTCACCTTCGTGGCTCGGCCATTGGTGATCTCAACATCAACCGGGCACGCCGCGTGGCAGATCCGGCAGAACGAGCGCTTCACCTCGGTGGCCATATGCGTCTCCCTGATGTCAGTAGGGCATTGTCCCGCCGTCGACGGGGAACATGCAGCCGGTCATGTTGCGCGCTGCATCGGAAGCCAGGTGCACGGCCACCGCTGCGACCTCCTCCACGGTGTTGAGCCGCTTGATCGCGGCCTCTTGCGCAAAGACGTCCAGCAACGCGTCGTAGTTATCAAGGCCCATGGCGACCGCCGAATCAGGTCCCGTGGCGCGCACGATGTCCGTCTCGATCAGGCCGGGAAGGATCGAGTTCACGGTTATGCCGAGGGTTCCAACCTCGTGCGCCGCCGCCTTGACCAGGCCATTCACCGCATGCTTGGTGGCCGCATAGCCCGGGATTCCGGGCTTGCCAAGTTTGCCCTCCACCGACGAGGTGACCAGGATGCGGCCGGTTTCACGCGGCACCATGTGTTGGAGCGCACGCCTCATCCCCCAGAACACGTGGTTCAGATTCCAGTCGATCTCGAGCGCCCATTCTTCGTCGCTCATCTGGAACACCGGAGCCGTCATCTGCACGCCACCGCTGTTAAGACAGCAGATATCGAGCTGACCGAAGTGTTCGATCGCAAAGTCGACCAACCCCTCAACGGTGTCCTGTGAGGACGCATCGCCGGCGAAGAACGCTGCGTCTTCGCCAGCGCCCATCTCGTTGAGAGCCCGCTGGCCCTTCTCCTCGTCCCGGCCGTTGACCACTACCTGGGCACCCTCGCGCAAGAACGCCTCGGCCATCCCGCGGCCAATGCTGCGCGTGCCGCCGGTGATGCAGGCGACCCGTCCGTCGAGCTTTCCCATCGGTGTCCCCCTTAGTACGGCGCGGTGCCGCCGTCGATGGAGATCAGCGACCCGCTGATCCCTCCGCCTGCTTCGGATGCGAGCAGCACGCAGACTTCAGCTACGTCCTCCACCGCGTTGAGGCGTTTTATTGCGGACTCGGAAGCGAACTGCTCAAGCAGTTGCTCGTAGGTGATACCCATCGCCTCGGCCGCCAGCGGACCTTCGGCCATCATGATGTCCGTCTCGATGGCGCCCGGACACACCGCGTTGACGGTAATGCCGAGCGAGCCGACCTCCTGGGCGCACGACTTCACCAGACCGTTAATGGCGTGCTTGGCTGCCACGTAGATCGAGATCGCTGGCTTGCCGACCTTGCCCTCCACCGATGACATGGCGATGATACGGCCGCTGCCCTGGGGGATCATGTACTTGAGCGAGGCCCGCATCGTCCAGAACGTGTGCCAAAAATTCCACTCGAGACTGTCCTGCATGGCCTCGTCGGTGAGATCGACGATCGGCGCGTGGTTACTCGCGCCACCTGCGTTGGCGAACAGGATGTCAATCTTGCCGTACCGCTCAACAGTGCCGTTCACGACCGCCTCGCACCCATCGCTGCTCTTCACGTCGGCGGCGATGAAGTGGGCGTCGTCACCCGCACCCATCTCAGCCAGCGCCTGCGCGCCCTTGTCTTCGCTGCGACCGTTGACCACGACCTGGGCACCCTCGCGCAAGAACGCCTCGGCGGCGGCCCGTCCGATGCCGCGCGTGCCCCCAGTGACGCAGGCGACCTTGCCGTCCAACGCACCCACGCGGTCCTCCTTCCGTGGCGCCCCGTCGGGGTGCCAGGTGCCTATACTAACCGCTCGATCAATTTCGACCGGCCGCACTTGACGGCGACTAGGTTTCGGACATGGACCGGCGCATCGGACAACTGTTGAGTCTCGACGGGCGAATCGCCCTTGTCACCGGCGCGGCGACGGGGATCGGCGAAGCCATCGCCCGGACGCTCGTCTCGGCAGGCGCATCGGTAACGATCGGCGACATCGACACCGAGGGTGCGGTCCGGGTCGGCGACGACATCGGTGCCACAGTCGTCGAACTCGACGTCACAGACGCTCAGCAGGCCACCGAGGTCGTTGACGCTATCGACGGCTTGGATCTGCTCGTCAACAACGCCGGTACCTACCATGAGGCGGGCAGCATCCTCGATCAGCCGGTCGACAGTTGGCGACGTTCGATCGACGTCAATCTGGCCGGGCTGTTCAACTGCAGCAAGCCCGCGGCGTCATCGATGGTGGCGGGCGGCCGAAACGGCACGATCGTCAACATCGCCTCGGTCGACGGGCTACTGCCCTGCCTCGGAACCGGGTACGACTCGGCCAAGGCTGGGGCCATCCAGTTCTCGCGGAGCCTGGCTGTCGACCTGGCACCACACGGGATTCGGGTGAATGCCGTGAGTCCTGGGCACGTGCCGGTTCCCACCCTGGCGAAGATGCAGGCCGGCGAGATTGAGCCGCTCTGGCCCCGGGACCCGTCGGTCAGTGGGTTGATGGGACCGCTCATGCGGCAGCGGTCGTCGAACATCCCGCTGGGTCGTTCGGCCGAGGTCGACGAGATCGCAAATGCCGTACTTTTCCTCTCGAGCGAAGCGTCGAGCTACGTGACCGGTCAGAATCTCACCGTCGACGGCGGATGGACGTTGGTGTAAGCGCCATGGGAAGCCCCGAGGACCGTGCGGCCATCGTCCAACTGACGATCGACTACTGCTGGGCGCTTGACACCGGCGATTGGGATGCCCTTCGGGAGGTGTTCACTCCCGACGCGGTAACCGATCTCGGCGAGGGCGGCCAGGACGGCATCGAGGAGATCATCAGCCGGGTCTCGAGCGCGCTGAGCCGGCTGGACGACTCCCAGCACATGGTGAGCACCCATCAGATCACCATCGATGGCGATACCGCTGTCGGGCGGTGCTACCTCCACGCGCAGCACATCCGCAAGGTGACCGGAGGCAGCCCCCTGTTTGTCGTGGCCGGCCGCTACGAGGACCACTACGTTCGGACGCCTTCCGGCTGGCGCATAAGCCAGCGACGTATCGTGTCGATGTGGACCGACGGCAACCTTGACGTCGTACAGTTCTGAGGTTCTGAAGGCGCCCTATGGCGACGTGTCACCACCACTCTCCTTCAGATACCAAAGATCACGCTCCGACCGTCGGTTGGCTTCTCCGTTGCAGATCATTTTGCCGCTTGCCGCTACCAGAGTGAAGTCAGTGGCCGGCCATTTGGACTGAGGGCCGTCCTCTCCGAACAGACTGATCGACACCGTGATAAGGCCCGTCACGCGCAACCACCGATCGCGTGCCCCAGTTGTACGTTGTGACCACGAGAACCCCACGCGTGCTACAAAGGCCACTTAACTACGCGATATGTCCCTTGGATTCCAGGAGTTCACCTTGGCCGAAGAAGTGCTTGTCGAGACGTTCACCGAGCAGTGCGAAGCCTGGCTGGCCGAACACGGCACCCGAAGCGTCGCCAGCTCAATCGACGATGACGTCTGGGGAGTCGGCGATTTCAGCGTTTCGGTCTTCCATGACATGGCCTTCGAGGAGGAGGAGGCGCATCTGTCGGCGCTCCGTCAGTGGAATCGACAAAAGGCCGAGGAGGGCTACCACGCCATCGTCTGGTCCGAGGACTACGGGGGATTGGGCCTCAGCCAAGCCCACGCACGGGCTTTCGGACGCGTCGAGCGCCGCTATCAGGTCCCTGACTCCCACGAGCTGTTCAGCGTCACCATTGGGCTCATGGCGCCCACCATCCAGACGTTCGGCACACCTGAGCAGAAGGACCGATGGATCGCCGATCTGCTGGCCACGAACATCTACTGCTGCCAGCTGTTCTCCGAGCCTGGGGCGGGTTCCGATCTCGCCTCGCTCGGCTGCCGGGCTGTCCGCGACGGTGACGAGTGGATCGTCACCGGCCAGAAGGTGTGGAGTTCGGGCGCACAGTTCGCCGACTACGGGCTGTTGATCTCCCGCTCGGATGTGGACACACCAAAACACAAGGGCATGACGGCGTTTATGGTGCCGTTCGACACGCCTGGCGTCGAGGTGCGACCGATCAAGCAGATGAGCGGGGGAACATCGTTCAACGAGGTGTTCTTCAGCGAGGCTCGGCTGGGTGATGAGATGCGTGTCGGCGACGTCGGCGAGGGCTGGAAAGTTGCACTTACGACTCTCGGATTCGAGCGCGATCATTCGGCGACTGGCGGTGGCAGTGGTCGGCGTCCTGGTGGATCCTGGCAGCAGCTCCGGTCGACAGCTGAGGCACTCGAGGTCACGGGTGAACCGGTCGTGCGCGATGCCATGATGCGGCTTTATCTGCACCTCCAATCCGAGGGGCACCTCAATCGACGGGCTGCCGATCTAGCTCGCGGTGGGACACCAGGTCCTGAAGGGTCGCTGGGCAAGCTGAAGTGGACCGAGGGGATGCGAAAGATGTCCGACACCGTTTCGGCGATTTTGGGACCGCGCTTAATCGCTGACACCGGCGAGTGGGGTACCTACGCCTGGGGCGAGCACGTGCTGGGCGCGCCGGGATACCGAATCGCGGGGGGTTCTGACGAGGTGCAGCGCAACATCATCGGCGAGCGGGTGTTGGGGCTTCCTGGCGAACCTCGCGTAGACAAAGATGTTCCTTGGCGGGACATCCCGAAGTAGCGATCGCACGCGCTGGCGGACAAGAAGCAGCGACGTGGATCTCGGTCTCAGAGGCAAGCGAGCCCTAGCCACCGGCTCGACGAAGGGCATTGGCCGGGCCGTTGTCGAGGCGTAGTTGGCTGAAGCCGCGGGTGGACCGTGACCACTGCGATCTTGTCAGCCGGCGGCCCCTCAGCTATCTGCGGGCGTCACGTGCACGTCGAGCCGCTTGAGGCCGCGCAACATGAAGCTCGGGTGGTAGTCGAAGGTGTTCGACGAATCGAGCGCAATGGTGCCAAGGCGGCGGCCCAGCTCTTCGGCCGCGATCTTGCCTTCGAGGCGGGACAGCGCGGCGCCGAGGCAATAGTGGATGCCTTTGCCGAAGGCGAGGTGATCCTTGGCCTCCTCGCGAGCGGGACAAAAGGCGTCGGGATCCTCGAACACAGACGGGTCGCGGTTGGCGGCGGCAAACATCGCTACAACTCGGTCACCGGCGCGAAGCTGCGTTCCGGCGATCTCACAATCGCGGGTGACGATGCGGAACATGCCCTGCGTGGGCGTCGCAAGCCTCAGGCTCTCGTCCACCACTCCTCTAGCGCGACCGACGGGATCGGCCTTGAGTGCAGCCCACTCGTCGGGGGTGTCACACAGATTCCGCATCATCTCAGTCAGGAACTTCGTGGTTGTCTCGTTGCCCGCGACCAACAACTGCTGGATGATCGACAACATCTCAGCGATCGTCAGTGGGTCGTCGTTCAGATCTTCGAGCGCTTCGTCCAAGTCGAGGTCTTCACGGTCAATACGCGCATTGAGTAGATTCGTCAAAATGTCGTCCTGCGGTTCGGTGCGACGCAGGCCGAGTTGTTCGGCGAAGTACTTCTGGAACTCGATGATCTCGCGTTCGGCATCGAGGCGTTCGTCGATCGAGATGTTAGTGCCGATGCCGGCGATCGACGCGTCGCTCCACCGCTTGAAGTCGGCCAGGCGGTCATCGGGCACGTTCAGAGCCTTGGCGATCGCCGTCACGGGAAGCGGCACGGCGAACGTCTCGACGAACTCAACGGGGTCGCCGGCGGCAGCACGATCCAAAAGGTCGTCAATGAGACCTGCTGTGATCGCGCGGATCGCCGGCTCGAGGTCGTTGATTACCTTCGGCGTGAACGCTTTCGCCACCAGCCGGCGGTAGCGCGTGTGATCGGGTGGATCGACGGTGAGCATGGTGCCGATGCGGTCGTAGCCGCCCTCGGTTTCGTAGAGCTCCTTCATTCGGGTAGCCAACTCGGAGCTGATGCCACCGCTCGTGTCGAAGCGCGACGAGAACGTCTCGGTGTCCCGCACTACCTCGAGAACGTCCTCGTGGCGGGTGATCAGGTGCAGTGATCCGCCCGGAATGGCGGCCTGAAAAACCGGTGCATCCTGTTGCATGCGGGCGTAGTAGACGTGAGGGCACTGTTGAACCGCCGGATCGAACAGACCGAAATCGGCCAAGTCGACGGTGTCTGCAGTGGGGTTTGGGGCGATCGTCTCGTCGGTCATGTGGGGCTCCCTCAGGTTCCTGCCAGCTTGGCTACTACGGGTGCGAACGCCTCCATGTTCGCGCCTCCGACCGTGACGTAGCTGATGCCGTACTCCTCGCGACGCTCGACGAGGGTCTCGCAGATCTCGTCCGCGGACCCTATCAGCGCGTGCGGGTGGCGAGCCAGCTCCTCGGGCTGCATGCCGAATGCGCTGGCCATAGCTTCGAGCGTAGGCTGTGTCGCGTCGGTGACAGCAGTGAAGTACGCGCCGATCTCGAGCTCGAGCTGATCGAATCGATCGCCAGCGCCTTCGCGGATCCAGTTGACCTTGTCCGTCGTGCCGGCAGCGGTGCCCGACCCGATGCCGTGCGCGCCGATCTTGCCATCGGAGTTGTCGAAGTTGATCGAAACGATGTCGGCCATGGCGCCCGCAGTGCGCAGGACCCGCGGACTCCCCCCGCCGATCATGATCCGCGGGCCGCCATCCTGGACTGAAGCCGGTACGGCGGCCATGTTCTTGACCTGGACGTGTTGTCCGGTCATTTCCAACTCATCGCCGGCGAAGAAGCTACGAGCGAGCTGGACGTGCTCGATCAGCCGATCGATGCGGACTCCGGGGCGATCCATCGGCACGCCCATCGCCTCGTACTCACTCGTGACCCAGCCGGCTCCAAATCCCGGCTCAAGCCGGCCATCCGACAGCAGGTCGATCGTGGCGAGTGACTTGGCAAGCACGACGGGCTGGTGATAGTCGACACACATCACCCGGGCACCAATGAGGATGCTGTCCGTCACTGCCGCGGCGGTTGCCATCGCGGGAAGTGCGGCGAGGTTCTGCGGGGGATGACTCGCAGCGGTCATCGCTGCGCCGGGGCCGAGGTAGTGATCTGCCAGGTGGAAGCAGCTGTAACCCAGATCCTCGGCGCTACGAGCCAGGTCTTTCCACTCCTGGGCGGTGTCGGCCGAGAAGGCCTGGACCCCGAATCGAAACGCCCTCATGAAGTTCCCCTTTCCACGCACGGCTAGGTCAAGCCGACCGCCTCAGCGCAGCTCACGACGGCACGTCCACAACGGTGACTTGGCCGGTGTTTCCGTCGACTTCGATGGTGGCGCCGTCAGGAATCGAAGTCGTGGCGCCCTCGATCGATACCACGCAGGGCAGACCCAGTTCGCGGCTCACGATGATCGCATGCGAGATCTGACCGCCGACATTCACCACAACACCTGCTGCTGTCATGAACAACGGCGTCCAACCGGGGTCCGTGTTGGGTGCCACCATGATGTCGCCAGGTTGCAACGCGGCCGGATCCCCCGGATCCAAGATGATTCGAGCAGTTCCCGTGACCACACCGGGGCTGCCGGCCACACCTGTGAACACATGGCCTGCTGCGGCCTTGTCACCAGAGGACCGGTCCAGCCGAGGCCATTCCGACAATGGAGGGACGTTGCCGTCGGCGATGATGAACGGGGGCTCCAAGTCGGCCAGTTCCTGCCAATCCTCGTTGCGCTGGGCGAGCGTGTCGGAGAACGACCCCGGATCGGCTACGAACGCGTCGAGCTCGGACGACAGCAGCATGTAAACGTGGAACGCGTCGGCGATATTGCCGGCTTCGGCATGGCGTCGTCCGAGCTCCCGGAAGACCATGCGTCCCTCGTGCACGACCTTGATGATGTTCGTCTTGGTGCGCTCTCGGTACACCATGAAGTTGGAAGCGACGAGTGCGGCCTCGAAGGTACCAGCCAGTTCGTCGTCTCCGATTTCGGCCAGCTTGGCACGGATCTGCACGGTGAGCACCTCCCGCTCGGCGGACAGCTTCTGGGCCCGCAGATGGGGTGACTCGGCATCGTCTTGCTGACGAACCCGGTCCAGCAGCGCAACAACGAGGTCGGGCTTGGTCTCCCAGGTCTCAGCACTGATCTCCCACTCGTTGGGACCTCGGCTTCCAAACTCGTACAGGAAAGTGATCCAGTCGCTAAGGAAGTCCTGGGCATCAGGGCTCTCCGATGCCTGCAGTCGACCAATCAGCCCGCCGACGCCAGCGTCGAACTCCGCGGTGAGCTTGGCCGCAGCGCGCACCTTGCGGGACATGTCCCACAGGGCGTGACTGGGGGCTGCGGAGTCGACATCGCCTAAGCCGGCCACGAGACGCATCGGAATTGTGGTGTCACCGATCGCCTCACCGATCGCACCGAGGATCCCTGGTGCCACACCTGAAGAACTCGATGACATGTAGTGCTGGTTGAACAACCACACGAGATCCGGTTGCGTGCCCCGAGCCCGATCCAACAACTCCTGGTCCGACAACGCGGTGAGATCGGGGCGGGCGCCACGCAAGGCGTTCACGTTCTCGCGGTCATCAAACAACTCGGGCCAGTCGGTCCTGGTCATGATCCACCCGAGGTGTGCTTCGATCTTCGGGGTCAGGTGTGGTTTCTGATCGTCGGGGTGCTCGACATAGGGGGGGACGTCGGGGTGATCTCCGAAGAACGCCATGTCGAGTTGTTCGACGGTGACTGCAGGGTTGCGCACGCCCTGCATTCGGACGCTCGCGAGATTGATGTAGAAGTGACCCCCGAAGAAGCCAAAGATCTCGGGGAATACCGAGTCGTACTCGTCGGGCTCGTAGAGGCCAGCTCGACACGAACCCTCGGCTGCGCCGTGGATGATGCCTTCATCCCAGGTGAACTTCTGGCACAGCGGCGATACCGGCGACGGCATCACCTCGCCGGCGTTGGCACGGGTGTAGTGCGGCCAACGCTCGCTCGGCTGGTAGTCGGTGAGCCAGCGGTCCTGCATCGATCTATCCCTCCCTAGCCACCGTGTCCTCCGGTTGGCGCACCTTGGAAACTAGTCGCTCGATTGGTGGTCTTCCGCATTCAGCCTCACGTGACGGGCAAGGTACGGCAGCCCTAGAACAGAAAGGTTGCAGTGCGGGTCGATGGACCGCCAAGATAACGCTCTGAAAGACCCTCCCATACCTGGGGGGGACGACAATGTGTGCCTCGCCATTCAACCCCTCGACGAGATCCATCTCAGCTCCCTCGTCCTACCTCGTCTCGAAGCGACCCCCGACGTCGAAGTTTTCGGCGGGTCCGTCGTCGCCGAGCGGGGTGAGGTCGATCGAGGCACCGTCGTCGGCCTCGGCGACCGCGTAGCAGGGCACGCCCTCCCACGCGGGCGGGCCAGTCTCGGAGCCGTCGGTGACGTCGAAACCGGCGCCATGCAACGGGCACACCAGCACGCTCCCGCGCAGGCGACCCAGGCTGAGGGGTGTGTCGGCGTGGCTGCAGTTGTCCTCGAGAGCGTGCAGTTGGCCCGCTACCCGACATACCACAACGCCGCGTGTTCCGATGCCGGGGAATGCACGCAGCTCGCCGTCGTCCAGGTCAGACAGGTCGCCCAACTCGTGGGTGTCGCTCACCGATTCTGATGGCCCGTCGGCGCGATTCGTTGCCATAGCTCGCCGTCAGACAGGACCCATGGCGAGGTAACGATCGATGTTGTCGTGGAAGTAGCGAATTCGACGTTCTTGGGTCGGCATGTAGTCACCGTGATACCCACGCGACCGAAGGCCCTGCTGCTGGCTCGTCCAAATCGCCACGTCCTGATCGATACCCAGCCCGCACGACACTTCACCAGGGGCACCGACCTGATGTTCGACCTGGTGGTCGATGGACACCCAATCGCGCATCGAATTGCTGAAGTACTCCGCCGAGTCCTTGGGGAACAGCGTCAGGTACCACATGTCGAAGACGCACTTCTCGGGATCCGCGGGATGTGGCGTACCTCGCAGCCAGATGCAGCCGTCGGGCTTCATCGAGAAGCTGATGTTCGGGAAGACCGTGTAGTGATAGTGGTCGGTGAGCTGCTCGTCGGAGTACGACGAGAAGTCGAAGCCCTTTGACTCACCGAGCTTCCGCTTCCGCTGCTGGAGGGCCGAGCGCAGCCCAGTGATGTTGTCACGGTACGGCTCGGGGTCGAGCCCCCAGAACTCAAGGTCGGGGCCCAGGCTCTTGAAGGTACGGTCGACCCGGCCCTCGTAGTGGGGGCCTGGACCACCACCAGGCATCAACATCCGGGCATGACCTGATGGATAGAGATCGAACTGGCAACCGGTGTGATGTTCGTTCATTGAGTGGATCGTCTCGGGATGGACGAAGGGGAGGTGGTAGCTCTCGTTGAAGTTGTCCTGCACGCATTTCCAGTTCCAGTCCCCGACGACGGTCACCCAGTGGGTGCGCTTCATGTCCTGCATGCGGTACGCGTCGAGGTGGTCGGCGACCGGGTCCAGCCAAGTGCGGAGGTCATCGCACGTGGGGTCCATGTTGAACCAGATGAAGCCCGCCCACGTGTCGCACGGGATCTCCACCAGGTTGCGTTTGCCACACGGCGTTCCCTGCGGGAAGTCGTCCTCGTCGTACACCCAGGTAAGCAGGCCCGCCGTGTCAAACCGCCAGCCGTGATAGGCGCACTGGAACTCGCCNGTGGCCAGNCTGCCCAACTCGNTGTGGACGAGGCGATTCCCGCGNTGCTGGCAGACGTTGAAGAAGGCGCGGATCCGGCCATCATCGCCGTGGGCACACAGGATNGAGTCGCGGCCGATTTCGTANGTGACGTAGTCGCCGGGATTCGGCACCTGATCGACCCGNCCCGCGACCTGCCAGACACGTGGCCANAGNCATTCCCATTCCTGCTGGAAGAACTCCGNTGAGTAATAGCGATCACCGCNGATGGGCCGGTNNCTCAGCNCAGGCTCCGGGGCCTTCTCTCGGGTGATGCCGCGGGGATCGGCGACGTCGCTCATGACGGCCCCTCTTTCGTGTGGACCCATCATACCGGGCGTTCAACTCCCGGGATCTTCGGTGCCATCCAGTTCGCCCGCGAGATACGCGTCGCGAAGTCGGCGCTTGTTGATCTTGCCCATCGTCGTGCGGAGCAGGTCCGTCGCCACGACGTAGCTACGCGGGCACTTCATCGGCGTGAGTCGGTCGCGGAGCCATAAAGCCAGTTCGTCGAGATCGAGCGCGACGCCCGCCTCCGCAATGACCAGGGCCCGCAGCTCCTCACCGAGGTCTGGGTGCGGCACGCCGATGCAGGCGACGTCGGCAACACCGTGGTGATCAATCAGCAGCTGCTCGGCCTCGGCCGGGTACAGATTCGCTCCGCCGGACACGACCATGTCGCTAACCCGATCGGTGATGAAGACGTAGCCGTCTTCGTCCATGTACCCGATTTCGCCGAGCGTGAACAGGCCAGGCTTAGGGTTGGAGTCTGCGGTCTTTTCGGGGTCGTTCGGGTAGACGATACCGCGACCGGTGGCGTCTCGGAAGTACAGGCGACCCTCGGAGTTCGGTGGTAGTTCGTGCAGGTGATCGTCGAGCACGACCGCGGTGAACGGCTCGATCGCCCGGCCGACCGACCCCTTGTGTTCAAGCCACTCCTCGCTAATGATCGAACAGACGGTGCCGACCTCACTGGCGCCGTAGGCGTCGCGGAACCTCGGGCCCCACCACGCGATCATCGCCTCCATGACGTCGACAGGGCATTTGGCACCGGTGTGGGCGACCATCTGCATCGAGCTGATGTCGTAGCGCCGACGCACATCCTCGGGCAGGGCGAGCAATCGTACAAAGTGGGTCGGCACCATCACCGCGCTGCCCGTTCGGTACCGATCGATCGCCGCGAGCGTGGCCTCAGCATCGAAGCGGCCGAGGATTACCGACGGCGTGCCGGTAGCCAGGAGTCGCATCCCCGAGAGTGGGCCGGTGTGGTACATCGGGCCTACCACGAGGTGGGTGCCGAACTTGGCGAGGCGGGCCTTCCCGAGCTCGTCGAGATGCTCGGCCATCGTGGCGCCGCCGGCGAACATCGTGGGCGGGAGCTCGGTACCCTTCGGGAGACCTGTGGTGCCTGACGTGTAGAGCAGGTTCGGCAGCGGTTCGATGTCCGGGGATGGCTCACTGGGGTCGCTGGCGATCAGGAAATCGGCCCATGGCGTGACGGAGTCGGTGGCGTCGCAACGCCACGCCACGACGTGGGCGCCGCCCGCGGCCTCCCCGGCGCGATCGACCGTCTCAGGCCCGGCGAACACGACGTCGGCCTCCGAATCACTCACGATGTACGCGGCTTCACCGGCGGTGAGGTGGAAGTTCACCGGCACCGATGAGCATCCGGCAAGCAGGGCGCCGAGGTGCGCGAGGGCGACTTCGGCGCAGTTCTCCGCGAAGACGGCTACGCGCCTCCGGGGGCCGAGATCCATCGCGAGCAAGCCGTTGGCCACGCGGTTGAGGACCTCGTCGACCTCGGACCAGGACAGCTCACCTCGGTCGTCGACGAGGGCGAAACCGGTCGGGTTGGACGCGGCGGCTGCAGCAGCGAAGGCGGGCATCGGGGGAGAAACTAATCGACTGATAGGTTGGAGACCTACGACGAATCCTGGGAGCGACATGGCACGGATCGATGTACCGGCGGGCGAGGGGCTTGAGGCGTCCCGCATCTGGGAGGCGGCGCCGCACCTCGGCGAGGGGCTGCATGCGATGAGCATGGCGGTCTACGAGAAGGTCAGCCTGCCCATACGGGAGCGGGAGGCGATGCGGATGCGTATCGCCCAGCTCAACCGGTGTCACGTTTGACTGAACACTCGGGCTGCATCGGCGATGCAGCAGGGGATGGACGACGAGCTCTACAACTCGGTCGATCGCTACTACCAGGTCGATGAGTTCACGGCGCGGGAAAAGCTCGCCATCGAGTTCGGTGAGCGTTTCGCCATCGACCACACAACCATCGACGACGAGTTCTGGAGCCGCTGTGCCGAGCACTTCAACGAACAGGAGCTCCTAGAGCTGACCGTCGTCGCTGGCTTCTGCGTTGGCATGGGTCGGGCCTTCCAGGTCCTCGACATCGCCGTCGACTTCGACGTGCTGTGGAGCCGCGAACCCGCCGTTTCCTGAGGATCTGGAGGCGAGTTGTGGCGACATGTCACGCCAGCCAGCCTTCAGAGCCCTGGGATCACACCAAGTCAGGGCGATCCTTTGCGAGGAGCTCGTAGTCGTCAGAAGTCGGCAGCTTCTGGGTAGAGGCCGCTCCGTCCACACAGATCGTCTGACCCGAGATGTAGGCCGATTCGTCGGATGCCAGGAAGAGGGCTGCGTTTGCGATGTCGTCAACGTGACCCATGCGACCTAGCGGGGTCTGACGACGTACAGCCTCGATGACCAACGGATTCTGAAAGATGCCGGCCGTCATAGGCGTCTCAATCAGGTGGGGCGCGATGGTGTTCACCCGGACGTTGTCCGCGCCGTACTCCACCGCAGCTATCTCGGTGATGTACTCGATCCCCTTCTTCGACCCCGCGTACGCGGCCTGGCCCGCCGACGGGTTCTGTGCGGTCAACGAACTGACCGAGATCACCGAGCCCCCAGCACCATCGGCCATGGCATTGGCCATAGCCCTGATGAACCACACTGCACCAGTGAACTGCACGTCGATCATGGGTTGCCAGATCTCCGGCGTAAGGTCCCGGATCGGTGTCGATTGCTCGAACCCCGCGTAGTTGACTGCCACGTCGATCCTGCCATGACGCTCTACGACCTCGGTGGTCACGCATTCGAGTTGGTCGAAGTCGGTGACGTCGCACTCGTACCCCGAGCCCCCGAGGTGCTGACCGACCTCGGCCGCGAGGTCACCACGACGACCCAATACGGCCACGGTTGCGCCTTGTTCCGCGAAGCGTTCGGCGGTAGCGAGACCAAAGCCGGTCGCTCCTCCGACTATCACAGCGATCTTGTCCTTCAAGCGTCCCATGGGACGTAGCTTAGGAACGTGACAGCTCGTGACAAACAAACTTCGCAATATGTCGACAACTACGAAGATGTCTCGGTGTTCGGTTTGTCGCAGAAGCGGGAACGGACGCTCCTTGATCGCCAGACTGAGTGCACGTTCATGTGGACCACCCGCGACGGCGCCCCAATGGGGGTGATCATGAACTACGTCGTCCACGGCGATCGTTTCTGGGTCACGTGCACGCGGCGACGCAAGCGAGTCGCCGCCATTGAGGCCCGCCCGAGGGTCGCGGTCGCGATAACCAGCCGCGGCACCGACATCGGCATCAGCCAGGCCGTGACCTACAAGGGGACCGCCACGGTCCACGACGATGCTGANACCAAGGCGTGGTTCTATCCGGCACTCGCAGCCAAGGTCCGACCAGACGACGCNTCGAAGCAGGCCGCTTTTATCCGACACCTCGACACCGACGATCGGGTCATNATCGAGATCGAGCCACACACCCGNNTCGGGTTTGACGCCGATGAAATGTTTCGCGACTCGCCTGCTGGCACCACGGCAACGCGGGTCTGATCAGAGCGCAGCCTCGCCAAGGTAGCTGGCTTCTAGGAGATCTCGCCGCCCGGCTAGATCGGCAGCATCACCGGACAAGACCATCTCCCCGTGGTTCATCACATAGGCCCGATCCGAGATCCCGAGCGCCATGTGGATGTGCTGTTCGACGAGAAGGACTGCACAGCCTGTCCTGTCAGCGATATCGCGAACGGTGGGTAACATCCGCTCAACGATGATCGGCGCCAGGCCCAGGCTCATCTCATCGATCAACAACAACTTTGGCTGCGACACCAGGGCCCGAGCAACGGCCAACATCTGCTGCTCGCCGCCCGAGAGCAGACCTGCTATACGACCCATCAGGGGCCCGAGCGCCGGAAAGAACTCGACCGCAAGGTCCATGCCCGCGTCGCGGTCGGGTTTGTTGCCGGTCAGGCCGAGCCGCAGGTTCTCTGCAACCGTCAAGTCGAAAAACAAGGATCGGTCTTCGGCCACGTGGGCCAACCCAAGCCGAGCATTCTTGTGAGGCGACCGGCTGTCTGCTTGCTGGCCGAATAACTGCACGGACCCACCCAGCGTCGGGAGCAGTCCGGACACCGTGATGAGGGTTGTCGTCTTCCCAGCACCGTTCGGGCCGAGCAGCGACACCACTTCGCCTTCGTACACGTCCAGATCGATGCCTCGCACGACCGGCACTCCTGCGTACCCAGTGGTCAGGTTCTCGATGTGCAGGGTTGGGGTCCGCTCATCCATCGGAAGACCCTCCGTCGCGTGTCAGACCCCGCACCGCTTCGGCATCGCGGGCCTGCGCTTCGCCGGCTTCCTCTCCAAGGTAGGCCTGAATGACGATCGGGTCGTTGCGCACTTCGGTTGGCGTGCCGCTGGCGATGATGCGGCCGAAGTCGAGAACGTAAATGTAGTCGCAGACACTCAGTACCAAGCCCATGTCATGGTCGATGAGGAACACCGAAATGTCCTCGTCGAGGAGGCCGCGCATCTGTTGGCCGAGGTGCTGACTCTCCGCCGTGTCGAGCCCAGCCGCCGGTTCGTCGAGCAGCACCAGCCTGGGGCGCGCCGCCAGGGTTCGAGCAACTCCCACCAACTTGCGCTGCCCGTGAGAGATGTCGGCGGGGAGCGCGTCAGCATGGTCGGCGAGGTCAAGCAACTCCATGGCCCACTCGACCTGGGTGACGTACTGCCGTTCGTTAGCCCCGGGCTGGATAATGTCGCGGAGGAACGAATGCCACTTTGGTCGCTCGGCAGCGGCAAAGAGGTTGTCGCGAACCGTGAGGTCCTCGAACAGCTCCAGGGACTGGAAGGTGCGAGACATGCCCAAGTGTGCCCGGCGATCCGGCGTGAGACCCTCGAGGTCCTGACCATCGAACGTGACCCTACCGGCGGCGATCGGTGTGAAACCGGTGATGCCGTCGATGAACGTGGTCTTGCCCGCGCCGTTCGGGCCGATAAGCCCGACGAGCGTGCCCTTCTCGCATTCGAGATCGACTTGGTCGTTCGCGTGCAGTCCGCCATAGGACACCGTGACACCATGGGCCTCCAGGAGCGCCATCAGTCGACCTCCTCGAATTCGAGCTCGTCGGCATGCGCTTCGGCGTCGGTCAGAGCTTCATCATGTGGTTCGCCGGATCGAGTCTGCATGTAGAGCATCTGGGCGAACAGTGCCAGTCCCGCGCCCAGCAACGGCATGTACAGCTTGCTGTAGGTGTCCACCCGCAGCGGCCAGATGAGCCACCCGAGCACATACCCCACCCCGGCCCAGGCACCGTAGCGGCGGAACCAGGAGGCCCACTCATCCCGCGCCCCGGCGAAGTTCGGCGAAAATGGCCCGTAGCGTCCGGATGTTGCGGCGATCACGGTCGCGATCCACAGCAGAAGCATCGTGAGCGGAATCCGCCAGTGCATGGGTTCGATAAAGGTTGCGTTGTAGACGAACAAAGCGGCACCGACCCACATGGCTAACAGCACCACCGACAGCTCGCGGCGGCGTTGTCCTCCGTAGCCATCTCGAAGGGTGACGGCGCCCGGCGTCATTCGACAGACCCAGTTGCCCATCACACGCCAGGCTCCAGCGAAGAACGGAGCGATTCCCGACGGGTGGATAATCGCGGTCACCACCAAACCCAACCCCCCAAACAACACCGCGTAGGCCTCGAGGTTTGCGTCGGACAGCAGATAGTTACCACCAACTGGAATCAAGGCACCGGCGACAAGGAAGCCACCGACGATGCCTCCGTTCACGGACGTGATCCCGGCGAGGTACGCGAAGGCGAGCACCGCGAGGCTGGCCAGGTACGGGAAGTTGGCCGAGGAGACTTCAACCTGCTTGAAGGCGAGCATGACGCCGCCGATGCCGGCGATCGCGGCGCTGATCCCGAAGGCGAGGAGCTTGGTCCTGGCCACGTTGATCCCAGCCGCCGCCGCCGCCCGCTCGTTGGCTCGCACTGCAAGGAAGCGGCGCCCCGTGCCCGTTCGTCGGATGTTTGACACCGCGTACGCGACGAGCGCCAGCACGACCACGAGGAAAATGGCGAACGCCGGTCGCTCGTTCTGAAACCGACCAGATCGCGCGCCGATGTCGATCCCGACAAGCGTCGGCGTTTTGATGAACGCGGGGACTCCGGCACGCAACTTGGTGAGCTCATCATTTTCGAGGTAAATCGACTGGATCGCGATTGCGGCTGCGATCGTGACCACTGCCAACTGGACACCCCTGATTCGCAGGGCAGGCAAGCCCAACAGAAGCCCAACCAAAACCGCGACGATGACCCCCACGAGGGCGGCGAGGGGCCATGGAAAATTGGGACCCCCAACCGGCACCAGGTTCGACCCTCGGGGCAGCCCATCGGCCATCATCCGCGACATCATGAACGCTGCCATACCGCACAACGACATCTGGGCAAGCGAGATCTGACCGATGTAGCCAGTCAGGACCACCATCGACAGCATGATAATGCTGAACACCAGCGTCGTCTGGAGCGCACCCGCGAACACCGTGCGCAATCCGGCGTTCTGCCAGAAGTTGGCGAGCAGCGCCACCATCACGATCCAGACCGCGGCGTGTTGGAGCATGCGGGTCGGTTGGGGTGACAGCGGCAACCGTTTCTCCTCGACCGAGCCACGAATCGGCAGCGAGTGGCCGCGAAGGAACAGCACAGCAACGATGACGAGCAACGGAACGGATTGGCTGATGCCGTCCTGGAGCCACAACAGCGGCCCGTCGAACCAGTCCTGTTTCTTAATGTCGAGAAGGGTTCGGACCGCCCCAAGCGCGAAGCCGCCCGCTACGGCAATCGGAATCGATCGGAGCCCACCAATGAGCGCTGCGGCTAATGCGGGCACGATGAGCGCGGTGAGACCCATAGGGGTGATGGGCCCCTGGAGCGGTCCGACCACGATTGCCATCGCCGTTGCCAGGACCGACGCGATCACCCAGTTCACTGCAGCGAGGAACTGAGGCGAGTAGCCGAGCAGCACCGCTCCCTTCTCGTTGCCAGCCGCGGCCCGTGTGGCCAGACCGAAGGTCGTGAACCGGTACAGGCACCACACACCGAGGCCCATCACCACGGCGAAACCGATGGCCCACAACGTGTTGGAGGGATAGGTCCTTCCAAGACCGAGGAAGTTGTGGATCGGATCGCTAGGGACGATGCTCTTGGGAATGGGGAACGCGTTGCCGAAGTTCAACAGCGCAACCGAGGACAAGTACAACGCAACACCCAGCGATGCCACCACCTTGCCGAGTGGGGCGGCGTTCCGAAGCGGTTTGAAAACCAGGAAATGCACCGCCAACCCCAGTACGGCCGCCACCACCAGCGCCAAGATGATAGAGGGAACCATTGGCCACGAGCCGTCGCTGGCCAGAGTGATGCGGACCGGAATGTTGACGTCGTGGCTGGGCAGAAAGTCCCGCCAGGGAAAGTAGAACTCGCCACGATTCCACGCCGTGTCGAAGGTGAACATGCCGTACATGGCAAGGGCGCCGTGGGCGAAGTTGATAACGCCCGAGCCCTTGTAAACCACCACCAAACCCGCGCCGAGCATGGCGTAAAGTGAGCCCATGCCGAGGCCCAGCAGCAAGAAGAAGAAGATCTCGCTCACCCAGAGTCGCCCTCATTCCCTTCGAAATCGGTCAAACATACACCCGGCGGCGGACCCGGCCTGGGTCCGCCGCCAGTCAACAGTCGTTAAGCAGTGGCCTAGTACGGACCAGGCATCAGCTCCGTCCCGGCAACCAGATCCGTGCCGACGATCGTGGCGCCACCCAGAACTGGAACGAGCTGCTCACCGTCCCACTGAGTCATCGTGATGGGCGCGCTGCACACCGCTACGTAGGGAACGGGTGCGCTGGAACAGTTGAGCGGTGATCCGCCGAAGCTCGGCTGGGAGCCATCGGTCGCCGCAAAGCCGGCCTTGAGGCTTTCACCGGTCACTTCACCGCCCGCTGCGGAGATGCCAGTGGCAATCTCGTGAATCGCCATCATCACTGCGAAGCCCTGGGCGGAGAACCCCTTGAATAGGTTGTCCTGGTTCACGCCATACTCCGCCCCCTTGGTTTGGTAAACGGTGGCGTTGTCGAGGTGCTGGCCGCTCACGGTCCCTAGCGGGGCAAGCAGCCCGTTCTCCGTCGACGACAAGTAGATGCCGACGGCAAGATCACCTGCCGCTGCCATGGCTGTGAAGTCGGTACACGCTCCGCTCAAGACGAGCGGAATGTCCTGCGGCGTCCAGCCAAGACGGCCGAGCGCATCCACCAGGTTCCAGCAGTCTGAGCCCTGGGCCGAGAAAATGATCGCGTCCGGGTTGAAGTCAAGGATCGCCGTGGCCTGAGGTGTCACATCAGGCGAGGCGGGCAGCACGGGCACACCGATGTGCTCAAGGTTGGGGTTGCTGCCGGCCAACGCGCCGGTACCCGGTATGACGCCCTTAATGACGTCGAGCGCCTTGGACTCGAGGTCGTAGTAGCAGACCACACCCGGAGGCGTGTCGGCCCACGGAACTGCGACCCTGTTCACGTCAATGCCCTCGACGCCGGGGAGGTCTTGGGTGACGAATTGGACCATGCCGGTGTGGACGCCAAAGCAACCGCCGCCGGCACCAATCGAGAATGTGTCAGGCGACGTAAAATCGGCCACCGTGATCGGAGTACCAACAATGACCGGCACGCCCGCGCCATTCAGAATGCCAATGTGGTTGCCAAAGAAGTTCAGGCTGGAAACGACGAGCTCAACGCCCTCGGCGACCAACTCGTTGGCACACCTCTGGGAATCGTCTGGCGTGATCGCCATTTCACACACCACGAGCTCGATCGGACGGCCTCCGAGGCCGCCGAGTTCGGTGTTGATGTAGTCCGCCGCGGCGCGCGCTGCGGCCGAGTACTCAGGGAAGGACCCGTTCGGGTCACCCTCTGGGTTCTGGAATCCAATCTTGATCGGCTCACCGGTGGCTTCACCAGTGTCTGACGCTCCGACGCTGTCGTCGGTGCTCGGCGCGTCGTCGGTCTGAGCGGCGTCGGTGTCTCCGTCGTCGCTGTCGCCGCACGCAGCAGTGACGAGTACAAAGGTGAACAAGATGGCAAGCAGCCGGAGCCACTTCGCATGAGATCGCATGGATTTCCCCTCTGTCCGGGCCCCTACGGACCGGACGTTCCGGGCCAAATTAACCTGTAGAGATGTGGGGGTCAAGATCGGGTTTGGCGCCCTGCTCGTGGCCCGTCGGTTTGCACCCTCAGCGACGCTCAATTATCCGGTTTCGGCGCGCTTTACGCCCGGCAGAGATCAACCCCAGGCGTTGAGGAAGTTTCCGCTCAGGTCCTGCGGGCCGCCATAGTGAATGACCAGCTCACGGCTGTTGAAGAGCCATCTGCCGTCGACGCGTACGTATGTGTCGTTGTAATGCGCCAACAGTTTGCCTTTGTCGCCGGTGTCTCGCTGGAAGTGCTCCTGTATGTACCAGCGGCCCGCA
>PBHE01000009.1 GCA_002719335.1 Acidimicrobiaceae bacterium
CCGAACTACTTTCTACGAGCGCTGAAGTCGCTCCACATCGGGTTCCGAGCCGTCTGAGGGAGGCATCAATGCAGATTGAAAAAGGAATGGTGGCGGTGGTCACCGGGGGCGCTAGTGGCATCGGTCTCGGCATGGCGCGCGAGTTCGGGCGCCGGGGAGTGCACGTCGTAGTCGCCGATATCGAACAGGGTGCGCTGGATGACGCCGTCACCGCGCTGATCGCAGATGGCGCGTCGGCGTTCGGGATCGCGTGCGATGTCACCTCACCCGAGTCGGTGCAGGCGCTGGCCGCCGGCGTGTTCGAGGAGCATGGCCGCTGCAACATCGTGTGCAACAACGCGGGCGTGGTGGTGTTCGGGCCCGCGTTCGGCGACCTCGAGTCCTGGAAATGGGTCATCGACGTCGACATGTGGGGCGTCGTCCACGGCTGCCACGCGTTCGTGCCGCGCATGATCGACAGCGGTGAGCCTGGCCACATCGTGAACACAGCGTCCACCGCCGGCATCCTGGGGTTCCCGACGATCGCCTCCTACGTCGCTGCCAAACACGCTGTAGTCGGGATGTCACAGTCGATGTACCACGAGCTGATCCCGACCTCGGTGTCGATTTCGGTGCTGTGCCCTGGGGTGGTGACCACCCACATCAACACGAGCCATCGCAACCGTCCCGGCACTGACCCGTCCTCAGTCGACAAGGAGACGTTCGGCACGCAGCTTCCCGAAGCTATGACGCCCGACCAGGTCGCCGCGGTGGTTGCCGAGGCGATCAGCGACGACCGGTTCTGGATCCTCCCCCATCCCCACTACGGCGATCAGGCGCTCGCCCTGGCCCAAACCCGCATTGACGAGACGCCGCCGGCGTTGCCAGGAATGTTGTAGGCACTGCCATTCCGGAGGCGGGGTGTGGTGACATGCCGCGCGGGCGTTCCTTCAGAACCGCAGGGTCACGGGCCGATCGGGCGGCCGGGCGTGGCGCGGTCCTCGGCACCCTGGTGGAACGTCTCTACCACGATCGCCATCGGCGGCGCCGAGATCGTGGACGTGCCCTCGTGTACGCAGACCCGCTCGATGATGCGCCACTCGTCGCCCCGCTTCTCGTAGTGGTCTAGATAGCGCCCATGCCAGGTGTCGATCTCTCCAGTGTCGGCCCGGCATAGCGTCGACACGTTGTAGATCTCACCGCGGGCCGAGGTGGTGTCGTCGAGATCGATCAGATGGTTGAAAATCTTATGCATCGTCCATGACCACCGCAGGTGCGCCGTCATACAGTGTTCAGCGAACTCGTGGGCGTTGCCCACGAAATCACCGTGATGATCAGTGGCGTCGGGCCAGTACGCGGACTTCAGGACATCGACATCGAGCCGATCGACGCCGCGGCAGTACCGGATCGCGACGTCGCGGATCGCCTCCCGATCAGCCAACTGCTGCGGAGTGATTCCCGTCATCTGCGCCCTCCTCCGTTCCGGCCCGGCTACCAACACGCCGACGGGGCCAAACCGGCAAGAACCGCGGCTGGGCCCTCATCGGCGCCCCATGTAGTGATCCATCCAGTCGTGATAGTGCTGGATGCGCACCTCGTCATCGCACAACAACTGATCGGTAAAGCCCCGTGAGTGCATACCGGCCTGGACGTCACGGATGAAGTGGATGTCCTGGTCAATTGTAATCGTCATTGTCTTGTGCCCAGCAATCACGTCCTCCTGGGTGAACTGATCGTGATCAGGCCGGCCGGCCGCCGGAACATCGCGGGCGTCGAACGGCTCGTACGTCACCCCCGCAACGTCCGCCACCCCCACGGACGGGTGCCTGTGGAAGGTGAACTTGTCCCACAAGCACCGGTTCGGATCGGTCGGATCAGGACGAGCTCGCACCACCAGCGCATCGTCGGGCTGCACCGTGATCATCGTGTTCGGGAAGACGTTGTACTGCTCAATGTCGCTGAGCCGTTCGTCGGTGAACGCGTCATAATCCCACCCGAGCCGCGGCCCGGCCTCGCGCCGCAGTTTCTGCACGTCCTCGCGAATATCAAGCACCCGACCGTAGTACTCCGCGGGATCACCGCCGAACTTGCGTACCTGGAGATCGAGGTACGACGTCAGTTCGTCGGGGATCGGCAGCCGGGTGTTCACGGTGTGGCCGTCGATGACGACACCTGTGTGTCCATTGGCGAAGAGGTCGATGGCGGCCGTAGGACAGTCAAACATCTTCTCGTGTTGGGGGTGGATGTGCTCGACGTGGTACAGCTCCTGGAAATTGTCGAACACCGCCTTCCAGTTGCACGCGATATCGACGGTCTGGTCGCCCGTGAGAGTCATACCCTGCAAGCAATAGGGCTCAAGCCGCTCGGCCACACCGCCCATCCACTCACGCAGCGTCGGCAGTTCGGGGTCCATGCAGACCCACACCATCCCGAGGAACACCTCGACCCGCAACGGCTTCAGGCTACGTGCCGAGCGATCGACGCCACCAGCGGTGAAGCGCTGGTTATCCGGTACGACGACGAGACGTCCGTCGGGCCGATAGGTCCAGCCATGGTACGGGCACGTGAAGCTCCGCTCACAACCGCGGCGTGCAGTCATGACACGAGCGCCGCGGTGCTGGCACACGTTGAAGTGGGCAGCGATGTCACCGCTAGCAGTCCCCGACACCAGGATCGACTCACGCCCAAGATCGAACACGACGTACTTGCCCGGCTCGTCGACGTCACGCACCAGGCAGGCGAACAGCCACGAATGCGGCCAGACGCGCTCAAATTCCTCGTCGAGCCACGCTGGCGAGATGTACCGCTCGGCGGTGATCGGCCGCGACTCGAGGGGCGCTGCGCCATGGACCCTCGTCGGTCCGGGTGCAATCTCGACCATGTGACCTCCTCAGTTCTCCAGCGGCTCAAAGTGAATGCCAGGAATGCCGGCCTCCAGAGCCTGGTACCAGTCGGGCCGGGGTTGAACCGGCTCGTAGGCGGACGGCACCATGGGCGCTGTGTCGCGGTTCCACTCGTGGTGGATGGGCGGAATCTGGTACGTACCGTTGGAGGCGTTCGTCCCGCCGTCGACCAGGAGATCGACACCGGTGATGTAGCTGGCCAGATCCGAAGCCAAGAACATGACAGCATTCGTGACCTCGTGGGCGTCACCCACCCTGCGCATGGGGGTGCGCGATGCGATCCACTTGTCCATGCCCATCGCCTCAAGCGCCGGGCGCGTCATCTCGGTGACGATGAAGCCGGGCGACACCGCATTCACCCGTACCCCACGATCGGCCCACTCGCAACCGAGTTGGAGCGTCATGTTCAGCAGCCCACCCTTGGCCGCCGTGTAGGCGATGACATTCGACTCGTTGCCACCGCTCGCCATGATCGAGCAGATGTTCACGATCGAACCGCTTCCCTGCCCAAGCATGTGCCGCCCGCACTCACGCGCGTACAGGAAGGCGCCAGTCAGATCAACGGACAGAATCTGCTCGAAGGTGGCCCTATCGAAGTGTTCGGCTGCAAGGCCGCGTAAATCAGCGATGCCAGCGTTGTTGACCAAGACATCAATACTGCCGTGGTTGGTGACGCCCGAGCCGACGACCCGCAACACATCGTCCTCGACCGACACATCGCCGACCTCGGCAGTGACGGTCGAGCCTCGCGAACGGCACGCGTCGGCGACGGCCTCGAGCAGCTCGCCGGTCCGTGCTGTCAGTACGAGATCGGCGCCAGCATCCGCGAACGCATACGCGAACTGCTCTCCCAGCCCGTAGCTAGCTCCGGTGATGAGGACGGTCTTCCCTCCAAAATCGAACATTGCTCCCCCTGTCCGTGCACAACTCACCATAAACCTATCGCTCGGTCTGTTGGGCGGACTACCGTCACCCCATGGCGCACTCCACTCCGTCCACCACATCCGACGTCACCGCCGCCTGGTTGACCGATGCCCTCCGTGAGGGCGGCACAATTCCCGGGACGGCCATGGTTGCATCCGTCGAGTCCGATCCGGCGGCTGCAGGCGTGGGGTTCATGGGCGAGGTCGGGACGCTGCAAGTCACCTACGGCGGCGAGGGCGCGCTGGGTGCTCCCGCCACGATGGTCATCAAGTTCCCGACCGCCTCCGCGGACGTAATGGAGATGATGCGCCCAACGCGCGTCTACGAACGGGAGCATCGCTTCTATCAGGTGCTCGCCTCGGAGACCCCGCTGCGCGTACCGACGCCGTTCCACGTCACCTGCAAAACCTCCAGTGACCCGGCCGTGGACGAGGAGTACGTACTCGTCATGGAGGACCTGAGTGCACTTACGATCGGTGATCAGGTCGCCGGACTCTCGCCGGAGCAGACGGCGGCCGCTCTACGCGGCCTCGCCGTACATCACGCTCATTTCTGGAACGGAGCACATCTCGGCGCGGCGCCGTTTGTTCCCGATATCGACGGTCCGCTGAACATGGCGGGCGAGGCCATCTACGCGGCGTCGCTGCCAGGGTTCCTGGAGGTGTTTGGCCATGCGTTGCTCCCCGAGATGCGTCCCTTGGCCGAGGGCTACGGCCCAAACCATCCGCAACTCCTGCGCCGCTTCGCCGCAATGCCGCACACGCTCGTCCACTTCGACTACCGCGCCGACAACCTGTTCTTCGACGACGTCGGCGACGTCGTCGTGATCGATTTCCAGGCGATCTCCAAAGGCGGCGGCGCAGCCGATGTGGGGTACCTTTTGAGCCAGAACCTTGATTCGGACGTGCGTCGCGAGCACGAGGATGAGCTGCTGCACACCTACCATGACACCCTCCTCGCCAACGGCGTCCACGGATACGAGTTCGACCAACTGGCGGCGGATTACCGGGTTGGGGTGGTGTACGGGTTCGTGATTCCGGTGTTCGCAGTGGGCAGCCTCGATGCGTCGAGCGAGCGAGCCATGGCACTGTGGACCGCTGTCCTCGAACGGGTCCAGGACGCTATCGGCCAACACGACGCCCACTCGTTGCTCGACCTCTGAGCCGTCGAATTACACTGATTCTATGATCCCAGCGCTGACGCCCTCACATCGGAGCGGGGTGGTTGAGCGAGCGCCTGGCAGCCGATGACCGCCACAGCGGCGACAAGTTCGGGCAGTTCTGATTACCCTTTGCAAGGGGAGCACACGACATGACCGACACACCGGAGATTCCGAGCTTTCTCGACCCTGCCGTCCAGGACGACCCGTTTGACGCATATGCGCTCATGCGCGAGCACTGCCCGGTTCACCGACTCCCCGAGAACGGGCTCCACATGGTCACCCGCTACGACGACGCTAGGGCGGTGCTCTCAGACCCTGTGTCGTTCTCGAACGCGCCCAGCGGCGCCGGCGCCCGGCTATCTGATTCCGGCAAGGCGGCGCGCGACCACATCGCGGAGCACGGGTGGGACCGAACCCACACGCTCCAGCGCACCGATCCCCCAGTGCACACGCACTACCGCCGATTGTTGAGCCGAGTGTTCACCAGCAAGCGAGTTGAACAACTCAGCCCCCGAATGGAACAACTGTGCCACCAGTTGATCGACAAGTTCATCGATGCGGGCGAATGCGAGTTCGTGTCCGATTTTGCTCTGCCACTGCCCGGCATCATCATCTGTGAGCAGCTCGGCCTCGACGCGACCCAGTACCCGACGTTCAAACGTTGGGCTGACGCCATGTTGGCCTCAGCGCAGCGCGTTTTGACCGTCGAAGAGGCGATAGAGGAAGCCGTCGTCGAGCTCGAAGCCCAGCGTCACCTCGCCGCCGAATTCGACCGCCGCCGCGACGACCCCATAGACGACCTCATCTCGGCGCTCGTTCACGCGCACCAGCCACCCGACGGTGAGGGAGCTGAAGACGAGCCGCTCACCATAGAGGAGCTTCAGGATCTGATGCACCAGTTGATCACCGGTGGCTTCGAAACGACAACGGCCGCGCTCGGTACTGGTCTATGGCTGCTCCTCCGGCATCCGGATCAGCTGGCGAAGCTACGGGCCGACCGGACCCTGCTCAACAACTTCATCGACGAGAGCCTCCGCTTCGACAGTCCCGTCGCTGGACTGTGGCGTACGACCACCTGCCCTGTCACCGTGGCAGGAACCGAGATTCCCGCCGATGCCGCGGTGATGGTGCGCTACGCGTCCGCGAACCGCGACGAGAAGAAGTTCGACAACCCCGACGTGTTCGACATCGAGCGACCGAACGCCAAGGACCACGTCGCGTTCGGGTGGGGCAATCACTTCTGTGTCGGCGCCTGGCTGGCACGCGCCGAATTACGGATAGCGTTCACCGCTCTCCTCGATCGCCTCGAGGACATCGAACTCGCCCGACCCCTCGACGACATTCCCCACGAGTTCAGCTTCATGCTCCGGCCCCTGAAGGAACTCCCAATTCGCTTCCGCCCGTCTTGAGATTCTGAGAGGGCGCGTACTCGTCACAATTCACCTTCAGAACGTCCAGCTAGCGACGGCCGACAGTGAGGGAGACGGGGCTGCGCGTGGCGTCGGTGATCAGGAACGGCTGAGAGTCGCCGACCTCGACAGGGGTGCCGAAGTGCTCGAGGAGGAGCTGCGAGCCAATCACCGTCTCGGCGCGCGCCATCTCGTAGCCAAGGCAAAAGTGTTTACCCAGCCCAAACCCGAGATGACCGTGACGGCCCTCATCGCGACCACCGCCCCGCCGGAACTCTTTGCCAAGATGAAGATCGCGTCGTTCCAGGTTGAACCTTCGTGGATCGTCGAACACCGTCTCGTCGTTGTTCGCCGACGCGATCGAAATGGAGACGACCGATCCTGGCGGAATCGTCGTGCCGTGCAGCTCGTAGTCGGAGGTCGTTGTTCTGGTCTGACCCAACACCGGCGGCGAGTGACGCATCATCTCGCTGAACGCGGCATCGAACCGATCCGGATCGCCCTTCACCAGCGCAAGCTGATCGGGCTCACGCAGCAGGTTGGCCCACGTGTTGGTAATGGCCTTGTCGGTAGTCTCGCCGCCGGCCACGAACATCAGACTGATGAACGCCTCGATCTCGGTCCTAGTGAGCCGCCGCCCGTCGGCCTCGGCATGGACGATCTTGCTGATCAGATCACCCATCGGGCACCCGGCACGTTCTTCGATCGACGGCCCGACATGTTGCGCAAGCGCCTGGTGGGCCTCGATGCCGGCCTGGGTTCGCTCCGGTTTACCGAAGACAAGGCCCGCCATCATCGTCGAGTACCAGTCATGGAAGCGGTCGTGTTCGTCGCCAGGCATGCCGAGCATTGTCACGATCACGTTCACCGGCATACGGTTTGTAAATGCCTTGACCAACTCGATCGGGCCCTCGCCGAATGTGGCGATCAGCGCGGCAGACTCGGCCTCGATGACGTCGAAGTAGCCGGCCAGCCGGTTGCCAACGAATTCAGGCGACACGATCTTTCGCAGCGCCACGTGTTCCGCTCCATCGAATTGAAGCATCGTGGGCCCGAACACGACGCCAAGCGACTTGGCGTACAGCTGGTTCGAGAAGTGCTCGTTGTCGGCAAAGACTGCCGCCACGTCGTCGTATCTAGTGACAAGCCAACTGTTAGTGAGCTCATTGAAAAACACCGGCTGCTCGTATCGCAGCTCCCGCCACACCGGCCACGGGTCGAGTCGGAAGTCCATCGACTGGAGCGCATCACCAGTGATGGTCATGACCGCATGCTGTGCCACCAGGTCGCGACCGTAGCGGCGAAGCGATCGGTGTACTCGCTGGTCAGGTCGTCGGCGTCGTCGGGAGCGGTCTGGTGTTCGGTGGGCGGGAGGTCCGAGGCGCCATGTATCGGATCGACGTATTCAAGGCGGATGTCCTCGATCACCTGACCAAGCGCTGGCGAAACCCCCTCGTGGTGGTCACTGACCTGATGCGCGATGAATGAACGATGATCGTCGAACGCGAGCAGCGTGTAGTAGGTCCGCGGGTCCTGACCGCGCCAGTATTCATATCGTCTTAGGCCCGGTTCACCTTCGTGACTGGCTGAGTAGAGCTCGCGGGCGATGGCCTCGAACTCGGCCTCCTTACCCGCACGAATGGTGATCTGAGCAAGAATGGTCGCCATAAGGCAAGGCTAGCGTTGACGTCCGAACCGAGGAGCCGACATGACCCACCCCCGTCCATTCCGATTCGGAGTGATGGCCTCGAAGGCGTCGAGCGGAGCCGAGTGGAGTGACACCGCACGCAGGGTTGAGGACCTGGGTTATGCCACCCTCGTCATCCCGGATCACTTCGGCGATCAACTCGCACCGGTGCCTGCACTGACCGCTGCCGCCTCCGTGACATCGACGCTGCGGGTCGGCAGCCTCATGTTCGCCAACGACTTCCGCCATCCAGCGATCCTCGCAAAGGACCTCGCGACCCTCGATCTACTGAGCGACGGCCGTCTCGAGGTTGGTCTCGGTGCTGGTTGGATGAACGAGGACTACGCCTGGACCGGCGTTCCACATGACGCTGCGGGAGTGCGCATTGATCGGATGATCGAAGCCGCGGCGGTGTTCCGGGGCCTGTGGGCTGCGGAACCGTGTTCGTTCCAGGGCGACCATTACCAGGTCGAAATGAACGGGCTTCCGAAGCCAGTTCAGCCAGGTGGCCCACCGCTGGCCATCGGTGGTGGCGGGCGACGGGTGCTGTCGGCCGCTGCGCGCCTCGCCGACATCGTCGGCGTGAACCCGAATGTCGGCGAAGGCGCTTTCGGCCCGGTGGCCATGGCGTCGATGTCGGCCGACGCCACCGAGGAGAAGTTGCGCTGGGTGCGCACTGCCGCTGGGGACCGGTTCGATGATCTCGAGATCAGCATCTTGAAGTTCGCCGTGGTCATCACTGATGATCGAGACACTATGGCCACTGCGGTGGGCAAGGGCATGGGCCTCGACGTCGAAACGATCCTCGCCAGCCCGCATACCATGGTGGGTTCGGTCGATCAGATCGCCGGCGAGTTGGTTGAGCAGCGCGAGCGGTGGCAGGGCTCGTATGTCATCGTTCAGGCCGATGCCATCGATGCGTTCGCGCCCGTGGTTGCCCGGCTCGCCGGGACTTGAGCGGGAAGTCTGATGGTGAGTTGTGGCCACATGCCGCGCCCGCCTGCCTTCAAATATTCGAGCGGTTCGCCCAGTACGACTCGAGGAACGCGCCTGTCTCGATCTGGCCCAAGCCGGTCCGTGAGAGTTCGCCGGCCCGGGTCATGGCCACTTACGCGGTGCACTTCACCATGGTCGAACCCTAGGGGGAGTAGCGTCGCCACATGAGCGCCACCGACATCGGCGACAACACCATGCAACTCGGTATCACAATGTTCTCGACCTGTCGGGGGATGTCGCCAGGCGATCTGGCACTCGCATGCGAGGAGCGCGGCTTCACGTCGCTACACCTCGCCGAACACAGCCACATCCCGATCAGCCGCCATTCACCGTTCCCAGGCGCGTCACCGACCCGACCCGACCTCCCTGACGTCTACTGGCACATCAACGGGCCGGTAACGTCGCTCGCCATGGCCGCGGTGGTCACTGAGCGGCTCGTTGTTGGCTCGTCGGTCACGTTGCTATGCCAACAGGACCCAATCCACTTAGCTAAAGAGTTGGCCACGATCGATCACTACAGCGGCGGCGGACGGGTCGAGGTCGGCGTTGGATTCGGGTGGAACCGAGAGGAGATGGAGGCACACGGCGCTGTCTGGTCGACTCGACGGGAGCGGGTGCGCGACGCGGTGGCGATCATGCGGGCGCTGTGGCGCGATCACGAAGCGAGCTACGCCGGCGAGGTGCTGTCGTTGGAGCCGTCGTGGTCATACCCCAAATCGGTCAGCCCGGACGGCCTCCCGGTGCTCCTCGGTGGGGTGATCGCACCCAAGATGCTGGCACACCTCGTCGAGTGGGCCGACGGCTGGATCCCGATCCTCACCCCCGCGATAGATCTCGCCGCGGACGTCGCGACACTGCGTCAGGCATTCGAGGCCGCGGGCCGCGATCCTGACTCGCTGCGCATCACGATCTGCAACGCGCCGTCTGATGCCGCTGGTCTTGAGGGGCTCGCCGCGCTTGGCGTCCAGCGCGCTGCGCTCACCGTTTGGGCCGAAACCCGCGACGACGTGCTCCACCAGCTAGATCTCTTCTCCAGAATCTGAAGGCGCAGCGGTGCGAGATATCACACCAACGTGCTGGAGAACATCAGTGGCGCTCGTTGCCGAGGGTTCCACCGGCCCACCACGCCTCGAAGCGAGGCTCCATGGCGGACCAGACGAGTTCGATGATGGGGCCGCTGGGCGGGACGACATAGGTGAACATGCCGTAGTCGTCGTCAGGTGAGGCCCCCGCCGCGGCGAGCCGCCAGCCATCAGCGAGGCACCGCTGCGTCTCGGCCGACACATCGTCGACCCATACACCGACATGGTGGACGCCCGGATGATCGGCGGCATCCCAGATCGTGCCCGTTTGGCCCTGGAGCAACTCGATGTGTTGCGGACCCTCACACGAGTAGACGAACTGAAGGTCGACTGCTTGAAGACCGGCGTCCGGCGTCCACACGGTCTGGCCAGGGTTGTGTTGCACTGTCGCCCAGGTGATCTTGAGCGTCTCGCCCATCTCAGCCATCGCGGCATCGAGATCAGGCACCCGGATGCCCGTGTGGTATAGCCGTTGGTAGTCGATCACCGGGGTCCGCCCGAGACATTCAGTACTTGACCGGTGATCCATGCCGATGCCGGTGCGACGAGGAACAAGGCGGCCATCCCCAGGTCATCAGGTGCGCCGACCCTGCCCATGGGGATGTGGCGGGCCAACTTCGGCATGTCGTCCATGGTGATGTCGAGCGCGTGCATCATGATCTCGGTGGGGACAGCGCCTGGCGCAATCGCATTGACCCGAATCCGTGGGGCCAGCTCTCGGGCAAAGGTGTACGTGAGCGAATTCGTCGCTGCCTTCACCGCTGCGTAGTGGCCGCTTCCCGGCGTCGGGCCATGGGAAGCCATTGAGCTGATGTTGAGGATAGCTCCGTCGTTCATGCGGTCAGCGGCCACGACCGAAGCCTCCCAGATGGCCGTGAGGTTGAGATCGACGCAGTCGTCCCAACCATCGCGGCTCAGTTCGGTGAGCGGCGTCCGATGCGGAGAGCCGCCGGCGTTGTTGACCCAGATTGACAGGGAACCATATTCGGCGATGGCTGCGTCCGCGAGGTGCTCGAGCGCATTGCGACTCGTGACGTCAGTGGTGACGGCAACCGCCTGTCCGCCCTCGTCGACGATCTCGGCCTCGACCCGCTCAATCTCCTCGGTACGACGAGCTGCGAGCACCACTGACGCCCCGGCTCGCGCGTACACCTTGGCGATGCCCTCTCCGATTCCTCGACCGGCACCGGTCACCACCGCGACCTGCCCCGCGAGGTCGTAGGCCGCACCCGGGTCGACCGGAACTTCGTTCCACTTCGTCATGCCCACTCCCCTCCTCGTCGGACCAGATCCTGACACAGCAGCGACCACACCGACACCAGCGAAGTCGTCGAGCGCATCGCAGCGCGAGCGATCACGCCGTGGGCGAGACCAGCACCTTCGTCTCGGCGGACTGGCCACTAGCGAGGTCGGCAAGAGCCGCGCCGAGCCTATCGAGGCCGATCGTCGCGCTGTGGAGCAGGTCGAGCTGGATACGGCCGTCGGCGATCATGCTCATGGAGCGCTCAAAGTCCTCGTGGCTGAACGCCAGCGACGACCGCACCTGGACCTCCTTCACCAACCAGATCGCCGGGTTGATCGTCGCCATGCCTTCGGCGAGGCCGATGAGGCTCATACGGCCGCCACGGCGAACGACGTCGACCGCACCCTGGATGGTTTCGGGTCGCCCTACGCATTCGTACACGACGTCAGCGCCGAGGCCTGAGGACAGCTCCTGCACCAACGGTCCGGCGTCATCGGGGGCCACGGTGTGCGTCGCGCCGAGCTCGGCGGCCAGTGCTCGGCGAGCCGGGTTGGGTTCTACCACCACGATGTCGCCCGCACCGCCAGCGTGGACCCATTGAAGCGTCGTCAGCCCGATCGGCCCTGCGCCCTGGACGACGGCAAGGTCGCCGAGGTGGGGCTGAGTGGCACGCACAGCATGAAAGGCAACCGTTGTCGGCTCGACCTGCGCGGCTTGTTCGACGGTGAGCGCCGGATCGACCGGCAGCACCCGGTTGGCGTTCACTGCGAGTCGGGGCGCGAACCCGCCGTGCGCCGGCGCGGCGCGATCCCGTCCGACACCGACAAGGAAGCTCGCTTGGCACCACTTCGTCTGACCCGCTCGACAGGCATCGCATACACCGCACGACGGTGGCACCGCGACCACGACCCGATCACCCTCAGACAGGCGTCCGACCTGATCGCCGACCGCGGATAGGACACCCGTCCACTCGTGGCCGCAGATCGCGGGGTTGTACTCCCGTCCCGAATGGTAGGCGTGGATATCGGTTCCGCATATGCCGCAGAGCTGGATATCCACCACAACGCCGTCGTGCGCCGGTTCGGGCTCGGGGAATTCCACGAACTCCAACCGCTCCTTGCCGGTGATCAATGCAGCGTGCACGCCTGCGATGCTTGCACAACTCGACACACGCCGTACGCTGCGGCGAGGGAGGCCACATGATCATCATCGCCGGAGAGATCGATTTCGACACCAAGGAGAACCGTGACCGGGCTGTTGAACTCGGTATCCCTCTCCAGCAAGCGAGCCGGGACGATGAGCCCGGTTGCCTCGCCTACTGCTTTGCTCCCGACCCCTGCGTCGACACCCGCGTTCAGGTCTATGAACTCTGGGAAGATGAGACGAGCCTCGCCGCTCACTTCGAGCATCGCAATTACCTCAACATGCGCGACACTCTCGGTTCGTGCGGGATCATCGGCGCCGACAACAACAAGTACCGAGTCGACCTTAAGGAGCCGGTCTACGACGACACACGTACGCCGCGCGCCGACTTCTTCACCGGGTAGCCGATCGAGGTTCTAAAGGAGAGTTCGCGCAGCAAGTCACCACCGCTCATCTGCGGATCCCAGAGAGGGCGACCCTTCGGTTGTCCTCAATATCGACCTCCACCGGGCTCGCCGCGTGACAAAGCCGGCGAAACATCCGGCGCATCTGGATGGCCGGGGCGCGAGACTATTGCGGTTCTGAAGGTGAGCTATTTCGACATGGCCAGTCACCGGCCTTCAAAAACTTGAGGAGGGCACCGTGTCGGTCGCCGAGCGATTCAGGATGGACGGACGGGTGGCCGTGGTCACGGGCGCCGGACAGGGCATCGGCCGGGCCATCGCGGTCGGGCTCGCTGAACACGGGTGCGATGTTGCGATTAACGCACGACGCGTGGCCGATCTCAAGGTCACTGCGGCGGCCATCGAAGCACACGGCCGGCGTGCCCTGGTCGTCGACGGCGACATCCGCGACTTCTCCGAGGATCTTGCCGAACAGGCCGTGGCCGAGCTGGGGCGACTCAACGTGTGGGTGAACAACGTCGGCGGTTCGGATGAGAAGACCGTTCGCTCCCTCGTGGACACCCCTGACGAAATCTTTCGATCCCAACTCGAGCTCAACCTCACCAGCGCCTTCCAAGGATGCAAGGCAGCGGCTGCCCGCATGGACGCCGGCGGCTCAATCGTCAACATCTCCTCGGGCGCTGGAACCCGTGGCTCTCCGATGACGGGCCCCTACGCCGCAGCGAAGGCCGGGATGAACAACCTCACACAGACGCTCGCGCTGGAGCTGGCACCCAATATCCGTGTCAACGCGGTCGCGCCGGGGCCGATCGCCACCGAGGCGTTCATGGAAGTGCTTGGCGTGTCCGACAGCCTCGACAATCTGACCGCGACGATCCCTCTGGGCCGAATGGGCGCACCCGACGACGTCGCCGCTGCGGTGGTGTACCTGGCCTCGGATGCAGCGTCGTGGGTCACCGGCCAGCTCCTACTCATTGCCGGCGGCCGGACCCACCGCAGCTACCAGTACCGTCCCGCGGAGACGCCACGGACTTGATAGCGCGGTTAATGTTGCACGAGGAACACAAGGGAGTTCACCCGTGACATCTACCGACGACGGCAAGCTCAAGTGGGGCGAGGCTCGCTCGGTGGGGATCACTTACCAACAGTTGCTCGACAGGGACACGCACGACGTCCCCGACGTCCTTCGGCTCTACCACCCGCAGTACCTCGGCAGTGAGGATGTCGCAGCCAGTCGCTACACCAGCCGCGAGTGGCACGAGGCTGAGGTCGAGCACGTCTGGCGCAAGTGCTGGCAGTACGCGTGCCGCACCGACGAGATCCCTGAAGTGGGGGACTATTACATCTACGAGATTGTCCGTGACTCCTACATCGTCATGCGCACCGAGGACGGCATCCGGTGCTACGTCAACGCGTGCCTACACCGGGGTCGCCGGTTGAAGGACTACAACGGACGGTGCAGCGAGATCCGCTGTCCGTTCCACGGCTTCGCATGGACGCTTGACGGCGAACTCCAGGACATCCCCGCCAAGTGGGACTTTCCACACGTCGATACCGAGAATTTCACACTTCCAAAGGCCCAGGTTGGTGAGTGGGCTGGCTTCGTATTCATTAACCCCGACCCCGATAACACGGAGTCGCTGGAGGACTTCCTGGGCGAACTGGTCGACCAGTTTGAGGTGTGGGACCTTGAGAAGCGCTTCAAGCAGGCGCACGTAGCCAAAATCATCCGCGCCAATTGGAAGATCGCTCAGGAGGCGTTCTGCGAGGCGTACCACGTCAACGCCACCCACCCACAGATCCTGCCGTACCTCGGTGACACCAACTCCCAGGTCGACATCTGGGAGAACTTCTCCCGCGTCATCACTCCAGGCGGCACTCCGAGCCCACTGCTCGATTGGGAGCCGACGGCCGAAGAGATGATGCGCTCAATGATGGACGTCCGCCACGACCAGGACATGTCGTTCGACCTGCCCGATCAGACCGAAATGCGTCCGATCGCTGCGGCCGCTAGCCGTGACCGCTGGCGCGAGGTGGCTGGCGACGAGTGGGTCGACTCGATGTCCGACGCCGAGATGATGGACAGCATCGACTACACGGTGTTCCCAAATTTCCATCCGTGGGGCGCCTTCAACCGGATCGTGTACCGGTTCCGCCCGAACGGCGACGATCACCGCTCGGCGATTATGGAGTGCATCTTCGTCTCCCCATACCAGGGCGAGAAGCCGCCACCGTGTGAGGTGCACTGGCTGGAGGAACACGAAAGTTTCACCGACGCTATCGAGCTCGGCACGCTAGGCAAGGTCTTCAACCAGGACCTATTCAACATGGCCAAGCTGCAGATCGGCCTCGAGACCACGCGCAAGCCCGGCATCACTCTGGCGAACTACCAGGAGAGCAAGGTGCGATGGCTACACCACAAGCTGGGCGAGTGGGTGGAGCGCGGCCGCGAACAGGCCGTATCGATCTCGACGAATGGAGCGAGCTAATGCCCGCCGGCCTCCACCATCCCTTAAGTCGGGCTCTGTACGAGCGCCACGGAGACGGCCAGATCAAGGTCACCGACGGCGGCCGTAACGGCATCTTCACGAGCCAGGGCGAGTGGGTCAGCGGTGAGCTTCGCGAGTGCGATCCGCAACTCTGCAACTGGGTCGCCGGCCCCCAGATGGCGAACCCCCGCATGGCCGAGTCGGCACCCGATCGCTAGGCCGATTATGTCGAGGGACCTGCTCGTTGACCTTACCCGCCGCACGCTTGAGCACGCGCGTGCCGGCACCGTTCCACTGGCCGGCGCGGTCGGGCGGGTCCCCGCGACGCACTACTACGACCCCGATCGCTGGGCCCTGGAGATGGAGCGCGTCTTCAAGCGCACCCCGCTGGTGCTGGGCTTCTCGTGCGAGCTGGCCGGGCCGAATTCTTACAAGGCGATGGAGGTCGCTGGAACGCCAGTACTCATCACCCGAGCCTCCGACGGCTCCACCAAGGCGTTCGTCAACATGTGCAGCCACCGGGGTGCTGTGGTCGTCGAGCCCGGCTCCGGCACAGCCCGCCGCTTTACCTGCCCCTACCACGCTTGGAACTACGACAACGATGGACAACTGGTGGGCATATCGGATCGCGATGACTTCGGCGACCTCGATCCCTCGTGCAACGGGCTAACCCCGCTGCCATGCGCGGAGCGGGCCGGGATCATCTTCGTGGGTCTAGAACCGAACGGCGAGATTGACATCGACGCCCACCTATGCGGATACGGCGACCTGCTCGAGTTCCACGGCTTCGCCGATTGCACGTTCGTCGGAAGCCAAAGCCTCGATGGACCGAACTGGAAGGTGGCCTACGACGGCTACCTCGACTTCTACCATCTGCCGATCCTGCACAAGGACACCTTCGGGCCCGACCGCAGCAACAAGGCAATCTACGATGCCTGGGGTCCGCACCAGCGAGTCAGCTCGCCCGATCACCGAATGATGGAGCTTGAGGACATGCCCGAGGCCGACTGGCCAGAGGACGTCCTAACGAACGGGGTGTGGACGATCTTCCCGCACACCTCGATCGCCGGATTCCCTGTGCGCGTCGACGGTGTCGAGGGCGGTGGTCGGATGTACATGGTGTCGACCTTGTTCCCGGGTGCCGACCCTGACTCGTCGGTCACGATACAAAACTTCCTGGCCGCGTTTGACCCCACCGACGAGCTCATGCCCGAGATCGCGGCCCAGCAAGAATTCCTCATGTACGTCGTCCGCGAGGAGGACTACTTCACCGGGAACCGCATCCAGCGGACGGTGAAGACCGGCGCCAAGACAGAGTTCCTCTTCGGGCGTAACGAGGCGGGCGGCCAACGCTTCCACGGTTGGGTCGACCGGCTGGTGGCCGCCGAGTCCGCCGACGACTACAGGGCCGTCTTCGCTCAGGCCGAGGTGGTGTTCCAGCGCTAGCTGTTTTCTCGCCACGGCTCTCCACCCAGCAGGCTCGTCACTGGTTGGTTCAGTTCTGAAGGCGAGTTGTGGCGACGTGCCGGGTCGGCGCGTCTTCAAGACCCTCAGGAGCGGGGCATGAATACGGGCTCGCCGGAGCGGGACAGTTCGTGAGCGCGGCGCCAACCGGCGAACGTAGCGAGGATGTGGGGCGGGTCGCCGTGGATCTCGGTGAAGCAGCCATTGGCTTCGCGCGTATCAAAGTAGGCGGCGTCGACGCCGTCAGCGTAAAGGCGGGTGGCACATTGGAACCCCATGGACTCCAGGCGCGCGAACTCGGCCCCGAAGTCATGCACCAGCAGCCCTACGTGGTGGAACCCCTCCTCACCCGCAGCGTACATGTCTCGATAAATCGAGGGTGTTTCGTCGTGTTGCTGGATGAACTGGATCATCATGTCGGCGAGGTACCCAAACGCGTACGACACGTCGGCCTCCTGCCCCGTGCCGCGATAGTCGAAGTGGTCTGTTCGGTGATGCGGCACCACCACGAAAGGTCCAGCGCCGAACAGTTCGTTCCACCGACGGCACGCCACTTCGACGTCATCGACGAAATAGGCGTTCTGGAAGAAGGCGTAGCGATCCAGCGTCGTCATCGGTGCTCCTACTCCGAGCCGTCCTGTCCGTTCCCAGTCTGGCCCGCCGGCGGGTCGTCGCGCTACCACCGCCACACCCCGAACCCGGATACCAGGTGGCACGCCGCGCTGCAGAGCCACACTGCCCGGAACCGGTTGAGGTCCTCGTCCCCGGCGATCATCGCTACAGCTCCCTCAGCACTGCCATCAGTTGTGGCAGTTCGGCGCCACGAGCCACGATCTCATCCATTCCGCCCACGACACCGGTGAGGTTGGCAAGCACCACGTGCTCGAGGCCGGCCCGGGCGTAGCCCTCGAACTGCGCGCCGAGCTCCTGAGCGTTGCCGATGAAGAGCACCTGCTGCACCATCTCGAACGGGATCGTGGGTGCGAGGTCCCGCAGGTCGTCGGGATTCAGGTCATGGATGATGACGTCGATGAACCCCTTGGAGTCGTTCCCAAGGGGGTGCTCGAGACCATTGGCCTCCCAGATGGACCCCATGGCGAATAGCCCGAAGAGCTTTCCGAGTGGCTCGGCCTCCAACATCTCCGCTGCCCGATCGATGCTCTCGACGAAAAGGCAGAAGGGGAGCAGCGACGCCTCGGGGGCTGGGCGACCGGCGGCCGCTGCGTGGCCCTTGATCGCCGTCAGCTTCTCCCCATACTCCTCGGCCGACATCCACCATGCTGGAATCCAGCCGTCGCCGTACTGGCCGGTGAGCCGCAGCATCCGAGGGCCGTGGCCGGCTATCCATACGGCGGGTTTACCACGTCCCTCGGCCTTTAAGGGAAGCCCCATTCGGCCTGGGCCGTTGGGCATCACTCCGTCGTCGAGCAGGCTGCGTAGCTCCACGAGACACTCCTCGAGTGCAGCGACCGGTGCGTCGAACGGATAACCGAAGGGGGTGAGGCTCTCGGCCTCGCCAGAGCCGATCCCGAGGATGAAGCCTCCGGGAATGAGATCGTTGAGTGACAGTGCGGTTCGGGCGAGGTCGGCGGCGCGCCGGCGGGTCGAGTCCGTCACCGAGACGCCGTATGGCTTGTCGGTCATTGAGCCAATACGCGCGCCGTACACGAATGGGTCGTAGAAGGCATCCGGATCCGCGGCGAGATCCGACAGCGGGATCTCGCTCCAGAGGCCTGGGTGGAACACGCCCAGAATGTGATCGGGTGCCCAATACGAATCGGCGCCCATCTCCTCATACACCGGGAGCATTTGCTGGGTGCTGGCGAACGGGAACTGCGCAGGTAGCGTGATGCCTACTTTCACAATAGGCCTCCTTAATGGGCGAGAATCGATCATCAGCGTAGAACAGGGGGACGAATGAGGATTCTCATCGTGACTGGGGGCCATCCGTTTGAGACCGAGCCGTTCTTCTCGGTGTTCGATGACATGCACATCGACGGCATTAGCGTTCAGTGGGACCACGTCGCGCATCCCGAGGCCCAGCGCGTGCTCAACGTCGCGGACACAGCGAACTACGACGCTCTCGTGATGTACGACATGCCCGGAATTACGTTCACCGGGGGCAATCCACCGGCCGAGTTCACTGCCCCATCTGAGGCGTTCCAGCGAGGCTATCTCGAGCTGCTCGACGCGGGGCGTGGCCTGGTGTTCCTGCATCACGCGATCGCGAGTTGGCCCGCGTGGCCCGAGTTCAGCACCATCGTCGGTGGTCGCTTCCTATATCAGCCTGGGGAGGTTGACGGGCAGGCGTGGCCGGATTCCGGATACGTCTTCGATGTCACTCACACCGTCGAAGTGCTCGAACCTGAGCACCCGATCTGTGCCGGCCTTGAGCCATCGTTCGACATCATCGACGAGCTCTACCTGTTTCCAGTGCTCGAGGACCAGATCGTCCCGCTCATGCGCAGCCGATTCGAGTTCGTCGACACGAACTTTTCATCTGCCGACCTCGCCATCCGTGGCGTCCGCGACAGCCGCGATGGCTGGAACCACCCAGCCGGGAGCGACCTCGTGGCCTGGGTCAAACACGCCAGAAACTCACCGCTCGCTTACATTCAGTTCGCCGACGGCCCGGTCACCTACGCCGACGCCAACTATCGCCGCGTGCTCGCCAACGCCGTCAGCTGGGCCGCTTCGGACAAGGCACACGAATGGGCCAGAGCCCGCCGCAATGCCGAAATGTGACCCGAGTCGGCGCCGTTTCGCTCAACGCTTCCGGTTCGCGAGCCACGCGGCGGTGGCCTTAGCCATCTTGGCTCCGTCGTATCCGATTCTTTGCGTCGGCTCAACTTCGAGGATCACCCGCCGCGGAGAGTCCAGGAACTCGGCGAACGTGGCCTGAGCCGCTTCGTCGTCCGGGCGAAGGGCCGCGGCGAGCGCGGGGTAGAACCAGTCCTTGGTGACCTGGTCGTCGTGGATGATGCAGGTGCCTTTCCAGGTGATCGCCTTGTTCCGAGGCATGGGGCTGCCGGTGCTAGTAACGACGATGCACACGCGAGGATCCCGTCGAACTGCGGAGATGCGGGCCCTCTGCCGCGAGGCCGTCAGCCAGAAGCGGCTGTCGACCCAGACGTACGACATGATCACCCCTACAGGCCACCCCTCTCTGTTCGCCCAGACGAACGTACACTCGTTGTGGGCGCGCAGGAGCGCTTCCTCGTCAGCGGAGTCGAGGTCGTAAACAGTGACGTCCTCGTAGTTTTCCTCGGGGTGGCTCATCGCGAAATGCCCCTCACGTGGTCGATCGTTCGGGCGGCAGGAACTGACCGGTGTTGGCTCCGATGCCGCCATCGGCATTCACGGCGGTGCCGGTGACCGCGCTGGCCTCGGGGCTGACGAGAAAGCCGAACACGGCCGCAACCTCAGCGGCCGTCGCCCATTGCTGGCGCGCCGTACGACGGCGCAACGCCTCGAACGCCGCTGGCGCACCCTTTAGTCGTTCGGTCATTCCGGTGATGGTGGGACCGGGGCACACCGCGTTGACCCGGATGCCGTCCACCCCGAGGTCCAGGGCCGCGGCACGGGCCAGGTTGATGACAGCGGCCTTTGAGGCGTTGTAGGCCCACATGTTCGGGTCGCCTCGCTGGCCCGACGTCGACGCGGTGATCGCAATGGCACCACCTCCCCGCGCGCGCATCGCAGGGATGCAGGCGCGGATTCCCAGTACGACGCCTCGAACGTTGACGTCCATTGTGCGGTCGTATTGCTCCATGGGAAGCGTCGCTATGTGGCCGCTCATGCCGACGCCGGCGTTGAGCACCGCGGCGTCGAGTCCTCCGAACGACTCCACCGCGAGGCTCACGAGCGCCTCGTTAGCCCCCTCGTCAGTGACATCGCACGGTGCGGCAACAATGTCATCCTCCGAGTCGGTCCATGCGAGGGCCGACTCGTTCACATCCGCAGCGATCACTGTTGCTCCTTCGCGGGCGAGGAGTGCGGCGGTCGCCCGGCCGATGCCCGATGCCGCGCCCGTCACGACGGCAACCCGACCTTCGTGTCTGCTCATGACATCGCACCCCCCATATCCGCGCCGGGCGATCAGCTTAGTGCTGCCGGATCGACCGGTTAGTTTTACAGCCATGGACATCTTCGAAGCTATTTACACCACGCGCGCCATGCGCCGGCTGTCGCCGGAGCCAATCCCCGAGGACCTTCTCCCGAAGCTGTTCGATGCCGCGGTGCGAGGGCCGAGTGGTGGAAACGAACAGCGCTTCCGCTTCATGACGGTCACCACGCACGATGTCAAAGCAGAGATTCAACAGATCTACCGGGAGTGTCTCGATGAGCTCAACGCGACCCAATACGCGCACGCCCAGGAACAGGTCGCGCGTGGCGATCAGGACGACCCGAAGGTGCAGCAAACGATCCGCATTGACCGATCCGCCCAGTGGTTCGCCGACAACTTGCACCAATCCCCGATGCTGATCTTCGTGTTCGGCAAGCCCGGCGGTGAGACCACGACCTTTCCGTGCCTGTGGAACCTGTGCCTCGCCGCACGCGCCGAGGGTCTTGGCACGGCGATCACGACGTTGCTGAAGATACGAAAGGAACGAGTCGAGCGATTGCTCGGTGTGCCCGATGACGGCGTCTGGCACATGCACGGCATGGTGCCGCTGGGGTATCCGCTCGGAAAGTGGGGTGTGCCGATGCGAGAACCGGCCCAACTGTCGGTGTTCAGCGAGACCTGGGGCGCGCCGGTGACGTGGCGCGCCGACGCGCCGCTCTGGCCCTAGACATGTGCTTGTCGGAGGTCACCCGGCGAGCATGCCGCCGTCGACCGCGAGTGCGTGACCGGTCGTGAACGACGACGCATCAGAGCACAGCCAGAGGGCGGCCTCGGCTATCTCTTCAGGGTTCCCGAAACGACGGAATCGGCTCAGTCGCGCCGCGACTTCCGCGGCGTCACGGCCCCGACGCTCTACTGCGTTGCGAAGCATCGGCGTATCGATCGCTCCCGGAGTGATGGCGTTGACCCGAATGTGATGGCGCGCGTAGTCGATCGCCGCGCTTTTGGTGAGACCCAGCACTGCGTGTTTGCTCGCTGTGTAGGCAGGCTGGTCGGCCTGTGGCCGGTATGAGTTGGTCGAGGCAATGTTCACGATTGACCCTCCGTTGCGGGCGTCAATCATTGCTCGAAGCTCGTGCTTCATGCACAGGAACACGCCCGTCGAGTTCACCGCCATCATGCGCTGGAAGTCGTCGTCATCACACTCGGCGAGCGGTACCTGCTCGAACTCGATCGCAGCTGCGTTGACCGCGCAATCCAATCGTCCGAATTCCTTGACGGCGCGAGCCACGATGCGCCGGACGTCTCGCGATGACGACACATCGCAGAGTTCGAACACCGCCGCGCCGGCGAGGCCCTCGCAGGCGGCGAGCAGTTCGGCCACACCGTCCTCGGACGTGTCGGCGGCCACGACTGAGCATCCTTCCGCGGCGAGACGGCGCGCGATCACGCGGCCCATGCCACCGGTGGCACCGGTGACGATCCCAACACGGTTAGCCAGTTGCCCGCTCACGATGCACGGCCCGGTGTGCCTACCATTGACAGCCTCCTGTTCGAACGGTCGCCGGTTCGGATCCTACCGCTAGCATCGGGTCGAACAAGTCGAGGGGGCGAGCATGGGAAGGCCGGGAAATCCCGTAACGGTGGACGATGTTGACGTCTACGCCCCCGAGACGATCGAAAACTGGTACCCGACTTACGACCTCCTCCGCGAGCAGTGCCCCGTCTACCACGTGCCCGGAACCAGCACGTACTTTGTCACTCGCTATGACGAGATCGCCACCGTCATGCGGCGCACGGACCTGTTCCGGCGTGGCGCTGGTGCGGTTCGACGGTTACTCAAGGACCAGCAGGCAAACGACTACTACAAAGAGCACGGCTGGCCCAAGATCTTGCCATTGGCCGTCGACCCACCGCGGCATCGCCGATACCGCGATCTCATCGACGGCTTCTTCAACGTGGCAGGCGCGAAACGACAGGGCGAGTTCATAACCGGGGTTGTCAACGGCCTCATTGACGACATGCTCGCCACGCCGCGGGCCTCCGACGGCGCCCACCATGTCGAGTTCATGGCGGCGTTTGCGATCCCGCTTCCGGTGAGGGTGATTACGACGATGATGGGGTTCCCCCTTGAGGACGTCCCGCGACTGAAGCGCTGGAGCGAAGCATGGGTCGCTCCGTTCTCCGGGCAACTGGACACCGAGCAGGAACGAGAAGTGGCCCGGCTCAGCGTTGAATTTCAGCGGTACATCCACGCCCAAATCCAAGAGAAGCGAACGAACCCGGTCGACGATGTCGTCAGCTATGTGGCGAACACGCCTGTCGAGTTACCCGACGAGACCCGGTTGCTGACGGATGGCGAAATCATCAACATCATTGACCATCTATACATCGGCGGAAACGAGACGACAACCTTCGCTCTCACCTCCGGGATGTGGTTGCTGATCGAACACCCCGAGATCCAGGACCTTCTCCGAGATCACCCCGACAAGATCCCGCGCTGGGTCGACGAGGTGCTTCGGCTCGAGTCACCCACACAGGGAATGGATCGTCACACCGCGGAGGACACCGTTCTCGGCGATATCGAGATCCCGAAGGGATCTCACGTTCACGTGCGCTACGCCGCAGCGAACCGCGACCCAGAACAGTTCACCTGCCCCAACGACATCGATCTGGGTCGCCCGAACTCACAGCGCCACCTTGCGTTCTCGCTCGGCGAGAGCCACTGTCCTGGCTCGGGCCTGTCCCGCCTTGAGCAGAGCATCGCATGGCGGACCATCCTGTCCCGTCTCGATGACCTCGCCTTCGTGGCCGACCAGAACAGCTTCCAGCATCAGGTGAATTTCACACTCCGTGCCTTCGATGGCCTCCACATCTCCTTTGTGGACCGCTCGGGGTTTTGAGGATGGTTTGGGGCCTGATATAGCGTTGCCGCGCCTTCACGACGGTGTGTTACTCGCCACCGGCGACATCGATGAACTGACCGGTGATCCATTCGGCGGCAGGGGACGCGAAGAAAACAGCTGCTGCGGCGCAGTCTTCCGGAAGGCCGGTCCGGCCAAGTGGGATGCGAGGCACAAGCGTCTCTTGGGCCTGCTCGTCGGTCATGTGCAGCGTCTCCCGGAGCATCTCCGTCACAACCACACCCGGCGCGATGCAATTCGCGGTGATTCGACGTGGCGCCAGCTCCACGGCGAGAGTCCTGGTCATGGCGATCATGCCCATGTTGGCCGCAGCGTAGACCCCGAATCCTGGCATCGGCTTGTGGGCCGCGATGGAGATGATTGAGATGATGCGCCCACCGTCGGGCATGCGTTCAGCGGCCTGACGCGCACCCCACCACTTCGTCTTCATGTTGAGGTGAAGTTGCTCGTCGAACTTCTCGAGCGAGATCTCCGGCAGCGAATACGTGCGCCGGTCCAGGTTGCCGCCCGCGTTGTTGACCATGATGTCCAAGCCACCGAGCTCGTCGACGACGGTGTCGAGTGCTGACGGAATAGCCTCCCAGTCCATGACGTCAGCGGAGATGGCGAGGCCGCGCTGCCCACGATCGGCGACCTCGGCAGCAACGGCATCGACATCAGCCTGGCGCCGGGCGATGACAGCGACGTCGGCACCGCACTCCGCCATGCCTAGCGCGATTCCACGCCCGATCCCACGCCCTCCTCCGGTCACAACGGCCACTTTGCCGTCCAGTCGAAAGTTCTCATACAGTCCCATGACTCCCTCTTTCCTATCCGACTAGGTTCGCGCACGGGGGACACCACCATGAGCGAGTTCACGCCCGGCGAAGTATCGAAGCTACGAGAGCTACTTGAGATCGAGGAAATCCGCAAGGTGCGGCTGTTGTACAGCCACCTGATGGACAGCCACCGGATTGACGAGCTCGCTGATCTCTTCACGCCCGATGGCGTGTGCGTGTTCGGTCCGTATGGTCGATGGGAGGGCCGCGAGACCATCCGCGCCAACTTCTGGGACGTCGAAGGCGGCGGCCATGACACCTACCGGGCCATCCACAACACCTGCGATCACTGGGTTGAGCTCACCGGACCCGACTCTGCCGTCGGTCGGGCCTATCTGATTGACGTTGTCACGGACCGCCCACCTGCGGATCATCCACTGGTCGTGCTCGGCGTCTACGACGAGGACTACGTCAAGGTGGATGGCGCCTGGAAGATCGCCGAGTGCCGGCTCCAGTTCATCTGGCCTGAGCGGAACACGTCGGACGGCTACCCGGGGCCTTTCCCGCCGACATACCAGGCTGTAGATTCCCAACAGTGAACGTCACTGAACCCGGGCTCGACGAACTCATCGACCGCGACCAGCGCGCCATTGCCTGTCCGTATCCGATCTTCGCGGAACTACGGGACACCTCACCGGTGCACTACAGCGACAAACTCGGCGCCTGGGTGTGCACCGGCTACGACGACATCAAGGCCGTCCTACATGACACAGAGCGGTTCAGCTCACTGATGCCGACTGGGCCATCCAGACTGCCGGACATCCTGGCCGACGCCATGGCCAAGCTGTCGAGCGACCCGTCCATGGCGGAGATCTTTGACAAGACGATGGACAATCGAGGCCAAGCTGCGGTCCTGCTGAATGCCGATCCACCCGACCATCGACGACAACGCCTCGCAGTGAACACCGCATTCCGACCTGCTCGGCTTCGGGGCATGGAGCCCCTCATCGAGTCCGTGGCCTCGCGAATGCTCGATGGGGTGATTGCCGCAGACCGCTTCGAAGTCGTCGGTGACTTCGCGGTGGGATTACCGATGACGATCATTGCCAAGGCGCTCGGAGTGGACGACGACGATCTCGCCCAGTTCAAACGTTGGTCAGACGATCTGGTGATGCCAGTGGGTAACCACGATCCCAGCGTTGAGCAGGTGCGCAGTTACCTGATCTCGAACGTCGAGTTCACCGAGTTCTTCACCGCGATGCTCAAACAGCGCCGAGCTGAGCCGCGAGACGACATCATCTCCGACGTGGCCGGCGCCGCGGTCGACGGGGTCGAGCTGTCCACCGCAGAGCAGCTGTCGATGCTCCAGCAGTTCCTCGTTGCGGGAAACGAGACCACAACCAAGCTGCTGACCAACATCGTCCACCATTTGGCCACCGACGACGGTCTCGAGCAGCTGCTGCGAGACGATCCGGCCCGGATCGACCTCTGTGTCGAAGAGGCGCTTAGATTCGAAGCGCCCGTCGGTGGGCTGTTCCGTCGAGCCAAGGTCGACGTGGCGTTGGGCACCCAGACCATCTCCGAGGGAGATCACGTCTGGCTGTTGTTTGCTGCGGCCAACCGCGATGCCGCTCAGTTCCCCAATCCCGATGCGTTCGAGGCCTGCCGGAGCAACGCCCGAGAGCATCTGGCATTCGGCCACGGAGAGCACTTCTGCATCGGCGCCCAACTCGCCCGCAGTGAAGCACGAATCGCCGTGGAGCAGATCCTCGCCAGGATGACGAACCTCCGCCTGATCGACAATCACCCGCCCTTCGAGTACGAGGACACCTTCGTCCTGCGTGGGCTCACCGCACTCCATGTCGAATTCGATCGGATCTGAGGAACCGACGCATGGACCAAGCACTGATTGATCGCATCAGAACCGACATGGCCTACGAGTACCACCGCACCGCGCCACCCGATGGCTTCCCACGGTTCCATGACATTCCCGTCGGCCGGCACATCTCCGATACGTTCGAAGCGCTGGAACAGAAGTACATGTGGCCGCGCACGTGGGTCATGGCCTGCCGAGCCGAGGACATTCCTGAGCCCGGCGACTACATCGTGTTCACGGACCTTGGCGTCTCATTGCTCATCGTGCGCGGCACCGACGGCGAGATCCGCTGCTTTTACAACACTTGCCAGCATCGCGGGGCCCCGGTTGTCCGCGAGGATCGTGGCTCGAGTCGGCGGCTGCGCTGTCAATACCATTCGTGGACCTATGAGATCGACGGCGGGAAGTTGGTGGCGCTTCCCGACGAGCGTGACTTCGTCGACTTCGACTGGGAGGCTCGATGCCTACCCAGGGCAAGCTGCGACGTGTTCGGCGGGTTCGTGTTCGTCAACCGCGATCTCGATGCCACACCACTCGCCGAGTGGATCGGACCGGCCGCCGAGATGTTTAAGCCCTTCGAATGCGAGTCGCTGCGGGAGGTGTACCGCGAAAGCGTGATCGTCCCGTGCAACTGGAAGGTCACCGCCGAGGCATTTCTTGAGGTGTACCACTTCAAACACATCCATTCTCACAACGGCGTCTCAATCCTCGACAACCGCGGTGCGGCCATGGGGCTGTACCAGAACGGCCACAGCCGGATGATCACGCCGTTCTCCGAACAGAACCAGCAACGCGTCGACATGACATCATGGGACGACTGGAAGCACGTCGACCACGGTCAGTTCCCCACCATCGACGCTGTACCAGCGATGGTCGACTGCACCAGTACCGCCGTCAGCCTGTTCCCGAACATCATCATCCCGCTCGGACGATTCGGGTTCCCGATCAACCTGTTCTGGCCGATCGACAAGAGCACAACACGGCTGGACTGGATCTACTACGCACCCGTTGACGATGGCGCGCACGCATGGGGCGACGGTGAGCTCCCGGACCACTGGCGAATCCGACGGGACCAATACAACGCGATCATGGGCGAGGACATGATGAACATGGCACCAATTCAGAAGTCTATGGAATCGCCAGCGTTGACCGGCATCGCGACCAACTATCAGGAACGGCGCATCTGGCACATGCACGAGCAGATCGATCGGATCATCGGCGTCGAGCAGATCCCCCCCGAGCTTAGGGTCGAGCCGCTGCTCGGGCCGTACATCGAGTCATGAGCGGTCACGACGGCCTGAGAGCCGTGGTCACCGGTGGGGCATCGGGAATCGGCGCCGAGGTGGTGAAGCAGTTGACTTCAGCGGGTGCCTCAGTGCTGGCCGCCGACCTCGATACGGACGGCTTGGCAACGCTCGCCCGCACTACCGGGTGCGCCACGGCGACCGTCGACGTCGCCGATCCAGCCGGCAACGAGAACCTGATCGACGCAGCCGTGGACGCCTTCGCGGGGCTCGACCTGGTGTTTCTGAACGCCGGAGTCCTCGACCGTCGACGCGAGGACATGAGCGATCCATTCCGGGTCGCCGACCTTGATATGGACCGCTACGACGTCGTGCGCGGGGTGCTGTTCGACGCGGTAGTGCACGGCACCATCGCCGCGACACGCGCCATGGCACCCGCCGGCGGGGGCTCCATCGTGGCAACCGCCTCAGCGGCCGGCCTGGTGCCCTGGCATCCCACGCCAATCTACAGCGCCGCCAAACACGCCGTCGTGGGGTGGGTTCGTGCCATCGCGCCGGCCCTCGAGCGCGACGGCGTTCGGATCAATGCCATCTGCCCCGGCGGCGTTGCGACGCCTTTGATCGGCATGACCGCCGATGCGGCCGAGACGATCGACCGCCTACTCGCCCCGGCCCAGGTGGCCGAGGCCATGATCGCCACAGCGCTCGATCAGGGCACGGGCCAAGCCATCTCCGTGGTCGCTGGACGCCACCCACTGGCGCAGGTGCACGACTTCAACGAAATCCCTGGCTTCCCCTGATCTGAGCGACGCGGCCCGTCACAAGCGATCGAACGGTGACCGCGCCCGCTTCTCGTCCCGCGATGAATCCGGTGGTCATCGACGGTTCGAGCGCGCCACAGTCCAGCCGTACACCATGCCCGTCGAAGCTCCACCCGAGCCCGCGACGGCACTGTCCATCGGCCTCACGAAGGGCGAACCCAGTCACCGTGCTCGTCGAAGACGAGATCGGCGAGACGACCAGGCATCACCTCAGGGTCCACACCGAGGGCGACTGGGATTTTCTGGTAGTTCCACTTCATCACATCCAGCGTCAGCTCGATGATCTGTTCGCGCCTGAAGTGGGTGTGGAGTCGTTGGCGGAGCGTGCCGTCGATGTCACCGGGCCGGGTCATCAGTGCATCGGCGAGTTCGATCGCGACCTTCTGAGCAGCAGTGAGCACTGTGCTGGAGGAGTAGGCAGCGAGTTCGCCAATGAGATCCTCGTCGAGTCCGTGCTGCCGGGCAACTGCCGAGCGTAGCGAGAGTCACGTGTGGCAGTCGTGGTGGGCAGCGCACCTGAGTCGGACGAGCTCGGTCGTAATGGAATCGACACTGTCGTTGCGTATTGCCGCCGCCGCAAACTGGTGAAGGGCCGCTCTGACCGGCTCGGCGGCGACTGTTCCGACAGCAACACGTGGCCGCCGCGGACTCACAGCACCTGCTCCCACACCATCTCCAACCGCATGCGTTGCTCCACGACGAGCAGGGCATTAAGGAAGTCCACCAAGCCCTGATCGTCGAGACCAGCTCGAAGCGCCTCAACTTGATCGTCGGTCACCGAGGCGACGTCAAGCGTGTACTGCTCGGTGAAAGTCAACGCGGCGCGCTCGACCGGATCGGTCACCTGCTCGGCCCAGGCTCGCAGGCGGTCCCGCCTGGCGTCGCTCAATTGTAACGCCGACGGGTGATCGATCAGCATCGCCAGCCGGTCTCGGCACAGTTCGAGTAACGGCCGGTCCGTGACGACCCACGCCGCGTTGTGAGCCGCTTCGAGGTGCTCGAGCGCGTCGCTACCCTCCAACACGACCGCAAGCTCCATCACCGAAGCGTACCCTCCAGCATTAGCGTCGAGATGTGTAGATTCCTTTCCTCTATCTCTCCGCGCGACATGACGACAACCCTCGAGCGCATCAAGCTGGCGAGGTGACGGCAATCTGCCGCCGCGCCGGTTTCCCCGTCGCCCTGGTTCCGCGGATCGGAGCCAGTTGGCAGCGAGCGCTCCAAAATTGGTTCGACATCCGCGGGTAGATCGACATGTAGTTCGAATCGCCGAGCCGACGTTCATGCTTCTTGGCCTAGAGCGGTGGCCACATACCGGCTGTTAAGTTCTTGATCCGACGAGCAGGAGCGTACCCAATGACGGAAACCATTACCGGAACTGACCGCTCCAACGGCGTGAGTTGGGCAGAGCTGCTGGAACGGGACACCCATCCGGTCAGTGAGGTTTTGCGTCGCCAGTCACCGATGGAGCCTGGGAACACCCGTGTCCCTGCAGCCGCGTACACGAGCCGAACCTGGCACGACATGGAAGTCGATCGACTGTGGTCTCGGGTGTGGCAATTGGCTTGCCTGGAAGACGACATTCCCAACGTCGGCGACTATCACGTCTACGACATTGCCCGTCTGTCATTCGTGGTGGTCCGGACGGCCCCCGGCGAAATCAAGGCCTACAACAACGCGTGCCTCCACCGTGGCCGCCAACTGCGCCATGAACCGGGCAAGGGCGCGAAGAACCTTCGGTGCGCGTTCCATGGCTGGTGCTGGAACCTTGACGGGTCGCTCAAGGAGATCCCGTGTGAATGGGACTTCCCTGAGATCGACACGGCACAGCTCGATTTGCCCGAGGCAAGTGTTGGAACGTGGCAAGGGTTCGTCTTCATCAATCCTGACCGGGACGCGGCACCACTCGCCGATTTCTTGGAGGGGCTCGATGAGCACTTCTCGCTGCTGCCGT
>PBHE01000010.1 GCA_002719335.1 Acidimicrobiaceae bacterium
CACGGACAAATCGTTGTATGTCCTGGAGTAAACGATGGGGAGGTGTTGGACGACACCTTGCTCGGGGTGCTTGATCGCTTCCCAGAACTGAGCTCGTTGGCGGTAGTACCCCTGGGGGTCAGCTCCCACAACCGTGAACCCTCTCTGCGGCCTCACACTAAGGATGAGGCAGCGATTGTTGTCCAAACAGTCGAAAATTGGCAGGTGCGGTTCCTTGACGCCCTCGGACGCAGGCTGGTGTACGCGGCCGATGAGTATTATCTCCTGGCAGGAAATCCATTTCCCGAAGCCGATAGCTATGAGGATTTTCCAATGTATGAAGATGGCATCGGAATGGCACGAGCTTTCGAAGCCGAGTTCACCGGCAAGCTTCTCTCAGGCATTGGACCGCGAGCAGGCTTTTTCCAATGGGTAGACGGTGCTCCGGCTGAGGGGTACCGAGCACCCCGCATGAGCGGTGGCTCGAACCGTGCTGGGGAGATCGTTCGCGTTGGCTCCCCCGAAGATGTGGAGGCTGTTCCGGTCGGAATAAGCGTTCGAGACGATGCGCCGGTCGGCATACTTACAGGAGGGTACGGAGCGCAAGTCCTCTCGCCGTTAGTTAGTTCTCTTGGTCGAGAAGGCGTTCGCGTCATAGAAGTCGAGAATCTCTTTTTTGGCGGCAACGTAAAGGTGAGCGGACTGATGGTTGGCGAAGATTTGCGGCGAGCGCTCTCATCTGAACCCGAAGGTCATCGATATCTGTTGCCAGACGTATGTCTGAACAACGGAAAATTCCTTGATGGACTGTGTCTCGATGACCTACCACGCGAGGTCGAAGTAGTTCCCACTGACGGCGTTGCCCTCCGTGCTGCCCTCAAACGAGGGGTTCGTTACGCGGACGTAGAGCAGGAAGCTTCAACGTGACCGCGTCAGAGACCCTGCCTGTTGTTTCAGTGATTGGTCGATCCAACGTCGGGAAGTCCACGTTGTTCAACCGAATCCTTGGCAGACGCGAAGCGATTGTCGAGGAAAGACCAGGTGTAACTCGGGACCGTAAAGCTCTGGAGGCCGAATGGTTAGGACACGTATTTCTTCTCGTCGATACCGGCGGTTGGATGCCCACAGGGTCCGACCTCGACGGCAAAGTTTCGGCTCAGAGTGAGAAGGCTATCGATGCCTCGGATCTGATCGTCATGGTGGTTGACGGCACCACCGGGATTACTGACGAAGACAGTCGTGTTGCATCAATCTTGCGGCGCTCAGGGGTGCGGATTGTTCTCGCCGTAAACAAGATCGATACCCCACTTCGAGATCACGATATCTGGGAATTCATGTCTCTAGGTCTTGGTGAACCTCTCGGCATCTCGGCCCTACACAGCCGCAACACAGGTGATTTACTTGACCGGATTGTTGAAATGCTTCCAGCCTTGGCGCACCCGACAGAAGAAGAGCCTCAACGAGGTAGCGCAGCAGAATCTGATGAGAAGGTTCCCGGGGTAGCCATCGTGGGTCGGCCGAACGTCGGCAAGTCAACGCTCTTCAACCTATTGATTGGTGATGACCGATCAGTCGTTCATGACCTGCCCGGCACTACACGCGATGCAATTGACACTGTCGTCGAGACCGAACTAGGTCTTTTGCGCTTCATCGATACAGCGGGGATGAGGCGAAAATCTCGAGTTGATGATGACACTGAGTACTACTCCAACCTCCGAGCGTTGCGAGCAATAGATAAGGCTGATGTCGCGTTGCTTGTGATTGACGCATCCGAGGGAGTGACTTCACAAGATCAACGGCTAGCAGAGCGGGTGGATGCCGCGGGATGCCCGATCGTTATCTTGATGAACAAGTGGGAGGTCGTTAGCCAAGAAAATAAAGACGAGCTGATGTATCAGGTAGGTCAACGCCTTCACTTCCTCGGCGAATCGCCGGTCTTGCGGATAAGTGCTCTGACAGGACGTGGAGTACACCGCCTCGTCCCAGCGTTAGAGGCAGCAATAGACGCGTACGAAACAAGAGTCCCAACTCGTCGAGTGAACGAAGTGATCCAACTGGCCCAGTCAGCCCAAGCCGCACCGCGCGGCGGGCGAGTCCTTTACGCAACTCAAGGCGCAACTCATCCACCCACTTTCACGTTGTTCACCAATAAGGATTTACCAGCGAGTTATGTGAGGTATCTCGAGCGCCGTTTGCGCGAGGAATTCGATCTCGGCGCAACGCCCATAAAGGTGCGACTTAGGCGACGTAGCTAAGGGACTCTCGATGCTCGGTTCTGCTTCATTAAACGCCCCCCGCCTGGTGCTTGGGCCGTGACGTGGTGTGGTCAGTGCGACCGCGACTTTGATATTGGCCTTCTCACTGAAGACGGTGGCTGCCCGGAATGCGGCCGACGGCTTGCTGATCCACCGCGTGGTGGTTCAGTCCCGTGGCATTTTTGGGTGGTGGCCACCGTTGCTGTCCTGTACCTGGGGTGGCGAGCGTTGCAGGCGATTATTTGGGTGATGCAACAAATTGTCTGACTCGGTTTGACGTGCGGATCGCAGTGAAATCCCAGATATCGTGGCTTCGCTGCGGGCTGTGGCGCAGTTTGGTTAGCGCACTGGTCTGGGGGACCAGGGGTCGGAGGTTCAAATCCTCTCAGCCCGACGTGAGTGCGGCCAGACACCTCCGAGTGTCTGGCCGGCACACCTACTTTCTCCACGGCTCGCGTCCGTAGTGTGGACTGCTTTACTGTTAGCGGGTCGTGCTTAATGGCAGTGTGCGCAGAAGTTGTAATGCCGACTCAGGATTGATTGCCCTACCCAAGAACTGGCGGCTGCTGCTGTTCAGCACGCCGTCGGACACGGCATCGTCGAGGAACTCAACAAATTTGTTCCAGAAATTTCCTGTGTCCAACAGGACAACAGGAAGATGGTGCAGACCGAGTTGCGTCCAAGCTAGAACTTCAGCGAGTTCATCGAGAGTTCCGTACCCGCCTGGAAGCGCGATAACGCCATCGCTTAACTCGTACATCGTGGCTTTTCGTTCGTGCATCGATGAGACCAAACGCAAATCGACACCGCCGCGATGGCGCACGTCACGGGAGAAGGTGTCTTCGGGGTAAACCCCAATAACTTGACCGTCCTGTGAAATTGCTCCATTGGCGACAGCGCCCATCAGTCCAGCGTCACTGCCACCGAAGATGATCGTCACGCCTTCCAGAGCAAGGTGTTTACCAACGTTCGTTGCTAACTCAACAAATTCGTGCTCGTTGCCAAAAGATGAAGCGCAGAAGACTGCCACTGAGTTGATTTTGCGACTGCTGCGCTTCATCACGTACACCCTTCAAGATCACAGCGGTACGCAGGTGGTTGCTGAACTCGCCCTTCATTGTTGCCGCCACTGTCCCTAGTTGACTGCGTCGGTATCTTCTTTGCTTCGATACATGAAGGTTTAGAAAGTAGGTTCACAGCTAGTTGAGAGCGGACAATCAAGAGAGTTCTGCCGCCAGGGCAAGAGCATCGTCCCAACTGCCGTGACCCATAAGAAGCCGTCGATATTGAACGAACGGTCTAATGCTATTGAGAGCCATTACTCCTGCGAGCGCACCATCTCGGCGATAGCCGGTGACAAAAGCTTGTTCATCGACTGAGCCGATCAAGATCTCCACATGCTCGGAACTGTCGGTGTCACCGGCGACTTGAATCCGGTCGTTGTATTGGTCGGACCAAACGAAGGGAACCGATTCATAGACGCGGCTGCGTTCAGGGTGCAATAGGTTGCCGGCAACCAACATCGCCTGTTCTGTGGCTGCAGTCCAGTGTTCCACTCGGACAGGTGATGGCCCTAGCCAAGCGTTAGGGGCCTTGGCTACGTCGCCGACGGCGTAGACCCCCGGAACTCCGGTGTTCATCGTTCCGTCGCACACAACTCCATCATCGATCTGGAGCCCGGAGCCCATCAGCCATTCGGTGTTGGGGTCAGCGCCAATCCCGACGACGACCAGATCAGCGGGAAGCGTGCTCCCATCGGTCAACTCGACTCCCTTAACTTCGTCGTCACCAATTACAGAAGCAACACCGACGCCTAGTCGCAATTCGACTCCGTGCGCTCGGTGTAGGCCACCGCAAGCTTCGCCCATCTCAATTCCGAGGCCTCTGATTAGCGGCGCGATGGCGGCCTCAACGACTGTTACATGACAGCCGCGATTGGCAGCAGCAGCCGCGACTTCGGAGCCAATGAACCCCGCGCCCACGATTACTACAGACGCGCCGGGTACCAACCGTTCGCGAATTGCTAACGCATCATCGACTGTGCGAAGGACGTGAACTCCCTCGATGGCATCAGTTTTTGGAAGTTTTCTTGCGACAGCGCCGGTGGCAATTATCAAACCTTCGTAGCGAATCTCATCGCCACACACCGTGACCACCTGTCGGCCGACGTCGAGACTTGTCGCCGGTTCGCCCAACATGAGGGTTAGGTCGAGAGCGGATAAAGCGTCTTCAGACATGAGTAATAACTCTTCGGGAGCTTGGTCTGTAGCCAACATCGTTTTGGAAAGAGGTGGCCTGTCGTACGGATGATGCTTCTCGGCACCTATAAGGGTCAGCGTGCCTTCGAATCCTTCTCGTCGAAGATTTTGGCAGGCTCGTATCCCGGCGAGGGAAGCGCCTACAACCACGATTTGATCCATAGTTTCTACCTCTCCCCAGAACGCTATCTGGCTCGGACGAGCTAGCGGCACCAACGCTGAGTGAGTAAATGCCCACCACGCAGGGTGGCGAGGTTAAGAAACATTTCGACCCCGCGAACAAAAATGAAACCCAATTTGTGCTTGCGCGCGGAGAAAGAGACCGGTACATATGCTTGACAAGGTTGTAACTACACGGGTGTAATCACAAGTCCGGAACTTAAACGACTAAGACCGGTGGATTGATCCTCCGACTCGACGAACCGCAGGCCTCCATTTGGGTCGGGTGACTCGGAGAGGAGATGTCAGTTCCCGGTGAGGAGGACGGTCGGTTGGTTCGGGTGTGGCAGACGAGGAGCGAAAGTGGCGATCACGGACCAGGCGGGGACTGGCACAACCGAAGACACAATTGATGGTAGTTCTGCGACGGGAATGCAGGTACAAAAGCGTGACGGAAGCCTGCAGTCAGTTGATGTCAACAAGATCGTCAGGGCTGTCGAGCGGTGCGCGACGGAGTTGCCTGGGGTAGATCCGATGCGCATCGCCACGAGAACTATCTCGGGCTTACACGACGGTGCAACCACCACCGAACTTGACGAATTGTCGATTCGGACAGCAGCCGCGTTGATCATCGAAGAACCCAACTACTCGCGCCTTGCCGCTCGTCTACTCGGAACGTTTATTGATAAAGAAGTACAGAACCAAAACGTTTACTCGTTTAGTCAATCCATCGAGTTGGGCGCCGAATGCGGGTTAATCAATGAGGGCGTACTTGGGTTTGTTCAGGTTCATGCTCGAAAACTGAACAATTCAGTGTTGGATGAGCGAAATAACCTGTTCGAATTCTTCGGCCTGCGCACTGTCTATGATCGCTATCTCCTTCGCCACCCAACCGAACGGACAGTCATAGAAACGCCTCAATATTTTCTGCTTCGAGTCGCGTGTGGCCTTGCTCGAAGTCCTGAAGAAGCCATCACTCTTTATGAATTGATGTCGAGCCTTGAGTACCTGACCTCAAGTCCAACCCTGTTTAACTCCGGAACAGCACACCCTCAGATGTCGTCGTGTTACTTGTTGGACAGCCCCGAGGACTCCTTGGAAGGCATATACAAGAGATATACAGATATAGCCAAGCTCTCAAAATTTGCGGGCGGTATAGGGGTTGCCTGGCATCGAGTTCGAGCCAAGGGCTCACTGATCGGCGGCACGAACGGCCTTTCTAACGGCATCGTTCCTTGGTTAAAGACGTTGGACTCTTCTGTCGCCGCTGTGAACCAGGGTGGTAGACGCAAAGGTGCCGCCTGCGTCTATTTGGAAACGTGGCACGCTGACTTAGACGACTTCCTCGAACTTAAGGACAACACAGGTGATTCCGCTCGTAGAGCTCACAACTTAAACCTTGCGAACTGGATCCCAGACTTGTTCATGGAACGAGTGGAAAACGACTGGCAGTGGTCCCTCTTCGACCCAAAGGTTGTGCCGCACCTGACGGACGTTTACGGAGACGAGTTTCGCCAGGCCTATCTCGCAGCAGAACAGGCGGGACTCTACGAACGGCAAGTTCCGGCCCGACAGTTGTATAGCCGCATGATGAGGACTTTGGCTCAGACTGGAAACGGTTGGGTTACTTTCAAAGACGCATCCAACCTGAAATGCAATCAGACAGGAGAACCCGGCAACGTCGTGCATCTTTCGAACCTCTGTACCGAGATTCTGGAAGTTACGAATCAACAGGAGACTGCTGTGTGCAACCTGGGTTCGGTGAACTTGGGACGCCTAGTGCGCGACGGAGCGTTCGATTTCGACCGCCTTGGAGAGGTCGTGCGGACAGCGGTGCCGTTCTTAGATCGAGTAATCGACATCAATTTCTATCCGACTGACGAAGCGGGCTCTTCGAACAGTAAGTGGCGTCCCGTGGGTTTGGGCTTGATGGGGCTCCAAGACGTGTTCTTCCAGACCGGCTTGGCATTCGATGGTCCCGAAGCTCTCGAACTATCGACGCAGATAAGCGAAGAGATCTATTACTGCGCTCTCTCGGCGAGTTGTGATTTAGCTGCAGAAGACGGACCTCACGAGGGGTTCTCTGAAACGAGGGCGGCTCGAGGTGACCTCCAGTTTGATCTGTGGGGGGTCGTCCCGAGCGACGCTGCACGCTGGGAGGCGTTGAAGGATCGCATCAGCCAGCACGGTCTTCGTAACTCGTTGATGGTTGCGATCGCTCCGACTGCGACTATTGCCTCTATCGCTGGGTGCTATGAATGCATCGAACCTCAGGTATCGAATCTCTTTAAGAGAGAAACCCTTTCAGGCGAGTTTTTGCAGATCAACCGTTACCTAGTGGACCAACTTCAAGAACGCGGTCTCTGGGGTGACGACATGGCTCAACGAATTAAGCGAGCGGAGGGTTCGATTCAGGCCATTGAGGAGATTCCGGAGGACCTGCGCGAAATCTATCGAACGGCTTGGGAGTTGCCGCAACGAGCTTTAATTGATTTGGCGGCTAGCAGGGGCGCATACATCGACCAAAGTCAGTCTCTGAATCTGTTTATGGAGAGCCCTAGCATCGGCAAATTATCTTCCATGTATATGCACGCATGGAAGAGCGGTCTGAAGACCACCTATTACCTGCGTTCGAGGCCAGCTACTCGAATCAACCAAACCACTTCCGGAGCCGATGGTGAGCCGACAGGTTCGCCGCCGGATGGAGAATCAATCGATGCCCGCTCTTTCACCGCTGAAGAAGCCATCGCGTGCTCGTTGGAAAACCCCGAAACTTGTGAAGCTTGTGACTGATCCTCGTTTCGCTTCCCTGTCCTGATTGATCGCCGAGAAACGACACCGGAATGGCACTTACAGAACCAGACGACAATTACGCAAACCTTGATCAGCTTGATCAAGGGAAGTCCTCTATCGGGCGAGAGGTTGGAGTCACAGGCAACATTCTTGACCCGGGATTCAACCTCACGTTGCGTCCCATGCAATACCCAATCTTTTTTGACATGTACCGAGATGCCATTAAGAACACCTGGACGGTTGAAGAAATAGATTTTTCTGATGATGTCGTGGATCTTGATCGAAAGCTGCTGCCTGCTGAACGCCATTTGATCAATCGACTCGTCGCTTTCTTTGCGACTGGAGACTCGATTGTCGCAAACAACCTCGTGTTGAATTTGTACCAACACATCAACAGTCCCGAAGCTCGCATGTACTTGAGCAGGCAGTTATACGAAGAAGCCCTGCACGTTCAGTTTTATTTAACCCTCCTCGATAACTACATACCTGATATCGACGAGAGGGCTGAAGCGTTTGCTGCCATCGAGAACATTCCGTCTATTCGTCGAAAAGCTGAGTTCTGTTTCAAATGGATGAGCAGCATCGGCGAAGTCGCGGAATTACGCTCGCGTGACGAGCGAAAGCAGTTTTTGCTGAACTTGATCTGCTTCGCTGCGTGTATCGAGGGACTCTTTTTCTTCGCCGCATTCGCGTACGTCTATTTTCTTCGCAGCAAAGGACTCCTGAACGGGCTAGCGGCGGGTACCAACTGGGTGTTTCGAGATGAGTCCTGTCACATGAACTTCGCATTCGAAATTGTGAACACGATCAGAAACGAAGAGCCCGACTTGTTCGATGACGACCTGTCTGCCCGCATCGTTGAAATGCTTGAGGAAGCAATCGAAGTAGAGAGCCAGTTCGCGGCGGACGTCCTCTCAGGCGGGGTGGCAGGAATGTCAGCCGCCGATACCCGCATTTATTTAGAGTTCGTTGCTGATCAACGGCTAATGCAACTGGGGCTCCCCAAACGCTACGGATCTAAAAACCCATTCGATTTCATGGAGTTACAGGACGTTCAAGAGTTGACAAACTTTTTTGAACGTACCGTCGTGGCGTATCAGGTCGGTGTTGAAGGTGATGTGGCATTCGACGAAGACTTCTAGCTCTCCGGTTAGGCGTACCAGGTGAGCCAGTTCATCTGATCTTTCCCTGTTAGCTGAGCTTTTGTGGCTGTCAGTTTTTCTTTGAGTGTCGAGATGAAACCACCTTGAAGCCGCCCTTCACGGAGGACCATCCGCCGGGGTCGAGAAACCCGATGGAGGCCTGATTGGCTGTGGACCCCCTCGATCGGGTCCCTGTCAAGGCGAACTGGCCTAATTCTGGAAGAAGGCTTCGATGAGCGTGTTGACAGCGCTTACTGGCGTCGTTACGTCCGAACGAACTTGAGACTCCAGTTCAGGTAGGAGTTTCCCCACCTGTGGATGGGTTCGCAGAGTCTCCAAGAGACGATCATCAAGCATTGACCACATCCAACGAACGCGTTGCTCCTCCCGACGACGCTCAAGGTCACCAGACTCGCTCAGAAGGCGACGGTGCTGTTCGACGTGACTCCACAGGGTCTCAACGCCTTCGCCTGTTAGACCAGCACAGGTGAGGACTGGAGGCGTCCAGTGAAGTGAAGCTGGCGCTGTGAGGTGCAGAGCAATTTGGTATTCGCGCGCAGCCGCAGCAGCTCGTTGTGCATTTTCGCCGTCGGCTTTGTTGACGGCGACCATGTCGGCTAATTCGAGAATTCCTTTTTTGATTCCTTGAAGCTCGTCCCCTGCGCCGGCAAGCATTAACACGAGAAAAAAATCGACCATGTCGGCGACCACTGTCTCGCTCTGGCCGACTCCAACCGTTTCCACCAGTACGACGTCGAAACCAGCCGCTTCACATAGAAGGATTGTCTCTCGGGTCATTCGGTTGACGCCGCCCAGTTCCCCAGATGTTGGTGAGGGCCGCACAAATGCCGAGGGCGCGTTTGCCAGCGATGGCATTCGGGTCTTGTCTGCCAGGATCGAACCCCCGGTACGCGACGACGTTGGATCTACTGCGAGAACTGCTACTCGATGGCCTTTGTCCGTCAACGTTTTGCCTAGGGTTTCGATAAAAGTGCTTTTCCCCACGCCTGGCACCCCTGTGATTCCAACTCGATGGGCCGAGCCCGGATTGGTCAGGAGCTCAGATAGTAGTTCTTGAGCTAAAACGCGATGGTCAGGAAGGCTGCTCTCGATCAGGGTAATAGCGCGCCCCAAAGATGAGCGATCCGTTGAGCGGACGCCGTCAACTAGATCTGCTATCGAAGGGGTGGAAGCCACGACTGTTGAGGGTACAGGCCGTTACAAGAGTGGTTTAGGGGTCATTTATGGAGCCTCACTTCTGGACAATTGGATTGCGATCGATACTTTGATGGACTGCACCTGTAAAAGTGGGAGCATATGGGTATAGCCAAACGGATAGCAGCGAGGGGTGGAAGTCGTCCTCACCCGGTCGAAAAGTTCCTTGAGTCGGGCGAGACAGTGAAATGGATCCTTCCAGCCCAGGGGGGGCTTCACCCTTTCACCATGTTGGCATTCGCATTGGTCGTACTTCTCGCTGTGCTGGTGCTCGATCCTCGCTCTTGGGTGATGGGAGCCACGATCACCGTAGTGGTGTTCGCAATTGTGGCTGTTTTGACTACGGCCCGTTACCGAGTCATTGCGATCACAGCCGATGATGTTCTGCTGCTGCGGGCACGGGGGTGGCGGCCGGCGAAACCAGTCGAGCTGCTTGAAAGAATTCCGCGAACCACCAAGTTCGCGGTACGTAGCCAGTTTTGGTCTCAAATCGAAGTTGCGGGAGAGAAACTATGGGTGCATAAGCGGTTCCAGGCGAAACTTGAAGAGGCAGACTCATCTCTAGGGCGACGAAGCGGAAAGGCGGCACCGAGCTCGGTCTATCGAGCAAATCGCGCAAAAAAGAAAGTGAAAAACGTTCGCCGAAAGCGATGAGCCTTACGTGTTCAGTTTCGTGAGCAGCTCGGTAGCCGCTTCTGCGATGACTGTCCCGGGAGGAAAGATCGCTGCGGCGCCGGCGTCGATCAAGGCTTCGAAGTCTTGGGGCGGAATTACTCCCCCCACCACGATCATGATGTCATCTCGGCCCTCGGCCGCTAGCGCGTCGCGAAGTTCGGGTATGAGCGTTAGGTGACCTGCTGCAAGAGACGACGCCCCGACTATGTGCGCGTCGTTCTCTACTGCTTGTCGAGCAGCCTCCTTTGGAGTTGAAAAAAGCGGTCCAATGTCAACGTCGAACCCGAGGTCTGCAAACGCGGTGGCGATGACCTTCTGGCCTCTGTCGTGGCCGTCCTGTCCCATTTTGGCGACGAGGATACGTGGTCGCCTCCCTTCGCGTTCGTAGAATTGTTCGACCAACTCTCGTACAGAACTCACTGCGTCGGTTTCTTCTCCCACTTCGCTGCTATACACCCCACTAATTGACCGAATTTCTGCCGTGTGACGGCCGTAGACCAGCTCAAGGGCGAGACTGATCTCTCCAACGGTTGCTTTGGCTCGACCTGCGTCTATTGCTAAGGCTAAGAGATTTCCCGCCCCAGTGTCCGCTGCTTTAGTTAACGCTGCAAGAGCTTTTTCTACATGTTCTGCGTCTCTGTCGGTTCGAAGACGTTCGAGCTTGGCTATTTGGGCTGCTTTGACTCCAGCGTTGTCGATTCTGAGGACGTCTATCTCTTCGTTGGCGTCGAGGCGATACTTATTAACTCCAACAACCGTTTGCCTACCTGAGTCGATCCGTGCCTGTGTGCGCGCCGCCGCCTCCTCGATCCGCATCTTGGGAACGCCGGCTTCTATTGCATGGGCCATCCCGCCCATCTCCTCGATCTCTGCAATATGTCCTAACGCCCGGTCAGCCAATTCTCGGGTCAATCGTTCGACGTAATAACTGCCGCCCCACGGATCAATGACTTTGGTCGTTCCTGATTCTTGTTGGAGGAATAACTGTGTGTTGCGGGCGATGCGTGCGCTGAAGTCGGTTGGTAGTGCAAGTGCTTCGTCGAATGCATTCGTGTGAAGACTTTGTGTGTGGCCTTGTGTGGCGGCCATTGCTTCTACGCAAGTTCGAACAACGTTGTTGTAAACATCCTGTGCAGTGAGACTCCAGCCCGAGGTCTGACTATGGGTTCGCAACGACATCGACTTCGGGTTTGACGGAGAAAAACCCGCCACCAAATCAGCCCAAATAATGCGTGCAGCTCTGAGCTTGGCCACCTCCATGAAAAAATTCATGCCGATTGCCCAGAAGAAGCTGAGACGAGGCGCGAAATCGTCAACGCTTAATCCGGCTTTTTTGCCTGTTCGAAGATATTCAAGGCCGTCCGCGAGGGTGTAGGCCAGCTCCAAATCGGCCGTCGCACCTGCTTCTTGCATGTGGTAGCCCGATATGGAAATGGAGTTAAACCGAGGCATGTTTCGGCTTGTGAACTCAAAGATGTCTCCAATAATGCGCATCGAGGGCTGAGGTGGGTAGATGTAGGTGTTGCGCACCATGAACTCTTTGAGAATGTCGTTTTGAATAGTGCCCGTAAGCTTGCTGGCGTCTACCCCTTGTTCTTCAGCGGCCACGACATAGAGCGCAAGAATGGGGAGCACGGCCCCGTTCATTGTCATTGACACGCTCATCTGGTCGAGAGGGATGCCTTGAAATAGCGTCCTCATGTCGTAAATGGAGTCGATGGCGACGCCGGCCATGCCCACGTCGCCGCTCACGCGCTCGTGGTCACTGTCGTACCCGCGATGAGTAGCTAGGTCGAAGGCGACCGAAAGACCCTTTTGACCTGCGGCAAGATTTCTCCTGTAAAAGGCGTTGGAATCTTCAGCTGTCGAAAACCCCGCGTACTGTCGAACCGTCCACGGTTGGTTGGTATACATCGTCGGATAGGGTCCGCGTAAGAACGGAGCGAACCCGGGGAAACTGTCTACGTGTGACATGTCTCCGCGAAGATCCGCCGCTGTGTAAAGACATTTGATGTCGATTCCTTCAGGCGTTTGCCAAGTCAAGGCGTCCGCAGTTTTTCCTGTTTGGCTTACCAGGTCGCGTTCCCAGAGGGCAAGATCAAAGATTGGTTCGTTCGCTGTCTCAAGGGCGATTGCTGTGAAATCAGGAATTTGGCTCATCGTTCAAACTCACCTGATCAAAGTTTTGTGGACTGTCGCGAGCACATCAAGCACATTGCATCCACGATAAACAAAGCCATCGATATCTGCAGCGTCGATTACCGAAGCATTAGGGGACCCTGCGAGATAGATGAGCTCTGCCCCTGCGGCCCGAAGCGCCGTGGCCGTTTCGAGCCCAGACTCGGCATAGACATCATCGCTTGAACAGATACACGCGATTCTGCAACCACTGGAGGCGAAGGTTTCCGCGGCTCTAATCGGATTTTCGAAACCGTCGTGACTTAGGGCTTTGACCCCTCCCGCTTCGAAGAGGTTCTTCGCAAATGTGGACCTAGCGGTGTGAGTAACAACGTCACCAAGGTTCGCAAGAAAGACGCTCGGGCGTGTAGCAGCAGAGTCGGCTGCGTCTCGAAGTTGTTCGAAAGGAGCAGACCATCGAAATGACGGGAGAGGTTCGCATCTTTGTTCCCCAACTGGTTGCATCGAATCATTGGGTATTGCTTGTCGCTGGACCTTGGCTTCGGTTATGTCGGGAAATTCGCTTGTTCCGGTGATCGAGGTTGAACAGTCCGCTAACGCAGCTAGGCGCGCTTTTCGGGTCTCCGCTATCGAAGCTTGCCAGGATCCCGTTACAAGGGCTTCCTCAATGCCACCGATTTCCTCTAGCCCCTGCAGAATTTTCCAGGACGAACGAGCAAGCTCGGTGGTCAATTCTTCGAGATACCAACTCCCGCCTGCTGGGTCGATTACTGATGACACCTTCGTTTCCTCTTGCAGAATTAGTTGAGTGTTGCGAGCCAACCGCAAACCGGTGTCATCGGACAGACCCGCAGCGCTGTCGAACGGCTCGACAGTTATGGCGTCAGCGCCTCCGAGGGCAGCGGCGAAGCAAGCTGTGGTCGTGCGCAGCATGTTCACCCACGGGTCATTGCGGGTCATCATTGACCGCGTTGTCGTGGCATGAATACTGAGTGGTGCGGTAGCGGGGTCACCTCCCGAGGCACTGACGATCCTGGTCCAGCAAATTCGAGCGGCCCGGAATTTAGCAGTCGTTAGAAACTGATCTGGGCCAGCCGTAAGCGTTAATTCGAGCTGTCGGGAAGCTTCTTCGACCGAAAGCCCGACTGCAGTAAGAGCACGCAACCACATGACTCCGGTTGAAAGAACGGCTCCGAGTTCTTGTGCGTCGGAAGCGCCAGCATCTGCCCACGTGGAGCCATCAAGAGCAATCGATCGAATGTTTGGATGCGACTTTGATATTTGGGTTACGGCATCCACGCACTGTGCGACCTCCGCCTGAAGTTCGAAGACGGACCGACCGGTCCGTGCCAACAGTCCGACCGGATCAAGCCCCAGATTGTTGCGTAGCAACGAGAGGTCCTTGCAGCCGCGATCACAAAGAGCAATCAGAACATGTATCTGTGCCAAGGAACTTCCAGGAGCTAAATGGACTGGAGCTAGGTCGAGGTAGACCCCGTCAAGCACCGAACTGAGCGACTCAAGCTCTGTCGGCGCTCCTTTCAGAATGATGCCGGTTACGCCGTTCTGTAGGTCAGAGAGAATGCGCTCGTTGACGCCGTCGCGTTGAGCGAAGTGTGCTTGGCGAATCTCCCATCCGAGTACATTGCCCGCGGCGCTGCTCCCACGGGCGAACGTTGAACTTCCAGGAAGGCCCGCCCCGTTGTGGTCCGCTCCGTGCATCTCACGCGTATATAGGGGTTCTCTCTTAATGCCGTCCAGAGTTTGGGTGGTCAGGGATCGTAGGTCTTGGTCTCCGAGTGCGGTGTTGGCAGCTGCCTCCCAAGATGCATAATCGTGATCTTCAAAGAGAGAGTCGTCCCTATCGACAGGATTTGAATAAGAATCGTGGCCAGGCATGTGAGCAGGGTATTCCAACCGTCGCCTCCGCACCCACGACGCGACTGATACATGGCGCCTAACTGCGAGACCGAGGCCGTCTCGTGGCATCCTTAAGGCTCGTGAACGCGTCATCTTCTACTCCCGACAACGAAACAGAGGATCTTCAGTCCGCGTTTCGGTACGACGCCGCCCTAGCGGACCAGATCGAAGGTGAATGGCAGCGTCGATGGTCAGAAGAAGGGACGTATGAAGCCCCCAACCCGTCCGGCCCCCTCGCAAGTCAAGAAGTTGATGCCCGCCCCAAGTTATTTGTGATGGACATGTTCCCGTACCCCTCCGGTTCAGGACTGCACGTAGGTCACCCGCTTGGTTATATCGGCACCGATGTTTTCGCGCGTTACAAGAGGATGACTGGCCACAATGTCCTACACACGATGGGATATGACGCATTTGGACTGCCAGCAGAAGAACATGCCCGCCAGACTGGAGAGCATCCCCGGGCAAATACGGAGAACAACATCGCCAATATGCAGCGACAGCTTGACCGGTTGGGGTTGGGTCACGATAAGAGACGGTCAATCGCGACAACCGATGTTTCCTACTATCGCTGGACTCAATGGATCTTCCTGCAAATTTTTCAGAGCTGGTACGACGTCGAAATCGACCGAGCGCGCCCCATTTCGGAACTCGAGGATTTACTTGCGGCAGGGGATCGTTCCACATCGGATGGTCGTCCATGGATCGAAATGGACCCAACAGAAAAACGGCGAGAGTTAGACCACTGGCGTCTCGCCTACCTTGGCGACGCGCCCGTGAACTGGTGCCCTGCCTTGGGAACAGTTCTCGCCAACGAAGAAGTAACCGCTGAAGCCCGCAGCGAACGCGGTAATCATCCAGTGTTTCGCCGACCCATGAAGCAATGGATGATGCGAATTACCGCCTACGCGGATCGGTTGCTTGACGATCTGGAACGCCTTGATTGGACCGATTCCATCAAGACAATGCAAAGAAATTGGATCGGCCGCTCGGAGGGATCGCAAATTAGTTTTGCGACTTCGGCAGGATCAAAGATCGAAGTCTTTACCACCCGACCAGATACGTTGTTCGGAACTACAGCGATGGTGCTGGCTCCGGAACACCCTTTAGTTGAGACGCTCGTAGCGGAAACGTGGCCGGAGAACACGCCACAGCGTTGGACGGGGGGTGCGGCGACGCCCCGCGAAGCCGTCGAGAATTACCGTCGTGAAGCATCTGAGCTAACCGATCTTGAGCGGCAAGAAAACCAATCAAAAACGGGTGTACATATTGGGGCTTACTGCTCCGTACCTGTCAACGGGCTCCAGATCCCAATTTTTGTTGCTGACTATGTGTTAATGGGATACGGAACGGGCGCGGTAATGAGTGTGCCTGGCCAAGATCAGCGAGACTGGGATTTCGCCAAAGTATTCGAAATAGAGATCATTCGAACAGTTGAACCGCCTTCGGCATTCGATGGAGAGGCGTATGTTGGTGATGGCCCTGCCATCAACAGCGATTTTTTAGACGGTCTTTACATCAACGATGCTAAGCAAGCGATGATTGATTGGTTGGAGCGCGAGGGGCACGGGGCTAGAACCGTCACGTACAAGTTGCGCGATTGGCTCTTTTCTCGACAACGTTATTGGGGTGAGCCTTTCCCAATCGTTTACGACGATACGGGATTGGCGTTAGCTGTTCCTGAGGACCAACTTCCCGTTGAACTCCCGGAACTCATTGACTGGGCGCCAAGAGCATTAGACGAAGCATCGGATCCCGAACCGCCGCTCGGTCGGGCTACCGAATGGGCGACAGCGACCTACAACCTTGGTGATGGAGACCTACGGTACAGACGCGAACTCAATACGATGCCGCAGTGGGCGGGTTCTTGCTGGTATTACCTGCGATATCTGGATCCCGATAACGAAGAACAGTTGATTGACCCTCTTGTCGAGAGTTACTGGATGACGGATTCTGAGGGCGGAGTTGGCGGAGTTGATTTATACGTGGGTGGAGTGGAACACGCGGTGCTCCATCTGCTCTATGCCCGGTTCTGGCACAAGGTTCTCTACGACCTGGGCCATGTGTCGGGCCCGGAGCCTTTCCAGCGGCTCTACAACCAGGGCTACATTCAGGCTGCCGCGTACCAAGACAAAAGGGGTGTTTACGTAGACGCGGAAGACGTTGTTGAATCGGACGGAAACTATTTTTATCAAGAATCTCCCGTAACTCGAACTTTCGGCAAGATGGGTAAGTCGCTGAAGAATTCAGTCACGCCAGATGAGATGTACTCCGCGTACGGCGCTGACACGCTCCGTCTCTATGAGATGTTTATGGGTCCACTTGACCAAGATCGCCCATGGGAAACGAAGTCGGTTATCGGCTCACACAGGCTTCTCCAACGGGTTTGGCGGAATCTCATCGACGAAAGCACCGGTGCTGCAACAGTTATTGACAGCCCCCCTTCCGATGCGCTCCAAAGAATGCTGCATCGCACTATTGCCGCGGTCGCGGAAGCGATGGAAAGCCTTCGGTTTAATTCGGCGATCGCGCGCATAACCGAGCTGAATAATGAGTTAAGTCGACGTGCTGAACCCGTGTCGCGAGAACTTGCTGAAACTCTCATCCTGATGCTCGGACCGTTAGTTCCCCACATAGCGGAAGAACTCTGGAAGCGTATTGGAAACACGAATTCGATAGTCCACACACGATTCCCCGAGGCTGACCCGAAATTTCTTCTTGACGAATTAGCAGAGCTTCCGGTTCAGATCAACGGCAAGTTGCGGAGCCGAATAGTCGTAGCAACTGGTTCACACGAGGAAGCTTTGCAAGAAGCAGCTCTTTCCGATGAGCGGATTGCAGAGTTGCTTCGCGGTAAAGAAATTCGAAAAGTCATAGTGATTCCGGACAAGCTAGTGAACATAGTTGCTAGCTAATTGAGATGCCGTAAGGGGCCACTTCCAGAATCTTACTGTGACCGGAATTAGGGAAAGCCAGGGAGACCGTCTCAGCTAGTTCGCTCGGTACGAATGCCGCGACAGTGGGACCTGAACCGCTTAGCCAAGCTGCACATGCGCCGTGTTCTAAGGCAAAAGTAATGGCTTGGGCTGAGTCCGGAGCGTCGTTCAGTCGTGTTGGTTGATGTAGATCGTCTTGGCAGGCAATGCGCATAGCGTCTAGATCTCCATTAGCAATCGCAGCGACCAACACCGAGCTTCTCCCCACGGCCTTTACGGCGTCATCAAAAGACACGGATGAAGGCAGACGATTTCGAGAGAGATTTGTTGAAGTTTTGTGCTCGGGAATCCAGGTCACGATGCTCAGGCCAGGAGGACAATGAAGCCTCACGACGGTGTGGTTGTTCGTGGCAGTGATGCTGCCGTATATCGATGCGGCGACGTTGTCGAAGTGTCCTTCTAGACTGCCGGCTTTGGTCAACAACTCCGGGTATCGAATAGCACCCGATCGTTGTAACGACGCTGCGGCGAGCCCGGCCACCCGAGCTGCTCCAGAAAAGCCGAGTCCTTTTCCAGGTGGGATGTGAGTTTCTGCAAACAGCGGCCCGGACCCGCCGGCTTCTCGAAAGGACGTCGTGGCGGGATGATGTTGATCGAGCTCTGTCGCGAGTTCTTGAGGCTCTCCTACGTCAAGGTGAAATGGTAGATCGATGGCGACTCCCAGACAGTCGAAGCCTGGCCCAATATTTGCCGAGGAGGCAGGAACAGTCACGCGCACCCAACGCAGCGTACAGTCGTGCTCGGCGGCTGCGAGCGCGGCCGGGGGAGTGAGAGTGAAGTGACCCACGGAGGAAAGTTGGCGGCGAAGGCCCTGAAAGCTGCCGGAGTGGAATGCGTGTTTACCCTTTCGGGTGGTCATGTGATGGCTATATATGACGGCTGCCTGGATGAAAATATCGAAGTTGTTGACGTGCGTCACGAACAAGCTGCCGTCCATGCGGCCGATGCTTGGGCTCGACTGCATCCAGGAAAGGTGGGTGTCGCGATCTTGACTGCGGGACCTGGCGTTACCGACGGAGTTACTGGTGTCGCAAATGCGTGGCGGGCGAACTCGCCCATTCTCGTGATAGGAGGCCAAGGTCCTTTTAGACACACGCGTCGAGGCTCACTGCAGGAAATGGACCATGTCTCACTGATGAAGCCCGTCTCCAAATGGGCTGATGCGTGTTATCAAACCTCGCGCATCGCTGAATACATCGAGTCCGGCATACGATCGGCGCTCAGCGGGGTACCGGGCCCTGCGTTTCTGGAAATCCCTATAGATGTTCTCTCCGGAAAGATAGATCTCGCAGAGGTCACGGTTCCGGAGTTCAGAGACTATCGAGTTGCCTCAACTGCGCCAGGCCACTTGGTCTCCGCCGCGATCGACCTGGTCACTGAGGCCGAACGTCCGATGGTGATGGCCGGAACTTCGCTCAAGTGGAGTGAAGGTGGTGACCAACTCGCTGCTTTTCTCGGCGTAACTGGGATTCCGTGTTTTCTCAACGGAATGGCGCGAGGTGAAATTTCTTGGGACCATCCTTCTTTCCTCTCGCTGACTAGGAAAGAAGCGCTTGGGAACGCGGACCTAGTAATTCTCGCTGGTACTCCTCTGGACTTTCGCATGAAATTTGGCCGTTCGATTCCCGCCTCGACACCCATTGTCCAAATGGATTTGGAAGAGACTTTGATCGGTAACAACCGAGCCGTTGATATAGGCCTCGTTGGAAATCTCGGTTTGAACTTCGATGCGATGTGTAGGGATATAAAAGAACGCGACGTTGCGATCGATGTTTTTGCATATCGCGATCAGTTGCGCCAGAGAGAGGAAGAACTTGACGGCGAAAGGCGTACTCGAATGCACAGTGAAGAAATACCGATCGATCCCCTTCGTTTGTGTCGAGAAATAGCTAACGCCGTAACCGATGACATGATTGTGATTGGCGATGGGGGTGACATCGTCGCGCAGGCGTCAAAGGTGATTAGCGTGCCTCGAGAAGGCACTTGGATGGATCCGGGCCCTCTGGGGACTCTTGGCGTCGGTATGCCTTTTGCTTTAGCGGCTCAAAAGGCGCACCCAGATAAGCGTGTGCTCATTGTGTATGGAGACGGGTCATTTGGTCTCAACGGATTCGAATACGACACCGCGGTTCGGTTCGGTCTTCCTATCGTGGGAGTGGTCGGAAACGATGCAGCCTGGGGTCAGATGATGCGGCCGCAAGGGATGCTGTACGGAGAGGATCGCCTCGTAGCGGTTGAACTGAATCGAACTCGATACGACAAAGTTGTTGAGGCCCTTGGCGGTTATGGAGAACATGTCACTGAACCTGATGAAATAGCTCCCGCTATCGCCCGTGCATTCGCGTCGGGCAAACCGGCTTTGGTGAACGTTGAGATTCGTCAAGATCGCGGGGGAATGAAGGGTTCAACCTATGTGTGACGAAACTCAGGACTTCTAAGACGTGTGTGGGCGATTTGTCGCTACAGCGCCTGCTCATGAATTAGCGACTTTGTTTGAGGCCGAAATCCCGGATCAAGGTCTGGAGGCTAATTACAACGTGGCGCCTTCAGCCGAGGTGTACGGGGTTTTTGTGCGAGGTGGTGACTCCGACCAAAAAGGGGAACGCAGAATCAAAGTCTTTTCTTGGGGCTTTTTACCTAAATGGAATCAGCCGAATTCGCGTCAGAAACGATTGATTAACGCTCGAGCAGAGACCGTGGATACCAAGGTGAGTTTTGCAAAAGCTTTTTTGAGTCGCAGGTGCATTATCCCNGCCGATGGTTTCTANGAGTGGATGGTTATGGGTTCATCTGAAGGAAAGAAACTTAAGAAACAACCGATGTTNATTTTCCGNTCNGATCAAGANCCTTTNTGTATGGCGGNCATATGGGACAGTCGACGCGTTCNNGGGGGCNGAAGCGACGAGCTTCTATTTACGGTTTTGACTACAGAAGCGAATGNGTTCATGTCAAAGATTCACGATCGCATGCCCGTTGTGTTGCCCCAATCNGTGTGGAACAGCTGGTTGGACCCTCAGAATTCAGATATTTCAAGTTTGAAACAGATGCTGATTCCAGCACCCAGCGGGCTTTTCGAGGCGCACCGGGTTGATCCTAAAGTCGGAAATCCACGAAATCACGGACCAGAGTTGATCGCTCCGTTGGACCATAAATAGAGTTGGTGGTTGAAGCTCACCGTGGGTCAAGTTCCTTTGTAATGGAATTAGCTGCATCTTGAAGTTGGGATTGCTCTACTGAGTTGGCGGCGTTCTTGAAGTCCATGTCGGACATTTCCTGTGCGGGGATGACGTGAATGTGCATGTGTGGTACATCGAACCCGGCAATGATTAGACCCACTCTGTCTGTTCCGAAGGCTCGCTGCTGCGCCTCCCCGATGCTGCGAGCGACTCCGAATAGGTGTTGTTGCAGATCTAAGGGAACGTCGAGCCAATGGTCAATTTCGTCTGTGGGAACGACCAAGGTGTGCCCATGGGCAATGGGATTGATCGACATGAAGGCTGCGCACCGCTCATCTTGCCAGACAAAGGTTCCGGGTAAATCGCCTTGGAGGATCATTGTGAAAACGGATGGCATGAGTTGGAGCCTACGATGCAATTGATGTCTGAACAGCAGCTTGGTTGGCGACCCCTAACGATTCCTAACTTGATTAGCGTCATGCGATTGGGGTGCATCCCGTTGTTTCTTTGGCTTCTTTTCTCTAAAGAAGACCGGTGGGGAGCAGCGCTTTTGCTCGGGGCCCTCGGAGCGAGTGATTGGGTAGATGGATTTATCGCCCGGCGGTTCAACCAAGTCAGTGAATTAGGGAAAATTCTCGATCCGACTGCGGATCGACTAATGCTGTTAGTTGGTGTTTTTGCTATCTGGCTTGACGGCTCGGTCCCTGGTTGGATTGCGGTGTTGGCGTTAATACGGGAGGGTTTAGTCGCCGTAATCGCGTTAGTCCTGGGGGCCTTAGGTGCTCGAAAAATCGAAGTGACTTGGTGGGGAAAAACCGGGACTTGTTTGCTGATGTTTGCCTTCCCGTTCTTCCTTGCGGGCGAGAGTGAGGTAGTGGTGTCGTCGTGGTTCGCTATCGGCGCTTGGGTATGTGCTCTTGTCGGGCTACCAATCCACTATTGGTCTGCTTTGGGTTACGTGCCCGTAGCTCGCGATGCGTTGCGGGAGGGAAGATCTGGAAGAACTGAAAAGACACTTGGGTAAGTTCGGTTCTCAGCGCGGTGGGATAGGTTTGAGTCATGCACACCCCCGCGGAGCTTCGATACTCAACTGACCATGAGTGGGTGCGTATGGAAGGTGCTCTAGCGCGGGTCGGAATTAGCGACTTTGCTCAGGATGCCCTTGGCGACGTTGTGTATGTTGAACTACCCGAAGTGGGGTTGGAAGTGTCGGCCAATTCAGCGTTTGCTGAGATCGAGTCCACGAAGTCAGTTTCAGATGTTTTCGCCCCCGTCTCGGGTGAAGTGCTGGAGGGCAACAAGACACTTGAAGACCAACCTGAACTAGTCAACGAAGACCCCTACGGTGAAGGTTGGATATGTGTCATCAGGCCCAACGACAGCTCTGAGTTTGAAAACTTGATGGACGCCGAGGGATACGAGTCCTTCGTTGCTGAGGAAAGTTCGGAGTGACCGATGACTGAATCATGTACGGCGTGTGGGCATGTCAACCTTGTGGGCTCCAGGTTCTGTTCGAGTTGTGGGCGATCTCTGAGCGGGCAGGACGAAGCCAGCACAGAAGACCTCGAGACGCTTGGAGGTACGGAGGGAACGGTAGATATGTACGCACCCTCTAGCGGGGCGGTTTTGGTTGTGACCAGTGGACACCAAGCTGGGACTCGGTATGCCGTACCTCATGAGGAACTGACAGTTGGTCGGCATCCTGATAGCGACATATTTCTTGATGACATCACGGTTTCTCGGCGCCATGTGGAGCTAAAGGTCGGCACTACTGGGCATGTCGTCAGTGACGTCGGTTCCTTGAATGGCACCTACCTAAATGGTGAACGCCTAGCTGAGACCGAGGCAATCCTGACCAACGGAGATGAGTTACAGATAGGCAAGTTCAAATTGCTCTATCTCGTCTCGTCGACGAGTTGAAGGTCAGGGTTCGCTGCTGAGCCCGGCTAGGGTCGGTTTATGATCGAGATGGAGTTGCTTGGGGTGCAAGTAGAACTGCCGTCAAACAGTCCGCTTCTTCTGTTAAGGGAGGCTGCGGGACAGGGCCGAGTTCTTCCCGTTGTCATCGATACCCCCGAAGCCCACGCCATACATCGCGGAATTGAAGGGATTCGACTCGCTCGGCCTTTGACGCACGATTTGCTGGTGAAGATGCTTGAGGATTTGGAAGCAACGATCGCCAAGGTGGTCGTGACAGAACTGCGAGAACGGACATTCTTTGCCGAGATCGAAGTGAGCTTGGCAGGTAAAAGTCACACGATTTCAGCTCGACCCAGTGATGCCATTGCGCTCGCTGTCCGCACAGCTTCCCCTATCTACGCCTCGGAAGAAGTCCTAGCGGAAGCGGGTCAAATTCTCGAGGCACACCCAGCGGATGAAGCTTCGGAGAATGATCCGGATGAGTTGCTTGACGACTTCAAACAGTTCTTAGACGATGTGAGTCCCGATGATTTTCAAGCATAATTGGCATGATTTCTGACAGTTTTCGCGCGTAACGCGCGAAATATCGCGCGTAGGGTGGTTGCTGAGTCTTAGTTTTGGTTCTACTGTGTGCATCACACTGACGTAGTTCCATCGATGTAATCGCATTTTTGAAGAGCTAGGACGGAGGCGGAAGCGGTGACTGAGGGCGTAGTGAAATCGGGCTTCTCCGGTAAGCGAACGGCAGAGTTAGTAGGAATCACCTACCGCCAGTTGGATTATTGGGCGCGAACTGACCTCATTCGTCCGTCTTTAGCCGACGCGCAAGGAAGCGGGAGCAGGCGCCGCTACTCCTACCAAGATCTTCTGGAATTGAAGGTTGTCAAAACATTGCTCGACGCAGGGATACGTCTTGAGATGGTGCGCGAAGTCTTCTCCTACCTGCGAGAAAATCTTGGGACCGATGTCGCAGCTGCGAATCTGGTGATCAGTGGTTCTTCGCCCTTGCTTGTTTCAGGTGAAGAGATCATCGATCTGATCCGCCAAGGTCAGGGCGTTCTCAATGTGCTGCCGCTAGCTGGAGTCAAGCAAGAATTGGACGATGCGATTATTGATCTGTTCCCGTCAGTTGAGGACCGCGTGAGGTTGACTGGCTGAACCAGGGGCTGCCCGGCTTCAATCTGAGGAATTCTGGGAGTCGAAGCGCATCGAAGCTGAATTCATGCAGTAACGATCTCCGGTAGGTTGTGGCCCGTCGGGGAAGATGTGTCCTAGATGCGCTCCGCACGAGTGACATAAGGCTTCGACCCGTACCATCCCGTGGGAGTTGTCGATTTCAGTGTCTACAGCCTCACCAGACACAGGTTGCCAAAAACTTGGCCAGCCTGATCCTGATTCGAATTTGCTTTCGCTGGAGAAAAGAGCAGCAGTGCACACTATGCAGTAGTAGATGCCTGTCTGCTTCTCGTCGCAAGTTTCTCCTGTGAAGGCTTGCTCAGTCCCTGACTCCTGGGTTACGTGATATTGCAGAGGGCTGAGGCGCTCGCGTAGCTCTTCCTCGCTAAAGGTCTTTGAATTTTCGCTCATGGGGTAACCCTCGGTTGATGCTCAATGCGGCTTGTGGATAATACACAGGCTATTCCAGGGATCATGCCGAAGTTTGGTCTGTGGACAGCGATTGGTTTACCCACTGAAAATTCACAACTTTGCGGTACTAGTTGCCCACAGGAATAGTTGCCTATTTTCGGTGCATGACCTTTGAACTGACTTTTATCGATGGGCGTGCCGAAATCGTGGCTGGTGTCGACACTTATGAGCAGGAGGGACCGATGACAACGTTCTTTCATTCTGAAGGCCGTGGATACGCTGACTCTTGGTCGTCGAGAGTCGCCAGTTTCCGAACTGTTGACGTTGCGTGTGTTCGTAGACTTGGGGATCTCGAAAATGGGGATCTTGGATAAACCCGGTCAGCGAAGTTTCGTGACCAGCGAAACCGGTCGGTTCATTCGCCGTCTCGCTCTCGGTTCAGAGTTCTGACGATATCCACGATGCCTCCGAGACTGTCGAGTCGCTCTTGGGCGTCTGCTCCTTCGGGTTGAACGCGTAGCACCGTTACTCCGGCGTCCCGATAGGCGCGAACTCGTTCGGTGACCTGCGATACCGAGCCAAGAAAATTGGTTTGGAGTATGAGTTCAATGGGAACTAGTTGTGCTGCTTTTTCGCGGTCTCCAGTAATCCACAACCGCTGAACCTTGAGCGCCTCTTCGTCAAATCCGGCTCGCCTGTAAGCGTCGTTGTAAAAGTTGGTAATTGACGAACCCATAGCACCCAAGGTGAATGCCACTCCTGATCGTCGAGGAGCCACTAGTTGATCGATATCTTCTCCGAATTGGACCGCGCCTCCGGCTTGATAGTCAAGGCTGTTCGGATCTCGTCCGGCCCGACCGGCGCCCGCTTGTATGTACCCGATCGTTGCTTGGGGAGCGGAGGGAACAAATGAAGTCCCTACCCAGCCATCTGCAACTTCTCCCGTGTATTCAAGTGATTTTGGCCCCAAGGTTGCTAGCCATATGGGGATTTCGTCATTCGCAGGTTGCGCCAGGCGTAGGGCCTTGCCTTCGCCACCAGGGAGTGGAAGAACGTGGTGCGATCCGCCGTAAGTGATCTTTTCCCCGGTAAATGCCTGTTTCACTATGTCTACGGTTTCGCGTAGCCGAGTGAGGGGTTGTTTGAATTTCACTCCGTGAAGCCCTTCGACAACTTGAGGTCCACTTACTCCCAGTCCCAAAATAAAACGGTCGCCGCTTATCGCAGCCATAGAGAGAGCGGTCATCGCTGTCATTGCGGGGGTTCGCGCTGAAATTTGCAGGATGCCCGTTCCTAACTGCACTCGTTTTGTTACTGCTGCGAGGTAAGCAAGAGTGCTGATTCCATCCATGCCCCATGCTTCGGCTGACCAAATGATGTCAACGCCCATTTGTTCGGCTTCTCGCAGAAATTCAACCTGTCGGTCCCAGTCTCGTTTCTGGCCTGAGGCTGGTCCGCCGTATGCAATAGAAACCTTCATGATCTCTTGCCTAGCGCACCGTAGGGAATGATGCACCGCTAGTTTCGGAGGATGCGCATAAAACCCCTCACGGGAGCTTTGGGTGCAGAGGTCGCAAAGATTGAGCTTCGCAGCGGCCTGGTTGGAAACAAGTAGAAACAATCACGGCGTACGCGTCACAAGGTGTCGCTACTTGGTTCTGCGTACGCGTGACAAAAGCCAAGATAACTACTAATTAGGGTTCTCGATCCCCGAGAACTACGAGCGGCCCCAACTGAGCTAAGTCTTGCAAAGCCTGGTCGTAAAGGAACTTTGCCGTGCATGCCGATCGGGCCCATTGTTCTTCGGCTTCCAGGGGGAGTCGCCCAGTTGCTCGGACGCGTAGCTCACCGGTGGAGCGGCTGCTGATCTCTACGCTTTGTCCTAATAACATTTTCGTAAAAGCCTCTGGGTTATGGCCGGGTTCGTCAAAGACGTACAGTCGTCGACCATCTGTAACGAAGGGCGTCATGTAGTGGGTTCGGTCGCCTTCGGATCCGCTTATGTCGAATCTCAGCATGAGTGAGTCTTGGAATGGCGCAAATGGTGCATCGGAGTCGTCCTTCACAAACGGTGACGGTATCAACCGAGACACTCTGTCGGGACTGGCGAGGTAACTTCTTTACCTCAGCACCAGGTAACGCACGATGGAGGAGAAGATGCCAGTCAAAGAAGGCGAGTACTGCGGATTTCAAACGGTGATCGAAGAACCGGGAATTCTGATCGTCACCTTCAACCGTCCCGAGAGTCTTAATGCCTCGACGGCACCGATGAAACGTGACTTGGTTGAACTCTTGACTCAAACCCAAATGGACGATGCGGTTCGTGTCGTTGTATTTACCGGCGAAGGTCAAGCGTTTTGGGCAGGAGATAATTTGAAGGGGTATGACGGAGAGAGTACGGAACTCCCACCCATTCACCCTGGCCACGACAGTGCCTCAGGCACATACAACGGCCTCAGAGCAATTTCTCAAGCAGTGAACACCGCAGTAAGGAACCTAGACAAGCTTTCGATAGCAGCTATCAATGGGTATGCCATTCAAACTGGTTTTTCTTTGGCGCTAGCTTGCGACTTCCGAATCGCAGCACACTCCGCGAAGATGGGCAGTGCGACACTCCGGTTTGGGTTGCTGCCGGACGAAGGTGGTCAGTGGCTATTGGTGCAACATCTTGGAGTCGCTAAAGCGATGGACTTTATGATGCGAAAACGTATCGTTGATGGCGTAACTGCTGAGGCCCTGGGTCTGGTCCACGAAGCGGTAGCGGATGAGGATCTTTACGAAACGACTATGGAACTTGCGAGAGAACTTGCTACAGGACCTCAAGTGGCGATGAGAATGCTTAAACGATCGATTCATTTGGCCGCTGACATGACCTGGGAACATTCACTCGATGAGATCGCTTCCAAGACAGCAGTCACTGATCATCTACCCGATGCCGAAGAAGGCGTGCTGGCATTTGTTGAGAAGCGTCAGCCAAAGTTCAATGCCTTGCTGGACGGCCGTACCGAGCCGCTGCGCCCATAGAAGAAAGATTTAATGAACGGAGACTAAATCTTCTAGTGCTCCTAGAAGCATTTTTACGTTTCGCATGCGAGCGGTATGGCCCATGCATCCGATCCGCCACACTTTGCCGACAACGGGTCCGAGTCCACCACCCACTTCGATGCCGTAGCGCTCAAGAAGCGTTCGCCGGCCCTCTTTGTCGTCCAAACCCTGGGGCAAAGTGACTGTGGTCAGCTCCGGGAGACGATGGCCTTCTTGAGCCCACAACTGGAATCCAAGTTCTGGCAAACGGTTGTGCAGCTCGTCTCCACACGATTGATGACGCTTCCAGGCTTCCTCTAGGCCTTCTTCTAGGACCACACCGAGACCGGCGTGTAACCCATAAAGCATAGAAATAGGAGCTGTGTGGTGATATGCGCGAGCGCCCTCTCCTGTCACGTATTCCTTGATCATGTTGAGATCGAGATACCAACTTTGAGGTGTCGCTAATACGCGCTCCATGGCTCGTTCGCTAACAGTCATCGGAGATAAGCCCGGAGGAACTCCGAGGCATTTCTGAGTACCGCTGTAGGCGATATCGATATCCCACTCGTCAATCAGCACAGGTATGCCACCTAACGAAGTAACGCAATCTACGAGCAGTAGGGCATCGCCCTTGTTGGCACCGAGGGGGGCGATCTCGTTGCGCACCCCGGTGGACGTCTCTGCATGTACCACAGCGATGATCTGTGGATTTGGGTGAGCGTCGAGAAGTCGTTGCGGATCTATCGCTCGACCCCACTCCTCTTCAACAGCTATGACTGTTGCTCCAGATCTTGATGCAACGTCGCACATACGGTTTCCAAAAACCCCATTCACACCGACGACGACCACATCGCCCGTTTTAACGAAATTGACGAATGCGGCTTCCATTCCCGCTGAACCTGTGGCGCTTATCGGGAAGGTAAGAAGATTGTTTGTTTGCCACACGGTCCGCAAGCGCTCGTTTGTCTCATCCAGCAGAGAAAGGAAATCTGGGTCGAGATGGCCCAGAACCGGACGGGCGAAGGCCTCAATTACCTCTGGATACGGATTACTCGGGCCGGGGCCCATAAGTACGCGGTCGCTATGAATCACTGCGGGAACCGTACCCAGATACAAAGGCGTGCGCACAACCAGTTGTCAAGAACGGGGTCGTAATCGAGTAATGAGACTGCTGGTGTCCAAGCGGCCGCCTCCATTGGTCTGAACTTCGGCATAAAACGCGTCAACAAGCTGAGTGATCTCCACAGGCGCTTGAATGCGTTCGGCCTCTTGCATGACGATGCCCAAGTCTTTGCGCATCCAGTCAACTGCGAAGCCGAATTCGAATTCGCCTTCTACCATCGTTCTGCCCCGGTTTTCCATCTGCCATGACCCTGCTGCCCCTTTGCTAATCGTTTGGAGAACAAGTTCTAAGTTCAAGCCGCTGCGCCTTCCGAACTCGAGAGCTTCGGAGAGTCCTTGAAGGATTCCGGCAATGCATATTTGATTTACCATTTTGGTTAGTTGCCCTGACCCACATGGGCCGATGAGGTTGCAAGTCTGGCTGTAGGACCGGATGACGGGTTCTGCAAGCTCAAACCATCTTTCCTCGCCACCGCACATGACAGTCAATTTGGCGTTGTCGGCGCCCGCTTGACCTCCAGATATGGGTGCATCCAAAAAACCGACCGCTTGTTCGGCACATATGGTTTCTAGATCAGTAGCGAGCTTGGCAGAAGCAGTCGTGTGGTCGACAATCAACGAGCCTGGATTCATAGTGGCGAGAACACCATCGTCGCCAAGTACTACAGAACGGACGTCGTTGTCGTTCCCAACGCAAAGGAAAACAATCTCCGCCCCGATCGCTGCTCGTCGGGGAGTTAGCTGTCTCGTTCCTCCGTTCTCTTCCACCCATTTTTCGGATTTAGATGAAGTCCGGTTGTAGACAGTGACGTCGTGTCCGGCACTGACTAAGTGTCGCGCCATCGGATAGCCCATCACTCCTAAACCAATGAAGGCGACCTGTTTCTGTTCGGTCATGGCTGACTCCGTTCGAGCTATTTATGGCAAACGACTTCGAGCATTATTCCGTCGGGGTCCCGCCAAAAAGAGGCGTAATACGGTGGCGGATAGTCCGGCCATTCTTGTGGCGAGTGAACAATTTCTGAGCCAAGTTCGCGAGCCACCAAAGTAGCTTCATCGACCTTGGATCTCGCCGGCACTATGAACGCAAGATGCTGTAGTCCCGCAGAATCAGGATGGTAGGCATTCTGACCGGGGTAGAAGAATATGTACGCGCCCTTCTTGTTATCAGCGGGCCTGATCGCAAACTGATCATCGTGGGCCAGGAATGGCTCATAGCTCAAGTAAGACATGAGAGCGCTGTAATAGGAATAAGACACTTCTAAGTCCGAAACGTTGATGCCGATGTGACCTAAGGGCATTTGTTATCCCTCCTCGCCCATGCCAGCAATTAAATCGCGAACCTCATGTTTGAGAACTTTCCCCATGACGTTTCGGGGGAGCTCGTCGACCCACATGACCTTTTGGGGGTGCTTAAATCGGGCCAACCGTCCTTCAAACAGGTCCAATACTGCTTGGTCGTCCACAGGTACCTCCCCTGCGGCCACCGCAACAACAACTGGGACTTCCCCCCAACGTTGATCAGGCTGCCCAACGACAGTTGCCTCCCTGAAGATGTCACTTTCGGCGAGCACGTGTTCGAGTTCTGCTGGATAGATATTTTCTCCTCCCGAAATCACTACATCTTTTTTACGATCGTCGACGTAGATCCATCCATCGGCGTCTGTATGCCCAATATCTCCTGTATGAAACCAGCCATCGGTAATTGATTCAGTGGTCGCTTCAGGATTTTCCCAATATTCCTGCAGAATGTTCGGTCCACGAACCCACAGCTCGCCGGGAGTGCCTGCCTGCACGTCGGCACCGTTGTCGTCGACGATGCGAACCTCGCAAAGAGTCGATGGTTTCCCACACGAACCCCGGTGGTTAAAAGCCTGACCCGCTTTCAGAACGATTGCCGTTGGCGCAGTTTCCGTAGAGCCGTAGACCTGACCGACCGGAATTCCACGTTCGAAAAATGGACGGGTCGTAGCGTCGGGAATAGTCGACGATCCAGCCATTAAACCACGAAGCGAAGACAGATCAGTAGTTGCGAATCTTGGGTGAGTAGTCACAGCGGTCAGCGTTGCGGGAACGAACAGCGACCAAGTTGGTTGCCATCTTTCAACGTCTCGAAGCCATTCTCCTGGGTCGAACACACGGTGGAGAAGGACTGCCGCCCCACCCATGAGAGCAGGAAGAGTTTGAATGTTAAGTCCACCCACGTGGAACAACGGAAGAAAGGTGAGAAATCGGTCCTCGGGGGTTAGATCATGGGCATGAGCACTATTTAACGCGTTCGCCATTAACGCACTCTGCTTTAGGAGGGCGCCCTTAGGCCTGCCCGTGGTTCCTGAGGTATAGGCCAATAGCAGAGGGTGGTCTGCTTTCCCCCGTCGAGGAGCGGTGACGTCGGCAGCCATCGCAGTTCCATCATCGATGATGTGAACCGGAAGGTCGCCAGCCGACTCGCGCGCATGCTCATCAAATGTCGGGTCGGCGACAATGATTCTGGGTTTAGCATTTGCAATGATCCACTGATGCTCAGAGACAAGTAGACGCGAGTTCAGCGGCAGAAAAATTGCTCCAAGGCGAGAACAACCGAGAAGCAGTTCTATCGCCAAAGGACGATTCGGCCCTAACCATGCGACGCGGTCACCAGCGCTGATGTTTTGTCGGTGTAGCCAATCGGCGACAGAAGCAACTCGCTGCGATAACTCTCGGAAGGTGGTGGTGAATCCTTCGAACTCGATTGCGGGCGCATCGGGTTGATGATCGGCCCACCGATCCACCCAGGATGCAACATCTTGTCCTTCGCTCAACATATGTGAGCTGCTAAGCCAAATCCCCTTGCAAGACACCGTCAACGACTACTGCCTCGTCGTCTAATAGGACGGTGTGATTTCGCATAGGGAGGTCGAAATGGCCCAACGTGTGACGTCCAGCGTGTTCGTTAGCGCCAGTCGAGTACAAGAAATTTCCGGCGAACGCTCGTTGTTCAGTGCCGTTGGTCTGGCTTTTGTCATATAACGGCAGGGTGTCCCAGCGAGCACCGGGATTCATGCCCCATCCAACATGACTAGCGGCATAGGCATCTCTATCGTTCCATGCGTCCGTGTAACTGCGGAATAGGGATGCATCCGTTCCGTCCCCTCCGACTTCAACTACATAGTCGTTCTCGATAGTGAGCGTTATTGGAGACTCAACGTAACGTTTAAACGTGAGATTGATGTCTCCTCGGTCCATGACAATGGTCCCATTGACCGTGTTGGCCTTAGGAAAAGCCAAGCACAAGCCACCAGGCCAGTGCGAAATGGTGCCCGGGCGAGTTGTGTAACCCCATCCACCGCCACAAGGGGCCTCTCTGACATCAACAATGATGTCAGTGCCTGCGGTTGAGGTAACTCGCATCTCTTTGGCTTGCATCAACTTCTTAATTCCCGTTTTGACCTTTGGCTCAAGGTCGTCGGTAGGTATCAGGCGCTCCAGAGCCTCTGGATGTTCATTCGAGATCATGAGAATACGGCTGCCATCTGACAGAAGTTCGGGAAGTTCTGGCGCATGGAGGAGACCCTCGACCGTGCAGTCGACTACAAAATCGACTGATGAAAGCGCTCCAATCACCGCTGCCGAACCAGCTATTGCATCGGATGCTCCCGTAGACCGAACTGGCACGGGCGTTGACTGTCGTAGCGTCGGTAAAACAATGTGGATAGGGCGAATCCCCAGGCGATCGAGTCCTAACTCCGCCAGGTTGACGTTGACACTTCGGCTCTGTGTCTCAGAAAGTATCGCTGCACTCTGAGTGTTATCGACAGCGCACATCTCAAAGACACGCGCAAACGCCTCGATCCATTTTCCTTCGATCCGCTCTACGAGCATGAATCCTCCTGCTTTCCCTAGCGCGAACGTAGCGCCCAACGCTCTACTTAAGCACCGATGTCTTCAAATCGATCAAGATTCCTGAGATCGGGCACGAGTACAGCGAAGAGTGCTACTACCACAAGCGTAGAAATACCGGCGAACATGATCGCCGGTCGAAGGCCGAACCATTCCGCGGTGATACCCGATTCGAAGGCACCAAGCTCGTTTGACGCGCCTATGAAAACCGCTTCTACGGCGAGAACCCTTCCGCGAACAGAGTCCGGGGTCGCCAAGGGGACGATGGTGGTTCTTATGAAAACGCTCACCATGTCTGCAGCGGCTGCACCTGCGAACAACAAGAGGGTCAATAACAGAGAAGAGCTAAATGCGACTCCAATGTGGAGTACTCCAAAGATCGCAATGGCCTGCATAAGTCGAGGACCAATTTTGTTTTTCAACGGCATCTTCGTGAGGAACAATGCGGTAAGCGCTGCACCGATGCCACAGGCTGAACGAATCCAAAAAGCCGCGGACGCGGGTGCGTCAACCAGGTCAACGCAAATTGCTGGGCCTAATGCGATGACGCCACCGAATAGCACCGCGAACAGATCCAAACCGATGGCAGCAAGCAGAAGTGGCGTTGCTCGGACTAGATGAAACCCTTCGATTGCTGTTCGGAAGCCAGATTTTTGGGCCGTGCGCGCTTGAGGGGAATGCAACTGCACCCTTTTTACGGCACAAGCAGCTACAAGATTGAGAAACGCAATAGCCATGAATGTGTACCGTGGGCCTGCCTCATATAGCACGCCGACCAGAATGGGTGTGATCACGATTCCGAGTTGCCAAACAGTTGATTGGGCCGGGATTAGGCGAGGCAAATCCTCGCGTGGGACGACGTTGGCCGGCAGAGCTCTTGCCGCGGGGTTCACGAACCCGCGTGCTGTGCCATAAACGGCTGTCAATAACAGCAGAGGCCAGATGGTTGCTCCGCCAGCTATCACGTAGGCAGTACCAGCGATTGCCACTAAGGCTTGCAGAAGGTAGCCAGCGGACGCGAGTGAACGCCGATCGATTCGATCCGCGAGCGCCCCCGCGGGGAGGACAAGTAAGAACGTGGGAAGAAATTCGGCCAACCCGACTAGAGCAATGTCAAACTCGCGCCCACTCAACGCGTAGACGTGAACTCCCATGGAAATCGCCAACGTAACGGAGGCTGACACACCGCATGCGCTGGAAATTAGAAGGTTGCGGACTCCGCGCCGACTAACTAATTCCCAAACCCCAGGGCTATGCCCCCCTCCACTAGAGATGATCGCGAGGGTCTATTTCGGTGCCATGAAGGTGAGCTGAGTCGTTGTACCGGCGACACATCCATCTTCGGCCTCGAACTGGGCTGGACAGAATTTCCAGCTCAGTGATGGAGGTAACTACCGGTGCCAACTCGGTGTGCCATTGGTTGATACCCAAACCGAAAGCCGTCGCCATCGCCGCGGAAATTACTCCGCCATGGCAGCCAACGAAAATCGTGGCGCCACGATGACGGTCAGCGATGTGGCTCAGCGCTTCTGCCACTCGATGACGAAAACCTGCCCGGCTGTCAGCCCCAGGGATAATCGGAGTGAAAGGGTCCCGTTGCTCGAAATTGCCCAAATCGTATTTGGTTCTGACCTCTTCCCAAGTAAGACCATCGGCTTCTCCTAATCTGAACTCCTCAAGATCGGGATGAACGTTTATCTCGAGATTTAATGACCCGGAAGAGAGGACGATTTCGGTTGTTTCAACGGCACGAGGTAGAGGAGATGTATACGCGATCTCGATTGAAGTTTCGCTTCCCGACGCCAACCTCGAACCCAGCCTCTCTGCTTGAGCCCGTCCACGATCCGAAAGGCCCGAACAAGTTTTTGGGCCTCCGACGACGCCATCGACCATGACCTTGGATTCACCGTGGCGCACGAGGAGAAAACGGGCGACGATGAGATCTTCACTCCTAGCATTAGCCATCGAGGCACTCTAGAGGCACAAGGTGAGGCACAGGCATCTCACATGAAAGGCTCGTAGCCTGCAAAGTAGTCAGCGAACCGTTCAAATGAGGTGTTGAGCTATGAAAACGATCGAAGTGGAGTGGACTCCCTCGGAGGGCGGGTTTGACCCAGACCGGCTGGCGAAACTCGGTACGCATTTACGTGGCTACGTCGACGATGGTCGCCTTCCAGGAACAAACGTGCTCGTTAGTCGTGGTGGGAAAGTGGTGTATCGCGATGTTTACGGCTATCGCGATATAGAACGCTCTTTACCTGTGGAGAGCGACACGATCTACCGCTTCTACTCCATGACCAAGCCTGTCACTTCGATAGCGCTGATGCAGCTTTATGAGAATGGTTTACTCCAGTTGAAGGATCCGATTTCAAAATGGATTCCGGCTTTTGCCGACACCGAAGTGTTTGTGGGTGGTGACGCTGCGAAGCCAGAAACGCGAGAGCCGCTAAGGGAAATCTCCGTCCATGATCTACTTACTCATACCAGCGGGCTCACGTATCACTTTCACATGGCCAACTCCGTCGATGAGATGTACCGGAGAGCTGGGTTTGAATGGACTAAGAGTCCGGGGGACCTCGAGAACCAGTGCAACGTTGTTGCGTCGCTCCCTTTACTCTTCGATCCGGGAACCGAATGGAACTATTCCTATTCCACGGATGTCGTCGGGCGAATCGTTGAGTTGGTGGCTGGTGTCGGTCTGGATCAGTACTTTCAGGATCACATTTTTGAGCCGCTGGGCATGATCGATACTGACTTCTCTGTGCGCGATAGTGAACGCGAGCGCTTTGCATCGTGTTATTACCCCGGTACGAAATCACAAAAGGCAACTCTTCTTGACGACGCACAAAAGTCTCGGTACTTACGCGAGCCAACCGCCCTGTCCGGAGGCGGAGGATTGGTTTCCACGCTTGGGGATTACCACCAATTTACCCAAGCGCTTCGAAACGGCGGCGAGCTAGAAGGCCGTCGAATTATCGGACGGAAGACCTTGGAGTTCATGACCACCAACCACCTCCCTGGCGGCGCGGATTTGACCGAATGCGGGCGGCCACTTTTCTCAGAAACAGCGTATGACGGAGTCGGTTTTGGGTTGGGTTTCTCAGTGGTAATCGACCCAGCTAAAGCAAAGGTTCTGAGTCAGAAGGGCGAGTACGCCTGGGGTGGCGCGGCGTCCACCGCGTTTTGGGTAGACCCTGTCGAAGATGTGACCGTCATCTTCTTAACCCAACTTCTTCCTTCAAGCACGCACCCAATCCGAGCTGAAATGAAATCTCTCGTATACCAAGCTTTGGTTTAAACCTCGGACCCAAAGTTGATAAGTACCGCTGACATCCGCTTAATTTGAGTGACCTGTCCTGGAGCTAGTGCGAATCCCCTCCATTGGGAGCGTCTTGCTGATTGACTCTCTGTATGAGCGGAGGTCAGAAACATACAGGTCTGAGCGCAAGCAAAATTCTATCGTCGATAAAGGGTTAGCTCTGGCGTTCGTGTTCCTTACGGGTGTAAGACGACAAAAGACCGCCCCCGTAGGGACGGCCCGAGACTCAGCTACTCGTCATCTGATCCGCTGTTCCATTTCAGCTTGAAATTTCTTCCAAGTTCGAAGGCCGCCGCTTTAGCAAGCCGATCTCTCAGGAAGGTCACCATCGAGTCCTCAAAGTTGATGTGCATTCGACCCGCGGTGATGTCCCACAAATAGTCACCGTCAGGATTGAAGACGGGCTGAGTGTTCACGTCGATCATCTCGGTCCCTATGTGGTCAAGGTCACTGAAACAAGCGTTCAGAAACAACTGAAGATTGTGATGGTGCGGTGCATCAAAATTGATGAAGCAGATCTTCGGTCGCAGGTACTCCTTTGGACCGGAATCGAGCTGCATGGTGAAGACCTCATCGTCTGCCTCATAGAGGTTGTGACAGGTCGACTCAGTTTTGATGCCGAGCTTCCACATGAAGAAGACGATCTCAGCCAAGTTCTCGTCGATCCAGCAATAGTTGTCTCCAACACCAACAAGTCTCGCCTCATGAAGACTGCCCTCACCTGATGGCAGTTCGCCAGCGGTGGCCTTGGACCACCAATGCGGTTCACAAAGTGACAGATCTTCCGGGACCGAATCGAAGTCCATCCCAAAACTCTAATTGGGTTTGTTATTGAGCTTCGATGTAGATGCACTCGCCGGGGCATTCTTCAGCCGATTCGATTGTTGCCTCGATGTCTTCTTCTACGACGACGGCCTTTCGGCCTTTGCCTTTGTCATTTCTATACGCCTCAAATCGATGAGTACGTGCCGTTTTGTTCAGAACCTGTCTTAAGGTCCTCTGCATGAGTCAAACGCCAACGGAAGAATTCGACCTCGTCATTGTCGGAACTGGATCGGGAAACAGCATTCCAGGTCCCGAATTTGACGGATGGAAAATTGTGATCGTCGAAAAAGGCGTTTTCGGTGGAACCTGCCTAAACGTGGGCTGCATCCCATCAAAAATGTTCGTTTACGCGGCAGACGTCGCTGAAACCATCCGCAACGCCGCGACATATGGCATTGATGCGGAACTGAAGAGCGTGAATTGGGCGGCTGTCCGAGACCGCGTTTTCGGTCGAATTGACCCCATCGTTGCGGGAGGGGAGAGGTACCGATTGAGTGACCAATGCCCCAACGTCACGGTATGCAAAGGAGAAGGACGCTTTGTAGACACACGAACACTCGAAGTAACCGATCTGGAAGGCACGATTCGCCGAATATCAGGCCGCCACGTAGTCCTTGGCGCCGGCGCTCGTCCCTTTGTTCCTCCATACCCGGGTCTGGAGAACATCGAGTTTCATACCTCAGACACAGTTATGCGACTCGATGATTTACCCTCACGGATGTTGATTTTTGGGGGCGGATATATAGCCGCCGAACTGGGGCACGTCTTTTCGGCCTTCGGCACCGAGATAACGATGGTGAACCGCGGTGAGCGCTTGTTGAAAAATGAAGATGAGGACGTCTCTCAACGCTTCACTCAATTGATGACTCGCAGATTTGACGTTCGTTGCGCAAGCGAGGTCACTGGAGTCTTCCAAGATGGAAACGTCATTCGCGCAGAAATTCTGAGAGATGGAGCAGCCGAAACCATAGAGACGGATGTGGTTCTTGTGGCGACCGGTCGCGTACCTAACGGAGATCTACTCGGGCTAGAAGAAGCTGGAGTGTCATCTGAGGGCGGCCGAGTTTTAGTTGACCAATTTTTTCGAACTGACGCCCCCGGTGTGTGGGCCTTTGGCGATCTATCCAACACCCACCAACTCAAGCACCTCGCTAATGCTGAGGTCAGAGCCCTTCGACACAACCTCCTTGTTGCGGAAGGAGAGACTGAGGGTCCGATGCGGACTGTAGATGAACGCTTCGTTCCCCACGCGGTGTTCGGCCATCCTCAGGTCGCGTCGGTGGGGCTCACCGAACGAACTGCTCGCGAAAGTGGCATACCTATAAGGGTGGCTACGAAGGAGTACGGGGCCACTGCTTACGGTTGGGCGATGGAAGACAGCGAAAGTTTTTGCAAACTCATCGCCCACGCCGAGAGCCGGCAATTATTGGGCGCACACATCATCGGACCGCAAGCTTCGATACTCATCCAACAATTGATCCAGGGGATGGAATTCGGGCAGACAGTAGACGATCTCGCTACCAAGCAGTTCTACATTCATCCAGCACTCACCGAACTTGTCGAGAACGCGCTTTTGGACCTGTGAACTAACTGTTTGGGTAGCCTGATCCAACTAGCCTTCGCTGAGGTTGATCTCCCAGAGCACCTGATCAAGGCAATCTCCAGCGGACATCGCAGGATATCGGCAAGGGCGTTCTGGAGTAACGGTAGACGGGATAGGGGAAAGAATTGTCCACGGTGTTGGATGACAGAATTGGACGACGCTGAGTCGACCATCGTTTTGTTGAGGATCAGCAACAACCCGATGCCACCCCACCGGAATCAACCCGTTGGTCAGACGTTCAAGCATGATCCCGGTGTTGATAATGACGTGTCGATCAGGCGGTGTAGCGTCGACCCATTCTTCGTCGACTTTGACCTGGAGGCCTCGGGCAGTCGCGCGAGGGAGTGCAGTAATGAGGTTTATGTCTCCGTGCTCTTCAGCCCAGACATGCCCGTCACGCCCTGCATTTGGTGCTTCCAACATTGGCGGATACCGGATGGCTCGAGTGAGATGTGAACCGTGCTCGAGCATCGTGTCGAAGAAATTTTCATGGGCACCGATGCCTGCAGCGATAACGCGTAAGAAGCGAGTCTGCAGTTGCACCAAATGCTCGTGAAACGCCGACAAGATTCGGTCAGCGCCGGGGATTCGGTCCGACGGAAAAATAGGCTCCCCATACCTATGGGGATAACGATCCCTGAGGGGGTGACTCGAGGGGAGTGCCGCACCCCAATTGAGCATTTCCTTCCAATCAGGAGTGTCTGACACCGCAGCGGTCTCGACCAGTAACCCCGTGTAACCGCTCTGACCTTTGGATCCTCGGGCGAAGTAATCCTCTTTGACTTTCGCAGGTAGATCAAAAAACTTTTCGAGAACCTCATAGGCTTCGTCCAGTACTCCCTCGGAAATATCATGTTTCGTGTAGACGAAGCCTGTGCGAAGGCTCTGCATGACTCCATCCACCGTGGCGGCGCGGCCGCTTCTTCCGCCTTGTTCAAAGGCCAAAAGGTCAACGTTCAAGATGTCGGTCATTGGATGTAAACGTATGCGGATCGAATGACGTAGGTCGTCAATTTTCTTGAGTCAGCCATGTTTCGTAACGTTCTGGGTCGGTCCAAGCTCCGGATAATTCGTCGAATCGACGGGCAGGTTCGAGCATCATGGATGTCATTCCGCCACGTGCGCTTGTGCTGGAAACCGATACTAGATTCTCCGGAATCGGTAGCACCAAATCAGCGGGAGCATTGAAAGGTTCTCTCGGCGCGATGGCAACCTGGGGAAGATTAGATAACGCCTCATCTCTGAGAACGGGGTCATCGTCGTAAAAGACGGGGTCGTGAATCTGGTGCCATTTGTCGGCACCCATAACCAACAGGTCGTAACCCGAAGCAATATCCGCGAGTAGTTGGGCGTTCGTGACTGTCACCTGCAGCCACTCGTAGTCAGATGCGACCTGCTCAAGCACGGTCAGCCGATCTCGGAAGCGAGGCGTTGTTACGCCCTCTTTACCCAGAGCGATCTGACTAACGCTCCAAACAATGTTGTCAATATGGCAATGGGCTTTTACCGCACGGGAGATTTCTAAATGGGCGACGGTAGGAGGGTTGAAAGATCCCGGATACACCGCTGTACGCATGTCAGACTCGCCTACCAGTAAGGGATCGAAGGGTTCGCGGGTTCCCTCCAAGAGCTGTTTCGAGTTCCCGTGAAACCCCGTGGGCCAGGTTGTCCCACATTCGATCAAGCAGTTGAGCCTTACGAATGATGGCGCGGTCGATATCGATGTCGCTATCCGTCGACGCCTGGAGAAATGGAACGCAATATTCGTGCAACCCGATGAGAGTGGCCGCTAAAGCTAGATCGAGAGGCGCCGCTCCCGCATTTAGAGCCAGCCGCACACGGTCCTCGATCCGGTCGCCGAAGCTCTCGACGATTTGCTCGGCGATAAGTTCGTATTCGAGCCGACGAACGCGATGGCGAACAGCAAGGGCTTGACTAGCGCTCAGGGCAGCTTCGTGCCCCAGCCTCGTTGCCTGCAATTTGAGAGCCTCAAACCAAGCAGCTTTGCGATTCGAGGGCCTAGTTCGAGAAGTCTTAATCGGCGCATCATGTCGCGACGGTTGGGGTCCCAATGTTTTGTCGTACGCGGCGCGCCGGGTAGCGTCCGACAAGACAAACCAAGCATTGTTCAAATCCGACATCGTTTCTGAATTGCCGGTTTGATGGTCGGGATGATGGCGTAGCGCTTTTCGTCGGTACGCGCGCTGGACAATCATCCTCGTAGCGTCGCGAGTAACACCTAACTGTTCGTAGAGGGAGGGAGATTTTGGACTCACTGAAAACCCGTCTTCCGCTGATCAGTGTGTCAGCCTGATTCTTCCAATGGAACCAGTATCCAACTTGCCTATTATTGCGGCCTCGTGGTCTGACTCTCTTAGCTCCGCCACAGCATCTAAAGCGGCATCTGAATCGCAAGAGAATAGAAGGCCGCCAGAAGTTTGAGCATCGCAAAGGATGATTCGCTCTATCTGGGAACCACCCTCCAAATTCGGTTCGAGGAAACTTAGGTTCCTTTCGGTGCCACCGGCCACAAATCCGTCATCAACCAAATCGCGGACTTTGGGTAGCAGCGGAACCGACGCGGTATCGATGATCGCGGAAAGTCCGCTTGCCGATGCCAGCTCGTGGAGATGACCGAGTAAACCGAAACCAGTGACATCCGTTGCTGCTGTCGCGTTGACGCGATTTGCCGTTGCTGCTGCCGCTTCGTTGAGTCTGGTCATCTCATGGATGGCCTTCGTGTAAATCTTTTCAAGTGAACCTCCGGCGGTGACTGCATCGACTTGAGATCGTTTCACAGCCGTGGCTAATAGCCCTGTGCCAATAGGTTTAGTTAAGACAAGCGCCTGACCTGGCTGACCTCCACCATTTGTTAAAAGATCTTCAGGGTCGACCTCTCCGATTACCGACATGCCATACATTGGCTCAGGTCCGTCGACGGTGTGTCCGCCTGCCACGACCCATTCACCGGCATCGGCCGCATGTTGGCCGCCCGAAAGCACTTTGCTTAATAGCTCGAGGGGTAATTCGTCTTTGGGCCAAGCGACCAGATTTAAAGCAAAGAGAGGTTTTCCGCCCATCGCGTACACGTCACTGGCGGCATTTACAGCGGAGATGTGCCCCCAAAGGACAGGATCATCAACTATTGGGGTGAAGAAGTCAGCTGTTGCGACCAGAGCTTTGCCGTCGGGTCGGAGCCAGACAGCGGCGTCGTCACTATTTTCTGACCCGACCAACAAATTTGCGTTGTCCGGTTTTGGCAAGTGACGCAGCACGTGCGCCAGGTCGCTTGGACCGAGTTTGCAGGCTCAACCAGCGCCGTGGCTGTACTGGGTAAGTCGAATCAAACTTGTCACAGTTCCACGGTACCTGGCCGCGACATCGCCGGGAGGAACGCCTAGATATAAGCCGAGACTGTTTCAAGGAAAACTCTCATTCCCTCATCCCGGTCGATGCGGTATTCCACCTCGCAGTTGAGAGGCCCTTCGCCCCAATCTCTCTCATCCACCACGGTCATTCCTCGAGTATGTGTCCCCTCGGTCTCAACTCGGACATTTCTGGACTTGAACTCGAACAGCTCAGGGTGTGTCACAGCAAGCACAGCGCATGGATCGTGTAGGGGTGCTCGCTGACCATGGGTGCGTTTCTGGTAAGCCGTGAGATAAAAGTCAAACAAGTCGGCCGCGAAGACGCTTGCGCGGTTCCCAAGATCTCGTAAGTCCGAAATTAGTTGTTCATCTATTCCGAATTGGTGGGTGAGATTAAGTCCCGCCATCAGGAGCTTCTTGAAACCTGCATCAAATACGATTGATGCTGCGTGGGGATCCGCCCACACATTAAATTCTGCCGTGGCGGTCACGTTGCCCGCACCTGCGCTTCCACCCATAATCGAAATCCCGGCGACGCGATCGACGATGTCAGGTGCTTGTCGTACAGCCAAAGCAATGTTGGTCAACGGCCCTATCGGGACTAGCCACACCTCGTCGTTGTTTCGCACGGTTTCAATAATGAAAGCCACTGCGTCGTTGCTGGCGACTTCAAGGGTTATTTCCGGTCTTGCTGGGCCATCCAACCCGGTTCGCCCATGGGCCTCCGCAGCGTGCCGTGGTGCCACCAATAAGGGCGTGCCAGCTCCGGCGTGCACTTCGACGTCGAGGTCGAGGAGTTCTGTCATGATCAACGCGTTTTCGGTGGTCAGGTTTAACGGGGCGTTACCTGAGACCGTGGTGATGCCGAGCACTTCTGTAAGGCGACCTGCCATCATGATCGCTATTGCATCGTCGTGTCCAGGATCGCAGTCAATGATGATTTTGGGTGTCATAGTCTTTGCATTCCGGGCCCGTTTTCGTCGGTCTCGCCCCAGTAGTGGGGAAGTCGAAGATAGCCGACTTTGGGTAGGTCAACAGCGGTTTCCAAACCTTGGTGGAGCTTGAGTCGTTGAATGGTTCGGATATGACTCAACATCTCGTAGAAAACCATCCACAAGGACCCTTCGAGATCGTAAATGATGTCTCTTTCGTCTTCTTCAGAAATGCGGGCGCCTCTTGGAAGAGTCGTAATCACATAGTTCCAGAACTGTGTCCCCCTGACAGTCCGAAAATCGGACCGGAATACCTCGATGGGTTGCTCTTGAACGACTTGAGTAAGCCAGCTGATACCTAAGCGAAGTTTGGCGAAAAGATCGGGTATTTCCCAGAAGAGATCGGTATCAAGTACACGATCCCACCTGTTGTTCGGCCCCATTTGGTGATCGACCCAGTTGATCGGTTCGGGCACATCGCCGTTCGGCCACAGGAGATGTCCCGCTCGTCGTTTCGTAAATACCAAGGAATCCCACGCGATGTGAGAGATTTGTCTTCTGCAAGACCACCACATCCACTCTTTCTCAGGTGAGGAATCATGAAAGTCCAGTTGTTCTCCTGACAACTCCAGTGTTTCGGCTTCGATCCAGTCTGCGATGTGGTGATACCACGGCATTGCACCTGAGCCCGGATCCACGGGCATTTCTAGAATGTTCGGGTCGATCAAAGCCATGCCACGACGTTAGTCGTGAGTGTCTTCTCAACGGTTGGCTGTCCTCAGAGTTCCTCGTACGCTTTTGGGTCTGGACAACTGCATATGAGGTTGCGGTCTCCGTGTGCTCCGTCGATCCTGCCAACTGGCGGCCAGTATTTGTCTTCTCGAATTGACGGCATTGGGTAAGCCGCTTCCTCGCGCGTATACGGATGTTCCCAACTCGACCTGAGAAGGTCTTCGGCTGGATGGGGGGCGTTGACGAGGGGATTGTCCTCTTTGGGCCATTCACCGGTCTCGATCCGAGAAATTTCGTGTCGGATGCTGATCATCGCATTGCAGAAGTGATCGATTTCCCCTCTGGCCTCGCTTTCGGTTGGTTCGACCATCAACGTGCCAGGGACGGGAAATGACATCGTCGGTGCATGGAATCCGTAGTCGATGAGCCGCTTGGCAACGTCTTCGACGCTGACAACATCGGAAAGGGGTCGTAGGTCAAGTATGCATTCGTGAGCCACGAGGCCATTCTTGCCTCGATAGAGCACGGGGTAAGTGTCTTGCAAACGGTTAGCAACATAGTTCGCGTTAAGAATCGCGACACTGGTGGCGCGCTCTAGGCCGTGTGCCCCCATCATTGCTATATACATCCAAGGGATAGGCAGAATCCCCGCGGAGCCCCAAGGAGCACCGGAAATAGCTCCCGGTCCGGATTTCGGTCCTGCTTCCGCGACCACTGGGTGGTTCGGTAGAAATGGAGCGAGGTGGCTTTTGGCGGCAACGGGACCGATGCCAGGTCCGCCTCCTCCGTGAGGAATGCAGAAGGTCTTGTGGAGGTTTAGATGGCTTATATCGGCGCCAAAATGACCTGGAGGGGCTAGCCCTACCAGAGCGTTGAGATTCGCGCCATCCACGTAGACCTGTCCGCCAGCATCATGAACAAGCTCACAAATCCTTCCAATGCCGTCTTCGAAGACACCGTGAGTCGAAGGGTAAGTAACCATGATGGCCGCAATGTTTTCTCGGTATTCGCTCACTTTGTTCGCGAGATCAACGAGGTCAACATCTCCGTTCTCGTCGCAGTCAATTACAGCTACTCGAAGTCCAGCCATCACGGCAGATGCCGCGTTTGTTCCATGAGCCGATGCAGGAATTAGACAAACATCTCGTCGTTCTTGACCCATGGCCTCGTGGTAACGCCTGATAGCCAACAGTCCTGCGAATTCTCCCTGTGAGCCCGCGTTGGGTTGAAGAGAAATCGCGTCATAGCCGGTGCAGGCAAGCAGCCATTCTTCTAACTCTGCGATCAACTTTATGTAGCCCTGGGCCTGATCAAGAGGCGCAAACGGATGCATATCTGAGAACTCTGGCCAGGTAATTGGCTCCATTTCGCTAGTCGCGTTCAATTTCATGGTGCAACTGCCAAGCGGAATCATCCCGCGGTCAAGAGCGATGTCCTTGTCAGCGAGACGCCGGATATATCGGAGCATGTCTGTCTCGGAGCGATAGGAATTGAAAACCGAGTGGGTCAAGAAATCTGATGATCGCTCCAATTCGGGAGGTATACCCGATGGATGGTCCACCGTAACTAGAGCCCTGCTTCCGCAACCGAATGCGCGCACTAACGATTCCACGACTTCTAAATCACAGGTTTCGTCCAGGGACACCCCCACGGTGTTGGAATCAACTCGCCGTAGATTGATTCCCTCGGCAAGCGCACGCTCCAAAACGCGATCTGCTTGGTTGGGGACGCGCACCGTCAAGGTGTCGAAAAACGACTCATTCAATACAGCGACGCCTGTCGAGTTGAGACTTGCTGCGAGGAGGGCAGTCAGATCATGTATCCGCTGCGCGATTTGTTTTAGCCCGCTTGGTCCATGCCAAACCGCGTACATAGAAGCGAGGACGGCGAGAAGCACCTGAGCGGTGCAAATGTTACTCGTGGCCTTTTCGCGTCGGATGTGTTGCTCGCGGGTTTGCAGAGCCAGCCGCGTGGCTGGGCGTCCACCGCTATCCACAGAGACTCCAACGAGGCGACCTGGCAGCGAACGTTTGTGACTTTCCCGCGCGGCCAGATAGCCGGCGTGAGGACCACCGAATCCGAGAGGGACTCCAAAACGTTGTGAAGTTCCCACTACCAAGTCAGCACCGAGCTCTCCCGGCGGCGTCAAAAGGCAAAGCGCTAACAGATCCGCTGAGACGCAAACCAATCCCTCATAGGCATGGGATTTGGCTACAACTCCTCTGATGTCGCGGATCCTGCCCGAAGAACCTGGATATTGAATTAACACCCCGTAACACTCTTCAGGGTTGAGATCCTCCCAGGGATCTCCGACCTGTATTTCGACGCCTAATGCTTGCGCTCGCGTATTAACAACGTCGATTGTCTGAACGTGACAGTCCTTATCGATGAAGAAAATTTGGCCTTTGCTTTTGCTCAGACGTCTAGCCATCATCATTGCTTCAGCCGCTGCGGTGCTCTCATCCAATAACGAACTATTTGCTATCTCCATTCCCGTGAGATCACAGACCATCGTTTGGTAGTTGAGCAGTGCCTCAAGTCGCCCCTGACTTATCTCTGGTTGGTACGGCGTGTACGCGGTGTACCAGGCCGGACTTTCAAGTATCCGTCGGACCACCACAGCGGGGGTGAAGGTGCCGTGATAGCCCATGCCGATCAGCGACTTCATCGGGTGATTCAGGTCAGCAAGTTCGCGGATACGCGCTATGGCTTGAAGCTCATCTAGAGCCGGCGGCAGTTGGAGCGCATCGCCCCCTCGGATCGATTTCGGGAGGGCGGCGTCACAAAGCTCTCGAAGGCTCGAATAGCCGAGCGAAGAGAGCATCAAATCAATATCAGCGGCTTGCGGGCCTATATGTCTGCTTACGAAATCACTTTCAAGGTTGGGGTTCGTCATCTTCAAGCCTCAATCTCGCCGGTAGCGGTGGGGGACAAAAGGAAGTTTCGTGACTTCGCAAGGAACGTCTTTGCCTCGTACATCAGCGACCAACAAAGTGCCCGCCCTTGCGTATCGGGCATCGACGTACCCCATGGCGACAGGCTGGTTGCAAGTGGGCCCATAGCCGCCGCTCGTGATGGTTCCTACTTGATCGTTGTCTTCCGATCTGAGTTTCGCTCCTTCGCGAATTGGCCGTTTAGTGAGGGCCGAAACTCCCACTCTGATTCGATCGGGCCCCGAGGAGAGTTGACCCAAGATTGTGTCCGCGCCTGCAAATGAGGCTTCGCTTCTACGACGTTGTTGAATAGTCCACGCGAGCCCTGCTTCGACTGGGGTCGTACTCTCGTCCAACTCGTGGCCGTAAAGACACAAACCCGCCTCCAGTCGCAAACTATCCCTCGCCCCGAGGCCGCATGGAAGGACTCGGTCGTCTTCCAAAAGTTGCTCCGCAATGCGTCCAGCGCTGCTTGCTGGGACAACCAGTTCGAAACCGTCTTCACCGGTGTAGCCACTACGGCTGATATCGCACGCGATGTCATCCAAATGGAACGCGTGTCGCTCCATGAATTTCAGTTCAGCTATGTCCCTGGAGAACACCGAGAGCACTTCGGAAGATTTGGGTCCCTGAATTGCTAATTGCGCCAGATCCTCACGAACTTCGATCCTTACATTGGTGGAAATGTTCCGCTCGATGTAGGCGAGATCTTCAGCGGTTCGTGAAGCATTCAACACGATACGAAGCCGATCATCATGTCGACTGACAATCAAGTCGTCGACGACTCCACCTTCGGTGTTGGTCAATAGTGCATATCTCAGTCGTTCGTTTCCGAGATCAGATATTGAAGCCGGCGTTATTTTCTCGAAGCTGTCCGCCGCTGCGCTGAGCCCGTAGCCGTGCTTGGGTATCAGATCGACGATTCCCATGTGACTGACGTCAAAAAGCCCTGCAAGCGTTCTTGTCGCATGGTGCTCACTGATTACTCCGTCAAAATTAAGAGGCAACTCAAAGCCTGCGAAAGCCACCATCCTGGCTCCAAGACGACGATGAAAACTGTCGAGAGGGCTTTGCCTGAGATGTTCGGATTGAGAAGCTTTAGTCATGTTCCGCCAGCCCGCGTCGATGTCGACGCCCCGCGCTGTCGTGGAACCTGAGAGATTGGCCGCTTATCGCAGTTTTCCCCTTCGGTGGAGAGGCGCCAAAGCCCTCTCGCTTTCCAGCGTTGCTTCTTCCCTGCGGTCCTGGGGCCTGAGAGATTCCCGGGGCGGTTGCTCCTTCGGCGCCGACCAGATGAGGCATACAAACCAGTCGAACTCTCCCACTGGGCTTTAGCAGCGACCTTCATCATAAACGCGAGGCGAGCCGCGAGGTGCGATAGTTAGGCTGAGAATTCGGCTCGTTCTAACTTGCCTCTACCCGAGGAACTCAGCGATCCGACCTTTGGGGCGTCCAATGATTGCCTTGTTGGACCTTACGAGCACTGGGCGTTGCATCAGCGCCTTACGTTCAACCAACAGGTCTATTACGGCTTGCGGATTACCTATGTACTCTTCGGGGTTCAACCCGAGTTCCTTAAATTTGGAGTCTTTTCGTACGAGGTCTTCGACTGGATCTTCAAGAAGAGAAACGATCGTTTCCAAAGTCGCGCGGTCAGGAGGTGTCTTCATGTAGAGGACAACTTCTGCTCGTACGTTTTGTTCCTCAGCGACCGCCAAGGCGTTCTTCGATGATCCTCAATGGGGATTGTGATAAATCGTGACGTCGGCCACTTTGACTCCTTGAAATTGATCGATGGAACGGTATCAGCGTTTAAAGCCGCTCTGGATGCGTTCAACCATGTCTGGGGCAGGCCCTGGACCTTTTTCTCGCGCCCACTTCATGCCCTCTTCTCGACCCATCTCTGCAAGCTGTTTCATTTGGCGCTTTTCTTCGCGCAATGTGTGCCAGGAGTTCGCGACCATCAACGCGGCCCAAGCAGCCGTCGCTTCGGCCAAGTCTTCTGAGGGAACGGAGCGGTTCGCTAGACCGATGCGGACTGCTTCATGGCCGTCCAGGACTCTACCGCTGTACATCATGTCTCGAGCGACAAGGGGCCCAACTCGCTCAGGTAGCCTGCTCGTCATACCCCAGGTAGGCACCATGCCCCATTTCCCGTGGGTGTCACAAAATTGGGCGTCATCTCCGCAGATAAGAAGATCACAAGCCAGAACCAGTTCTAATGCGCCGGTGTAACAGTGACCGTTTACGGAAGCGACAACCGGCTGCGGTATGGCTTCGATCAGATCGAGGGTTTTTGCTTGTTGGTGCGGCGAACTTGCGCGTTCACCTCGCTCAATTGCATTTAAGTCATTGCCGGCGGAGAAGGAACGGCCTTTGCCGGTCAAAACGACGACTCCGATTTCGTCTGAAGTCTTGGCGATTTGCTCAAAGTGAGATTGAAGCTCCTCGAACAACAAAGGGCTAAGAGCATTGAGAGCTTCGGGGCGGTTTAGAGTGAGCGTGCTCACTCCGCTGGCGTCGCTGCGCTCAACCAATGAACTAGGTGGCTCATTCATCGTGCCAGCTTGTCACAACGGTTGGTGATGATTTCAGGCAGCGTAGGAATCGTCCGGTGTGTCGGAAGCATCGGCGGCCTCGACTTCCTCGCGAGTCACCCCGAGCATGAACAATATTGCATCGAGATAAGGAACATTTACTGCGGTATCTGCTGCTCCGCGAAGTATTGGTTTTGCGTTGAACGCAATGCCCAGACCGGCTTTTTGTAGCATCGGGAGATCATTCGCCCCGTCCCCAACCGCAACCGTCTGTTCGAGTGGCACCCCTTCGGCTTCGGCGATCGCCTCGAGCAACCTCGCCTTCTCTTGGGCATCGACGATTTTGCCTGTGATACGTCCTGTAATGACCCCGTCAATAATTTCGAGACGGTTTGCGTGTGCATGATCTAGTTTGAGTTCCTCGGCGAGCTTGTCAGTGAAATGAGTAAAGCCGCCGCTGATGATTGCTATGCGATAACCAAGTCTTCTAAGCGTTCGCACAAAAGTTCTCGCCCCGGGTGTGAGGATCATTCGGTCTATGGCCCGATCAATTGCCGCGGTGTTAGTGCCCTGGAGAAGAGCGACACGTTCCTTCAGGGCCTCGGAATAATCGAGATCGCCGCTCATAGTGAGGTCTGTCAATCGGGCGACTTCCTCCCGGTGTCCTGCTTCCTCAGCTAAGAGCTCAATTACTTCATTTCGGATGAGGGTCGAATCTACGTCAAGAACCACTAGGCGACTTGACCGACGTGTAAGTCCGTGGGGCTGCACTGCAATGTCGATGGACTCTTCCGCGGCGACGTCCATAAGCGCTGCTTGCAGCTTGTTCGAGTCCCCGCCTTCGACCAGGAATTCGTAGCTCCAGACCGGAAAACGCGAAAGCCTGTGAATCCGATCTATGTTGCCTCCGCTTGCCGCGATAGCACCACTTGTTCGAGCTAATGCTTCGGGGGAAAGCTCGGGACCGAGAGCGGTGATTACATGGCGTTTTGCATGTCGCGTCGGCGTTGCATCAACAATTTCGAAATCGATGTCAAGAGCTCGCTCCCACCCGAACAAGAGGACTTCTTTCACTAAGTCTCTTCCGGTGGGAGCAACAACTGCCAGTCCCAAGGTGAGTTGACGCCTGACCACAACTTGTTCCATGTCCTGAAGTTCGGCATCAAGGTCGGCAAGTAAACCTAAGAGTTCACTGGTGATGCCTGGCCGGTCAACGCCGGTAACGCGTATGAGAATGGTCTGGGGGGAGGCCATGGCACTGACGGTACCTTTGAGAAATGTCTAACGCGCGCTTAATTGTGGATCCCCTGAACCCCCAATTAGCGCGGTAGCGGAGGGACATGAACATGACTTTCGATCGACCGAAGACGGCCGTGAGCCATGGACAGTCAACAATCGTCTGATTTGTGAGCGACCTTTGGTTGATTAAGGCAATACATTTGCCGTAATGAGCGCGATCTTGAATTTTCGAGGAGGGCCGTGACTCGGCTTGGGTTTCTTCTCGATAGCGAGACATGTATTGGGTGTCACGCTTGTACGGTCGCGTGTAAAAGCGAACATGACGTGCCCCTGGGGGTAAACCGGACCTGGGTTAAATACATAGAGACGGGTGAATTTCCAGATACCACTCGCCATTTCTCGGTAATGCGTTGCAACCAATGTGAGGACGCGCCGTGTATGGAGATTTGTCCGACGTCCGCTTTATTTCGAGCATCCAATGGTGTGGTGGATTTTGACGACAGCAACTGCATTGGTTGTAAGGGCTGCATGAATGCTTGCCCATACGATGCGATTTACATTAACCCACAGACCAATACCGCTAATAAGTGCAATTTCTGTAACCACCGAATTGAGATGGGCTTGGAACCATCCTGTGTAGTTGTGTGCCCGACTCATTCGATCAAGGTGATCGATTTCGATGATGCCGATAATGATGCACGACGGATTGTGGAGAGAGAAGACTTGCCGGTTCGGTCCCCAGAGCAAGGAACGGTTCCCAAGGTTTTCTACCGAGGCGCCAACGAAGCTTCGCTTGACCCTCTCTTAACAGCCATCCCCGACGATGGGCTTATATGGGCTGATGTCACCCCCCAACACCCCACACCACCAACCCGCGAACCGAATCTTGTAGGTCGCACGACATACACGACGGCTCATGCGACAGCTTGGCAAACCAAAGTTTCGGCATATCTGGTTACGAAAGCAGTTGCAGCGGGCGTCATGCTTCTGGCCGCTCTTATGGTGCTGCTTGGCGAGGCGGATCACGTAACGACAGTCGGGTTCGTGCCGGCGGTGATCGCTGTTTTCTTTGTGATTGTTACAGGAGTCTTGTTGGTGGCGGATTTAAAGAAGCCTTCCCGGTTCCTTCTTGTGCTGACTCGTGGCAACCGGTCCAGCTGGTTAGTACGAGGTGCTTACATACTTGGACTTTTTGCGCTCTTGCTCGGAGGTTGGCTGTTGGCGGCAGTGCTTGACTCGCCTCAAATGCTTAGGATCCTGGCCGTACCGATCGCTGTAGTTGCGGCGAGCACTGCTGGGTACACAGCGTTTCTCTTCGCTCAGTGCGAGGGCCGCGACCTGTGGCAGAGTCAACTGCTTTTACCCACGCTGCTTGTTCAAGCTGTCGCTGCGGGCGGTTCAGTCTGGTTCCTAGCGAACCTATTCGTCGACATGCCTGAATCAGGGGTGGTGCGCGGGATAACGATGGCTGCCCTGGTCGCGAACGGCCTCTTAGTGGTGCTCGAAATTTCGGGTGATCATTCTCGACATGTCGCGCTAGCAGTGCATTCCATGACACGTGGTGATCAAAGAACACTTTTCTTGACAGGGATCGTCGGAGGATTGGTTCTGCCCGTTATCTTGCTGGCCGTCGGCTCGATTATTGACAGCCAAGCATCGACACTTTCTTGTTTCGCTGGGGTATTGATCCTTGGCGGCATGTGGGCGTACGAAGATAGCTATGTACAAGCCGGCCAGTCGGTTCCGCTGTCCTAGGAGGGTTGATGTCTAACTCCAATGAGTCTCGATATTTAGATGAGGCAAGTTTCTACAAGGATGCGACCTCGAACGCTGGCCTCACTAACTACCCACCGCACGACCAGTGGCACGACTGGACGGAGTTGGATGCCAAAGCTTGGCCGCGGCGAGTAGAACGGCAGTTTCGCCTTATTCCCACCACATGTTTTAACTGCGAAGCAGCATGTGGATTAGTTGCCTATGTGGATCGCGAGACAGGTGAGGTTGCCAAATTTGAAGGCAATCCTGAACATCCAGCGTCAAGGGGAAGGACTTGTGCGAAGGGCCCTGCGACTCTTAATCAGGTAAACGATCCCGAACGCATCTTGTTTCCGTTGAAACGGGTGGGTGAACGTGGTGGGGGTGAGTGGGAACGAATCACGTGGGAGCAGGCGCTGGATGAGATCGGCGCGCGCATCCGAACTGCGCTTGTTGAAGACCGACGCGATGAGATCATGTATCACGTTGGACGGCCGGGCGAAGATGGCTATACCGAGCGGGTGCTCCAGGGTTGGGGGATCGACGGCCATAACAGTCACACCAATATCTGTTCCTCTAACGCTCGAATTGGCTACCAGTCGTGGATGGGTCATGACCGGCCGTCCTCGGATTACGCCAACGCTGAAGTGATTTTCTTGATCTCGTCTCATCTCGAGGCGGGTCACTATTTCAATCCACATGCTCAGCGAATTATTGAAGCCCAGGAAAGAGGAGCGACTGTCATATGTGTGGACCCTCGCTTATCGAATACCGGTTCAAAAGCAGATCATTGGTTACCGGCTTGGCCAGGAACAGAACCGTTTCTTCTTTTGGCTCTTGTCAGGCTCTTACTGGAGAACGGCACGTGGGAGCGCGAATTCGTGCGGAGGTGGACTAATTGGGAGACGTACCTCGCCGAAACACGTCCTGACCTAGATATTGAGTTTGAATCGTTAGAGAGGGCGCTGCTCAACCAATACGCTGAATACACGCCTGAACGAGCCGAATACATAACTGGAGTGCCGGCCGGGGAGATAAGGGAGATTGCGTCACTAATTGGGGCTCATCCCACGAAGTTCGCCTCTCACAATTGGCGTGCCGCTGGTGCTGGCAACCTCGGTGGATGGCAGACAGCGCGTTGCTTGTTCTTTCTTAACGTACTCACTGGCTCAGTCGGGACTGTGGGCGGAACAAGCGGTAACGGGTGGAACAAATTTAAACCTCACGCTCCCTTGGGAACCCAAAAAATTGAACACTGGAATGAGATGTCGTGGCCACGCGAATACCCGCTGAGCTATCACGAGATGTCGATCCTTCTGCCACATTTCTTGAACGAAGGCCGCGGCAAATTAGATACCTATTTCACACGCGTGTATAACCCTGTTTGGACGAATCCAGATGGGTTCAGCTGGATGGAAGCTCTCCTCGATCCCTCCAAGGTTGAGTGCCATGTTGCTCTCACTCCAACCTGGTCGGAAACGGCCATATTTGCTGACTATGTGCTTCCTATGGGCGTGGGCTCAGAGCGTCACGATCTAGCTTCGTTTGAGACTCATGCTGGACGGTGGATTGGATTTCGACAACCCGTCATGCGTCGCTTCGCCGAGCTTGAAGGTAAGTCGATTGGCAAAGATTCTCGCACCCACGAGTTCAACCCTGGTGAGGTTTGGGAAGAAAACGAGTTCTGGATAGATCTTTCTTGGCGCATAGATCCCGATGGAGAGCTTGGAGTTAGGGAGTACTTCGAGAGCCGGTCAGAACCAGGTCAACCAATGACTGTCGACGAGTATTACGGCCTCATTTTCAGCGAAGAAGTACCTGGGCTTTTGGAGGCGGCCGCGGCAGTCAATCAAACTCCTCTCGAATTCATGCGCGACAGGGGCGCTTTCGCTGTCCCTACGGACCCATACGTACCGTACGAACGTACGGTTGATCCTGCATCTGTCCAAGATTGTTTGAGAGACGAGACAGGTGTGTTTAGAAAGCCTGGGACTGCCGGAGTATTTGATGGCTCGCCAGAATCGTTCGCTGAAACGCTGCTGGCACCTTTAGGGGATGGTTCGCCCGCAGTGGAGATCGATGGCGAAATCAAGGAAGGATTTCCGACGCCATCAAAAAAATTGGAACTGTATTCGACGACGTTGGCCGAATGGGGTTGGCCTGAATACGCCACCCCGACGTGGATTCCGAGCCATGTCCATTGGGAGGATCTTGATCTTGATGGTGATGAGCGAATTCTTTTGCCGACTTTTCGGATACCAACTCTCATCCACACACGGTCGGCTAATTCGAAATGGCTTAATGAGATCAGCCACCGCCACCCTCTATGGATTCATCCCGAGGATGCTGAAAAGTTAGAGATTGGAGCAAACGAATTAGTTCGCATCACCACTCGTCTTGGGCATTTCGTCATACAAGCATGGCGTACCGAGGGGATCCGCCCCGGTGTCGTCGCCGCCTCTCACCACATGGGGCGTTGGCGAATGGGGAAAGAGCAGGGGCGGTCGTGGGGTAACGCGCAGGCAGACGTTAAAAACGACGGCTCTACGTGGAAATTGAGCCGGAGCGAAGGCATGGACTCCTATAGATCTGAGGACCCTGACAGCGAAAGGATTTGGTGGAATGACACCGGTGTTCATCAAAATCTCACCTTCGCCGTGCAGCCGGACCCCATATCGGGAATGCAATGCTGGCATCAACGAGTTCGAGTAACGCCTGCCGAGGAAGGCGACTTGTACGGGGACGTCGTCGTCGACACAGCTAAATCACGGGCAGCGTATTCGGAATGGCTTGCTAAGACGAGGCCAGCGCCTGGGCCGCACGGACTTCGCCGTCCGCTTTGGTACGCGCGCCCGCTAAAACCCACAGCCGAGGCCTACCGGCTTTCTTGAGCTTCGCATTATGCGACCGCTGCCCAACGTGAGATCATTCAGTATGAGCGCAGACCCGACAGTTACTTACGAACGCACTGGGCGAGTAGCGGTGATTACATACAACCGCCCTGAAGCGCTCAACGCCGTGAACGGCCAGTTACGTAAAGACCTCAACGCTGCCTGGGAGACGCTGCGCACTGACGACGAGGCCTGGGTAGCAATAGTTACAGGCAACGGTAAAGCTTTTTGTGCGGGCGCGGATCTCAAGGATCCAGGGAGTTCTGTTGGCAACGACGATCATTCGTTTTGGGAAGTTCCGAGCTTCACTTCCCTAGAGTCCGGCAAGGAGATCTTCAAACCGGTCATAGCCGCTGTCAATGGTTATGCCATCGGGTTCGGTTTGACCATGGTGGCAAGCTGCGATTTTGTCATAGCATCCGACCGCGCCGAATTCGGATTTCCGGAGGTCCAACTAGGGGTACCCACCGTTCAAGGGGCGGTGCGAATGCCAAAGCGCGTCGGTTGGCAAAACGCCATGGAATTGTTGCTTTTGGGTGATCGTGTGAATGCACTACGAGCCAAAGAGATGGGATTGGTTATGAAGGTGGTGCCCCACGACGAGTTGATGGCAGAAGCAACCGACCTTGCAGAGAGATTGATCACCAACTCGGCACCACTTGCTGTCCGAGCAACAAAAGAAATAGCTCGTCGCGGTCAAGAAATGGGTTTCGTTCAGGCCATTCGTTTCGGTGAAACAATGCGCAAGGTGGCCGGGGCCACCGAAGACGCGAAAGCATTTCGTGCTGCTGCCCAATCGGGCCAAAAGCCCACTTGGCAGGGCAGATAGAGTTGCCTTTTGACGGCACTAGGTGGTGTGTCATCTCTAATCGTTTCGACAAGCTCGCAAGATAGAAGGAACGGCAATGGAAATCAGAGGTCACTGCGACGAGCGCTTCACTGCGGTTCGGGACGCGTTCGAAGCAAACTTTTTAGCTGATGAAGAACTGGGCGCAAGTGCAGCTGTCACAGTTGAAGGTCAATACGTAGTCGACCTGTGGGCGGGCAAACGCAACCACAACGGTGATCCTTGGGAGAAGGAGACCATCGTCAACGTCTACTCGACAACGAAGACGATGGCGTCCATTTGTATTCTCATGCTGGCCGACAGAGGAGTAATTGATTTCGAAGCGCCGGTTGCCGACTATTGGCCGGAATTCGCCCGCAACGGGAAAGATTCTGTTCTCGTGCGTCACGTGATGACCCACCAGACGGGTTGTTCAGGTTTCCCAAGGCCGGTAACCCCCGAAGAACTCTACGACCACGACCTTATGGCTGACCTTCTAGCCGGGATGCAACCCTGGTGGGAGCCCGGAACAGCTCCGGGGTACCACGCCGTCACCCAAGGAACACTTCAAGCTGAACTATTGCGCCGCGTCGATGGACGCACTATAGGCACGTTCTTCCGAGACGAAGTAACCGGGCCTCTCAATGCCGATTTCCATATCGGGTTGCCGTTATCTGAGGGACACCGCGTCGCTCAATTAGACGTTCCTCAAGGGGGAATAGATCAGATAGTTGAAGGTCAACCTGACTCAATAGCTCTAAGAACCTTTCGCAGCTGCCGCTTAGATGGCACCGAAACCGAGACTGATGAATGGCGTCGTGCCGAAATTCCAGCGGCCGGAGGAATTGGCAATGCTCGGTCAATTTCACGGGTGCACTCAGCGATCGCCTGCGGTGGAACCATCGACGGAATCACGTTGATGAATCCCGAAACCATAGAGGCCGCTTTAGATCGTCAAACTTTTGACCGAGACCTCGTGCTCGGACTGAATGTGCCTTATGGGACCGGTTTCGGTATCAACCATGAACGGATCCCTCTGACGCCCAGCGATCGCACCCTTTACTGGTTCGGATGGGGCGGATCGATGGGAGTCATGGACCTCGATGAGAGAATGACGATTTCTTATGCCATGAATAAAATGGCTGGAGGTTTGGTGGGCGACGCCCGAGCGTTCAACCTGATAGCCGCCACCTACGCTGCCATTGGGAAGTAGCTAGATCGTCGATGATGGCGACTCGTTATAGACCGTCGAAATCTTCTGGATGTCTTGAATAACTTCTTGTGGCAAATCAGCAGGAATTTCGGGAGATGCGCTAGCTCCAATCGCGTCAGTCAAACCGCCATATCTATCTTCAATAGCGGCTGCGATTTCGTCGTGTCTTCCCACAGCCGCAAATTGCCTGACCACGTCATCGCTGATCCGAGACGCCATTTCCCCCCAACCATCATTTTTTGAGAGGTAATTGAGTTCTTCCCCGAGGTCGAGAAGGTCGTGTTCCTCAAGAACCGGCCAATACGCCTTGGTGCTTCCATAAAAGCCAATGCGATAACGAACCCAGTCCATCATTCCCATTACCGACTCGTCGTCTGGGCCTGTGCAAACAAACCCGCCGCCACTTATTTGAAACGTTTCCCGAGGCTTACCAGCCTGCGATAAGCCCACCGTCAACTGGGGTAGAACAGCTGCTTCGAGGTATTTGCGGGTGCAGAACGCGTGAAGCCGAACTCCATCACACACTCGGCCGGCTGGGCGGAGCATCGCGGGTCCAACAGCCGCCATAGAGATTCGCGGCGTCGGGACTGAAAGAGGTTCCGGGGTGAAGTTAGGAGTCATCAAATTGAAGCGATAAAAGTCACCTTCATAGTTGAGTTC
>PBHE01000011.1 GCA_002719335.1 Acidimicrobiaceae bacterium
TGTAATTGTTCCGGCTCTTTAACGTGGCTCCGGAGACCACGGCTCGCTTCTCTCATATCAACCGTCGAAGTCGAAACCGATCACCCCCGTGATCTGTCCAGAACAGGGCCTGAACCTTCGACCTCAGGGTAGCGGCGACACTCGGCTAGCCGATTCTGAAATACCGCTTATTCGAAAAGTCGACTCAACGATTGCGATAGGACATCGCCCGGCGCGCTTCGAGATCACTTTCGCGTTTTCGTATGACGTGCCGCTTGTCGTACTGTCGCCGTCCCTTCGCCAGCGCCAATTCCATTTTGGCTCTGCCATCTTGGAAGTACAGCGATAACGGAATTAACTGCAATGGTTCTTGTTCGGTGCGCGAACGAAGCCGGTCGATCTCAACTCGGTGAAGTAGCAACTTCCGTGGGCGATCAACAACATGACCGTTCTGCGCTGAAGCGTGACCCCAAGGCGAAATGTGCATCCCCAGAATCCACATTTCGTTGCTTCGTACCCTGGCGAACGCATCCGCTAATTGAACGGAGCCGTCGCGAAGGGACTTAACTTCGCTCCCTTGCAACACGAGCCCACATTCATAGGTGTCGAGAATGTCGTAATTTGCGCGGGCGCGACGATTTGAAGCAACAGTTCGCCGATCCGAAGCACCCTGGGTGTTCATACTGTGCAGGGTATCGGGACCTCTCGGTCGGTGAATATCCTGTTCGCCGGCCGGCAGTCACTAACCCGTTTGTAGTGCAGCACACGACGATGGATAGGTGTACACCACGGCGACGCAGGTGTGAGCGTAACCTTGGCTTTGTGGTAGGACTTGCGCTTACGGTGCTTGGTTGTTCGGGGAGCTATGCAGCGGCAGGCCAAGCCTGCAGTGGATACTTGGTTCAATCCTCGTCCACCACTCTTTGGGTCGACTGTGGCCCAGGCACCCTTGCCAATGTGCAGAACCATGTCGGCCTGCACGACATTGACGCGATCGTGATCTCTCATCATCACCCCGATCACTGCGCTGAACTACCAGTCATTTACAACGCGTACAAATACTTCACCGACGTCAAACGCATACGAGCGGTAGGAACTGCTGATGTTCGGCGAGTGACCGACGCCTTCCAACCCGATCGCGACAGCGGAGATTTGTTTGATTGGGAAATAGTTAGCGACGGTGATATCGCTCAGATCGGCAATATCCGACTCAGCTTCTCGCAGACCGATCACCCTGTTGAAACCCTGGCCATGCTTTTCCAGTGTGATGACGCGTCAATCGTTTACACATCCGACACTGGCAGAGGCTGGTCGCTCGCCCGACTCGGTCACGAACCCGACATTGTCTTAGGGGAAGGCACACTGATCGGCGCCACAGATAACCCGGCCATACCTCACATCAGTTGTGCTCATCTGGCCGCTGATGCCAACAAGGTTGGAGCAAAACGCCTGGTTGTCACTCATGTTCCGCCGGGGTCTGATCCGTCGAAACATTTGGAGGAGGCGGCCTCGGTATTTGATGGGAATGTTGAACTTGCCGCCACAGGGCGTACCTTTTCAACCACCTAGCCTGCGACGGGAGTAACTATGCGAGCCGACGGTCGAGCGAACGACGAATTGCGTCCGATTCTTTTCGAACGCAATTTCACTGATCAGACCCCGGGGTCGGTCCTCGTGAGTTTCGGCCGTACCAAAGTATTGTGCACCGTGTCGATTGATGACGACGTCCCTCGATGGATGCGAGGCAACGGCGAAGGCTGGGTCACTGCGGAATATGCGATGCTTCCCGGATCCAGCGGAGAGCGCGTTGGTCGCGAAGCCAAAAAAGGTAAACAAAAAGGGCGGACTCTAGAAATTGAACGACTGATCGGTCGTGCTTTAAGGGCAGTGTGTGACATGGAGGCATTAGGTGAGCGTGAGGTAACGGTTGACTGTGACGTCCTACAAGCGGACGGGGGAACACGAACGGCGTCGATATGCGGAGGATATGTTGCTCTTCACGACGCATTTAGCCGCCTCATAGCTGACGGCACACTTCAAAAGCATCCCCTTAATGACTTCTGTGCCGCGATTTCTGTTGGCGTGGTCGGGGACAGCCTTTGCCTCGATCTTCCATACGTCGAAGACTCGACGGCTGAGGTAGATATGAACGTGGTGATGACCGGTTCTGGGAAATTCATCGAAGTGCAAGGAACCGCCGAAGGCGAACCGTTTGATCGCGATCAACTTGACGGGCTTTTGAAACTGGCAGAAAAAGGCATCTCCGAAATCGTTGACCTTCAACGAATGATTTTATCCCAAGGCTCCAATTAGGCACCATGCGTTTAGTCATGGCGTCCGCTAACCCAAATAAGGCGGCAGAGATTGCTCGACTGTTAACTGAATACGACATCGAACCCAGACCACCTGAACTCGGAGACATCCTCGAAAGTGAACAGACTCTCGAAGGGAACGCTCGAGTGAAAGCGGCAGCGGTCTGTCGACAAGCAAACGCAGCCGCGGTTGCTGACGATACCGGGCTCGAAGTTGACGCTTTGGGGGGCATGCCAGGAGTGTGGAGCGCTCGATACGCAGGAGAACATGCGACAGACGCTGCGAATCTGTCCAAACTTTTAGAGAGAATGCAAGACATCCAAGAGGCTGAACGCACGGCGCGTTTTCGCACCGTAGCAATAGTCGTGTTCCCTGATGGTCGCGAAGTTCTTGCCCACGGTGTTGTCGAGGGAACCATCTCTACGACATCTCGTGGACAACGAGGTTTCGGTTACGACTCAGTCTTTGTTCCCAACGAAGGTCATGGTCGTACATTTGCGGAAATGGACGCGGACGAAAAAAACGCGATCAGTCATCGGGGGCGAGCGTTTCGTTCCCTGGCCAACCAGCTGCGCTAATTTTCACCAGTGACGTAGATCAATTTCCCATTGATCGACCACTTCCTCATTGCGTACGAGGTGAAGCAACGGATGTTTAGCCATTGTTGGGTCGATGTGGGCTGGAACTAGACAGACTCGGTCTCCTACTGAAAGAGATTTCTGGGGAACCAGATTTGTGTGTTCATCTGAACAAAAAAGAATTTCTCCTTCCCCCCAGCTCGGGTTGCCATGGTCCATGCCTTGAGCTTTAAGACCTGCATCACATACCGCGAACTTTTTGGCAACGGACACCACAGTTGACTGCAAGAACAAACCTTGTTTGAAAGGTTGGTCAACCTGTTCGGTATATGCGGTGTCCATCAGGACATACGACCCGGCTTGGATCTCGTTGACCCACGTGTTCATGGCGTGAGTGCCTGTGCCGCCACCGGTAACAAGATCCCCGCCCACAAACTCGTGAGCTTGAAGAAGTCGCTCCATCGCTGCTCGCACCAGTTCGCGTCGACGGTCCACGTCGACCACGCCCATAGCGTGGCCCTCATAGCCCATCACTCCGCGAACCTCCAATCCCGCCCGCCGAGCGTGATCGGCCAGATAACCCGCTTCGCTTACCTCGCATCCGCAACGAAACCCGACTCGAACATCGACGACGCACTCGGCTATGCCCGCGGCAGCGGCGGCGTCAACGGTGGCCTCGCTATCCACTGCAACGGTGACTCTCGCTTCGCTTTTCGCCATGGCAGTGAGTCGATCTGCGTCAACTGTTTCGTTGGCCAGTAACAGGTCATCACCTAGGCCGGCGTTGGCTAATCCCAAGACTTCACGCGCGGTCGCGCACGTAAAGCCCGTGTGACCGGCTTCGTATTGGAGCCGAGCCAGAGCAGTAGTTTTGTGGGCTTTGACATGGGGTCGTAGCCGATTACCAGGTAGAAGTTTCGCCATCGTGGCCAGATTGGACTCAAGAACATGGAGATCTGCCCACAAGGCCGGAGTCGGAAGCTCATCAATATGCATGAGATGAGCCTAGGGTGGACCAAGGCGCCATCGCCGACAACAGATAACCTTCCAAGTCATGCCAGAGCTTCATTCCGCTAGCGCGTTGTCTACTGGAACTCCAGCCGGACCCGGTGAGATCTACAACCGCCTACTCAACGACCGAATCGTTTTTCTTGGGACTGAAGTCGATGATGAGATTGCCAACATTCTCTGTGCTCAGATGCTGTTCTTGGAAGGGCAGGATCGAGAAAAAGACATTTGGCTTTACATCAATAGCCCGGGTGGTTCGGTTACCGCTGGCATGGCGCTATACGACACAATGCAATTCGTATCGTGTGACGTAGCGACAGTCTGCATGGGCCTTGGCGCTTCGATGGGTCAGTTTCTCCTCACTGCTGGGGCAGCGGAAAAAAGATATTGCCTACCTCACGCTCGGGTGATGATGCATCAGCCATCGGGCGGAGTTCGAGGTCAAGCGTCGGACATTGCTATTCAGGCGGAACAAATGGCATACATCAAACGAGTATTGGCTGAGCGGATCGCATTGCATAGCGGGCAAGACGTTGACCAAATACAAGCGGATAGCGAGCGGGACCGTTGGTTCACAGCCGAAGAAGCGAAAGACTACGGCCTCTGCGACCACGTCATCGTCAAGCGAGGCGAGATCATATAAGGCCCGTTGTCAGCTATTAATCGGGGGCGGGACTGCAGGTTCTGGCCACGAACGCGTTCAGGTTCTCGATGGATTCAGCTAGCTGATCCTCGAACTGTTGCTGCGCTGCGCCAACAGCAGCTGATCTTTCTAGTGGATCGCTGAACTCAGTGTCATTGAATGCGTGAGTCAGAGCCAACACAAATGCCGCTACAACCTCAGCGTCGCCCCGAATTTCAATGGGCGCTTCTCGGGCAACCCTTGCTGTTTGAGCAGATGTTTGGGCCAAAGCACCGCGGACTGCTGGGTCATCTGCCGGGGAGACGTCCTTGCTTAATTCATCGATTTCTTTCAACTCGACAACGGCCTCGCAAAAATTTGCTGTCGGATCCGCTCCNTCTCCACATCCAAGAAGCAGCGCGGTCATGAGCAACGCTATGAGGCCGTNGTTCGCTGCCGTCACCCTGATTGAGCTTCGGTGGCTATGCGCCGAAGGTCTNGTACNCCCTGCTCGAGACCTNCACTGTATTTATACAGTGCGCTTCCCGAGACTAAGACGTTGGCGCCAGCAGCTGTCGCACCTGAAATTGTTGAAGATGAAATGCCGCCATCGACTTCGATGTCAACGTCGTAGCCGCCTTCAGAGATGAGGCCTCGGAGCACAGACACTTTGGACTCCATGCCCTTGATGTACGCCTGTCCTCCGAATCCCGGGTTGACCGTCATAACAAGCACCATGTCCAACATGTCGAGCACATGAGCTACGGAATCGAGATGGGTGGAGGGATTGAGCGCTGCTGCAGGACTGCATCCGAGATCACGTATGCGGCCGAGAGTGCGGTGAAGGTGTGGAGTTGTTTCCACGTGAACGATGGCCATCTGGCACCCTGCGTCAACATAGGCGTGAAGAAGTTCGTCGGGGTTGGCAACCATGAGATGAGCCTCAAACATTACGTCTACGTGTTCTCGGCAAGACGCAATGACATCGGGCCCAAAGGTCAGGTTGGGTACAAAGTTGCCATCCATGACATCCCACTGAATGCGGTCCACGCCCGCTGCTTCGAGAGCGACGCATTCCTCTCCAAGTCGAGAAAAGTCCGCTGGTAAGACAGAAGGGACGATCTCGATAGGACGATTCATGTAGCTGACCGTAGCCTGGGATCAATGTCGAAACGGGTCAACATTTACGATCTTGCCGTCGGAGGAGACGGGGTAGGTCGACTAGAGGACGGGCGCGTCGTGTTTGTCGCAGGTGCTGCAGTAGATGACGACCTGCTTGTCGACCTAACCGAAGAGAAGAGTCGCTACACCAGAGGGACGATTGTTGAGGTCCTTTCGGCCGGCGATGGACGACGAAAACCATTGTGCCACTACGTTCCCAGAGGGTGCGGCGGGTGCGATTGGCAGCATTTGAGTGAAGAAGCCCAGATTGAGGGAAAAATCTCGCTAGTGGAGGATGCTCTGAGGAAGCTCGGATCCATCACCTCGCCAGACGTTGGATATGTTGCTGGGCCCGAAACCTTGAGGTATCGGACAACCGTTCGACTTGGCGTCAAAGATGGTCGCGCCGCGTACCGACGTGCTCACTCACGCGAATTGGTTCAAGTTGACGACTGTTTGATCGCTCATCCCCTCATTGACGAAATCCTGTTAGAAGGATTTTTCGCTGAAGCATCTGAAGTGACGATAAGAGTTGGCGCTCGCACCGGGGACCGGTTGGTGATGGGGGAGCCAACTGCAGAAGGGTTCCGGGTTCCTGACCAGGTGTCCGTAATTGGTAGGAATCGAGCGCGTAAGGGCGACGAGGCTTACATCATTGAAGAAGCCGCCGGAATGGAATGGAAAATATCGGCACGTTCTTTTTTCCAAAGTTCTCCTGAAGGCGCCGAAATGTTGGTCGCTCTCGCCGCGGAGTGGCTGACCCTGCATGACGTAGGAGAACAGGCGATGGTCGACCTCTACGCCGGGGTAGGACTGTTTTCTGGAACGATCGGCGACTGGTTTCAGAAGGTCACGGCGATCGAATCTTCAGCTTCGGCGGTTGCAGACGCCGCGCACAATCTTGATTCGCACGTCGCCATTCACCGCACCCGTGTCGAGCTTTGGGTGCCCGAACTAGCGGATGTGGTGATCGCTGATCCGCCTCGTTCGGGGTTGCGTGCTGCGGGGGTGGAGGTCATCCGAAAGACCGAAGCCCCTCACGTGCTCTTGGTGTCTTGCGACGCCGGAGCCCTCGGTCGAGATGCGGCACTGATGACCGCAGCTGGTTACGAACTGGACCGCGTCGACGTTCTCGATATGTTCCCACAAACCAGTCACGTAGAGGTGGTGTCGGGCTGGATCAAAAATATCTGACTAGAACGCGAATTGGCGCCCGCTTTTGCGGGCGCCAATTCAACTGTAAAACTCAAACTGAACTGATATCAGCTGAGACGTTCGATGACCATCGCCATTCCTTGGCCGCCACCGACGCACATGGATTCCAAACCGAATGTTTTGTCGGAATCCTGAAGTGCGTTGATTAGCGTCGTCATTATTCGTGCACCGGTTTGACCAAACGGATGACCAAGTGCGATTGCGCCTCCGTTGATGTTGAGCTGGCTGACCATGTCAATGCCAAGCTCATCAGCGGAGGGAATTACCTGAGCAGCGAACGCTTCGTTGATCTCAACCAGATCGATGTCGCTCATCGTCATATTCGCTCTAGCCATCACACGGTTGATCGCTTCAATAGGTCCAAGCCCCATGATTTCGGGGTTGAGTGCGGATACCGAACTAGCAATAACCCGAGCAAGAGGTGTGATCCCTAACTCTTCGGCTCGCTTTCGACTCATAACTACAACCGCTGCCGCCCCATCGTTCAGAGGACACGCATTGGCTGCCGTCACTCGCCCATCGGGGCGAAATACCGGTTTCAACTGAGAAACAGCTTCCAATGTCACGCCGGCGCGAGGACCATCATCGGTGGAAACCACAGTGCCATCGGGCATGACCACGGGGGTGATGTCCATTTCGAAGAAGCCGCGCTCAATCGCTGCTTCTGCCTTGTTTTGGCTCATGACCCCATACTCATCCATCGCCTCGCGACTTACGCCCTTCAACTCAGCGACGTTCTCGGCTGTTTGTCCCATAGCTATATAAAGGTCAGGTAGTCCGTCGGCTGGGCCCCAGTCACCGTGACCGCCCTCAGCGCGTACCTTTGACCGCGCACCCGGTGCCTTAAACGTGGGGTTTGCTGTATCGGGCAGGCTGTCGGCGTTCCCTTTTCCGTAGCGAGAGACACACTCGACGCCAGCTGAAATGAAAGCGTCGCCTTCACCGGCTTTGATTGCATGCGCTGCCATACGGATCGTCTGAAGTGACGAAGAGCAATATCGATTGACAGTGGTTCCCGGAACATCTCCCAGACCGGCAAGTATTGCTGTAGCGCGACCGATGTTGAATCCCTGTTCGCCGCCAGGGGAGCCGGTACCCATGATGAGGTCTTCTATTTCCTCAGGCGGAAGCTCAGGAACCTTCTCCAAGACCCGAGTGACGATCTGAGCGCTCAGATCGTCAGGGCGAATTTCGGTCATGGAGCCTTTAAAGGCCCGACCGATTGGGCTGCGGGCAGTTGCAACGATGACCGGGTCGGTCGATGCGTCGGTGCTCATATGAGTCCCTTCATGCAGGATTAGCGACTTCGGAAACACTACATCCACTCGGTGGCGTAGTGCCCATTCATCTTCGTGGGTCTACCCTGCACAAGAATGGTTGCTTCTCTCTTTGGGCATGGGGTCGGCCCCCCCGGGGAGTTACCGATGTCGGTGAATACTTTGGGCTTGGTAGCGGCGGCGGCACTGCTTGTTTCGTTTGCGGCACTTGTATCTGGTTGGCGAGAACCGCGTTTTCCTGATGCCGGCCCCGGTCGCGCGGTGTTGAACTTGGGTTCTACGATCGGACGACTAGGTCTGATCCTTGGACGAATCTTGGGGAGCGGGCTTGTTGGGTTAGCAATCGCGTCTTGCTTCGTTGTAGCTGACGACACTTTGATAAATATCGCGCCCCGTATCGTTTTCGTTGCGCTATGGATTTTCATTCCCGTCGGATCGGCGTTCCTCGGTGATTTATGGCGATGGATGAGTCCGTTCGAGACCCTTGCCGATGTGCGAGGCCTGCGACTCACCGAAGATTCAGACACTAGTTGGTCCTTGTATCCGGCAGCAGCGTTGCTCTGCGGATTCCTCTGGTTGGAGTTGGCATATCACCGTCCCGCTGGCCGCACGCCGTTAGCAGTAATGCTCATAATTTGGTCTGCATGGAGTGGCATCGGGGCCCTGGTGAAAGGTCGCGGGTGGCTGCGGTCACACGACCCCCTGGCGGTGTTTTGTCGACTAGTTGCCGCGATCTCTCCAACTCATGTTCAAGACGGACATCTTTATGTTCGTCGCCCATTGGTGGGTCTAGGGAAAGTTAAGCCGCAGGCGGGTCTATCGGCGGTTGTGCTGGCGGTGCTTGGTGGCACCTCTTTCGATGGCTTGTCAAGAACGGGTTGGTGGGCAGACATCATCAGTGCCCGTCAGGGCTGGGAAGCGACTGTGTTCAACACGGCGGGCTTACTCTTTTCGATGGCGCTGATTACGGCGTTGTTTTTGGGTTGTGTGAGATGGATGCAGCGCAAAGACGACAACGATGATGCCGATTTCGAAGATGGTTTTGCCTTGTCGCTAGTTCCAGTTGCTGTTGGATATGCCATCGCGCATTACATAGCTATGGGTGTTTTTGAAGGTCAGCAACTGCTAATTCAAATCAGCGACCCATTCAATCGAGGATGGAACCTGTTTGGCACCGCTGATGAATATGTCAATTACCGGTTCATCGGCCCAACCTTCATTGCGGTAGTTCAGGCGTTAGGTATTGTCGGAGGCCATGTCGCTGGAGTGATGGTCGGTCATGATCGAGCGCTCGCGACGCTGCGTCGAAAAGAGGATCTCAGCGGCCAGGTGCCCCTGGTGCTGCTTCTCGCATCGCTCACAGCGATAGCCCTGATCCTGCTCGTTGAGGCATGAATTGCGGCAGAGCGATAAAACGTGCCGCACCGCGTTTATCTAAACCTTTTCGTTATCCGTGAGAGGGTTTAAACGCTTTGAAGCGCGTTCCACACCGTTTGTGGGCTGCAGGGCATATCGACGTGTTCAATTCCCAAATGAACGAGAGCATCACATACGGCGTTGTGGACCGCTGGTGTCGAACCGATTGTGCCCGATTCTCCTATTCCCTTGGCACCCAACGGGTTGCGCGGGCTGGCGGTCTCGGTATTTGAGACCTCGAAGCTAGGAAATTCAGCGGCCGATGGCATCAAATAGTCCATAAGGCTTGCTGTTACGGGGTTCGCATCCTCGTCGTAACGCACGTGCTCCCAAAGCGCTTGACCGATGCCTTGGGCGATTCCTCCGTGCTGCTGGCCGTTGACCAGCATGGGGTTGAGGATGGTTCCGCAGTCGTCTACGGCGATGTGACGGATCAAGTCAACGCGACCAGTCTCGCGGTCAATTTCGACTACTGCTACATGTGAGCCGAAGGGATACGTGGCGTCGCTGCCGTCAAAGTCAAGTTCGTGAGCTAGGCCACCTTCGATCTTTTGTTCTGCAGCAGCTGCCGCGAGCTCAGTCCAACTCACCGACTTGGCCGGGACTCCAGCCACTTGGAGGGCCCCCTCGCCGACCACGATGTCATCGACACTTGCTTCTAACAGATTCGCCGCGAGTTGCTTACCTTTGTCGAGAACGACTTTCGATGCCTCATAGACGGCGGAACCCGCGGTTTGAAGAGATCGAGAACCAAGAGTCCCAGCGCCTCGTGGCACATCCTCGGTGTCGGCGTCGACGTGGTTTACCTGATCCATCGGAATGCCGAGCATGTCGTTAACGATCATAGAAAAAGCGGTGTCGTGCCCCTGGCCATGAGAGCTCGTGCCGACTTTGATAGTCGCTGAGCCGTCATCGTTGATCTCACAACTTCCATATTCGACGTGCAGGCCGATGGGTGCCGTCACCTCGACATATGACGAAACACCAATCCCGAGAAGGATTTGATCGTCAGCTTCGCGCCGTCGGGCTTGTTCTGCTCGCAACTCCGCGTATCCAGAAGCCTCCAGCACAGCGTCAAGTGCGCGTTCGTACTCCCCAGAGTCGTAGTTGGAACCAACCAGCGTGGTGAGTGGAAATGCATCCGGTTGTATGTAGTTTTTCCTCCGCAGTTCCGCCGGGTCCATGCCGATCGAGTGAGCTGCTTTATCGAGAATTCGTTCAACCATTTGGGTCGCCTCAGGTCGCCCTGCCCCACGATATGGGCCGATAAAGGTCGTGTTGGTAACAACCGATTGAGCAAAGAAGTCAATTGCTGGAATGTCGTAGACCGCTTGACTTAGCTGCATGGTCAGCATCGGAAGAATGGCCCCAAGAGCAGGATAAGCACCTGCGTCCGCAACGACTCGAGCGCGCAGACCGACTATTGACCCGTCGTTATTTACGCCTAACTCGGCGTTCATCACCATGGCGCGACCTTGAGCCATTGCAACCATGTTCTCGCCGCGTTGTTCTGTCCATCTGACAGGTCTCGCTAATTCTTGTGCCGCTTTCCCACAAAGGACGTACTCGATGTACAGCCCGGCCTTTGGTCCAAAACCACCACCTACCCAAGGAGCTATCACTCGCAGATTTTCTGGCTCAAATCCGAGGTTGGGAGCGAGGCCATCGCGTAGCCCATGTGCTGTCTGGGTTGAGGCATAGAACGTCATCGAGTCGCCCTCAGGTATAGCGACACATCCATTGGGTTCCATCGGAACGCCAGCTAGGCGTTGAGTAACGATGCGCTCACTAACAACGACGTCTGCGCCTTCAGTTACATCGGGTCCGTCATACTCGTTCCCGATAGCAAAACAGACGTTGCTTTCAGCACCTTCCCACAACACATCAGCCCCGTCAGCAAGCGCAGCTTCGATATCGGCGTTAGCGGGAAGAGGGTCATAATCAATGATTACCAACTCAGCCGCGTCGACCGCCTGAGAGTTTGTTTCAGCTATGACAGCGGCGATGATGTCGCCGACGAAACGCACCCGACCGACTGCAAGCGGTGGACGGTTCATGGATGGATCCATGAACTCAGACTGATTCACCGCTGCAAATTCGAGGTTGTTGGAGGTGTACACAGCTAGAACACCCGGCATGGCCTCAGCTTCGCTGACATCAACATCAAGCACGGAAGCGTGGGCCATGGTTGAACGGACAAACACGATCTGAGCCGTATCAATATCTAGATCATCAACGTAGGAGTTGGAACCGGTCAAGAGACCGGGATCTTCCTTCCTCAATACTGCATTGCCTAGGATTGAACCCTGTGACGCCATGAATGTCCCCTGGTTTGTTGTGCTTGCTTGAGAGCAGGAACGAGACTACACCTCGCCGCAACCTCAGATACCAAGGTTGGTTGTTTCTGCCCTAGGTGGCGTGGCAGAAATCTCCGAATTTTCATGGCCGCTCCAGGCCTAGTCTTGCTTGTCGAACCAGAGACTCAACTGTTCTGCAGCCCGAGTCGGATCTTCACACATCCACCAGTGCCCCAAACCTTCGAGGACAACGACTTCTGCCCCCGATCGATCCGCTGCTTGCCGATGAAGCGTTTCGCCGCCTGTGTAGGTGTCCTCTGACGCAAGGATGCACAGACCTGGACGTTCGGCGGCGGTCTGTAACGCCTCGCCGAGATTTCCAACCACTGGTTGGGAGGCACTGCGATACAGACCAAGAATGGCTTTCCCCATGTCGTCATTTATCCAAGGCGCAACTTTGCTAGCTACCGATTCGCCCATGCCCAGGGGGGCGAAGATTGCGATTCGATCTGACTCGGGTAGATCTATCATGGCCCTAACTGCGGCTTCTCCGTCCGGCCCCTGCCAGCTTTGAGCAGCGTCGTGCCACACATATTCGTGATTAAAGATCCCGATGATGTCGGTGCACCATGAACGGATCAGATCGGGTCGAGTCATGGCGAGGCGAACGACGTGGCCACCTCCCCAATCGTGACCAACTAAATCGATCGGTCCGTCGAGTTTTTCGAGCTCTAGCGCAAGCCAGTGCAGATATCCGTCGCTAGTGACGTCGAAGTTCTCGGGAAGAGGTGCACCAAATCCTGGAGGGGATAGAGCGATGACGTCATCTCGCGCCAGTTCAGTGCGCAGTGGATCCCAGATAGCGTCGGTTTCTGGGTTGCCATGGACTAGAACGACCGACACATCGACTCCTTCGCACTTGTACCGATCGTAAACCCAAATCACGTGCTCGCGGGCGGCTGCTTAGCGAGGTTTTCGATGACATCTGCCGAAGGCAGTGCTTCCAAACTACGAGGGTCGACGTAAATCTTTCGGTTTCGCGATCCACCACCGACAATGACGCGCTGGCAGTTCATTACTTTGCTGTCGATCCATACAGGCAGCGTTCCCGGCAAACCAAATGGGGTTACGCCACCCAGCGTCATGCCAGTCATCTGGGTTGTTTCCTCCGGCGACGCAAATGACGCTTTCTTTACCCCAAGTTTTTTGCGCACCACTTTGTTCACATCGATCTGGGTCGTGGCAAGCACCACACACATCGCATACACCCGCGGATCTGCCTTGCCGACAACCAAGATTGCGTTAGCGCTTTCGTCAAGCCGGTAACCGTAGCGATCACAAAACTGAACGGTGTCCGCCAGATCAGGGTCACAGTCAACAATGTCGTAGTCCGCTTGTAGTTCGTCAAGGGCCAGGATTACGGGGTCAGTCATCAGCTAATGATCGCTAAATTGTGTTCGATCCGCGCATGGCTGCTGTCGCGACTACGTCGAATGACCGTTGATTCGGAGTGACTACCACCCCGTAATCGCGTCGCGCAGCCTCCGGAGACACCAACCCATCTCGCACATCGCGCAGCACTAAATCAGGATCTCGGTTAAAAGGATCGCCCCATCCTCCGCCACCAGGTGTTTCCGCGATCATTCTCGCAGGACCAAGTTTGGTGACTCCGTACTTGGGGGGAATAAATGCTTCACCATCGACTGGGACTATCCATTCGAGCCCAACGCCGCCGGTGCCTCCACCTTGCACGCCGTGTCCGCTAGGAGTATCGAGTCCTTCAGCTCGGAACGACCAAATGGCCGATTCGAGAATGTCCGCTTCGTAGCGAACGCCAGTCCCACCACGCATGGCGCCAGGACCAGCATTATCGCAACGTTGTTCATGACAGATGTAACGAACCGGATAGTGCTGTTCGTGAAACTCCAGGTTTGGCATATCAAGACCGCCGAGGGTGATGAGGTGACCCATTTGAGCAAACCCGTCGCGCTCAGCTGTCGCACCAGGCGTACCCATAGCGTGCCACTGGTACATCACCCAGGTGGATCCGTCATCTCGCCGACCGGCAACGTGGCCGTGCATGGTTTTGGACCACGCCGCGCATGCTCGGGTCGGATCGGCTCCAGCCAATGCCTGCCAAACTGCGATAACGATCTCATGTGCGACATACACCGTATTCATAGTCATCGGGGCAGGTGGTAGCGCATTGACTATCGAACCCTCAGGCGCGTTGATCGAAACGCAACGGTAGGTGCCTTCGTTGCGAGGAATGCTTGTGTCGAAAAAGGAGGAAATTGCCAAGAAAACAGACGAGTACGTATTTGCAATTGAACTGTTCTTAAAGCCTTCGATTTGGGGGTCGGTCCCCGAGAAATCGACACTTATCTGATCTCCGTCGATCGTCATTTTTACTCGTACGGCGATATCTGTTTTTACGAAACAGTCGTTGTCGGTGTGATCTTCACCAAAGTAAATGCCGTCAGGGAGAGCGAGCACTGCTGAACGCATGCGTCGTTCAGCATGATCGAGGACGCCGTCTAGATAGGAGAGGTATGCGTCTATGCCTAGCTCGGTTGCTAAGCCGACCACACGTTCGCCTCCGATTTGAGTAGAGCCCAGCATCGCCAAGAGGTCGCCATCGAGGAGCTCGGGAGTTCTGCAGTTGATGAGTAGAAGCTCCCAGAGATCTTCTCTGACCCTGCCTTCCTCTATAAGTCGCAGTACTGGAAGACGAATTCCCTCCTGCCATATTTCGGTTGCTTCGGGGTTGTAGGTGCCGGCAAGCCCACCTCCAATATCTGACTGGTGTGCTCTGTTGCAGCAGAACCCTGCGAGTAAAGGGTCGGTAGCTCCAACGAAGATTGGTCGAGCGATCACCCAGTCAGGTAAATGATTTCCACCCGCCACATACGGATCAGACAAAAGAAAGACGTCGCCCACCCGCAGGTTGTCGCCATATTTGGCGAGAAGAGCGCGAACAGCGAACCCACCACCGCCGGTGTGAATCGGGATTCCGTCAGCATTAGCGACCAGGGTTCCGTCTGGGGTTGTGATGAAGCAACTGAAATCGTGGCTTTGGCTAAATATGGTGCTTCGCGCCGTTCGGGTCATGACCCAACCCATGTGGCGGCTGATCTGATCAAGCCGGTTTTGCATTAACGCCAAGACCACAGGGTCCATCTCCCCGGTGCGATGTTCAACCTTGTCATCGGTTTGCGCGACGTCGATAAAGAAATCACCTGAAGTATCTACCCATAAATGGTCGCCTGGTCGGGCTACAACAGTTGTTGTGGCTTCCTCAACTAGGGCTGGTCCGTCGATGCGATCTCCGGGCCGTAACAGAGACCCGTCGTGTACTGCTGTTTTCGCCCATCCCGTTCCGGGGAACCAGACTGGGCGCATATCAATGGGAGCTGGTAGACCCTCGGACGGGGTACCTCCGGCGATCTCAACATCACCGGTCGAACCTCGAGCAGTTAAACGAAGAGACGAGACCATGATGATTCCATCGTCTTGCACATGACCGTACAGACGTTGGTATTCGGCCTCAAATGCCGACCTTGTCGCCTGAGCGTCAAATGCTTGCGCTTCTACCCCCACTCTGATGGACCAAAGTTGCCCGGGATGATGTAACTCGATTTCGTAGTCGAGATTGACTTCGGGTTCTGTGAACCCCTCGTTCGCCATAACTGTGAGCGCCCGACTAGTGAGAGAATCGAAACCCTCTTCGATGGTTCCAGCCGGCATCTCGTCTAATGAGCCCATTAAGAACCTCGTGAAGTCCTGACGGACATCAGCGTGCAGCATCCCAATGGCGCAAAGGGCACCGGCGTCTCGAGGTACGTGAACTCGAGCGCAACCCAAACCAGCAGCAACGTTGGCGCCGTGCATGGGACCCGCACCACCTGCCGCAACCAACGTGAATCGTCTAGGAGAATGCCCGCGTTCGATCGAAATGTGCTCAACGGCGCTCAATAGATGCTGTTCGACTAATTCGATGATGCCGGCGGCGGCTTCTTCGATCGACATGCCAAGCTTTTGTGCAACATGAATATTTATTGCCTCTCTAGCGGCATCAAGGTCTAAATCGAGGATTCCTCCTGCAGATTTTCCGGGGCGTAAACGCCCCAGGACGAGATGAGCGTCGGTGACTGTAGGCAAGGTCCCTCCGCTGCCGTAACAGGCCGGTCCTGGATCGGCTCCGGCTCCTTCGGGGCCAACATAAAGAAGGCCCGCCCCGTCAACTCCGGCAATCGTGCCGCCTCCCGCACCGACCGTATGAATATCTATCGCGGGAGTGGACACGTGGTACCCGGCAATATCCACATCGTCGCGTGTTGCCACTTCACCGTTAGACATAAGGAGCACATCGCAGGAAGTCCCACCGATTTCCATTGAAATGAGATTGCCTTCGTCTCCCGCACCCACGCCTGCGTGATCGACGGCGCGTCGGTACAGATTGAGAGCACCGACTGCTGCTGCGGGCCCGCTGAGTAGCAGATTTACTGGTCTGTTAGCTAGTTGATCAACCGAGGCCGCGCCCCCATTTGATTGAACCAACAAGATCGACCGAGCGAGACCTTGGGCAGTTAGCTCAGCATCCAACGAACGGAGGTACTTCACGATTCGAGGAGAAAGAGCCGCATTAACTACGGCGGTAGAGCTTCTCTCGTATTCACCCATCAGAGGTGAGACCTCTGCGGAACAAGTCACCCACTCGTTCGTCCACTGTTCTTTGACTACCTGAGCTAGTTGCTGCTCATGACGATCATCCACAAAACTGTTCATCAGAGCTATTGCAATCGTTTCGACCTGCTGGTTCTCAAAATCGGAGAGAATTCTTGACACCGAAGAGGTGTCAAGCGGCTGATGTTCACTTCCATCTGCGTCGATCCGCCCCGGTATTGAGCGCCGAAGGTAACGAGGAACTAGCACCGGTGCATAAGGAGCTCGATGATTCCACTGGTCAGACCGAAGGCCACGACGAATTTCGATCGTGTCCCTGAAACCTTCTGTAGTGATCAACCCGACACTCGCTGCTTTTCCCTCCAACATCGTGTTCGTTGCGATGGTAGAACCGTGAACGAAGAGAGAACATTGGCTCAGTACTTCCGATTTAGGGAGACCTAGGTCGACAGCGATTCGCTGAACAGCCGCGAGAACGCCTTGGCTCGGATCGGAAGGCACTGAAGGAACCTTCGCTACCCATGTCTTGCCTCGTGAGTCAGCAAGCACAAGATCGGTAAACGTGCCCCCCACATCAACACCGATACGCCAAGGAGTTTCAGGTCCGCTCGCCACTGTTGGAGGTGTTTCAGACTGCGTCATAGGTATCGATCATCGCGCGCGTTGACCTGCGAGACTGTCGAAATGGGCAATGGTTACCCAGCATCGACGTCTCGCTCCGCCGAACTTCACCGACGCGGACTGGCAGTCATTCCAGACGGGGTGTCGCGATCCACCGTGATAATTCGGCCTCACCCCATCTATGTCGACAACGCTAAAGGTGCTTGGATTACCGATGTCGACGGTAACCGTTATCTAGATTGCAACAACAATTTCACCTCAATCATTCTGGGTCACGCTGACCCAGTGATCGAAGCAGCCGTACGAAAGCAGCTTGGTAGGGGGACAGCTTTTTCGATGGCGACCGAAGCAGAAATCGAACTTGCAGAAATTCTCTGTAGTCGAATATCGAGTTGTGAGCAGATGCGCTTTTGTAACTCGGGTACCGAAGGGGTAATGGGGGCGATCAAAGCGGCTCGAGCATTCACCGGCCGCCCTACAATTATCAAGGTTGAGGGCAGCTATCACGGCACGTATGACCATGCTGAAGCGAGCCTGGGGTCCGATCCGTCTAACTGGGGTCTAGCTGACGCTCCGTCTACAGTTCCCTACGCCCAAGGTGCCCCAGACTCTCTTGCCGATGAAGTTGTTGTGGTGCAATTCAACGACGCGCACGGCGCAGTTGAAACGATTCGACGGGTCGGGACGCGTCTCGCAGCGGTCCTCTGTGACCTCATGCCATCCAGAGTTGGTATGCCAGTTCTCGATCCAACGTTCAGCGAAGCCCTCCGAACAACAACTCGAGAAGTTGGCGCCCTCCTGATACTTGACGAAGTGATTTCATTTCGCTTGGCGCACGGAGGTGCACAAGCGATTCACGGTATCGACCCGGATCTTACGGTCCTAGCCAAGATCATCGGTGGCGGGTTTCCCGTTGGTGCGATCGGGGGAAGATCTGATGTTATGGAAGTTTTTGCTGCGGTGGACGGAGACCGCGCAGCCGTGCCGTCCGGCGGGACTTATACCGCTAATCCGGTAACGATGACAGCGGGAGTCGCCTGCATGCGCGAACTCACAGGTCCAAATTTTGATCGCTTGGATGACATTGGCAATCAGATACGCCAAGGGCTGGAAGGTCTATTTGAAGAACGTGCGATCGAATGGCAGGTGACAGGCGCCGGCTCGTTGTTTCGGATTCACCCGCACCAACGAAGGATCTGCAGTTATCGAGATGCGCATCTCAATAGCGACGAAACGACTGTCATGACGTCTCTGCAGCATCGGTTACTTGAGCGCGAGGTGTACCTCAGTGGCTACGGCATGGGTTGCGTCAATCTCGCCACTTCCGACGCCGACATTCACCATTTTCTAGGTGCGGCGAGTGAAGCCCTCCGTCTTGTTGTTCCCTGAAACGAACTACGGTTTGGGCCATGTCGACCGACTTGATGTTGAAGCCCGCGTCAGAATTAGCGATGCTGATCAAATCACGCGAAACCAGTGCTCGAGAATTGCTCGATGAAGCCATAGCTCGATACGAAATCTTTAACCCAACAGTCAACGCGATAACTGAAATCCGAATCGAGATAGCGAGAACTCGAGCCCTCGCTGCCGACGAAGCCACGGCGCAAGGGGAATCGTGGGGACCCTTCCATGGGCTGCCAGTAACAATCAAAGAGGCCTACGACTGGGTTGGAACACCCTCAACCTGGGGTAATCCGGAATGGATCAACAATTTTCCTGACACGGATAGCCCTGCCGTGGAACGTTTACTTGGCGCAGGAGCTGTCATATGGGCAAAGACCAACGTGCCTTACATGCTTGCTGATTGGCAATCTTTCAATGACATATACGGCTGCACTAACAATCCCTGGGATGTAGATCGAACTCCGGGTGGTTCCTCAGGGGGGTCAGCTGTCTCGTTGGCGACAGGCATGGCTGCACTTGAAATCGGCAGCGATATCGGTGCTTCCATCCGGAATCCGGCCCACTATTGCGGCGTGTTCGGCCATAAGCCCACGATGGATTTGATACCTCAACAAGGACACGCAGCTCCCGGGGTGGAGACCGTCATCGACATTGCGGTAGTAGGACCGCTTGCTCGAAGCGCTATGGATCTTGATGTGGCGTTATCGGTTCTAGCTGGGCCCACTGGATTAGATGCCGCCGGATACAGGGTCGATTTGCCGAACCCGACAAGAGAATCCTTGGATGAATATCGCGTCGGTGTCCTTCTTGATACACCCGCATGTAAAACCGCTACACCGCTGATCGATCATCTTCAGGACACCGTCGACCAACTCGCGGGTGCAGGAGTACAGGTCGTTGGCACCAGCCCACAAATCGACCAAGTGGAATTTTTTGAGAACTATTTATTGTTGCTGCGAGCGGCGATGGGGGTTTTAATCGACGACGAAGCATGCGAGCTCGCGCTGACCGGACACCAAGCTTGGGAACGCGGAGAGCGCACCTACCGAAATTTGGTGGATCACGCCGCCCATATGACCCACCGTGAATGGTTAGCGCTTCACCAGCAGCGGGAACGATATCGACAGCAATGGGCAGCATATTTTGACGAGTTCGACCTCCTTCTCTGCCCAGCCGCTGCTTCAACGGCTTTCCCTCACGACCATGAAGGGGAGCGCCCTGATCGGACCATCGAAATTGATGGGCGGCAAGAACCCGTAGTTGACCAACTGTTCTGGGCGGGTTGGAGTTGCAGTGTTTATCTACCCAGCACGGTTGCCCCAGTCGGTCTCCTTGAAGGTTTACCGGTGGGCATTCAAATAGTGGCCCCGCATTTACATGATCGAAGATCCATCCATTTCGCATCGCTCATTGAACGTGAGCTAGGCGGGTTCGTTCCTCCTCCCGGTTATGAGAGCTTTTGAAGCGAGGCGACAGATCGGTTCACTTCTGGCAGCCTGTTCCATCGTGGACGACCCCATCAGCGAGCTACTCGACGTCCTTGACCTTAGAGAACGAGATGACGAGGGATTCGTTGGTCTTGGTTCCGGACATAGTGGATACGGTCTTTTCGGCGGCCATCTAATAGCCCAGTCGATTGTCGCGGCATATCGATCAGTTGACCCTGAACGACGCCTTCACTCAGTCCATGCGTTCTTTCTTCGCGGAGGCGATGGCATCCAGAACATCGACTACGACGTCGAGACGATGCGAGATGGACGCACTTTTTGTCACAGGCGGGTGACCGGTTCCCAAAACGACAAGACCATCTTTGATCTCACTGCGTCATTCCACACTCCAGAATTAGGGCCCGGCGTGATCTCGCCTTCGCCACCTCAACATATGGAGGAGCCGGAGAACCTCCCAACCTTTGAAGAATGCATGGCTGAAGTCGGTCCCATTTTTGGGGATGAATGGTCCAAAGGCCCTCGCCCGGTCGAGTATCGAATTGAGCACGCACCATGGTCCCCAACTGGACCCTCAGAAACTGGAGGCATCAATTTTTGGTTTCGAGCGCGACGAGCCTTAAGCGATCAGCCCGAGATCCATGCCGCGATTCTCGCCTATATGAGCGACGACTGCGTCGCTGACACACTTCTTGTGCCCTACGGGCGTACGTGGGGTACAGAAGGCACCATGCTTGTGAGTCTTGATCATGCGATGTGGTTTCACACAGAAGCCCGCGCCGATGAATGGGTTTACGTAGAGCAGTGGCCCGTGGAGGCCTCAGGAGCCCGTGGACTTGCCGAGTCTCGGATGTGGCAAGACGACCGACTAATCGCTTCGGTCGCGCAAGAAGCACTCACGCGTTTTTGACGACGTGTTAAGACGCAGTCCCGGTAAACCAACTGCGAATTGACGCCGTTACATCTTCGAGGGGACCGAAACATCCAAGATGATCTGAGTCCGCGAAGACTTCGAGGACGCCGGTAGGTAGGCGTTCAGCTATCAACGGTGCTGCCGTTGACGGACGATCAGATCCCTTGCCTCCGTAGGCAACAAGAACAGGGACGCTCACATAAGGGAGCTGATCCCATCCCTGTTGGAGAAACTGTTCAAAAGCTCTCGATTCGAGGGCGGGTGAACATGCCAGCTCCACGGAACCATCTGGCCTGTCGTTGAATCCATGTTGTACGTAAACCTCAAGACATTCCTGGTGCAATTCATCAAGTGGAGGGCGGGTCCCATAGCGTTCAATAACCTCAACTCGTGACGAAAAGACGGTGCGGCGACGCTTGGTGGCCTCGACAAAATCGAAAGCTCCAGCCGGTCGATCTTCGGTTCGTTCGAAAATGACTGGTTCATAGACCCAGGCCCGGCTGAAGGCATCAGGGCGAGCCAGGCTCGCGAGAATGCTCGTCGCCCCACCCATAGAGTGACCAACGACCCAGGCATCGTTGAGAGCTAACGCATCTACCGCTGCTGACAGATCAGCGACCATCCGGTGTTCAAAAAAATCGATGCCCTCCGGATTTTTCGTGGCTCCGTGGGCACGAAGATCGACACAGATTGCTCGAAAATCAGGACCAAGTCGTTCAATGATTGGTTCCCACATCCGCGAGATGAGCCCGGTCCCATGAACAAAAACCGTGGGGCGGCCCGGGCCACCGTAATCATGTACGGCTACTTCTACGCCATCTTCTGAGGAAACAAAACTTGTGAGAGGGTCAGACATAGTTGGGGTTAGTTCAGGCGACGATATCTTTAGCCCGCAACTCCTCGATCTCGTGGTTGTGGAAACCTAACCCGCTAAGTATTTCGTCTGTGTGTTCCCCTTTCCCTGGGGAGTGGCGGCGTAATTGTGTTGGCGTGGCGCTGAATTTTGCTGGCGGCTTCACCGTTCGAATCCGACCGACGGTGGGATGAACTTCTTCAATAATTGTGCGGTTGTGTATTACCTGCGGATCGGCGAAAACTTCGTGCCGGGAGAGGACACGAGCGCATGGCACATCTGCGGCCTCCAAAGCGGAAATCGCGTCAGCGGTTGCCATTCGTTTGAGGATTGCCGCGAATTCAGTGCGTTGAGCTTCTGAGTTGCGCAAACGAGCATCACGCGTTGCGAAACGCGGGTCATTAGCAAGCTCGGGTCGACCGAGGGCTTCACACGCATTTCTGTACTGATCGAAGTTCACCCAATTGGCTGCAATTTGCCCGTCAACTGTTTCCCAAGGTTCGTACCACTCGCTATAGGTCGGAGTAGGAGCAGCATCAGGCAATGACTCGTTCCAAAAAACCTCTAGCCACATCCAATGAAGCATCGTGTCGAGCAGCGCAACTTGTACATGCTGCCCGCCTGCCCCATTCGCCCGAGCTACAAGAGCAGCAAGTACGGCGTTTGCACCTGCCATTGCGGTTGTTTTGTCTGCAACGACCGCTTTCACATACGTGCCATTTTGAGCTTCAGTCATACCCGACATTGCTTGAATGATGGGGTCGTAGACAGGGCGATCGGCATAGGGGCCATCGGCACCGAAACCAGATACTGACAAATAGACCAAGTCGGGGTTTATCTTCGAAAGATTCGAGTAATCAATTGCTAACCGCTCGACGACACCAGGTCTGAAGTTCTGTATGAACACATCAGCTTCGACGACAAGTTTCATCAAAATCTCACGTCCGGCCTCATCTCGAATGTCGAGATCCATGCCGCGCTTATTCCTGTGCATAGAAACCCAACACCCTGATTGGTCACCGTTCACGGCACCTGTCATGCGCATCACGTCAGGAACCCCAACCTTTTCGATGAAAATGACGTCGGCTCCCTGTTCGGCAAGCCATGAACTCGCCCAAGGTCCAGCGACAGCACTGGACACATCAACCACCTTGATCCCAGCGAGGGGTCCAGTCCCGTTTTGTTGTTCTGGTTTCACGAGTTCAAACTCCGATGTCGGTGTGTCGTTTTATGAAATCGACGGCGGCCCGGTTCCAGCCTTGTGGGTCATGGGCATTGACTGCATGGGAAGCTGGAAGATCAACTATTTCGACCTGAGGAATGAGTCTCACTCGGGGTAAATGTTTTTGGAACCCTTCTTCTTCCACTCCGTTTGTGAACAGTACGGGCATCGAGATTTCCTCCAGCGAATCACCAAGGGGTAGCGAATAGTTCGTCGTGCGGAACGAGGCCGTAATGCCCGTAGCGGAATGCTCGGTAAATTCTTCGGCTAGCAATTCGAGCGTGTCGTGACCTATGCGTCGCGACCGCCCTGGATTCACCCAACTGTCGCGCAGGCACTCGACGCCTTCAGCGTCGACCTGATCGGCAATCTGACTCACTACCGTTCGGTTTCGTTCTCGCCATTCTTCTGGATCAGCGAAACCAGATGCCGAATTAGAAATGATCATTCCCTTAACGCGATGAGGTTTAGCGACTGAGTAATGCATCACCAAGGCTGCCCCCATGGACTGACCTACCAGCCAGACTTGTTCTGCTTCCAACTCGGCTCGAAGGCGGTCGAACTCCGCTACGTAGCCAGCGGGTTCGTAGCGCGCGACATCATCGGGACTTGGCGAGCGACCGTGCCCCCACAACTCAACGACGACTGGTCTACAAACCTCCTGCAAAGCAGAAATGTTGTCGTGCCAATACGATCGGCTGCCCAACGCGCCGTGAACCAAAAAGGCGACGGGCCCTTCGCCTTCGTGGACCACTGCATGCAGATGTTCGGTGCTCACCAGTAGCCATGATGGCATCGTCAACCATGTGATTGCCCTATCGTCGACCCGATGGAGGTAACCAGACTGGTTGATGGACCTATCGTCTCGCCTCGAAATCACCGCAGCATCGGCCACAACATCCAAGGCCCATCGCTCATCAAAGTCCCGGATTGGATTACTGCTCCGCTCGGCCGCTATTACCTCTATTTCGCTGATCACAAAGGCAGCTACATTCGACTCGCGTACGCAGATGAAATAACCGGTCCATGGCATATTCATCCACCCGGTTCGCTCCATCTCGCTGAATCGTGTTTTGTCACCGAGCCACCCGACGTCAACGATGACGACCTCGCGACGATTGAACAGATGTACATGGACGCGCTTGGTAGCGCGCTCCCGCACGACATCAGAACCGAAATCACAACTCCTCACATTGCCTCGCCAGATGTACACGTGGACGACAACAACCAACGAATCACCATGTACTTTCACGGGCTTGACGGTTTAGCGACACAACTTACGCGGGTCGCTTTTTCTTCTGACGGCATCAACTTCACGGCGCACACTGAGCGGCTCTCCCGCCCATATTTGAGAGTTTTCGACTACGGCAACATTCGTTATGGCATCGCGATGCCCGGTCAGGTTTACCGGTCGGCGAACGGAATAGGGGCCTTTGAAGAAGGTCCCACCCTCTTTGAAAGAAACATGCGACACATGGCGTTAGTTGTTCGCGGTGGCACTCTGCATGTTCTGTGGACCCGAGTTGGTGACACACCAGAACGCATCCTGCTCTCGACCATCGACCTCAAGCGACCGTGGCGAGAATGGTCAAATCAAGGCGAGATTGAAGTGTTACGTCCCGAACGAAGCTGGGAAGGCGCCGACGCGCCGCTACAGCCATCTATTCGCAGTGTGGCGTACGGCTACGTGAACCAACTGAGAGACCCGGCGCTGTACCTCGAAGACGACCGCACCTTTCTCCTATACGCCGTAGCAGGGGAATCCGGTATAGGCCTCGCAGAAATCAGCTGGTAGTCGCAAACTCACGCAACCCCAGCATGGCGTGAACTACGAGCACGGCCAACACCAGAGAACCTCCGACAAAAGATCGACCTGAGATCGACTCACCGACAACCCATGCCGCTAGCAACGGACTGAGCGCGGTTTCACCCAACAGAAGCAACGCGGTCTCAGGACTGGGTAATAGTCGTCCCCCTAAAGTGAGCAACGTCATCGCCACGGGCAAAATAACTAGCCCCAACAACAACAAAGGGGCAAGATCGCCGGCCTGTAATGTCGGATCGGTGCCCGCGACAGCTAAAACGATGCAACCCAACAACCCACCACAAGCAGCCGTCGGCACCATATTTAGGTGCTTGTGGACTCGAACGATCGTCAAGTTTGCCGAAAACCCCAGGGAACACAAAAGCGCGACGATGTTGCCCGCAGCGAATATCCCACCAGTGCTCGCGCCCACCGCTACTGCTACTCCCACCAAAGCAAAGGGCATCGACACCAATGTTCGCAGAGCCACTGAAGTGCCCACTACCGCTCGCGTCCATATGGCAGCCCAAAAAGGCGACAAAGCGAGAATCAAAACGACATTGGCCACCGGTGCGTGATCAACCGCCACAACAAACAAAATTGTTCCCAACCCCGACAAGACGCTGGCAACTACTCCCCAGCGACCAAGTGAAAGCAAAAGCGCCGGAAGGGCGCGACGATAACGAATAGCAAGGAATGTGGTGAGCGAAATTCCCAGCAGTCCAGTTCGCCACATGGCATTGGTCAGACTTGGGGCGTCAACGAGTCGGACAAAGGTCGCATCGGGAATAATTGTTGCCACGCCAAGGGAGGCGAGAAGCAGTCCACGTCGATGTTCAGAAGCAGACACAATTAAACAAGATCCAGCCGAATCGGGAATAGATCCCGAATCAAAGCGTCCGCCTTCGGGTTTATGTGTGCCGGAGTTGGCAGAGAAAGAATTTCCTTAACTCGTCCATTCGCTCGGGCTCGCACATCCAACGAACCTGCATCAGCCCAGTCTTCGGGACTTAATCGGTCACCGACAGATGGGTAGATATATTCCGTTTGCATTACGCGGAGAGTTTGTTCGTGACCGAGGAAATGGCCCGCACCCTCGACGACCTCGCGAATGACCTCGACTGCTAGGGAATCGTTGTTGACCTCAATTCCTTTGACGCTCCGAGCAACTGCGCCCAGAAGGTCGTTGTCAATCACCAAGGTTTCAAGCGAACACGCCAAAAGTGAAGCGAGCATGCCTGCTGATTCGAATACCACGTTGGCTCCCGCCTGAGCTGCCAAAGTGACAGTGGTTCCCTTTTCGTGACCGGCTTGCTGATCGGGCAGCTTGGAGTCCGCCATTCCGGCCGCTACACCGGAAGGCAAGCCGATCCAATTAATTAGCTGAGCTGCGGCAGCATTGAGTACCGCTTCTTCTCCTGAACCACCAGACATAGCACCGGTGCGGAGATCGGAGACGAAGGGCCACATACCCATAGTGCATGGGTGACCGGGCGACAGCAGATTTACACAGATAAGTCCGGCAAGACACTCGGCGAGCGCTTGGCTAAGGGAACCCGCCAGAGTCGCAGGCGAGGTCGCGCCAGCTTGCCCTGCCGACAGCAAATTAATTGGCATGCCTGCTCGAACTTGCTCAGCCATACATAACGCTGAGTCTTCAGCGAACCTGAGCGGTGGAACGACAAAAGTATTGTTGGCAATACAGAAGGGGCGGTTGCGGAACTCGTCGGCATTGGGGTCGCCGGTCAGCGCGATGTTAAACATCTGTGCCACTTCATGAACGTGTTCGGGCTGAAAGAACGAAGTGCCGACGGGTTTGCTAGTACTTGCCATAACTGCGTAAGCGGTGTTGAGGTCAAGCTCCCTAGACGTTTCCATGTCGCGTGCAACCACGGTCCTAACGTAAATATGGATGTGCTCAAGAGCGTCAATGACTCGGCCAATTTCATAGATGTCTTTTAGAGAGCTATGACGAAACGTCGAAGTTTCGTGCTCCAGCATGAGAACAGCAGCGCCTCCTGTAGAAAAGTGGACCCGTTGTCCCCCGATACGCACGTCGTGGTGGGGAGAAAAGCCGTAGAGGGTGAACTCCGTTGCAGCATTCTCGATAGCGGTGTGAACCATTGCATTCGGGAAGTGGAGACGTTGGTCCTGGTCCAAGGTGCCACCAGATGATGTGACTAAATCGATGAATTCAGGAGTTGCCTGACCCATTCCAATGTCGCTGAGCAGAGTCAGCGACGCATCAAAGATCTGGACCATTTGTTCTTGAGTCAACGGCTGATATGCGCCGCCGGTCATTCCAGGCTGAATCGGACGATCAGCCAATGGGATCTCCGCAGAGCGTTTGGCGACTCGCGCACTTCGCCCGCCAGCTCGTCGCGAAGGATTTCCACTTGCCATGATTTACGCCTTCAGCTTCACGTTCTGGGGATCGACTGCGGGAGCGTCCAGCACTGTGGCGTTGCGCTGTTGACCCATGATGCGAATTTCAAAGCGAGATCCGGCCTGCTCCAGGTCCGGAGTGACATAGGCAAATGCGAGACTTTTGTTCGACGTATGGCTCCAGGTGCCGCTTGTAGTGATACCTACCAGCTTGCCGTTCCAGTAGACGGGTTCGTTGCCTCGGCACTCCGTGTCTTCGGTGTCAACCTCGCAGTAGACAAGAACCATTGATAGTTGTTCTTTCGAACGAGCAACGACCGCCTCTTTACCGATGAAATCTTTTGACTGATCAACAAAACGTTCGATTCGGGCCTCAATAGGAGTGATTTCAGTGGTCAACTCCGAGCCCCATGCTTTGTAGCCCTTCTCGATACGCATCTCGTTCATCGCGTAGCTGCCGAAGTGAACCAAACCATGAGGTTCGCCGGACGTCACCAGGGCCTTATAGAGCGTGAGCATTGAAGCTATGGGGTGGTGAAGCTCCCAGCCCAGTTCACCAACGTAGCTAACTCGTAAAGCGATACAGGGAACTCCGGCGACGTTGATTTCCTTAGCATTGAGCCACCCAAACCTTCCATTGGAAAGATCTGTGTCAGTAAGTGGTTGAATGATGTCCCTTGAGCGAGGCCCGCTTACCGCCAAGATGGCAAGTTCATTAGTGACGTCACGAATTGCCACATTTTCGTTTTCGAGAACATGTTGAGTCAGCCAGTCGAGGTCGTGGATTTCACCCATTATTGAGCTGTTCAAATAAAAGCGGTCAGGGCCTAACCGAGTGATAGTCATCTCGCATTCGATACCTCCCTGAGAGGTCAACATGTGAGTAAGCCGCATGCCACCGTCTTTGCCCGGCAGTTTGTTCGCCGAAAGACGATCAAGCAGCGAAGCAGCGTCCTTCCCCGTCACCTCAATTTTTGTGAACGCGGTGAGGTCAGCGATGCCCGCCCTTTCTCTTGTGCCGCGAACCTCGTCACCAACAGCATCTAAGGCATTTGAGCGTCGGAAAGTGTGTTGTTCGGGTTGCCCGAAGTATTGAGGCCGCTCCCACCCGAATATTTCCATCCACTGAGCACCGAGTTCGTCGAAACAATCATAGACAGGAGTTGTCTTGATGGGGCGGCCAGCGAAGCGTTGCTCGCCGGGAGGCCGGACCTGATACATCTCATGAAATTCGTCGATTGCTTTGGCTTCAGCAAAAGGCCCTTTCGGATAGGTATGTGTACCGAAACGTCGCGGGTCCATCTCAGCGACGTTGATTTCGGTTTGGCCATGGACCATCCACTGAGCTAAGTACTTTCCCGCGCCCGGTCCTTGAGTCACTCCTATAGAAGCCCCGGCGCATACCCAATAATTTTTGAGCCCGGGTGCGGGTCCCATCAGATAACCCGAATCGGGAGTATGGGTGATGGGCCCGGAAATTGTGGTTCTAATGCCAGCCTCGGCAAAGACAGGGATTCGTTGAGCTGCCAACTCAAGCCAGGGCATCAACACATCGTGATCGGGCGGAGTTAAATGGAAATGCAGGTCCCAGTCGATGCCATCGACGCCATATGTTTTGGCCCCAGCGCGCTCGTAAGGTCCGATAATGAGCCCATCGATTTCGCGTCGGTAGTAGCACGAAGCGCGCGGATCGCGGATGACAGGAAAATCAAAGTCCAACTCCGCGACTTCAGGTATGGCTTCGGTCACCAAATACTGGTGAATGACGGAAACAATTGGTACGTCGTATCCGACCATTTCGCCCAGTTGTGGCGCGTAGCAGCCCGCCGCGTTTACGACATGTTCCGCTACGAGCCGACCTTTGTCCGTAACGACTTCCCACCGACCGTCAGACAATTGATTCATTGCTGTCACCAGGGTGTGTCGCTCAATGCTGGCGCCCAGTTGGCGGGCACCTCGAGCCATGGCATTCGTGGAACTGCTTGGATCGCTCCATCCGTCATTTGGAGTCCAAAACCCTAATTTCACGTCATCGACATTAAGGAGTGGTTGGCGCTCAACTATTTCACTTGGACTTAAAAGATGGCTTTCTACTCCCACCAGCGTCAATACCCCTTGCACGTAGCGAAACCAATCAACTTCGGAGTCTGTTAACGCCAAACGGATCGCGCCAGTCGGATGCCAGCCCCCATTCAGACCTGTTTCTTCTTCGAGTCGCGCGTACAAAGACGGGGCTTCCGCGTGAACTTTCGCCATATTGAGGCTGCCAATGAAGTGCGGAACCAGACCTGCCGCGTGCCACGTAGCGCCCGAGGTCAGTTCGCCTTTCTCCAAAAGAGTGGTGTCGGTCCACCCCTCATGAGCAAGGTGATACAGCAAACCCACGCCCATGGCCCCACCCCCGACGATCGCTACCTGAACTTCTTCTTTCATATTGCCGCTGTCTCTTCCACTTCAACAGATGATTTGGCAGTCACATTCTGACTCTTTGATTTCTTGGGTCATAAAAACTTCGGATGCTCGGAGTCACCGGACGCCTCCGGGTTCCAATTTCAATTTCCCATTCTCCATCATCCAGCCAGCGCTGAGTTACGCCTTCAGAATTACCTACATAAGCCATCGTGAGACAGCGATCTTCGACATGGCTCCACATCCCTCCTGTTGTGCGACCAACGTAGATGTCATCGCGAAAGATCGGGTCATCGTGGTAGCTAATCAACTCAGCGTCTTCGATTCGAAACTGAATCAGCCGTTTGGATTTAGGTGCGTCTCTTTGACTCAGGAGAGCTTCACGCCCAACAAAGCCGCCGGGTTTCTCCCAAGCGACCGCGAATCCCAGTCCCGCTTCCAGCGGCGTGTCCTCATCAGAGATGTCATGCCCCCAGTGCCGGTAGCCAGCCTCGAGGCGCAGTGAATTCATGGCATGAAACCCCGCGTGACGAAGACCGTGCGGTTCTCCGCCCTCAGTTACCGCCGAGTACACCGCCTCGGTCTGCCCCACCGGAACGTAAAGCTCCCAACCAAGCTCACCTACATAACTCATACGCAACGCCCGACACGTCACATCGGCGATAACGACGGACTTCATAGTTCCAAAAGTGAACGCCTCGTCGGAGAGATCAATTTTGGTAAGGGATTGCAGCAGTCCTCGAGAGTTGGGCCCCATCACCCCCAGAACGCTCCAATCATCTGTGATATCAGAGATAGTTACGTCGTGTTCACGACAACCTCGCCGCAGCCACGCCCAGTCGCGTGTCTGTGACGCGGCACTTGTCACAACCCAAAAAACGTCTCCGTCAAGGCGAGTGACAGTCAAGTCCGCCTCAATGCCGCCTCGATCATTCAACCACTGGGTGTACACCCCCCGACCTGGAGGGACATCGATTGAATTCGCACTCAACCTTTCGAGAACCGCGAGCGCATCGGGTCCGCTCACAGAGAACTTAGCGAAGGAGCTCTGATCGAAAATCCCTACTGCTGTTCGGACCGCATCACACTCAGCTCGCATGTTCTCATGCCAATTCTGCTTGCCGTAGGAATAGTCGTATTCGCCGAGTTGGCCCTCGTTTGCAAACCAGTTTGGGCGTTCCCAGCCAGCCGTTTCTCCGAAGACCGCTCCAACGGCACTCAGAACGCCGTGGAGTGCGCTTTTTCGAATTCCACGAGCTGATTCGTACTGACGAAATGGCCAATGCATCGCATACAGAAGACCCAAAGATTCCGAAATTCGTTCCTGGAGGTAGGACCGATCATTTTGGAACGGGAAAGCTCTACGGATGTCGACGCCGGAGAGGTCCATCGGCGGATATCCATCAATGATCCAATCAGCCATAACCCAGCCGGCACCCCCCGCTGTTTGGATGCCAACGGAGTTGAAACCAGCAGCAACGAAACAGCGGTCCATTTCGGGTGACTCACCGAGATAAAAAGTGCCATCTGGGGTGAATGCCTCGGGGCCGTTAAAGAAGAGTTGCAAGCCAGCTTCACTTAGAGCAGGCATACGACGGCATGCCGCTTCAAAAATTGGTCCGATATGGTCCCAGTCCTCGGGGAGCGTGCCAAAGCAGAAATCCCGAGGAATACCGTCCAGATTCCAGATCTTCGCCTGAGGCTCGAAAACCCCCGCCATGATCTTCCCGGTTTCTTCCTTGAAATAGGTGTAATTGCTTGGATCACGAACAATCGGCATTCCTCGCTCCACGCCCTCCAATGGCTCAGTCACGATGTAAAAGTGCTCGCATGCTTGCAACGGCACTTTGACTCCGATGGTTTCTGCCAGATGTCGAGTCCACATGCCCGCCGCCATCACCACAGTTTCCGCGTTAACGATCTGATTGTCCTCAGTTTCGATGCCGACGCAACGGTCACCGTCCTTCAGAAGCCGGGCGACAGCGATCCCTTCAACAATCGTCGCGCCGCCGTTGCGAGCTCCTTTAGCTAACGCCATGGTGGTGTCGACAGGAGAGGTTTGTCCGTCCTTGGGAATGTAAAGCGCGCCGACAAGATCGTCGGTGCGCAGAAGGGGCACCATCTCTCCCAGTTCGTCCATTCCGATCTCACGAATTTCGACTCCCACAGTTGACGCCATCGAAATGCCTCGAAGCAGTTCTTCCCAGCGTTCTGAGTCTGACGCGACCGAAATCGAACCGGGAGCCCTGTATCCGGTCGCCTGCCCCGTCTCATCTTCGAGTTCTTCGAATAGACGCGTTGAGTACGTCGCCAGCTTCGTCAGAGAGTGGGTTGACTTCAGTTGCGACACCAATCCAGCGGCATGCCACGTAGTGCCGCCAGTTAGTTGTCCTTGCTCGAGAACCAGAACGTCGGATACTCCGCGCTTGGTTAAGTGATACGCGATGCTGGCACCGATAATGCCACCGCCGACCACCACGACTTGTGCTTGATCTGGAAGCTGAACAGACATGGTTCGGCAAATCTAGACGCGTCTTCGACCCAGATGGTTACTTGTGAATGCGTCGACATCTCTCTGATGGAAAGATGTTGCAATTGAGATGTCAGGCGATAAAGGAAAGAGTGATGCAACTTGATCTGAAGGGACGTCGGGCCGTAGTGACAGGCGCCAGCCTCGGTATAGGCGCGGCTACCGTTCAATTACTAGCGAAACTGGGAGCAGAAGTTGAGTTTTGTGCTCGTAGCAAAGACGCCGTCGAGAATCTCGTTACGTCCCTATCGGGCAGTGAATGTGAGCTGTATGGTCACGTGGCCGACATGGGTGATCGAGATTCCGTCGAAGAATTTCTCTCCGAAGTCAGCACTCGCGGAGAGGTAACCATTTTGGTCAATAACGTGGGGGCTTCCCCCTCGCGCAATTTTCAGTACATGACAGACGAAGATTGGTCGCAGCTCCACGAACTCAATTTGATGTCCGCAGTTCGATGCACTCGACACTTTCTCCCTGGTATGCGATCTCAGAAGTGGGGACGCATCGTGATGATCGCCAGCGGCGCAGCCAAATATCCGGGTGCTGCACTCGTCGATTACGCAGCGACTAAGGCTGCAATGGTTGCTACCGGCAAAGCCCTAGCGGGAAAGTACGGACGAGACGGCGTACTAGTGAATTCGGTACTTCCTGGTCTAATCCACACGGCGATGTGGGATCGAGCTGCAGGGGAAGTGGCTGAGGCGTCGGGGAGTTCAGCAGAAGAAGTCCTGGCAAATAATTCGAAAAGCGTCCCCGTCGGTCGTTACGGCACCGCTGAGGAGGTCGCGAACGTGATCGCTTTCTTATGCACCGACGCTGCTTCCTACGTCAACGGGGCAGCCATCGATGTTGACGGCGGCCAGGGAGGCCACATTTAGCTTGCGGCTTTCGCCCCTTGGCGCGGAAAGTGTTTAAAAACCTGACGGTTTCTGAAAGCCTCCAAGAGCTCCTTGCAAAAACCGACCTACAGCCAAAGTGGTGCGATCTTCAAGAAACGGTCCAGCGATTTGAACACCGACAGGTTTCGCATCAATTTGGCCTATTGGTACAACGGTCGCGGGAAGCCATGACACCCCGGTCAGACCCATCCACTTGATCTGGTCGGTATATAAGCGCGTTTGCTCATCTACCTCGATGGTTCTCCCGGTGAACGGACGCGAATGATCATGACGGATCGCTTCACCAAGCGTCACCGGTAGCAACACCACATCAAAAGTTTTGAAAAACTCTCGCCATCTGTTCCGTTGTTGCAGACGTCGCTCATGCCAACTCAACCATTCGCGATGACGCATCGTCGCGTACCAAATACCAATTTCACCTTCAGGTTCTTCGCTGCTAGAGGCCAATTCTTCGATCTCGGACAAGGTCCAGGTGCCGGCTTCTGCAGCAGATAGGAGGTGCTGAAACGTATCGACAGCTTTCTCGAAAGTGAACTGCGGTCTTGCTTCATAGTCCACCGCTGCTCCAGCACCTTCTAAAGCTGATGCAGCTTTCATTAGAAGCTCTCGATACTCCGAACTAATTGGTGCGGAGTCTTCGTCGATCCATACCGCCACGCGAAAGTTGGCCATCTGATTGTGACGGGCAGGCGGAAGAGAAAGAGAATACGCCACTTGGTTCCATTGATCAGGACCAGCGAGAAGGTTGAGGGCCATCTCAAGATCGTCAACATCGCGGGCCATTGGACCTGCCACCGCTATATCGGCCTGACTGAGCGTTCCGGGCATTCCAGGGATTTGTCCTAACGCCGAGACAATCCCGTAGCTCGGCTTGTGGCCACACACACCCGACCAATGGGAAGGAATGCGGATAGACCCTCCAATGTCAGAGCCCAATTCCAGCGGTGTGTAACCGGCGGCTAGGGATGCACCAGAGCCACCAGACGATCCCCCTGGTGTGCACTCGATGTCGTAGGGATTGGCGGTAGTGCCGTACACCTTGTTGTAGGACTGCAAATCGCCTGCCCAGATCGGAAGATTGGTTTTGCCGTAAACAATTGCGCCGGCTGTTTTGTAGCGAGCGACGGGATCCGCGTCTTTGTCAGGCACAAAATCGGCGAGTTCGGGAGCACCCGAGGTGGTGACGAGCCCCTCGGTTTGGAAGCTGTCTTTGATGGTGATCGGCACCCCGTGAAGCGGTCCCAGCTCACCGCCACGACTCACCGCTTCGTCTGCTTTGTCAGCTGCTTCCAACGCGCGTTCAGCGTCGAGCGCGACGACCGCGTTAATGGGGCCGTCAAGACGTTCCACTCTTGCTAGTGCCGCTTCAAGTAGTTCTCGACTAGACACCTCGCCCGCGGCGACCGCCGCGGCGGTTTCAATGGTGGTGCTGTAGGAGAAATCGGACATGTGTACCCCCATCGAAGGAAATTCTCTTTTCGGAGATGCAAGTCTATGACTGAAGCACCGTTCGACGCAGCGCACTTGCGCTGTTCACGGTCAGCGACGCCCGCTGCGTCTTTCGCGCCGGATCTAACGAGGCCGGAAAGAGGGCCGAAATGCGCCGTGGTGAACGAGTACTGACTCCACGGCGCTAGCGTGTTCTCACTCTCGGGAGGAAGGTTCCACAACATGCTTTCGGCATATCGAGTTCTTGATCTCACAGACGAGCGCGGTCAGTTGGCGGGCATGATGCTTGCTGACCTCGGCGCAGAAGTGATTCTTGTAGAACCGCCGACCGGGTCTCGATCGCGCACGGTTGGGCCTTTCGTGGAAGGACGAGAAGAAGACCCGGAAGCTTCCTTGTGGTTTTGGTCGTACAACCGCGGAAAGCGGAGCATCACCTTGGACTTAGATTCCCCAGAGGGACAATCACAGCTCAAGGCCCTTGTCGAGGGAGCCGATGTCGTCATCGAATCTTCTGACGTTGGAACAATGGCTCGCCGTGGGCTCGGCTACGAGGAACTCTCATCAATCAATCCTCAATTAGTTTTCACGTCGATCTCTGCTTACGGTCAGACTGGCCCCAAGGCGACGTGGGAGGCGACTGACCTCACGGTGGCCGCCGCCGGAATGCAGATGGCCTTGCAAGGTGACGACGACCGGGCGCCCCTACGAATTCCACTTGATCAATCCTTCCTTCACGCCTCAGCCGAGGCTGGTGCTGCAACGTTGATCGCGCTGCATGAAAGGAACCGATCGGGAGTAGGGCAGCACATCGATGTTTCAGCCCAGCAGGCACTTACCTGCGCGACACAGTCCACCTCTTTGGCGCATCTGTATAACTCTCCAGACGCAGGAAGGATGAGCGGTGGAGCCAAACTCGGCCCATTCAAAATTCGGTTGCGGTCGCCAGCCGCCGATGGATATGTATCAACGACCATATTGTTTGGAGAAGCGATAGGCCCATTCGGTCAACGTCTTTTCGAGTGGATTCACGAAGAGGGAGAGTGTGAGGACAGCGATTTAGAGATCGAATGGATCGACTTTGTTGCGGGAGTCATGAGTGGGCAAATCCCAATGGGGGAGTACGACCGGATTCAAGATGTGGCCGCAGCGTTCACCTCCAAACGGCAAAAAGAGGATCTGCTCAAAGAGGCGTTAACGCGAAGACTTCTCGTGGTGCCAGTAGCAAACGTAGGCGACGTTGCCGAAGAAGCGCATTACAGCGAGCGAGACTTTTGGCGCGAGATCGACATTCCCGGCCACGGAAAGGTTTCCTTCCCCGGTCCGTCAGCCAAAATGTCGGCGACACCGATGACCATCGAGGAGCCCCCTCCTGTCCTTGGAGAAGCCAACGAGGAGTTCTTAGACCAAACGGCCCGCGAACTACCAAAACAAGCCGCCAAGATACCCTCGGACGGAACGGCGCTACCTCTGTCGGACGTGAACGTGTTGGACTTGCAGTGGGTGATGGCGGGACCGGCGTCGACAAGAGTGCTAGCTGACTGGGGAGCCAACGTGGTGCGCGTCGAATCGTCGAACAAGGTTGAAACAGCGCGAACCATACAACCGTTCCTCAACGACGAAGGCGGCGCTGACAACGGCGGTTTGTACCAAAACATGAACGCAGGGAAGATGGGACTTGCCCTCGACATGTCAAAACCGGAGGCCAAACAGGTGATTCTCGACCTCGTCGAATGGGCCGACGTTGTCTGCGAATCGTTCTCCCCCAAAGCGATGGAAAACTGGGGACTCGGCTACGAAGATCTCAAAAAGATCAACCCGTCGATCATCATGACCAGCAGTTGCCTCTTTGGTCAAGACGGACCACTGTCCAGTTTGGCTGGTTTTGGCACCATGGGAGCTTCGATGTCTGGTTTCTATGCAATGACTGGATGGCCAGACAGAGAACCAGCCGGAGTAATGGGCGCCTATACCGACTATGTGTCGCCGCGGTTTCTCACCGCAGCAATTCTGGCAGCGCTCGACCATCGCGACCGTACCGGCGAAGGCCAGTACATCGACCTCTCTCAGGCAGAGGCAGCCATGCACTTCTTGACTCCAGCGGTCCTCGATTACCGAATCAACAACCGCGAACCTGAACCAATAGGCAACGACCATCCCTCGATGTTCCCCCATGGAAACTATCCAGCCTCGGGTGAAGACAATTGGGTTGCCATAGTCTGCCAAGACGACGACCAGTGGGCTGCGACCTGTCACCTGATGAGCCTCCCAGAGCACCTGCTCGACCTCGATGCTGAGCAACGACGCGAACATCGAGACGAAATCGACAACGAAATCTCCGCGTGGACATCTCAACGCTCGGGTGCCGAAGCCCAAGAGTTACTTCAGGAAGCAGGCGTGACCGCGCACCGATTGCAGATGTCTGAAGCTCTAGCTGAAGATCCGCAGCTCGAACATCGACGACATTTCCGTCACGTCGACCACATGACAAACGAAAAGATGTGGGTCGAGGGCACTCGCTTCGCGATGAGCAGATCTAGTGACGACATAACTGATGCGGGACCCAGCTACGGTCAGCACACCTTCGAGGTTCTCGAAGGCATCCTGGGGTACGACGCCGACCGCGTCGCAGAGCTAGCCGTCGCCGGTGTCCTCGAGTAGCGGTGCTTTGTCGAGCCGAGAACGACCTCGATGTCCTCGACTAGCTACAGCTTTGGCTTTTTTATGGCGCAACTACTCAGGCCAGGTTCATAATTTCCCGTTGAATTCTCGGCCCATCAAAGCAATGTGATCTAGATCATCAAGATCGAGAACCTGAAGATAAATTCTCTCTGCACCCGCTTCTTGCCACCTCTGAAGTGTTTCAACTGCTTCGTCAGGTGTGCCAGCAAGACCATTTTCTCTCAGCTCTTGCACGTCGCGTCCCACAGCTCGCGCTCGCGCTGAAATATCAGCTTCGGTGTCCCCAACGCAAGCGACAAGCGCAGCTGAGTACGTTAATTCCTCAGGATCACGGTCGAGCTTCTCGCAAGCGCTAACTACTCGATCCTTTTGTTCCTTGAATGCTTCAATCGATCGAAAAGGAAGATTGAACTCATCAGCATAGGTAGCTGCCAGTCGTGGAGTTCGGAGCGGTCCACCACCACCGATAATGATCGGCGGACCTTCCATCTGGTGAGGCTTAGGGAGGGCCGGAGAGTCGACTAAAGAATAATGCTCGCCTTGGAAGTTGTACCGCTCTCCAGGGGCAGTCGACCACAGCCCAGTTATAACTTCTAGTTGTTCTTCTAGAATTTCGAACCGTTCACCCAGAGCAGGAAATGGTATTCCGTAAGCAGAGTGCTCTCCTTCGTACCAACCAGCGCCAAGGCCAAGCTCGATTCTGCCTGAACTCATCTCATCAACTTGGGCAACTGTGATTGCTAACGGTCCCGGGAGTCTGAAAGTTGCCGAATTAACGAGAGTCCCAAGCCGAATTTTCGTTGTCTCTCTGGCTAAGCCACCCAAGGTGACCCAAGCGTCAGTTGGCCCAGGCAATCCGTCGTTTTCTCCCATGGTGAGCCAATGATCTGATCTAAAGAAACCATCAAAGCCGGACTTTTCTGCGGTCAAAGCTGCTGCTAACAAATCAGAATAGGTGGCACCCTGCTGCGGTTCAGTAAAAATGCGAAAGTCCATAGTCACCGCCTCCACGATAAGACCAAGTACCCCAAGACGGGCCTGATCAAGGCGATGTTTCAACACCACATCGCCCGTTGCTCAAAAGGAAACAGAAACCGACACGCCTGACAAGGAGCTCTGTCTCAGCAGGTGTCCGGCTTTCTTTAGGGCGGAGTCTCCGAGGCCACTTGACCGGTTAGTCCTCTGTAATTGCGGTCAATGAACCAGCGTTGGTAATCGCCATAAGTGATGGGTTCATATCTGCTGGGATTGCTTTCGGAGACTGTTGTGGGAACAGGTTCCACCACGGCGTCGTCTCTGGCTCCATAAAAGAACGGCACAGCGTATCGATCAACGTTGGACAGGTTGCTTGCTCGATGAGCGGTGGATAGATAGGAGTCATTGGTCCAACGTTTCAACATGTCACCGCTGTTGACCAGAAAAGAACAGGGAATTACCGCCGGTTGAATCCAGTCGTGTCCCGCTGGTCGAACCTCAAGCCCCGGAGTTTCGTTGACCGGCAAGAACGTGAATATCGAACTGTCAGTGTGAGGAGCGAGACCCCATTCATTATCGGAGTACTCCATTACCGGGTAGTGCGACATGCGAAGTGTCACGCTCGGAATGTCGAAATCCTTGGCGAAAAAATCGGCGTCAAGATCTAGCGACAATGCCAATAACGTCATCAACGAACCGGCTAAAGCCCCCATGCGTTCAATGTATGAAGCCGTTAGTTCTCTAAAGTCAGCGATGTCGGGGTATTGGTTACTCTCTCGGTAGCCGCCCTCGTGAACGAAAAATGCCTCATTCTGGTTTGGTTTACGTACCTCTCCGGCAATCTCACTCGCGTACGAGGTCCCGGCGCCCATCCCGAGGTATCCACCGTGTGTGCGGTCCATCGTGATTGCGTCTTTCTCTGTTTGAGGAAGAGCGTGCAAAGTTCTAGTGGCGTCATAAATGTCTTCAACTGCACCCCAGGGAACGCCATGGTTGACGATGGAGAAGAAACCGACTTCTTCTAAAGCCTGACGTAGCTCCGACGCCAAGTCCCGCACGTCAGCAGAGTCGCCTTCGAATAGCGGTTGGAGGTCCAGTACAGGAATCAGTTCCGTTGAAGCTTCAGCTACCGACACAGCACACCTCCAGTAGTTTTCTACAAGCGTAGGTCAACAATGTTGGGCCGATCTCAATGGCGTTTACGCCGGGTCAATAGTGACTTCGCGTTCGGTGAATCTCCAGCCCTCGTCGGTTCGCGACAGTCGATCTCTGTACACACCTGTGGCTCTGAATAGGGCTGAGTCCCCTTGTCCGCCGCTATAGGCGTTGAGGTAACACTTCATAGTTGCTGAATCGTTGTTCCCCTCAATCAGCAGATTCCAGTTCCAGTGTCGAGCTCGGCCTTGGCTAATTGAAAAATGAGTTTCCGCGTACGCTCGAAGAGCACTCTCGCCTTCGTGGGTACCTCCCAACGGAGCGCCGTCTGGTAAACCCAAGCAACGAAAAACCCCATCTGAGGTGAACGTCTGGACCCAACTGTCGATATCTCCAAAGTCGATAGCGAAGTTGTAGCGAGCTAACAACTGACGAATTTCTTCATAGTCATGTGATGTGAGCGACATCATGCAACCCCTTTCTAACTCCAACGTTAGGCGGCACCGGTAGACAGCGTCATCCTGTGGACATTTCGTAGAGATCAGCGGAGATTTCTCCGATCTCATCACGCAAGTGCTGCAAGACTCGGGTGCCCGCGACGCGCGCACGCCATTCGCGCCGCTTCATTCGCTCCAACCGCTCACCAATAGACGACAGCACTCTGCTGACATCGTTTTGATCGAACGACTCAGCCAACGGGTCGCCGAGATACGCCGCCAAATCGTGCAGACGTAAGCAAAGTTGGCGAAGAAGAACCTGATGATCCTCGCTCACTCTTTTGGGAACACGGGGCGGAAGCGTCTTAAAAAAGTATTCAATGTCAACTGGGGTGAGACGCCCCACGTCCAAGCCAGCTATGTGATCGGCTCGACTCACCACTGGCCCCCCGATGCAAGGTACCTAGTCAAGAGACGAGCTCAGCGATCTTTTCGGCTGCGTGCCTGCCGGAATCGAAAGCTCCCTCGACCTTCGGACCGTTGAATGCCTCTCCGGCCATCACGATCACTGGCCGGTCGCCCCACACGAACGCTGATTCTTCAAGTACCTGAACCGGACCGGCGTAACGCCACCGTTGCACCATGCTGCCCAGCGGAACGACAGGACCAACCTTGGCCTTCAGACGCTTGATCGCGTACTCGGTCAACTCGTGATCAGGTTGGTTCCAAAGGGCCAAACTCGCGTCATTTGAAAGATGAATAGTTACCGCTGGGGCCTCACTCACCCCTTTTGCGGCGTTGTCAGAGACAAAAGCCAGATCAGGGTCATCGACAAACTGCATGCCGCCATGGCTAGGAACACCCCCGGGGTGTTCTTCTAAGGAGAAAAGCACTGCGATCGTCCGCTTGTACTCGACACTTCTCAGCCTGGTCAGAAGTTTTTTTGGAGGTTCGAGATTGGAATCCTGAGCGAGGGCGAGACTTACAGGAACCGGCGGGGTGAGCACGATCGCCGAGGTGTCTAGATGTTTGAGATCATCGACGCGTTGATCGAAATGAACCGGTACGCCTGCCTCGCGTAGCAGCCAAGCCGCTAACGCCGTCATATCAGGCACCCCGCGCCATCTTTCATAACCGTCGGGCGGTACATCAAAGCCGAGCGTCCAAACCTTGACTGCCCCGTCCGCTGCTGCGGCGTCCACAACATGTCGGAATTCTCGGCCGCGAGTCGTAAAAAATTGTGCTCCATGGTCAAAGCTGGCGTGATCGATCACCGCGCTTGCCATCCGCCCGCCGGGCTGCCCTTCAGCTTCGTACACTCGGCTTTTCAGCCCAAGTTCACTTAATCGATACGCCGCGGACGCTCCAGCAATGCCAGCTCCGACAACCGCGATTTCAGGCGAGGGGCTATTCATGACTCGAACTTACTCCCACAGCAAAGGGAGTTGGTTGCTACGGTGCCGTCGAAACGAAACTCTGCAGGAGACCAGATGAAGGCTTGGCGACTCAGCAAACTAGGCGACCCGTGGGACGTCCTCTCGGTCCAAGAGGTCGATCCGCCGACTCCGGGTGCAGGAGAGGCACGAGTCGTAGTGTCGGCGAGCGATCTTAATTTTGCAGACATTTTGCAATGCCAGGGCCAATACCAAGTCCGGATAGATCCTCCATTCACGCCGGGCATGAGCGTGGCCGGGACGGTCGTTGAGACAGGCCCCGGATGCGACCTACAGCTAGGTGATCGCGTCCTCGGGATGACCACATCAGGATGGGGTGGTTACGCCGAAGAAGCGCTAGTGCGCGGTGAAGAGATGCGTATTGTTCCACCAAATGTTTCTCTGCCTGCTGCATCGGCGATGAACGTCATTTATGGCACGGGATGGACAGCTCTCCATAGGCGAGGACGTATGCAACCAGGCGAAACGGTTCTGGTCCTCGCCGCGGCAGGAGGAGTTGGATCCGCAGCCGTCCAAATGGCAAAAGTTCACGGATGCACTGTCATTGCTGCCGCGGGAGGCAGCGAAAAAGCTGAGGTTTGCAGGTCACTTGGAGCGGACGTGGTGGTGGACTACAACTCCGAAGACCTCTACGAAAAAGTGATGGACGCCACATCAGGCAGAGGTTGCGATCTGATTTATGATCCAGTTGGCGGCGACTACTTCGATGTCGCGAGACGTCTCGTCGCGTGGGAAGGTCGTCTGCTGGTGGTCGGATTCGCAAGCGGGGATATCCCTAGCGCTCCGGCCAACCACGTCCTCGTGAAGAACTACTCAGTAGTAGGTGTTCACATGGGCGGATATAAGGGGCGTATGGATGAAGTGCTTGACGAGTGTTATTCCGAACTGTGGGAGATGGTGAGTAACGGGACACTGGACCCGCTGGTTAGCCGAGAGCTACGTCTAGATGAACTCATGAGCGGTCTGGTCGACTTATCTGCTCGAAGAACAACCGGCAGAGTCCTGCTGCGACCAGATCTGAAATAAATTAAAGCTTTTTACCCGGATTAAAGCGACGGTCAGGATCTAACGCCGCTCGAATCGTTTCCATCGCCCCAAGCTCAGATGGGCCTATCTCGTCAGATACAAAAGCTCGCTTAAGTGTCCCAACACCATGTTCGGCGGCAATAGTGCCGCCCAAGCTGAGCGCGAGTTTCACGATCTCAGCAAACGCCGTCCTTACACGTTCCACTTCGTTCTCATCTTCGCCGTTGAAGATAAGGAGCGGGTGCATATTGCCGTCTCCGGCGTGACCGATAGTGGGTAGCTCTAATTTGTGTCGCTCTCCGATAGTAACGATGCCGGCCATGAGTTCAGGCAAATGCTGACGGGGCACGGCGACATCTTCGGGGAGCATCGCTTTTCCAAGATGTTCGAACGCAGGCCACACCCGTCTTCGAACTTCCACCAGCATCTCGCCCTCTGCCGGATCGTCGACGTGAGCAACATATGTTGCGCCCGTCATCTCACAAATGTTTGCAATGGCTTCGATAGAAGCTGCAGCTTGATCCCCCGACGTCTGAATTACCAGTAGGCAGGCAGCGTCAATATCGAGGCCCATGTTGTAGACAGCGTCCACCTGACGAAGACTGGCCCGATCCAAGATCTCCATCATGCTTGGCTCGTACCCTCTCTTGAAAACCTCAACGATGGCTTCGCCTGCGTGTGGAAGCTGATCGAAATAGGCAACTGCGGTCGCCGGAAGTGGGGGAGTGGGCACGAGCTTCAATGTGATCTCGGTAATAACGCCCAGTACTCCTTCGGATCCGACAAAAAGACCTGTCAGGTCTAAACCAGTCGTAGATTTCAGTGTGTGACGGCCCGTTCGGATTACTTCACCGCTGGCGAGAACGACTTCTAACCCGATCACGTAGTCGCGGGTGACTCCATACTTCACGCAGCACAGCCCACCAGCGTTGGTTGCCACATTGCCTCCGATTGATGACATCTCAAACGACGCTGGATCTGGTGGATAGAAAAGACCGTGTTTGGCGACGGCGCCTTTCAAATCTGAATTGATGACTCCCGGTTGAACCCGACACATCCGATTTATGGCATCAATTTCCAAGATCTGGTTCATGCGATGAAGGGACAGCAAGATGCATCCATCGGTAGCGTTGGCTGCACCAGTTAGACCTGTTCCGGCTCCGCGAGGGACAATGGGCACGCCTGCCGATTTAGCTGCCTCAACGGTGGCTACTACCTCCGCTGTTGAGCGCGGCATGACGAGCACAGCGGCGCTGCCAGCTCCTTCAAAAACTGCCCGGTCCTGAGCGTAGGCAGTGATCACATCAGTGTCGGACTGAATGCATGCTGGATCTAGTCGAGATTGAAGTTCAACCAATAGGTGAGGCTTGGCGGTCATTTTATCGCCCCTTAGAAGAGATTCGGATTTCGCCCACGTTCGTGCCCGCCCAGTTGGTCAGGACTTTAGGTGACCAATGCTGAATACAGCCCAGCCGGTCAAGCATCCACTCCGCCGCCATTGCCGCTGCCCGGGCGTGACCATCGCGAGCTTTAAGGGCGAACGCGAAGCCCTCTCGGAGATCGACACCACAAAACACGCCCTCAGCACCAGTCTTGACGACAGCGTTCCCATCGGCGGACTCCATTAGACGGGTACAAGCGCGACCCGAACCAGCGACGAGGAACGGTTCGCGAACCATTGCTTCAAGTAGTCGGCTGCCCGCCCCTCGGGCCCGAAGCTGCGACCATCCGACGGCCAGATGATGGAGGGGTATCGACCACACCGGCACACCGCATCCATCCACACTGGGCGTTTGCTGGCTTAAGTCGATCCGACAAAAATCCTCAACAGCGGGAGTCACAAATCGCTTCATCAGGGGATGTTCAGGGGAGATGTAACCCGACGGATCCAACTCAAAGTAGCTTGATACCGCAACAAACCCCGTGTGTTTACCCGAGCAGTTGTTGTGTCGGCTATCTGGCTCGATGCCAGCCAAAACAAGGTCGCGTGCTGCAACAGGGTCACTGGGAAAATGAGCCCCGCATTCAAGAACGCGACGAGAAAACCCCATTTTTTCTAACCATCGGTCAACCACTTGAACGTGGCGGGTCTCACCGCTGTGACTAGAACACGCGACTGCAAGTTGCTCGTTCGTAAGACCAGCGGCGTCTGCGATGCCTTCAGCGATCAGAGGCGTCGCTTGAATCGGTTTGAGAGATGACCGAGGCAATGTCGGTCGATTGAATTCACCCCACCCATCAACCGTTTTACCGACGCCATCAACTAACGCCACGTCGACTAGATGGCGGCTCTCCACACTGGAACCGCGCGTGACTTCGACAACTAGGGGATCATTCACGACACCAGTCTTTCAGAGCGTAAACATCGCAGTGCTGCAAGAATCGGATGGTGGCAAAGGGGGAACCCGATGGGGAAACTTGAGGGACGGCTAGCGCTGGTAACCGGAGCGAGTCGCGGTATAGGTGAGCACTGCGCGCGAGCACTCTCCGAACAAGGAGCTCGAGTGGCGCTTGCTGCCCGCTCAGAAGACGACCTGCTTCGGGTAGCTGCGGAGCTTGCCAACGATCCGGTGGTACTCCCCACAGATCTAACGAAACCGGGTGCTGGCGCGGAGCTGGCAGCATTAGCGGTGAAAGCCTTGGGTGGCGTCGACATCCTCGTCAACAATGCCGGCATCGGCGAAATCAAGGACGAGGATGAGATGGTGATGCGTGTCAACTACCACGCACCGCTTGAAACCACGACAGCCCTTTCTCGCCAAATGGCCGACCGCGGATGGGGGTCGATCATCCACATGTCATCGGTAGCTGGAGCGACTGGAGTTGCCGAGCTTCCGACCTATGGTGCGACGAAAGCAGCGCTTGACTCCCTCACCCGCAGTCAAGCAGCTCAACTAGGGAAATTCGGCATAAGAGTAAACGCGGTGGCCCCAGGTCTGATCATCACCGAAATGTGGGAAAAAGGGCGTAAAACCCCCGGATTGGCGGATGGTCTAGCAAGCCACATAGCGCTACGTCGATGGGGTGAGCCCGAAGAAATAGGCTCCGTGGTCGCTTTCCTAGCGGGCGACGACGCCGCGTACATCACGGGTCAAACAATCTTGGTAGACGGCGGATTCCATGGCGTCACAGCCTGGGGTAACTACTTTTGACAATCAGTCCCGCCTAACCACGTATCCCACCGACTCACGGTCCCAAGTTTCACTCGTCACCCCAGCGTCGCGGATCGCTTGCTTTCGGATCTTCCCCGATGCGGTCTTATCTAGCTCCGTGACGAATTCGAGATATCTCGGCACTGTGTGGCGTGGCATTCTCGGAATGCACCAATCAAGAAACTCGGAGGGCTCAGGAGCGACACCATGGATTGCCAGGACAGCCTTAATTTCGTCTTCGCCGCCCGCCCCGGACACTCTCAGCCCCACAGCCGCCGATTCGATGACCGCCGGATGCTCGTTTAAGGCCTGCTCTAGTTCATATGAAGAGATGTTTTCGCCTCTTCTTCGAATCCGATCTTTGATTCTGTCAACGAAGAACAATCTGCCATCGCTATCCATGCGGCCTGCGTCACCGGTGTGGAACCAGAGATTTCTCCACACCTCTACGGTTTTTTCGGGCATTTTGAAATAACCGACGTTGAAACAAAACGGGACCTTCGGGCGTACCAAGATTTCGCCGGTCTCATTTCTCGAGACCTCGATGTCGGTAGACGGATCAGCGATGATTACCTCAAAAAAATCTGTTAATGGTGGGCCAGCGCAGCCAGGCAAAACCGGATCGTCAACATCGCTGTAACTAATCATGTTGACTTCAGTCATTCCGAATCCTTGACGCAAAACAACCCCGAATCGTTCCTCCATCGCTGACCCCCACTCCTCAGCGACAGGAATCGCGAGGATGCGCGATAGCTGGTGATCGCGATCGTGAGGTGATTCGGGACTGCGAAAGATGAACTCCGGCATTACGCCGAGCGCGTTGGTCACCGTTATTTGTTCTTGACGAACTATGTCGAGCCAGTCGGTCACGCTGAATCGTTTTGTTACGTGGCAGGACGCGCCGGCGAGAAGTGACGCATACACCTGCATGAATAAGCCGTTGGCATGGAACAACGGCATGCAACAAAAGTAGCGGTCGTCTTCGGTTAGCTCCATCGCGGCCACGGTGCCGAGACTGAACAGGTAACAGTGTCCTTGAGGCATCAAGACGCCTTTGGATGGTCCGGTCGTGCCCGAGGTGTACATGATCGTGCACACGTCGCTGGGGTCTGGGCTGGCTAACACCTCTGGTCTCGGCACCGTATCTAAGAGCTCATCGACGCGGAGATGGCGCATCCCGGCTAACGAATCCGGTAATGCGCTACCGGTTGAGGTTCCCTCGGTGACACGGATCACCGTTTCTATTTCAACTTTTGAGGTGTCGACGTCGCCAAAACGTTCAATCAAGCCGTCATCAGCGACAATGACGCGCGGCGAACTGTTGTGGACCTGATGTTCGAGGAAGCCCCCGCGAAGCTCAGTGTTGATGGGAACAAACACTGCCCGGAGCTTGTGAGTCGCGATCATCATCAACATGAACTCTCGACTGTTTGTCAACAGCGCCAACAGACGTTCCCCGGCGTCCAAACCAAGGTCGCTCAAGGCAGTAGCGAGGCAGTCGGTGAGTCGGTCGAAGTCAGAAAATGAAAGGCTGCTGCCGTCCTCAAAGGATAAGAAATCGCGGTGACCGTAGACGGAAGCTTGAGTGCGGACGGCATCGACCAAGGTCCAGCGATCTCTAGGAAGAGCTGGGCCTAAACCATCGAGTTGTGGATGTCCGCGCATGGTCACAGATCGTAGGGTCTCACCTGCCTAGGGTGGGGCCGTGCGTATAGGTGAACTCGCTCCCGACTTTGAGGCCACTAATCAATTCGGAGACCCTGTCCGTTTCTCTGATTTGTTGCTATCAGGACCCGTGGTGTTGTTCTTTTTCCCGAAGGCCATGACCCCGGGTTGAACCAAGGAGAGCTGCCGCTTCCGGGATCTCAGCGAAGAGTTTGCAAAAGTTGGGGCTTCGGTGGTGGGTATCAGCGCTGATCCGTGGGGTCAGCAACTTGCCTTTGATGAAGCCAATCACCTGGGTCTGATGCTCTTATCGGATCCTGAGCAGAGTGTCGCCAACCAATTCGGAGTGAAGCGGAGGGGGGTCTTGCCAAATAAGCGGCGCACCTTTGTAGTCGCGACCGACCGGCGGGTGCTCGCAATGATCACGAGTGAATCCCGAATGGGAAAACACGCTGATGGAGCGTTGAAGACACTGCAAGAGCTTCGATAGAGCCTCGCTCCGCACGATCACAACATTGCCGTTGCCGGGCGGTCCAAGACGGCCCGCAAAGCGAAACTTGACTGCACCCGTGCGACATGAGGAAGGTGGGCCAGTTGCTGGCGATGGATGTTTTCGTAGCTGGCGACGTCATCACAAGCGACATGAAGTAAATAATCAAAGCCACCGGCAATCAGATGACATGAAAGAACATCGGGACAATCAATTACCGCAGCTTCGAACTCGTCTAGTTGGCCGTCGCTTTGGCCGTCGAGGGTTATTTCAACAAAAACTGAAGTGCCTCGACCCATTGCGCTGCGATTAGCTACAACGCTGTAGCGCTCGATGATGCCCTCGGTTTCGAGTCGGCGTACTCGCCGAAGGGTCGCTGACTGCGACATGTGGATCTTGTCAGCCAATTCGGCGTTGGTGGCTCGCGCTGCCTGCCCGAGGTATCGCAGAAGGGCACGGTCGATGTGGTCGAGATGTTCCATTGAATGTTCAGCCTTAAATACTCAATATGGCGCAAGAATCATGCGCCTAAACACGGAAAGAAACGCAAAATAAGCAGATAACTGCGAAGAGTAGCGCATTATGGTCACTGTTGAATCGGGTGCTTAAGACAGTAAATAAAGATTGGCGAGGTGCGTTGATGCGCATTGGCGTTCCCAGAGAAATAAAACAAGCTGAGCGGCGCGTCGGGTTAACGCCGGCATCAGTCCGAGAACTCACCGGTCGCGGTCACGAAGTTCTCCTAGAAACTGAAGCGGGTGCGGGCATTGGGGCTACCGATGACCATTACCGAGCGGCGGGCGCAACAGTCACAAATGATGTTGAGAAGGTGTGGAGTATGGCCGACATGGTTGTGAAAGTTAAAGAACCGCAATCGGTCGAACGAGCCCGTTTGCGGGCAGACCAGATCTTGTTCACCTACCTCCACCTTGCCCCTGACCGCGATCAAACTCACGATCTGATCGCTAGTCTGGCCAGTTGCATAGCGTACGAAACAGTCACCGATAGCAGCGGAGGGTTACCTTTACTAGCTCCAATGTCTCGGGTTGCTGGCCGCTTAGCTGTGCAGGCTGGGGCCTCGGCTTTGGAAACTGTTCACGGTGGCGCGGGCATCTTGATCGGTGGAGTACCGGGGGTTCCCCCAGCGCGGGTGACGATCATAGGGGGCGGAGTCGTCGGCGAGAACGCAGCTGAGATAGCGGTCGGCATGGGTGCAGACGTTCATGTCCTCGATCTCGATCCAACGGTCCTCGACCATCTTGAGCAAAGGTTTGGCGCGAGTATCACCACCATCACGTCTAATCGGACCACCATCGAACAAGAAGTCCTGGAAGCTGATTTGGTCATCGGCGCGGTGCTTGTTGCCGGAGCCAAGGCGCCCAAGCTGGTCACTGCCGAAATAATTGGCCAAATGAAACCGGGATCCGTCGTTGTCGATGTAGCTATTGACCAGGGAGGATGTTTTGAAACCTCAAGGCCTACCACCCACGCAGAACCGACTTTCGTAGTAGATGACGTTGTCCATTACTGCGTAGCGAATATGCCTGGGGTTGTCCCGCAAACGTCTACTCGCGCCCTAAACGATGCGACCCTCCCTCGGGTTGTGTTGCTCGCAGATCAGGGACTTGACGCGTTGCGAACCGATCCGCATCTGCGGCGGGGGCTGAACGTGCACAAGGGCATGGTTACCGACGCCGAGGTAGCGGCTTCAGTTGGCGTGCACTACGTCGCCGCTGAGGACGCGCTAGAGATCTGAACGTGCTTCTGTTGGAGGTTCGGTGTTCAACCTCGCCCCATGGTGAAGAACTCGTCGTTGGGCCGCATCGAAGCTAGGTGCCCTAAACGGTTAGACAGAGCGAAGAGTCCGGTTATGGCGCCGATATCCCAAATGTCATCATCGTTGAATCGGTGATCGCGAAGAGATTCGTGATCAGCAGCTTCAATTGGATTCGGGTTTTCGAGCCAATTTGAGCGCGAACTTAATCATTTCGCGTCCTGCCTGTGTGAGACCACTCTCACCTTCCAGTCGAGCGTCGTGCGAGGCCATGAAGGCACGCAACTCGTTGGGACGATGGGCCAACACCAAGAAAACGTTGGCCATGAAGCCCGCCTTTTCTTAAATCCCGAGAATCATTGACCGCAGATCTTCGAGAACGTCACCCAACGCCCGAACGGGAAAGGCTGAAATGGGTGCTTCGCCCATGGTCGCAGCGTCGCACAACTGCGTTGATTCGTAACTACAAGTATCCGCGTTTACGACCGCCGTAGGTGGCCCATTGGCCGGTCCCTGCCGTTACCCCACCATCAACCGGAATCGCCGCGCCTGTAACAAACGATGATTGGGCCGATGTGAGAAACGCGATCACAGCGGCCACCTCCTCTGGCTCACCGAACCTTCCTAGAGGTAGACGTGCCTCCATAGCGTCCCCGATTTCGGTGCCCCGAGTGTCCTGAGTCAGTCCTGTATGAATTGGTCCGGGACACACAGCGTTTACACGAATGTTGAGGTGACCGAGATCAAGGGCAGCGGCTCGAGCAAGGTTCACAACTGCGCCCTTTGAGGCGTTATAAGCCCAAAGGCCGCTATCGCCGCGAAGTCCAGATACGGAACCGGTCACAACGATCGACCCCCCGGTTGATGCCATTACAGCGACCGCAGACTTCAATCCGAGTACGACCCCGCGCACGTTGACGTCCATCACACGGTCATAGTCCGACATGGACCCTCGAACAATGTCGCCTTGAGCTACCACTCCCGCATTGAGAACAACGGCGTGTAGACCCCCGTAGTTCTGAACGGCCAAACTAACCATCTGTTCATTGATGTTCGGATCGGTTACATCGCCAGCGAGTGGCGTCACAGAGTCAAATTCTTTGGTCCAGTCCAGCGAGCTTTCTGCGAGGTCGACCGCCACCACATTTGCGCCATCATTTGCCAAACGATTGACCGTTGCTTTTCCGATGCCCGAGCCTGCGCCCGTAACAACGATCGCATTCCCTTCGTTGTCACCCATTTTCCCCTCCTCCAGGTGAACTCTAGGGACCCAAAATTTGGGCCGCATTCCTACCTAGGCATGGTTGGACACAAACTCCTCCGCAAGGTTGAGCGAAACGATATCGCCGCAGGCTAAAACTTGAGTTATGCCTCATCCTCTCGTCCCCGTCCCGACACCTGAAACTCAGCCGTTCTGGGACGGATGCAACCAAGGCATCCTTCGCATCAATCGGTGCATTTCGTGCAATGACGCATATTTCCCTCCGTCGCCTATCTGCCCGCATTGCTCTTCAACTGACATCGAGTTCTTCGACGCAAGCGGTGACGCGACCTTGTACAGCTACACCATCCAACAAAAGCCCCTCGACCTGTGGGGTACCGAAGGACCACGTTCGGTCGCTTTAGTGAAACTCATGGAAGGCCCGATGCTCACCTCCTCAATCGTGAATTGTGAACAATCTCCCGACACCCTGCGCCTCGACATGCCGCTACGGGCGACGTTCACCAGCTTCGGAGAAACAACCGTCCTTTGTTTCGAGCCAGCGGAGCAACAACGATGATCCCCCCCGGTGCAACGGCGATCGTCGGCGCAGCCGAGTCGACCGAAATAGGAACCGTTCCCAATGTGTCGTCGGTGGGCTTGGCGATTGATGCCGCTGCTAACGCAATGCGAGACGCTGCAATAACAGCGGCCGACATCGATGGCTTCACATGCGGCTATTTCCCAGTCGCTGATATGAGCAGACAACTGGGAATTTTCCCGTCGTGGGCTGACAACACCGTCGTCGGAGGCTGTTCATGGATGTTCCAACTACGAAACGCAATTGCCGCGATCCATGCCGGCTATTGCAACACCGTGCTCATCGTGTACGGCGAATCAGGCAAGTCAACTCGCCGCCTTGGCCAAAGCGGAGACGCGGGTCAGCGAGGCGGAATCGGACAACAGTTCGACATGCTCTATAGCGGAGGCCAAGCAGCGGCCACCTTCACACTTCCAGTGCTTCGTTATCAGCACGAATACGGACTTAGTGACGAGGATTTAGCGGTTGGTGCCGTCAGCCAACGCGCTTGGGCAGTCGACGTTCCACGAGCAACCCTGCGTGAACCTACTTCAGTTGACGAGGTTCTCGATTCACCCATGATTGCCTGGCCAATCCGTCGTGCCATGTGTTGCCTTGTGTCCGATGCAGGTGGCGCGTTGATCGTCACGTCGGCCGAGAGGGCGGTCGACTACCCGAAACCCCCTGTCTATGTTCTTGGAACTGGAGGGGCTTTGGAAGCAGGTGTGATGAGCCCAGCTGGAGTTCGCGAACCCTTACGCCCGGAGTTCATTCGAACCAGTGGCGAAGCAGCGTTCGCTAGTTCCGGCATCACCCACTCCGATGTCGACCACCTCATGATTTACGACGCGTTCATCCACACACCGATTTTTGGTCTTGAAGGGCTCGGTTTCGTTGACTACGGCCAAGGTGGCCACTTCATAGCCGAGGGGCACACCGCACCAGGCGGGAAGTTGCCGATGAACACTAGTGGTGGTGGGCTCAGCTACGCCCACACCGGCGCCTACGGAATGTTGTGCATGTTGGAGTCGATCAGGCAAGTCCGCGGCGAAGCAGCGAACCAGGTCTCCGACGTCGATGTGTCCCTATGTCACGGATGGGGAGGGTATTGGTCCGCGTGCGCCACTCTGGTTTTCGCAGCTAGCGCGCCGTAACCCGCGACTGCTCACGGTACGAGAGGAGTTTTGTCCTTCCACCGGTCAATGCCTCCGCCCTCAACGACATCAACGATGCGCTTCACCGTTGAGTCAACGTCAGCGAAACTGATGTAAAGGGGTGCGAACCCAAACCTCAAAAGATCTGGCGGACGAAAATCGGGGATAACGGATTGTTCATTGAGTAGAGCGAGACAGACCGCCTGGGCTTCAGGGTGAGACACAGCAACATGTGATCCACGCGACTCGGGATCAAGAGGAGTAACTATCTCGAAACCGAACTTGGCCAACTTTTTGTCGCACAAGTCAATGAAGCGCTCAGTGAGCATCACCGATTTTTCATAGACACGGGGCATGCCTGCCTCTAGTAGCAACTCGATCCCTGGTTGGACCAGGGCAGCGGAAACAACATGAGGTGTACCAGTTAAGAATCGCTGGATCCCCTTCGCGGGAGGGCTTTGATGGTCAAAATCGAACGGCTTTTGGCTACCGAACCAGCCCGATATTGGGTTACTGAGCCCCTTCTGTTGTGAGGAAACGTAGATGAACGCTGGGGCCCCGGGGCCTCCGTTGAGGTACTTGTAGGTGCAGCCCACCGCAATATCAACACCCTCGGCAGCGACATGAATGGGAATTGCTCCCACCGAGTGAGAAAAATCCCAAACAACTAGAGCGCCCGCTCGTCGAGCTGCCCGGTTTACGGCCTTGAGATCCCAACGCCATCCTGACCGGTAGGCCACATGGCTCAGAGAAACCACAGCGGTCGACTCATCTATTGCATCAAGCAAAACCGCCGTAGGGTCAGCCGTGGCTGAAGTCTCCACAACTTCAACTCTCTGACCTGAGCCTGCACTGCGACAAGCGGACCGCAGTATCTGAATATCGGAGGGAAAATTGGCATCGTCAGTGAGGACTTTCTGTCGCGGCGAACGTTCCCGCAATGCAGCTACAACGGCTTTGTATAGACACACTGATGTGTTCTCGGCGAGCGTTACTTCTCCAGGGCGGGCACCCAACACTTCGCCGATGAGATCGCCAACCCCGTCCGCTATTTCCAACCAACCTTCATTCCAACCCCTAATGAGTCGGTCGCCCCATTCCCTATCAACGACGCGCGCCACAACATCGGCTACTGCCAGAGGCTGCCGTCCAAGTGAATTTCCATCGAGATAAATGAGTCCAGGCTCACTCGAATTGTGAACGAAACGATCACGAAAACCGGCCAAAGGGTCCTGAGCATCAAGTTCGGTGGCGGAAATCACACAGCGATCGTCACATCCTCAACGGCAATGGTCAACTGGTCACGCATAGTCTGCACTCTTAACCGCAAGCCTCGACCAGCGCACAGAACATTCAACGAAAATGATAATCAACAGGTCAATCGGCTGCGGTTTGGCTAATCACCACCGGCACCCAGCCCACCTCAGCGCCAGCCGGGGGTTTAACAATCACCTCGGTTTGAATCTTCGCCAGACCACCCTCACTCGGTGGCTTCATGAATTCCGCGTTCGGACCCCACTGGCGGTGGATTTGTTCCACCAAAGACTGCAAAGCCGCCTTTTGGGTCTCATCTAGGTCAAGAGCCACCACAGCAGGCTGTTCGACAAACCGATACCAGGTGTAACGAACAACAGAACCATCATTGAGCATGGCTTGTTGCACCCGCGGGGCGGGGCCATCTGCAAGTGGGGGAGCGTACCCCGATCTTCGAGTAGCGCCCGGAAACCCCAAATTGACTGAAGTGATTTCTGACGGTGAATCCGAACGATCGACAGCCAGCCACTCGCCACCCTCGCGATGGAAATAAGAAGGGAAAACCCCGGGGTGCTCGGACCACTGCAATCCCCACGCCCACCCCTCTTTGTCCTCGGTGTCCCAGTCCGCCAATTGAACAAACTTCTCTAATCCCACGACCGGCAGGTCGCCATGGTTAAGTTCCCACCGATGTGTCTGTAGCGGCGCGTGAGCAGAAGCTGAATGATCGAAGGCGGCAGCTAACGGTGCTCCCTTCGCAGCGGCAGCGACCTGTTCATAAATTGCGCCGCGACCGTAAAAGGTGACGTCTTGATGAAAGACAGTGCGGCCTTCCGAGTCGACAGGAAACCGAAGTTCAGGGATACGACTCCAGTCCCTACCTTGAACGGCGGTGCTCAAACTGGGGGTACTCAGTTGACTCGCGAACAACCTGTATTCGGTGTCTATTTCCCGGTGATCCAGCCCACGAAGATGAGCCGGAGGGTGATTGATAGTGACCCTGCTCCAGGCCTCAGGAGCCCAATAAGCGACGGGTCCCCCGAAGTTGGCTGCCTCAAGAAAAAGCGTCCAGCTTTTATCTCCCACCACCACGCCGCCTCGCTCATATGGGCCCGAAAGGGGAAGTGCCATCCAGGCGGTACCCAATAACTCCCCGTCAGTCGCTTCGAAAGTGATGCCATCTGGAGGTACAAGGATTCTGTTGGAGAGCTGAATGAGCCCAGGAATCACTTCCTCGTTACTTCTCCATACCCACCCCGGGTTCGACGTATCGGTGGTGTAACAGTCCGTATTGCCGCTCATTCGAAATTTAGGTTGGCTCGATGGGAATCGGGTCTGAGGCCAATATCCGACCGTTCCGTCGATGGCCTGAAACACTTCCCGAAATGAAGGACCGTGACCGCTGAGTGACGTTCGGGCACTAGTTCCCTCAGGACAAAGAGTCTGTGAGTATCGCCAATTGTCAGGGATTAGCGACGTGCCGTTAGCGCTCAGCACCTCAGCGGGTGGCGTGCCGTCGAAGTGACCCCAGATTCCGCTGTAGTAGCTGAGCCCCCACCCGTAATCGCCGTTCGGACCAAACGCAGTGGCTCGAATCTGACCGCGAAGTCCTAACTCCGAACTGTCGACCTCATCAGGTAAATCAACGACCTGAGGTAACTCGTCCAGCACGGTTGATGCCGGACCTATCAACACGACCGAATTGGAAACAACGGCAGCCGTGGTTGTCGACCCGGGGGCAGACGTCGTAGTTGCAATCTTGGCAGGGGTGGCAGACGAAATTTCGGTAGTGGTGGCAAAAGAAGGGTGACCACTAGAGGTTTCTCGAGTTTCGATCGCTGGCGACGTGCAACTGGCGCCCACCAGCACTAACGGGACAACAAGACGACACCAGTTCATTGGCTTCCCAATGCCGTTCGGAGCCAGCCTAGGGGGCCAACTCCGCTCGGATTAACCCTCCAAATTCGGAGGTGGCCTGGTTCGAAAACCAAGGCACCACAAGACAACAAGTAGCGAAACGCTCTTAAGCGACCGCGTACGCCATGTCGGCACCGCAACACATCGGCGATTTGATCTTGCCGTGATCATTGGGGCACTTGGAAACCTGCACTGTCGACCCATCATCTTTAGCGATGCTGTCGTTAACTAGTGGTTCGTTGCATTCTCCGCATGTGGCGTTTACCGACATGCCGCAGGAGGAACAGGAGTAGGTGGCCATGGCTATGCCCTCACTTTCCGATCAGATAATTCAATCTTACGCGAGGCACGGCAGTTTGTGGTGTGAATCATTCACCCGGCTGTGTTTTGTTGGTACGCCCCCCGGGACTTGAACCCGGAACCTGCGGATTAAGAGTCCGATGCTCTGCCAATTGAGCTAGAGGCGCTAGAACTGCTCATAGTACCGGCCGCCGGATCGGAAAGACACGCCGATAACGCGCCGGAGATGCTGGCACAGCGGAAAGATTCTCGACCGTCGAGATCTCTGCGCCATCATCATTGGAGTCCACACGCCGCCGGTATTCACCCAACGCGATCATGAGGGTTACTTCATGAAGAAACCTGCGACGCGCCCACCTGCGCGCCTGGCAATGAGCTACCCGATCAGTTCGAACCACTCTTCGAAGCTAATAAAGGGACCAGAGGCTTCGACCTCAATTAGCTGAGCCGCTGCCAGCTGCGCGATGACGGTCGACGATTTTTCGACGCTCTCATATTTGTTCACGTTGACGAACTTGCCGATCGCCGCTGCGTAGCCGCTGAGGAGTTGCTCAGTGCCAGCGGCCTCAAGAATCGCCATTTGCTTGCCGAGCAGTTCGTTCCACTGGTCGCTTCCGACGGTAACGCCGTCATAAGCGCGACCAGGGGCGGCTACGGAGAAAGAGGTGTAACTCATGTTGAATCCCATCCTTTGGAGCTGACATTTGGTTACCGACAAGCTAGGACACGGCGGTCGACGGGACCACAAGCTACTTAGCGCGCGTGGGCAAAACAACGGGCCTGACGCTCGCTGCTTTCCGTGACTATTCGTTGAAATGCCACAGACCCATCGCTCATTTGACCCTTACTGGTGTTGGGGTGACCGAGGGGAATTGAACCCCCGACCTCCTGTGCCACAGACAGGCGCTCTAACCAACTGAGCTACGATCACCAAGAAGCACAAATCTTGCCACACCAGTTGGGGTGGAAGCCAAGTGCATTAAATATCCGCTTCAAAGTTGAGTGCGGCCCCTGAGACTGACCTAGGAATAGAAACAGATGCCAACCACTACACAGCGTCGTCAACCCCCGGTCGACTACATCCCGCGGATCACAGCGCAGTACTCCGGTCTCGGATATGGCGAATACCGCTGGCTAGAAAGCGAGGAAGCACCGAACTGGGCCCCTCTCTCCAAACCATTGTCGGAGTCGAAGCTAGGGCTTATCTGCACCGGCGGCATCTATGTCGCTGGCCAGACCGCTTTCCACTTCAAAGACGACACCAGTTACCGCGCCATCCCAACAGACGCTGACACGTCTGATCTCCGAGCCACCCATTTCGCGTACGATCTCACCGACGCCAGAAAAGACATCAACGTCGTCTTCCCGATCGAACAACTGCGCTCCATGATCGATGAAAACGTGCTCGGATCCGTCAGCCCCAACGCGTACACCCTTATGGGCGGCATCTACAGCACTAGACGAGTCGTTGAAGAACTCATCCCTGCCTTGGTGGACCGCGTCCTTGCTGACGAAGTTGACGTCGTGCTCCTCGTACCGGTCTGACCTGTCTGCCATCAGACCGTGGGTCTGATTGCACGAGCCATTGAGGCAGCGGGCGTTCCAACGCTGTCAATGTCTAGCGCCCGAGACATCACTCGGTCCGCGCGGCCAACCCGCTCGGTATACCTCGACTACCCGCTAGGTCACACCGCAGGTCGACCCAACGAGCGGGAGTTGAACGCGTCCATCATGCGCGACACTCTGTCGGCGTTTGAATCACTCACAGAACCTGAAGCCATGGCCCATCTTGACTATCGGTGGTCAGACAACGACGACTGGAAAGACAAAGTCTTTNCCCCNGTAGAACCAAGCGANTCCGCAGGCGAATCATCGGAATACGACGACGACCGAGTTGNGCGACACGAGACACCCCANTACCAGAACGAAGATGACCACGCTGCCGCCGCCCGCACCCATGACAGCGAAGAATGTNTGGTTTGTGCGGGCATTGACTACTGATGGCGCAACCCGNCCAGACTGCGTCGACGGGNCACNCTTCCCCAGGTTCGGGTGGCGACTACGACCCTGAATCAATCGCCATCCGCTCGGCAGCAACAGTTCTCATTCTTGCCGACCGTCCTGATCTTCAAGTACTCATGCTGAAACGCAACGCCAGATCAATTTTCGTGGGTGACATGTGGGTGTTTCCTGGAGGCGCAGTCGATCCCGAAGACGGCACGCCCGAAGCTGATGCTGTCGTGGAAGGTCTTACCGATACTCAAGCGAGTAAAAGCTTGGGCATCGACAAAGGCGGAGTCGCTTTTTGGGTAGCCGCTCTGCGCGAAACCTTCGAAGAAGCAGGCATCTTGTTGGCCCGCACCCCAGGAGACGACCGTTTAGTTGATCTGTCCCCGAGCGACACGGAGGAACGATTCGCGACCTACCGAGCCGGCGTGAACGCCGGCGAAGTGGACTTTGTGTCCATGGTCCGAGAACAGGGTCTCGTATTAGATGGTTCAGGCGTTCACTACGTCAGTAGATGGGTGACACCCCTGGGTGCACCCCGACGCTATGACACGCGATTTTTTGTGACCGCCATGCCCGAAGGTCAGCAAGCCCTTCACGATGACGACGAAGCAGTACATCACGAGTGGATCCGCCCAGCGGAGGCTCTCGCGCTCAACGAGTCCGACGAAATGTTGATGATGACACCCACCGTCTCAATGCTGAACCGACTGTGCCGCTTTAGAGATGCCGCTGAGGCGATAACAGCTGCCGCAGGGGGCACCGAAGACCACAACGAGATGGTTCGCATCAGGTACGGCATCGAGGGACCTGGGCGTATCGCTTGGCCCGATGATCGTGACTATGGGCAAGCCGATCCCCGCGCTGAGTCCGGCATGGTTCGTTGGCCGTGTCGAAGACCCGCATAACAAAAAACGTCTAGTTCCGTTTTCAGGTCGGAAATTTCGCTGACGAATGGCAACCTTGACGACAGGCCTCCGTGGCGCAACTGGATAGCGCAGCGGGCTTCTATCCCGAAGGTTGCAGGTTCGAGTCCTGCCGGGGGCGCTAAGCTGACGACTGAAAACCGGGGAGCTCGGATCGACCGGGCTGAGAGGCCAGACACCCATGCTGGCGACCCGTACGACCTGATCTGGGTAATTCCAGCGGAGGTAGCCATGTCGCGACTTTTCTCCCTCTTCCTTTCGCTATGTGTAACGGTCGGTGTGCTTGCCGCGTGTAGTTCCAATAGCTCAGAAGCCGGTACGGCCGGCGAAGCTAAAAAGCATGTCGAAACGGTCGCACTTACGTTCGTAACGCACGACTCCTTCGCCATCTCAGAAGGCGTTTTCGAAGCGTTCTTTGACCAAACGGGAATTCGCGTTGAAGTGCTCACTTCTGGTGACGTGGGTTCGCTAGTCGCTCAAACAATATTGAGCGCCGATAACCCAGTCGGTGACGTGATATTCGGCGTCGACAACACGTTCATGCAGCGCGTGCTCGACCGTTCGATTCTCGAGCCTTATGAGACTTCGGAACTCGTTAATGTCCCCGAACGATTTCAACTCGACTCAACGCACCGACTGATTCCCATCGATTACGGCGATGTCTGCGTCAACTACTGGATCGATGCCCTTGACGGGCCGCCCCCCGAGTCGATAATGGATTTGGTGTTACCGGAATTCGCTGGAAGCTTGGTCGTGCAGAGTCCAGAAACGTCGTCACCAGGCATGGCATTCCTGTTAGCCACCATCGCGGGAACACCCGATTGGGAACAATTTTGGGCCCAACTGAAAGCGAATGACGTGGCGGTGGCTAACAGCTGGGAGAGCGCCTACTACGGCGACTTCATCGCGGGAGGGGGAAGTCGTCCCATGGTTGTGTCGTACGCCTCTAGTCCAGTCGCTGAGGTCATTTACGCCGACCCACCAGTCGATGTTCCCCCCACAGGTGTGTTACTTGACTCGTGTTTTCGCCAAGTCGAGTTTGCGGGCATCCTCCAGGGAACGGCTCACCCAAATGAAGCCCGATCCTTGATCGATTTTCTTTTAAGCCCCGTTTTCCAGAACCAAATTCCGATGAACATGTTCATGTATCCGGTGTCCCAAAAAGCGGAGCTGCCTGCGGAATTTGTTCAACATTCACAGTTGGCTAAGAGCCCCTTATCGCTTGAGCCCGCAGAAATAGAAGCCAAACGAAAAGAATGGACTGAACGTTGGGTGGAAATCGTTCTTGGCTAACGGCGCGAAGATTTCAGGCTGGCCCCGATTTTTTCTGCGGGCACCAACTGCGATTCTTACTGCCGTCCCTGTGGTGTTTCTGGGACTCTTCTTCTTCTACCCCGTCCTTACGATTCTGGCTACTGCACTCAATCAGGGTTGGGATGGCTTCGCAGACATCGCTAAATCACCGCGAGCAAGAGGCGCACTTTGGTTCACCGCATGGCAGGCAACAGCGTCAACTGCACTCACCCTTTTCGTAGGGCTCGCTGGTGCCGCCTTAATAGCTCGTACATCTGGAAGGACGGGGGCGTGGTACAAGGCACTGGTGACCGTCCCCTTCGTGCTCCCAACCATCGTCGTCGGCGGGGCATTCAAAGAGCTATTCGAGCGGCTGAATTCAACGTTTGGTCTACCCGATTTGAATCACACCGCTATCGCCGTCGTCATCGCCCACTCGTTCTTCAATTTCGCGGTCGTAGCGCGAACGGTCGGCGTGTTTTGGTCGGGACTGGACCATCGACTCGAGGAACAAGCTCGAACGCTTGGAAACACCACTACGCAAGTATTTTGGCGGGTGACCGTGCCGCGACTAAAACCAGCGATCTTTGCTGCCGCCGTCATTACATTTCTTTTTTCATTCACGTCTTTTGGTGTCGTGTTGGTTCTAGGAGGGCTTCGCCAAGCGACGATAGAAACTGAAATATATCGACACGCAATCATCCGCGGCGATATGGCAAGCAGTGCAACTCTGGCTCTAATCCAAGTTGTTGCGGTGCTCGTTCTTGTCCTAGTGAATTCGACCCTTGAACAACGCGCCAACGTCACGAGTCGAATGGCTCGCAGTTCTATCGCACCCCTCGGGGCGAGAACCAAAACGGGAATCACCTGCTTCACTCTGATCTTCCTGGGAACGCCTCTTTTTTTGATGATCGAGAGATCGCTGTCAGTCGGACGCGGGTATGGCCTACAGCACTACAGAGCACTTTTTGTCAAAGTGCCGCAACTTCCGACAACTGCCGTCGACGCTCTACGCAACTCCATCACATATGGCGTTATTGCCACCTTCATAGCGCTAATGATCGGAATCGTCTGCGCCATGGCGATAGTTACTCGACATAACGTGGTTAGTCGCTTTTTTGATCTTGGTGCCATGCTTCCGCTTGGAGTGTCCGCTGTTACCGTTGGCTTCGGAATCTTGATCGCCCTCGACGAAGCGCCTTTCGATTGGCGGACTCGTTGGTGGATAGTGCCCATCGCTCACGCCTTAGTTGCGGTGCCATTTGTCGTGCGATCGGTAGTACCGATGTTGAGAAGGATTCATCCTTCGCTGCGAGAGGCGGCGGCTCTTCTTGGTGCGTCTCCTTCACGAATCCGTCGGCAGATCGACTTGCCGCTCATCACTCGCGGCATAGCTGTCGCAGCTGGTTTCGCGTTTGCGATTTCCTTGGGTGAATTCGGTGCGACGTCTTTTCTTCCCAGACGGGCAGACACGCTAACTGCCCCTCAGGCGGTGTTTAGGCTCTTAGGGACACCTGGCGATCTTCTTCGCGGTCAAGCTATGGCACTCTCGGTTGTTCTAGCGGCGGTGGTGGCTGTAGCCGTCATCGCTTCAGAAATGTTCTCTTCTGATATAGCGGATAGGTCTCGGACAAAGTCGCCGGTAGGTTCCTAGCTCGTGCCGTACGAAGAGTTCAGCAATACTGGTGAAGTGACGAATCGACCAGTCGACATAGAACGAATTAGCGCGGCAGTGGTGGAGATACTGGAAGCTATAGGCGAAGACCCCCAGCGGGAGGGGTTGCTGCGCACGCCCGAACGGGTAGCGAACATGTACGCGGAAGTCTTCGCCGGCTTGCGAGAAGACCCCGAACACCACCTAGAAGTTCAGTTTGAGGCAGAACATGACGAGATGGTGATGGTTCGCGATATCCCGTTTTATTCGATGTGCGAGCACCATCTTCTTCCGTTTGTCGGGCAAGCGCATGTCGCGTACGTTCCAGGCGAAGCCGGGAAGATAACGGGCCTATCAAAATTGGCTCGTCTGGTTGAGGCATATGCTCGCCGTCCTCAGGTACAAGAACGACTCACAAGTCAGGTCGCTGACAAGCTTATGGAGGTACTCGACCCTCGCGGAGCGCTGGTGGTGGTCGAAGCTGAACATCACTGCATGTCGATGCGGGGAGTTCGAAAACCCGGATCGCTTACGATTACGTCGGCTGTACGCGGAATATTCCTGAGTGACGCGACCCGAGCCGAAGCGCTGCAGCTCATAGGTATGGGCCGATAAGACCTAAATAGCTAACGGTCGCTCGCCTCGAAGAAAACGTTCACACATGACGAAGAGGCTGACCCAGTAACTGTTCCCGGGCACGAAATCGATCTGGGAAACTCGAACTGAAACCTGACGGGCATTTCCAGAGCCAGCGTGTTCCACCCCGGTCAGTGCTATGTCGTTGATATCACCTGCGAAGAGAGCCAAAAGGTCTTCGATGGGTGCATCGAAGACGGCATCAACCTCAGTCGCTTGTAGAACGTAGTCAGTGAGAGGGCGGTTATCTCGAAGTAAGAAGACGCTTGTGAGTTCCTTGTTGAGGTGACCTTCTCCGCTGTCGTCGACAAGGCGACGTTCCCCTAGCAAAACAAGTTCGTCTGCGGTCACGGAAACACCGAGCTCTTCAGCGAGTTCGCGAACCCCATCGGACGGTACTTCTCCGGCAGCAAGGTGTCCCGCCGCGCTGAGGTCAAGTAACCCGGGGAACGCGGCTTTCTGAATAGAGCGACGCTGCAACACCAGCACCGGAACGCCATTTCGAATGGTCACGATCTGACAATGAAAAACCTTGTGCCAGTCACCAGATTGGTGCACGGCGTCACGTGGCCTGACACCCAGATGGCGCCCCAGGTCATCGAAAATGTCAAGCATTTCGACACCCGCGGCGCTATCGGTCACCTCAAAGCAACTCTGTGTAGGAATCGAGAAGTGGTAACACCGTGTCGGCACCCTCTGGGGGCACCCACAACACCACTCTGGTCGCCCCCGCTGCTTCCAGACTCTCCAACACCTCTGGTTTAGCAGGGGTACCGAACTCGCCGAACTCGAGAGTCGCTGGATCTCTGCCGGCGTCCTCGGCTGCTTGACGAACGTCTTGGATTGCTCCCGTGAGGTCATGGCGGCCTGAAATTGGCATCCACCCGTCGCAGAATTCAACGATGTCCTTGATGGTCTTTGGTCCGGCGGCTCCCCCTAGCAGAACCTTAGGTCCGCCTTGCTGCACCGGTTTTGGCCATGACCAACTTGAGTCAAAGTTCACGTGATCGCCGCTGAATTTGGCTTCGTCGTTTGCCCAAATTTCGCGGCACGCCAACATGTTTTCTCTGGTGATTGCGCGACGTTCGCCGTATTTGACGCCGTGGTTAGCCATCTCCTCTTTGTTCCAGCCGTACCCAATGCCGAGGATAAATCGACCATTGGAGATCAAGTCAAGGGACGCGCATTCTTTGGCTAACCAGAGCGGATCTCGCTGAGCAACCAAGGTAATCCCCGTCCCCAACATCAGATTTTCGGTGACTGCTGCAGCGGCGGCCAAGCCCACGAATTGGTCATGAGTCCGCCAATATTCTTCTGGCAACGGGGGAGCGCCTTCGCGTCCACCCCACGGGGTGATGCGGCTAGTGGGAATGTGGCTGTGCTCGGGGAACCACAGCGACTCGAATCCGCGGTCCTCAACTTCTTTGGCCAATTGCACCGGTTGAATTGCTTTGTCAGTGGGAAATATAGCGATCCCTACCTTCATCAAAGAGCCCTCCTCGAGTTGTCTTGATTCATTTTCACAAGCTAACCGGGAAGGTGGATCGTTCGACGAGTCAACTGGACTGATGTCACCTATTTTGCTCCAGAAGTGGCACACTTCGGGCTGGGTCTACAGGTGGACCTAGCGATGGGGAGATAAACGTGCAGGTCAAACTAGACATTGACAAGTGCATCGGGAGTGGATCGTGCGAGATGCTCGCTCCGGAGGTATTTCAAGTCGGTCAAGACGGCTTGGCGGAGTTGTTGGATGCGAGTCCCGGAAGCGAGATGGAGTCAAAATGTCGGGCAGCTGAAGAAAGTTGCCCAACACAGGCAATCCAGATTGAAGCTTGATTTAGTCAAGTTTTGACCGGACACTCTGCGCCTATCTGTCGGTAGCCTGAGTCGAGATTCGGGAAGTGGCGCAGCTTGGTAGCGCACCTGCTTTGGGAGCAGGGGGTCGCAGGTTCAAATCCTGTCTTCCCGACCATCACAAACCCGTTTATTTCGTTGTCCCTCAGCTTTACGTTCCGGCCAAGATTTATACCTTTTGACCAAC
>PBHE01000012.1 GCA_002719335.1 Acidimicrobiaceae bacterium
AACCGCCATCAGTCGTTAGTCTCGTCGCCTGAGCATTGGCTCAGTACCTTCAAGGGTTTCGGAGGGGTGGGCGATACAGGAATTGAACCTGTGACCTCTTGCGTGTCATGCAAGCGCGCTAACCAACTGCGCCAATCGCCCTGAGGCCTCGTAACCTACCAGCCCAATTTGACCGACAGCTATCTAAAGATTTTGAGGCGGGGACCGGAATCGAACCGGCGTACACGGCTTTGCAGGCCGCTGCCTAACCACTCGGCCACCCCGCCGTGTCAGAAGATTGATGGTAGCGAAGCTGGATCCTCGATCCGCAGTTTCGCGAACACCATTTGACGAAAGCGTTGATAGAACTCATGCTGCTAGATAAGACTCGCCCAAGGGGGATTGGTGTCAGAGCCAACTGAAGACCAGGAGGCGCCAGCAACCCCGTTGGAGCAACTACGGACGATGGCAGCCGTGGAAACCATGTTGACCGACGATTTGCGTCACATTGAGGTGTACACGATGGATGGGCTTCTGAGTTTGTTTTGGCATGGCCCGAGTGAAGCCCAAGATGTGGTTTTGGCTTGCGGGGGCGCTATGGGTGGCGTGCTCGGCCCGGCTGACGCCCTGTATCAGGATCTGGGAGTGCGTCTGGCCGAGTCGGGTGTGGGCACGATCCGGGTTGGTTACCGAGCACCAAACGACATAGAAAAATGCGTCCATGATCTCGTAGCTGCCGCCGATTTGGCGACCCGCAGCGGGGCGCAGCGTTTCATCACGATGGGGCATTCTTTTGGTGGCGCGCCCGCTTTGCAGGCTGCAGTGATTCTTCAGGAGCATTGTGCGGGAGTGATTACTTTGGCTACGCAATCAGCTGGTTGTGAACCCGCTGAGGATCTTGCCACTCGTGTTCCCGTCATTTTGTTCCACGGCGACAAGGACGAGATTTTGCCGCTGCAAGCCAGCGAACTCGTACGCATGGTTGTGGGAGGAGGCGAGTTCGTTCCGCTTGCTGGAGTAGGTCATCTTCTGGCTGAAGCTAGAGATGAACTGAGAGAACGTCTCAGCGAATGGATTCCCGAAAAGTTCAGAGAACACGCTGAAAGATGATCAACGATTTACCTGATGACCCCACGCAGCTAGACACGGAGACGCTTACTTTCCTTTTCCGCGATGGCGGTCTGGCACCGTCTAACCCTGGTGTGGAGGTTGCAGAGGTGACCGCTGAGCCTCTCGCTCAAGGAAGCGCCTTCCTCGGAAGCCTCGCTAGGTTAAACATCACATGGGCCAACCCCGACACGGCCCTACCGAATCGTTTTGTTGCCAAGGTTCCGACTCGGGATCCTGGTGGCCGGACAGTGGGGAAAATGTTGAATGTTTGGGTTCGCGAATCCGAGTTTTATGCGCGACTCGCGCCCCTGGTTGCTACCCCTGTACCTACCTGTCGAGCGAATTTCATAAGTGGTGATAAGGCAGTGTTGCTGTTAGATGACTTGCATCCAGCCTGTCCGGGTGACCAGTTGGTGGGAGCTTCAGCAGATCAGGCACATGCCGCAGTGGAAGCTTTGGCTCAACTACATGCCCCGTTTTGGGGTCAGCCGCGTAGTCCGGCTGTGGCTTGGGTTCCGGGTCTCGACACACCCGGGACATCAGAGGCCCTTGGGTCAGCAATGGCCGCATCACTGCCCCGTTTCACTGAACGCTTCGGCGACCTCTTGCCCGAACTCGGATTGGAGTGGCTACGGGCCTTTGTGCCTCTCTTGAGCCAATGGAGAGCCGATTTGTTGTCAAAGCCACTCACCATTGCCCATGCTGATTATCGGCTGGAGAACATGCTTTTTGGGCCGCAGGGCGAAATCACAGTTATTGACTGGCAGACCGCAATGTTCACTGGAGGGGCGACTGACCTTTCGTTCTTCTTGGCCACCAACCTAGAAGTCGACCTTCGACGTTCGTTGGAGCCGGAACTTGTTTCCAAGTACATCGACACGCTGATAGGCCACGGCGTTGATGCTTCTACGACCGCACACGTCCGCGAAGATTACGAATACGCACATCTGTGGTGGATGGGAATGTTGGCTAACAACCTCTCAAACATAGAGACGCCCGACGAACGCAGCAAAAGTCTTTTTGAGGCAATGTTGACGCGGCTTTATACCGCCGCCCTCGATGTCGACAGCGGGCGCTTTTGTAAGTGATTTTGTGAACTGAGGGTTCTATTCAGTCGGTTGACGCTTCCCGAATCCTTTGAAGGTATCGCCGATGGAGGTAGCGACCGAAGCTAAGTTGCTACGCCCCTCAAGCAGGCGGGGAGCTTTGGCCTGAAGGTCGCTCACAGTCCAACGTCCATCGGTCGCCAAAATGTCCTCGTTCGCCAGCGACCAACCGCCGTAAAGGCCCACTTCGTTGCCGCCGATATGGAAAACGCCGCCGGTAAATGGGCACCCTTCGGTCGCGAGGTAGCCCACTAGTGGGCTGATGTTGGCGGGGTCGTACAAGTCGAAATCTGCCGGATCTTCGGGAGCCGCGACGACTTCTTCCATGCCCGGTGTTTGGAGCGTCATGCGGGTTCGCGCGAGGGGAGCTAGACAGTTCACCCGAACTCCGTAACGAACGAGTTCACCGGCGGCCACCAGAGTCATCGCCGCGATGCCTGCTTTTGCGCCCGAATAGTTGAACTGGCCGAGGTTGCCGAGCATCGCGCCTGAAGCTGTGTTGACTACCGCTGCATCGACTTGAACGCCGGCTTTGGTTTGTTCTCTCCAATACGCAGCAGCCCAACGAGTTGGGCAAAAGTGACCTTTCATGTGTACATCGACGACCGCGTCCCATTCGCCCTCGGTCATGTTGACAACGACGCGGTCTCTAAGAATGCCGGCGTTGTTCACTAGAACGTGAAGGTCTCCAAAGGCTTCAACTGCGTCATTCACCATTCGTTGTGCGCCTTCCCAGTCGATTACGGAGTCGTTGTTGGCTACGGCCTCGCCGCCCATGTCGCGTATCTCTTGAGCGGTTTCCTCAGCCGGTCCGGTGTCTTGACCTGAACCGTCCACGCCGCCGCCAAGATCGTTCACCACGATCTTCGCCCCTTCAGACGCCATTAGCAATGCGTGTTCACGTCCGATACCACGCCCTGCGCCAGTAATGAGCACTACGCGTCCGTCAAGTAAACCCATCGAGATCTCCCTATCGATCGAATGACCCAACTCTTTCACAGGCCCGAGGCAGATCGCACGCCCAAAGGCGTCAATTTTTTGTCTCTTGGGTTGTCCACCGAGAGGGCTTCGAACCGAGCCATAACCGCTCGGGCACTGGGTGAAGGTCGTGGGCGAGCCCCAAACGTCCCATTGTTCTAATAACGAAATGCGTGAAGTCAAGTTGGCTTGGTTTGAAACCGTGCCGCGATGTACCAGGGAAGATGTGATGGTTGTTGTGCCAGCCCTCACCTAATGCCATGAAACCGATCAACCAGTTGTTGCGACTGTCGTCACTAGTGTTGTGATGTCTTTTGCCCCAGCGATGACAAACCGAGTTCACTGCGAAGGTCACATGCCACAGAAGAACTGTGTTGAGAAAGAAGGCCCATATAACTAGTTGTGGGCCATTTGTTCCAGTCCAAGGTGCGAGCCGTCCGATAGCAATTCCGGCGAACAACAGACCGAAAGCCGTAGACAATATCGGCACCCATGCGTTGTGATCTAGCCAACGCAACTCTCGATAACGGGCTAAATCTTCAACTTCGTCAAGGTGCGTCTTGTCCGCGTTGGCGCGTGCCAACCATCCATGATGCGAAATTCCGAAGCCCTCTACACGCGGGGAGTGCAGGTCTCCGTCTGCATCCGAAACTCTGTGGTGGCGACGATGATGAGCGACCCACCACAAGGGTCCTCCCTGCGCAGCGCTCGCACCGAGCCAAGCACCAACGAATTGGGTCACGCGTCCAGTTTTGAACGCGTGGTGACTGAATTTGCGGTGGTAGAAGCCGGTGATTCCTATGCCACGCGCTAGATACACAAGTATCGAAACTACGAGAGCAAACCAGCTGAACCCTACGGTGAGCACAAAGAGACAGCCAACATGAACAGCGATATAGGGAAACGTGAATTTGAGGAAACGCGTCACCGTGAGTCCGCTGTGATCCACCGAAGCAGTGGCGGCCAATGGGTCTCCTCAGGGCCTGTCCCGGGGTAATCCCGAGAACACTGACGACACTACCGGCTGAATCTCGTCATACCCGATTCTCTACACACCATTACGACAATTGCCCCCGAACCTGTCGGGTTGGGGCAACCACTGTGGAGCGGATGACCGGATTCGAACCGGCGACCTCAACCTTGGCAAGGTTGCGCTCTAGCCAACTGAGCTACATCCGCGGGAATGCGTCACTGTACCAAGCCGGACGTCAAACTTAACAGTCCAAAATGGTCAGCTATCTGAATCCGATTTTGGTCGGAGGTCAATGGTCAAGGTGAGGACTCCATCCTCAATCGTCGCTGAAGCGTCCGCAACGATTGCGAAGTCCATGAAGTCTTTCTCCGCTTGTTCGATGAACAGACGGCGCTCCTCGCCACCTACGGCGGGGAGATTGCGTTTCTTAACCGCGTTGGCTCGCTCTCGGAAGCGATCAATCATTTCCTGGGGGTTGAATCCATCGGCCATGACCCGAACCTAGTCCGGGTTCTGAGCCGCGCGTTTCGTTGTTTGCTGATGTTTGCTCAATGATTTCGGCTGGTTTCGGTAAATCGGGAGGGATATAGGGCTGGCGAGCTGGAGGCAGGGTCTTTCGCCATATCTTGACAAATGCTCCTAGCAAACAAAGGGAAATCAAGAAGAGCCCAGCTACGAGCAACCACCACTTTTGGGCTCCTGTTCCAACAGCACTTTGCGATTGCTGCGACAACAGTTGGACATGTAGCACCACAGCAGCGTAGCTACCGTTATTCAAAGCTGGTGTTCAGGGCACCACCAAGTTGTTCGACCTCCTAATGAGCAACGATGTAGCTCCCTGCCATCTTTCGGGCAGATGCCCGTTTTGCGTCGTTGGCCTTGGATATCCCCCGCGTGGGACCCCCCACGCCGGCTGAGTACCTTGATTGTGCGCCTAATGGAAGCAGCGAGTAGGTCTAGTTCGCGTTCTTGTAGAGAGCGACATGGTCTGCGAGGGTCAAGACCTGCTCTCCATAGGATTTCGTCGCACAACAAATTGCCTAGTCCGGAGATTTTCTGTTGGTTGAGCAAACGGGCCTTGAGGGTCGCGTTGCTGTTTTTGAGCGATACGCCAAGTTGTTGACGTGAGATCTTGGCGGCATCGGGGCCCAACTTTGTTTCGTCGGGTTGTAGTTCAATGCTACCGAAGCCTCTTGGGTCCACCATTGCCAACTCGCCGCCCTGCGCGAAGTTCATGACGAACCGGATGTGGTTTCGGTGGACCTTCGGAGTTGTGTACAGCAATCGTTCAATAGGGGTTTCCCCGTCAACGACGAGGCGTCCCGTCATACCGAATCGCAAGCCAAGAGAGCTGTCGCCTATGTCGAGTATGAGTAGCTTCCCTTTGCGTCGTACTTGGTTCAGATTCTGGTTGTGGGTGGCAGATCGGAGGGCGTCGAGCCCCTGTGTGCCTTTCAGGTAGGTGAGATTGGGCAGAGCTATGGAGGAAATGGTGCGGCCCACGGCATGTGCAGCCGATTTTCGGTACAACTCAACTTCGATCAATTCCGGCACACAATGAAGGTAGTGGCCAACGCTCCTATGATCCCATCGTGGAACAACGAAGCATTGGCGAGCTTGAGGTATCTGAGGTCGGTCTGGGTTGCAACAACTTCGGCACTCGAATTGATCAAGAGCGTACCGATGAAGTTTTTGCTGCTTGCTTAGATGCGGGCATCAATTTTTTCGATACCGCTGACGTGTATGGCTCAGGAGCTTCCGAAGAGATGCTTGGGCAGGCCATAAAGGGGCATCGAGATCAAATAATCATCGCTACGAAATTCGGCTTGCGCGATATGGATCCTGGGTTGACTGGCGGGAGCGCCGAATGGGTCCGGCGTTCTGTTGATCGAAGTTTGCGCCGACTTGATACCGACTGGATCGACTTATTTCAGTTACACACCCCAGATGATGAGATACCAGAAAGGGAGACTCTCGAAGCCCTTCACGAATTGGTTGTAGCGGGCAAAGTCCGAGAAATCGGTTGCTCAAACTATGACGCCGACCGACTCGATTCGGCCGCTGACGTTGCGAAGCGGGACTTACTAACGCCCTATAGGACTGTGCAGAATCGCTATTCCCTTCTTCACCGAGAACCTGAGGCTGAAATATTTGATGTTTGTAACGAACACAGCATCGCGTTTTTGCCGTTCTTTCCACTTGAGTCAGGACTTCTGACGGGCAAAGTGGGGGTTAAGGGCCCACGACCCGGCACTCGGCTTGCCGAGTGGCCTCAGGACCGTCTCGACCTGTTTATCGATGAACGTAAATTATTGACAGTCAGCAAACTCATTGAATGGTTAAAGCACAGGGGTCGAACTTTGCTTGAACTGGCATTTTCTTGGCTTCTGATGAGGTCAGAAATACCTAGCGTTATTGCGGGTGCCACGAGCGCTGATCAGGTGTTAGCCAATTCTCTTGCGTCGGGTTGGCAGTTGAACGCTGTTGAGCTTGCCGAGGTCGATGACATCTTGTCGAACTCTTAGGTGAAGTAGCCCGGAATTCAAACCATGGGCAGGTTCAAGCAATCGAGCCTTTGGCTATCTTCCCGATGAAGTCACCCATAGGTTCGCCCGTTTGTTCGGGTTCGGTGAGAAAACCATCGTGACCGTTGTCGCTGTCTACGTCGACATGTTCGACAGGGACGCTACCTCGGAGGGCATCAACGATACGTATTTGCTGTGATCTGGGGTAAAGGAAATCCGTGCGAACGCTCATGAAGATACTTGGGCAAGTGATTCTCTTTAGAGCCTGCTCTACTCCCCCGCGTCCTCGTCCGACATCGTGGAGGTCCATCATTTTGTTGAGAATGAGATACGTGTTGGCGTCAAATCGCGACTGAATCTTTTGGGCCTGATAATCGAGGTAGCTCTCGATATCGAAACGGTGTTCGAGTCGGAATGGTTCTATGGGGTCGTTGCTGTTGCGGTCGAATCGTCGATCGAACTCTTCGCCGCTTCGATAGTGGATCATCGCGATTCGCCGCGCATTTGCCAAGCCGCGATGTGGGCCCTCTCCGAGTGGCGCGTCGTAATAGTGGCCGCCTTGGTATGCCGGATCATCAAGAATTGCCTGACGACCCACTTGACTCCACGCGATTTGTTGAGCCGACGCAGCAGCAGTCGAAGCGATGATCACTAAGGAACCGCATCGATTTGGGTAGCTCACCGCCCATTCAAGCGCCTGCATTCCCCCCATCGATCCACCAACGACAGCCAGCCACCTTTGGATTCCGAGATGTCGAGCTAACGCTCTTTGGGATCGGACGACGTCGCGCACAGTCACAATTGGGAAGTCACCGCCCCATCGTCGTCCACTAGTTGGGTCGATGGATGCTGGGCCGCTTGTCCCTTGGCATCCGCCGAGGACATTTGCACAAACGACGAAGTAGCGGTCAGTATCGAGTGGTCGGCCGGGTCCAATAAAATCGTTCCACCAGCCGGGCGTGGGTTGGCCCGGGCCTGAATCTCCGTGGGCATGCGCGTCACCGGTGAGCGCGTGGCACACCAAGACTGCGTTACCCGCTGCAGCATCAAGGGTGCCCCATGTTTCGTAGGCGATTTGTGGCGCTACGATTTCGCCCCCGCCCTCGAGTACATACGCGCGCTGAGGGGACAATGCAAAGAATTGTCGATCCCCGGAAGGCATGTGTTCGAACCATGCTCCAGACGCGGGAGGAGGATCTGTGGGAGAAGTTCGTTGGGTGTCGGGCACTTCGGACACGGTCGCTCCTGGGCTGATCTAAAAGGCTACCTGAGCACTCCCCTACGAGGTCAAGGGCGTTTTTTTTGAATGCGTTGGGTCCACCACTGCAAAAGCTCATCTGAAGGCGTGTTGTAGGCCCGATTCATCACTTCGCCGAATTGAGTGATCGTGTCTGGGTTTCTGCCACTCGATTGGATCTGACGTGCCAGTTCTGCGCCTTCATCCCATCCTTTTGACGGCGCTGGTAGCGGTAATTCTGCTAACAGAGAAGCCCGCAACCGGACCGTTTCTTGGCTTAGTCCGGTACCTGCGGCGGCCGTAACAGCCCATGCGGATGCTGCTGGGGAGGCTACTGCTGCTAACAAATGCCAAAGGCGTGTTCGGTCCGTGGGCGTGATCGTGATCAATGGCGTCGATGGGAGCACATCACCACGCTGGTCGGCGTAGCACTCAATGACGCGGGTTTGGGTTGCTACTAGAACTTTGGGGTTTGATCGGCGCAGAAGCCAATTTGCGAGCGGTCGCGGGGGTTGATCTTCAATTTCAATGACCGGCCGCCGGAATCGTTGTTTCGCGAATCTGATCTCAAGTTCGCCATACATGTACTGGAAGGGGTCGATGAGTCCGACGGTGGCGAGTCGGGGGCGGGAGTCAGCAACTTCTCCCTCTGTAACTCTTTTAGCCAACCAGTAATAGGCGTCTCTGAAATCGGCAGATATATCGGCGGCATCGCTAAGAGTGTGTCGACCAGTGAGTTGCACTCGAGGTGTGCCGTTTGCCGCCGCGAGGAGCGAAGCCCATTGTCCGTCTGGCGGTCGTGCAATCTGAAGTGTTTTCTCAGATCTGTGTCGAAGCACTTCGCAATAGCTGCGACGAGAACCGCCCAGTATTGGCGCTGATACGTCAACGGTGGCGGTATCAAATATCGATCGGCCACCTAGCCAAAGCGCCTTCGGAGGCAACGTCTTGTCGATCCACTCTCTTGCGGCTTGGCTCGAATCTGAGCCAAGAACGGAGGTTGGAATAATTAGCGCGATGCGACTCTTTTGGTGACCTAGTTCTATTCCCAGGAGGACAAAGAGCATGCTTTCGTCGATGTAGCCGTTGTACCTAGGACCGAAGTGTTCCTTAAGAACTGCGGATCGGCGCTTATCGCGAGCAGTGTCGGATTTGAATTGGCCAAGAAACGGGGGATTGCCTACCACCGCGTCGCAGTTTCCGTACCATTCACGTGGTGTCTGTGTAAGTGCGTCTCCTTCAACAATGGAGTCCATGGTGGGCCAATGGTCGCCACGCCACGCGGCCCATAGTTGAAGGGTTGATCGAGCAACGGCCACACTTACCGGATCGATGTCAATTCCTCTCAGGTTTTGTGTGATCGAAGGCACTGATTCTCCGCTTTGGAACTTTCGTTCAGCGGCAGCTAACAAGAAAACGCCCGGACCCACTGATGGATCGCAGACTGTGTCCCCGGGCCCAATTTCTACTCGGTCGACGAGTTCTTCAGCGACGTTGTACGGGGTGAAGACTGCGCCACTGGATCGCTGATCGGTAAGTTCCTCCTCGCGGAGCCGACCAAGATCCGCCAACTGCTTAAGTAGCTCTTCCCCGGTGTGACCTCGCTGTATCCGTTGAGCAACCTCACTCGCAGCTAGCGCTACGGGTGCGGGAAGGCCCGACGGATCAAATTTCAACTTTGCTGGCGTACCCACGCCGGAAGGTCATCTAGTCGCACGTCATTTGAAAAGACCTCGTGGAGCGGGAGTTTTAGTCCTAATCGCCGTTGAAGTTGACGTACTTGGAGCTCTTCGTCCCACAAGAACATGGTGACTGCTGTTCCGGTGGCACCAGCGCGAGCTGTTCGTCCTGATCGATGCAAGTAGGTTTTGTGGTCTTCAGGCGGGTTGTAATGGATAACAATGCCCACGTCGTCTATGTGGAGGCCGCGAGCTGCAACATCTGTAGCCACCAGCGCCTTGAGTTTTCCATTCGTAAAGTCATTGAGTGCTTTTTCTCGCTGGGTTTGGCGTAAATCGCCGTGGATGGCCGCCGCCTTCACGCCTTCGGACCGAAGTTCGCGTTCTAACTGGTCGGCACCTCGTTTTGTTCTCGTGAAGAGCAAGGTTTTACTGGCTTGGCCAATGATGCGTGCCGCGACCTGCACGCGGTTCATCTTGTGAACGGCCATAAAAACGTGGCCCATTTCGCTTACGGTCACTTCAGGTTCGGAAACTTCGTGGAACACCGGATCGGCGAGGTGCCGTTTGACAACCGTGTCAACCGCTCCATCTAGGGTCGCTGAGAAAAGCATTGTCTGGTGGTCTACGTGGATGTGTCGAAGTATCCATTCCACCTGAGGGAGAAACCCCATATCGGCCATCCGGTCGGCCTCATCAATGATGACACGCTCAACTAAAGCCACGTCTATTGCGCCTCTGTCGATCAAATCGATTAGCCGCCCGGGAGTGGCAATGATGATGTCTATCCCGTTGGCAATAGTCTCCATTTGTTTGTCGATGTTTGTGCCGCCGTACACCGCTATTGGACGCAATTTCCTCACGTCAGCTAACGGTCCCACCACCCCTGCTATTTGGTTGGCCAGTTCGCGGGTGGGAGTGAGCACCAAGGTTGTCGGGTTGCCTTGCTGATTGCGTTCAGTGTGCGCAATTGCGGGCAGGCTGAACGCGAGCGTCTTTCCTGATCCAGTTTTCGCTTTGCCGCACACATCTCGCCGAGCCATCGCGTCGCCGATTGCAAGAATCTGTATAGCGAAGGGCGATTCGATTCCTTGGCTGGCGAGGGCATCTATGAGGTCTTGGGGCACGCCGAGTTGGGCGAAGGTCGTTGTCACTTAGGCGAACTTTCAAATGTTTGACGCTGAGGGGTCGGCGTCTTGGGTGGCCGCCTCGTGGCGACCGGGCGTCGCGTGGGGGACTGAAGTGAGAGTCCGCACCGCACTCATCTGACAGGGTACTCGGGACTTAGCCTTCATCGGGTTTAGTGCTGTCGGTATCGCAAGACGCGCCCTGCTCCGATTTGGGTGTGGTGTCCCTCGTGAAAGGCGAGTTGACCGTTCACCCATACGCTGTTGATACCCACCGATTCTCTTTTTGGGTCTTCGTAACTTGCGATGTCTAACACTAGTGAGGGGTCGAACAGCACTAAGTCAGCCCAATTGCCAACCGCGACTCGGCCTCGATCTCGAAGCCCATGAACATCACACGATAAAGAAGTCATCCGCCGCACGGCACTTTCGAGATCAACCACGCCTTGTTCTCGAACGTAGCGGCCTAGAACACGTGGGAACGTTCCAAACAACCGAGGGTGGGGTCTTCCAGTTAGGTCAGGAATTCCGTCTGACCCAACCATGACCCGGTCGTGACGCAGGTTCGTCACCACGTCACCTTCGTCCATGGTGTGTTGAATACAGATTGTTTGTTTGCCCTCCGGCGCAGTGAGGATGTGTCGAACCGTTTCAGGTGCGCTGAGATCAAGCTCGCTCGCAATATCGATGAGCATGCGACCTTCGTATTCCCTAAAGGCGGGACAGGAGGCCAGTTGAATTGCTTGAGCAAGTTCGGGATCGGGGTTGTTTATGTCGAAGTATTGGACCATCGGGCCGCTGCCTGCCGTATAGGGGTAGACGTCGAGAGTTACTTGTGCCCCCTGCGCCACCGCTGCGTCCACTTTCGCCAATGATTCGGTGACTTTCCCCCAATTGCGCCGGCCCGCTGCTTTGTGGTGGCTGATCTGCACCCATACGCCAGCTTCGGTGCCAATGTGAAGTGCTTCATCGACTGCTTCTAAAAGATGATCATTTTCGTTACGCATATGCGTGGCGTAGATTCCCCCAAACGGAGCTACGACTTTGGCAAGGTTGAGAACCTCTTCCGTATCAGCCCACCGCCCTGGCCGATAAATCAATCCGGTTGAGAATCCGCACGCCCCTTGTTGCATAGCTAATTCGACGTGCTCCTGCATGCGCGAAAGCTGACGATCGTTGGGGGCTCCTCGCTCGCCTTTCATTTCCAAGGTCCGGATGGTGTTGTGACCTACAAGCATCATCGCGTTGACCGCTGGGTTTAATCCCTCGACCGCGTCGCGGTAACCGTCCAAGTCGCTCCAACTGGCCTCAACTCCTGAGAGATCTAGGGTGCTTTCTCCCGTTACCGCAGGAATAGCTGAGAAACCACAGTTCCCAACAACGACACTGGTGCAACCTTGGGAAACTTTGAAGGTCATGTCCGGGTGTTGCACCAACGCGCCGTCATCGTGGGTATGCACATCCACAAAACCTGGTGCGAGAACCAGGTCGGCGGCATCGACTTCAAGGTCAATAGCAGAACCAGATATCTCGCCGATCTCAGTGATATGCCCGTCTTCAATTGATACGTCGCCGACGAATCGCGGGGCGCCTGTACCGTCGATGATGGTTGCGTTCCGGATGACAGTATCGGGCATCTAAGGAGCCTAGGTCACATCATCAATGGGCTCTCGGTGACTTCTGCCACTAGTTTCGTCCCGGTGGCTAACGAGGTGAGTTACGAGGTAATTGTGGTCGGGGCAGGTGCATCGGGGTCACCGTTAGCGGCTCGTCTAAGCGAAGATCCCAATCGGCAAGTGCTGTTGCTCGAGGCTGGCCCTGATTATTCGGCCATAGCTGATACCCCCGCTGATCTTCGCAACGGTCATCACAACAGTGTCGTAGACCACGATTGGGAACTTGAGTACTCCCCAACCAAGCAACGTCCTGGACAACCTCTGCCAAGGGGACGAGTGACCGGTGGTTCAAGTGCAGTCAACACGTGCATTTTTTTGCGTGGAATTCCCGAAGATTATGCTGAGTGGGCTAGTCGCGGAAATCCAGAATGGGCGTGGGAAAACGTCTTGGAGACCTTCTGTCGCCTTGAGCGTGATCTTGACTTTGGCAACGAGCCATACCATGGCGATGCTGGGCCAATTAGCGTCCGTCGATACCCTCACGATGAACTCACCGAGTTACATCAAGCATTTCTTGCTACCGCAGATGAACTCGGTTTCCCTGAGTGCCCGGATCAGAACGATCCGTTGGCGTGGGGCGCGGGCCCTCAGCCAATGAACAAACTTGGTCAACTTCGCATTTCGACAGCTTCTGCGTATCTCGCTCCCGCCCGCTTGCGACCCAACCTTGAGATTCGCGGCGGTTGCCACACAAATCGTCTGCTGATCAAGCGCGGGCGCGTCATCGGAGTCGAGGTAGTTCATGCAGATGGATCTCTTGAACAAATCCAGGCAAATTTGATTGTGTTGTGTGCGGGGGCGATTCACACGCCCGGGATCCTTTTAAGGTCTGGCATTGGTCCTGTTGAAGATCTGAACCGACTCGGTGTGGACGTGATCGCCGATGTCCCGGGGGTGGGACGAAACTTGTCAGATCATCCGGCAATAATAGTGTTGTGTCGTCCAACTCACCTCGAACTGGTTGCGGGCAATCAACCGATTATTCAGACGATTCTGAGGTATACCGCCCCGGCAAGCGATCAGCGAATGGACCTACAGATAGAGCAGTTGACGTTTGCTGGGAGAGAGAACCTTCCTTATTTCGGTGTGGCCGCTGTTCTCGAGCAAGTAGACGGCGTCGGGGAACTGATTTTTCCAAGCGCCGACCCCTTCGCGTCGCCTCAGATTAGTTCTCGGTTCTGTGAGCATGATGGGGACGCGACGCGTCTAGCCGACGGATTTTCCGATGCGCTTCGTTTCACAGACGCGGGACCATTGGGAGCGTTAACCGAAGAAGTTGTCTTTCCCGATATGCAGCGAGTATCGCACCGAGATGAAGTTGTGGCTTTGCTTCGTCGTTTCGCCGCGTCTGGTTACCACCCGTGTGGAACTGCTCGGATGGGTCCACCCGACGATCCGACCTCAGTGGTGGATCAATACGGCCGGTGTCATGCGCTAGACGGGCTAGTGGTGGCCGACGCGTCAATCTTCCCCACGGTGCCAAGAGCGAATACCAACCCGACTTCGATCATGGTCGGGGAAACAATCGGTGAATGGTTGAGAACCGAACCCAGCCGTTACGGCTTGTGAACATCCGTCCTTCGATCCAACAAGTGGCCTTAGTAGCTACTGATTTTGATGGCACTCTTTTGGGTGCCGAGCGAGAGATCTCACAACCCACCAAAGAGGTTCTTGGTCGGCTGATCGAGTTCGATATCGAATTCGTTGTCGTGACAGGACGACCGCCCCGGTACTGCAAATCGATACCTGAACAAGCGGGGATCCCCACGACGTTGGTGTGCGCTAATGGCGCGGTGGCTTACGACCCTGTGAGAGACATCACAACACAGTTTGCGACCCTGGATTTGTCCGATGCGCGCACCTTGTTAACAGAAATCCGCGACGCCCATCCGGATGCCGGTTTTTGCGCTGAAATGGCTGACGACTTTGTGGCCGAACGCAGATGGTTGCAACAAGCGGGCCGAGCAACTGAGACCGATATTTTTGACTTAATTCCGTTGCTTGACCATCGCGTACACAAGCTCCTGGTGAACCTGCCTGACCTTTCCGCGGATGAAACGATGGCTGTCCTCAATCCCTTAATCAACGGGCGAGCAAACGTGATGCACGCCGGACTTCCTTTTATCGAACTAATGCCCCCAGGTGTTGACAAGGCTTTCGGCCTAAAGAGGTTGTGTGACCTACGCCGAATCACTCCGGAGCAAGTGGTGGCTTTTGGTGACATGCCCAACGACAATGCGATGCTTGAGTTTGCTGGTTGGGGGGTCGCAGTAGCTAACGCTCATCCCAATACTCAAAGCGTCGCCGATGAAGTGACTTGTACCAATGTCGCAGATGGTGTCGCGAAAGTTCTCGCAGAAATGATGGGTGGTTAATCCACACCAGTCGTCAGCAAGTCCAATAACGCGCCGTGCACAAGTTCTATCTCTTGACGTTCCACGAACTCATTTCGAGTATGGGCTATCGAGGGGTCGCCAGCTCCAAAGTTCGAGGCAGGAATGCCGTGCTCGGCGAAGCGGGCAACGTCGGTCCAACCCAGCTTCGCTCGGACTTCGAGCTCGTTGCGGGTAATTAGGGTCCGTAAAAGTGGGTGACTGAGCGCGGGCATCGCTCCTTGGGCATGATCATCAATGATTAGCTCGTCATAGGGTTCGAGTTGTTCCGCTACATGGCTTTGCGCTTCCTCAGGGCTGCGATCGGGCGCGTATCTTAGGTTGACAGTAAGGGTTGCTTCATCGGGCACGACGTTGCCTGCCACGCCGCCTTCGACATATACCGCTTGTATTGCTTCGCGATATTCGCAGCCGTCGACTACCGGACGCCGTCCTTCGTAGCCGTTCAGGGATTCCAGCACACGCCCCAGTCGATGAATGGCGTTGAGGCCTTTCCATGGTCGGGCGGTGTGGGCGCGCTCGCCTTTGTAGACCGCCTTCACGCGAAGGGTTCCCTGACATCCCGCCTCAATGGTTGCCGACGTTGGCTCACCCAACAGCGCGACATCGCCTGCAACCAGTTCGGGTCGAAGATCGAATAACTGTTTCAGTCCATTGTGTTGGGCTGCCACTTCCTCACAGGAATAAAAAACGTAGGTCACGTCGACTGCGGATTCGTCTACAGCGAGAGCCGTCGCCAGCTGAGCAGCGAGGCCGCCCTTCATGTCGCAAGCGCCTAGGCCGTAGAGGCGGTCTCCTTCGATTCGGGCGCCTTGATTGTTGTTCGCCGGGACGGTGTCTAGGTGGCCGGCAATAACAATCCGGTGTTCTCTACCTTGTTCAGAACGTGCGACGACGTTGTCTCCGAGACGGTGCACAGCCAAATGGGAAGCTGTGTGGAGACGTGATTCGAAAAGATCAGCCAGAGCTGTTTCTTGATGACTCTCTGATGGCACATCAACCAGTTCGGCCGCCAAGTCGAGAAGGTCGATCACTGGTCCAAGGGTACGGTCTGATCGTGAAGAGCCATCAACTCGTTCCAAGTCGTTGCTCTAAGAGTCCGATTCTTTCATCAGGTTGGACTGCAGCGACACGCACGTGCTCTGCACCGCTCGACCCGTAGAACTCGCCTGGTGAAGCCAGGAGACCGATTTGCTCGACGAGCTGACGGGTAAAGGCCCAAGCATCACCATTGGGAGCGAGCACCCAAAGATAGAAACCCCCTCTAGGGAGAGTCGTTTCGACTCCCATCGTCGTCATCACCTTTGATAAGCGATGAAGACGGGCGAGATAGGTTTCCCGTTGCTTGTTCACATGTTCTTGGTCGGAGAGCGCGGCGATGGCTGCGGCTTGTGCCGGCCCGGGCACCATAAAACCTGCGTGCTTGCGGACTTCGCGCAGGTAGCCAACCAGGTCAGGGTCACCCGCGTAGAAACCCACACGAACTCCAGCAAGATTCGACCGTTTCGATAGCGAGTGCACGGCGACCACGCCTTGGGTACCTGTAGCCAGAATGGTGCGGGGAGGCCCATCCCATGTGAATTCGCAGTAACACTCGTCGCTAAATACCGGCACTTGGTGCGATCGTCCCCATGCCGCTGCTGCTTCTAGATCATCAAGGCCGCCGGCTGGATTTCCTGGGGTATTGACCCACAAGAGAAGAGCGCGAGCGCGGTCTCGAGGGGAGATGGCGTCTAGTCGTATAGACCAATTTGCATCCACTGGTACTGGAACAGCGCGACAACCCGCCAATACCGCTCCCATTTCATAGCTCGGGTAGCTAATCGCTGGATATAAAACAGTGTCGCGGTCGGGGTGTCGCAATTTCATCCAGTGAGGTAGCCCTACGACGAATTCCTTGGTACCTACCGCGGCCGCAATCTCCTGGCCTGGGTCCAACTGACAACCGAGTCGGATCGACATCCATTCCGCGACCGTTTCTCTAAATTCGGGGGTTCCGATAGACGGCGGATAGCCGCGTTCTGTGTCTGAGTTGCCTAGAGCTGCGACAACTCCAGGAGGTGGCGCGTCAAAGGGTGTCCCAATTGAACAGTCGACAATTCCGCCTTGGTGGTGGGCGCCCAAAGGTTTGAGTTCATCGAGTCGGTCGTAGGGGTAAGGCGGCGGGTTGAAGCCTTTCTTCTCTGTCATCCAACTCTCCCTGAAACATCGCGAACAATGAAGTCCGATAGCAGGCTTTGAGAGACTTCATCCAGACGGGCCTGAATACGGGTGCCATGCTCTTCGTGTTGCTCTAACAAGACTTCACCTTCTCGATGTGCTGCGGCCAATATGTCACCTCTGCTCCAGGGAATTGACAGTTCCACTATTTGGGTGAGGCTTCGCAGTCGGTCACCTATCGAGGCAAGGAGGTGGTCCAATCCCGCACCAGTTCGAGCTGAAATCCCCAGGGAGCCCTCGTGACGACGCAGAAGGTGATCTATGCCGCCGTCATCAAGTTGGTCGACCTTGTTGAAAACCGTAAATTCGGGCACGTCTCCAGCCCCAATCTCGCGCAGCACTGACCGCACCGCTTCCATTTGGGCTTCGGGGTCAGACCCGGAGCCGTCCACGATGTGAAGAAGCAGGTCCGCCTCTGCCACTTCTTCAAGAGTGGATTTGAATGCTTCAACTAGGCCGGTCGGCAATTTCTGAATAAACCCAACGGTGTCGGTGACCAACACCGTTTCACCACCCGGGAGCGGTAGACGTCGAGTCGTGGCGTCCAAAGTTGCGAAAAGGCGATCTTCTACCAGCACTTCAGCGCCAGTCAGATGGTTTAACAACGTGGACTTGCCGGCATTGGTATATCCAACGATCGCTACGGTATGAAAGCGGGAACGTCGACGAGATTTCCGCTGATTTTTTCTGGTTCGTCTTAGCCCAGTGAGTTCTTTTTCTAATTTGGCCAGACGACGCTCAATACGCCGGCGGTCTACCTCAAGCTGTGTCTCACCGGGCCCTCGAGTGCCGATCCCCCCGCCCTGCTGACTGAGTTGATCACCTCTTCGCCGCAATCGCGGTAAACGATATTTCAGTTGAGCTAACTCAACTTGTGCTTTCCCCTCTAACGTTGTCGCATTCTGAGCGAAGATATCCAGAATCACCGCCGTGCGGTCTAACGCTGTGCGCTTAAGAATTTTTTCCAAGTTGAACTGCTGTGCCGGGCTGAGTTCGTCGTCAAAAACCACTGTGTCGGCATCCGACGCCTCTGAGGCTTCGTGGATCTCGGTTGCCTTGCCCTTTCCGACATATGTAGCCGGATCTGGCGCCTCTCGCTTTTGGATAACTCGATCAACCGGGTCGGCACCAGCCGTATCGACAAGCTGGGCAAGCTCATCAAGGTTGGCTTCCACTTGATCGGTTGAGGAGCCAGGGAATCGGACTGCCACCAAAACAATTTGTTCCCGAAATGATCGGTCTATGAGACCCGTAGCTTCTCCGGCAAATTCCCCGAAGCCACCTCGGTGTGCGGACTCGCCGTTTTGAGCATCGGGGAGATCGCTCATATGGGAAGTTCAATACTGGCAACGTAAACCGTTGGACCGACGAGAAGTGGGTGTTCGTTGGCTACCACTTGCACTTCGCCTCCGGGCATCCGAACGTTCACCTGCTGTTTGACTAATCCCCACTGATGTGCGCGAACCGCAGCTGCTGTCGCGCCGGTTCCACATGCTTGGGTAACTCCCGCTCCGCGCTCCCAAACCAACATGTCGAGGTTGTCGGGGTCGTTTGGGTCTGCAGCGATGCATTCAACGTTTATACCTTGCGGATAGAGCGCTTCGTATCGCGCGCCAAGTTCGCCGATATCCACTGCTGCTAGGTCATCAACAACAACAACAAGGTGCGGGTTTCCGAGATCAGCGGTGCTCACCAACGACCCCGCTGTCTCTGTCAAAATCTGGTCAGCTACCCCAGGGCCCGGACCCACCGGCCCCATGTTGACCGCAGCCTCCGCGTGGGTTCCGTCGCTGTCGATCTCAACCCGTCGGCGCCCACCTGTGGTATCGATCTCAAGTGAAGTAGCTCCCGTTCTATGGGCCATAGCATGGGCTTGGGCAAGACATCGAATGCCGTTGCCACTCATTTCGGCAATCGACCCGTCAGCATTGTGAAGCAGCATTCTTAAATCGGCGCCATTATTACCCGGAAGCCCAAGTACAAGGCCGTCTGCTCCAATACCGGTTCGACGGTCGCAGATTTCGCGAGCAAGCGACGTCAAGGCATCGGGCGACTGGTCCACTAGCCCGACAAGAAAGTCGTTACCTAAACCGTGATGTTTAGTTAGCCGCATAGAGAACTCCCAGTCCATTCTCACAGTTCCGGGCGCGATTACTGCGACGAAATTTCATTAATCAATGCGTTGATCTCGTAGTCCTGCACCCATTCCACTCGTGGATCACGCCGAAACCAGCGTTGCTGACGTCGCGCAAACCGTTTGGTGCGCCGCACTGCAAGTTCCAGAGCATCATCTAGAGAAGTCTCTCCTCGCACATGAGCAAGCAGTTCCTTGTACCCCAGGGCCTGACCGGCGCTGTACGCCAAATCATGGTCGGCTAACTCTCGAACCTCTTCTAGAAAGCCGGCTTTCATTTGTTCCAAATAGCGTTGTCTGATTCGTTGATCAAGATGTTCGCGGCTGATGTCAACACCAATAATTCGGTAAGGCACCTCAGGGTAATGATCCAAACCGGGACCGAAAGAAGAAAAAGGTTTACCGGTTCCCAGAGTCACCTCCAATGCTCGAATAATGCGACGCCGGTTGCTGGCCTCCATGCGGGCTGCCCCGTTCGGGTCGAGTTCTCGTAGCCGTTTATGGAGACTTTCGGTATCTTCTTCAGTCTCTAGCTCTGAGGCGATGTCGTTGAAGCGCGGAGGGGGCGTCAACCGATCGACTACTGCTCTCACATACAAACCAGTCCCTCCAACGAGGAGCGGTATCGCGTTTCGCTCCTGGATCGCCAATCGCGCTGAGTCGTGGGCAGTTTGGAAGTCGACAAGCGAAAAGGGCACATCGGGTTCAACGAGGTCAATTAAATGGTGACGGACTTCCGCCTGGTCGGCGGGGCTGGGTTTGGCAGTCCCTATGTCCATTCGCCGGTATACCTGCATCGAATCAACAGACAGCAGTTCAACTCCGGCGATCCGTCTAGCGATTTCCAGTGCACACGCGGATTTCCCGGACGCAGTCGGCCCTACAAGCACGATGGGCCGTTCGCACAATCCTTCGCGAGTAGTCAGGAGGCGACCACCGGTATTCGCGTTCGATGTTTGGGTGGCGCAGTCACTTCAACTAACTCCCCTATGAGATTGAACGTTCGAGCGGCGGTTACGTTCACCTGGGCATAGGAACCAGCCCTGATTGGCTGATTCGCTGGGAAGTGGATCAGACGATTGTGACGCGTTCGTCCTGTCAGCATGTTCGGGTCGCGCTTTGAGCGGCCCTCCACAATGACCTCTTCGTGCTGCCCAATTCTGGACTCGTTTCCCAGTCGACTGGAACGCTCGATAACTTTGCGTAAGCGTTCCATCCGCGTCGACGCAACGGAGGAAGCTACGTATTTGTCAACAAGTTCTGCGGCTTGAGTTCCTGGGCGCGGGGAATAAACAAAGGTGTAAGCGTTATCAAACCTCGCTTCGGCCGCGACCTCTAACGTTTTCTCAAAGTCACTGTCGCTCTCCCCCGGAAACCCGACAATGATGTCGGTGCTAAGAGCTAGATCGGCAATTTCGAGCCGAGCGGCGTGAACCTTTGCCAGGTAACGGTCCGCTGTGTAGCCACGGTGCATGGCTGATAGGACCTCGTCGCTTCCTGATTGAAGAGGAAGGTGCAGGTGCTCACATATTTCCGCTACTTCTGCCATCGCTGTGATGGTTTCGGGGCGTAAGTCCTTCGGGTGTGGGCTGGTGTAGCGGACTCGACGAATCCCTTCTACTCCTGAGACAGAGCGAAGTAGATCGGAGAAAAGCGGGCGAGCTGTGTGGCTTCCGGCGACCCAAACTTTCCCCGCTAGATCTTCAGCGCCTGGAGGCAATTCACCGCCCCGAAGTTTGCGCGTGAGATCTCGACCGTAGCTATTCACGTTCTGCCCCAAAAGAGTGACCTCGGTGATACCGGAAGCCGCTAACTCTTCAATTTCTGTAACAAGCTCGTTGTACGGGCGAGAGATTTCTCGGCCGCGGACCGCTGGCACGATGCAAAAAGCGCACGAATTGTCGCATCCGATCTGAATAGTTACCCAGGCGGCATGGCTGGCATCTCGTTTGACGGGAAGTGCTGAAGGAAAGGCTTCCGACTCTTCAATTATTTCGGTTATTGGGCCACTGACGCGAGCCTCGGCCAACAATCCAGTCGCTCGCGCGACGTTGTGAGTACCGAAAACAACATCGACGTGAGGGGCTTTATCTTGAATAATTTCACGATCTTTTTGAGCGAGACATCCTCCAACTGCGATCTGAAGGTCAGGGCGTTCCTCCTTTAGCTTCTTCAGGTTTCCCAATTGTCCGTAGAGTTTGTTGTCCGCATTTTCTCGAATGCAGCATGTGTTCAGAACAATGACGTCGGCATCGTCGAAAGAGTCGGTTTGCTCCAAACCGTCCATTTCAAGCAGGCCCGCTATGCGTTCGGAATCATGTTCGTTCATCTGGCATCCGTAGGTGCGGACCACATACTTTCCACTCACGCTCAACAGGGTATTGGGCATTGGAGGTAGTCATCGAGTTGAATCTCACTGTGAGCAATTCGATTGACGGCAGGCGGCCATGGGCAGAAGAAGTTCCCGAAGGACGTTTGATTAACCGCGGGCACCCTGCAGGCGACCTTCTGGAAGCTTACGACTGGACGGTATTGCGCCGAGGCGTTGGCGGGCTCTTGCTGGAATGCCGTCTTCCAGAGACTTGTCTCGATCCCCAAAGACAATTGTTTGGTGGGTTTACTGGCGCGTACGTAGACCTCGTCGCGCTCTACGCGTCAAGGACCGATGCAAACCCTCCAGCGGGGTTCCAATCCACAATAAATATGCGTGTTGACTACTTCGAACCAATTTGTGACGGCACATTCAACATCGAGGGCCGTGTATTGAACCGGCGGGGCAAGAATCGTCTTATTTCAGTTCAGATCCGCCAGAGTGAAACCACTGCGGTATACGGCTTAGTGACCCTGCGCGATACGGGGGAATGACAGTGATCAGCGACTCTGTCCCCGAAACACGATTTGAAGAACGGACCGAAATTATCGTTGGGTGAAAGCGAAGTGATCTGCCATGTTGTCTCGAATGTAGGACATGTGTCCTAAATATTGCTTCATTGTCCCGTTGTAGTTGCCATCCTGTCGCCGATTCTCTGCTCCTTCGAAGTTGTAATAACCCGGGGTGCAGTCCTGGTTTCGGCTCGTTTTCCCTCGGTGAGCAATGACTTCTTGAACCCACCACTCTTCTGCGTCGGTGTTGCAATCCAGGCTGTGAATACCGTTGTGGCGCACAAAGTCGATGCACTCAGCAATGTGTTCACCCTGACTATTGAGAACATCGGTCAGGTTGAACGCAAAGAACGCTTGGTATCCACCCATGATGAAAAGGTTTGGGTAGCCCTGGGAGTGAATCCCCACCAGCGTTCGTATTCCATCAACGTATTTCTCGTTGAGTTCCTGACCAGCTTCGCCCTCGATTCGGTTATAAATCCCCGTCTGTTGGACTTCGAATCCGGTGGCGTAAATGAGCACGTCGACCTCGTACTGCGTCCCGTCGAATAACGGGCCCGCTTCATTAATTTCGGTGATCCCTTCGCCTTTAGTATCGACGAGCGTGACTGTGGGGAGATTGAAGGTCGGCAGATATTCATTGTGGAAGCAGGGCCGCTTGCACATCAACATGTACCAAGGCTTTAACGACTCTGCGGTCTCGGGATCTTCAATTACTTCATCAATCCGTGTGTGGATCCGCATCATCGCATCGATGTTGGCGTTTTCTTGGCGTCGAATCTTTTCCTCGCGCGACAACGCTGCCCTACGTGCCTTTACCGCGTCTGAGAGTTCTGGTCCTTCGATAGCTCGAGTGCGTCGCTCAGATTGCCAGCCCGGCTCCAACGTCGCAGCCCACTCAGGGTCGGTTTCCCAATCGTCGCGCACGTCGATCGATGACGGAGTTCGCTGAAAAACAATTAGCTCCTTTGCAGCTTTACCTAATTGCGGTATCGCTTGAACGGCACTCGCGCCTGTTCCGATTATGCCAACACGTTTGTCTCGCAAACCTTCAAGTTCCGAACCCGTGTATTCGTAATCCCATCGAGATGTGTGAAACGAATGGCCAGCGAACCGTTCGATCCCGTCGATCTTTGCAAGTTTTGGTTTTGAGAGAGTTCCATTTGCGCAAACCACAAATTGGGCCCGAATGGTGTCACCGCGGTCGGTCCCCACATGCCACATCTCTGTGGTCTCATCCCAAATCGTTGAGGTCACTGTTGTGCCGAAAACGGCGAGTTCATAAAGATTGAAACGTTCAGCTATCTTTTTGCAGTATTGAAAAATTTCCTCGCCGCCAGCGTAGTGACGGCTCGGCACATACCCCGTCTCGTCGAGAAGTGGCAAATAGTCGTAGGCCACAACATCGCACGCAACTCCCGGGTAGCGATTCCAGTACCAAGTGCCTCCCACGTCGGCCCCGCGTTCAACAATCCTGATGCTCTCGACACCTTTCTCTTTGAGCCGAGCCGACGTCAGCAGCGCTGAGAACCCGCCGCCGATGAAGAGAACCTCTACCGAATCGTCGATCACTTCTCGCTCAGCGACTTCGTCCCCGTGCGGATCTACGGCGTACTTCGCTAAATCGCCAGTCAAGTCTGACGTGTAGCCGTCTGTGCCTGGCGGTCGATAACCAAGCCGCAAGTCACGTTCGACAGCATATTTGTCCTTGATGTTGTCGTAGTAGTCCTGAGGTGGACGTGCTTGCGCCTCTCGTGTGTAGTCAAAGTTAAAGACGTTCTGCGGCTTTTCCTGCTTGTCAGTCATCACCCTCATCCCCGAATGAACGTTGGAACACGTCCAAACCTACAGCGCTTGCAGATTAGGCCGCGGGTTTCAGTAAAAGGGGTTCAGGAGGTTAAGACAAAACACCGCCATCATTAAGCTGGAAGAGTAATCTTCAGAAATTGCCAGAAATGAGCTCGTGATTAACTAATCCTCGACGACTTCTACAACTTCATTTTCGTCGTTGGCTACTGCGTCATCGGTTGGCGAATCACCCATACCGAGTTGTGACCTTATTCGACCGTCAATCTCGACCATGATCTCGGGGTTCGCTGTCAAGAATTGTTTAGCGTTCTCTCTGCCTTGGCCCAACTGTTCACCTTCGTAGGTGTACCAAGCACCAGATTTTTTGACGATGCCTTGCTCCACACCGACATCTACCAGTGACCCTTCACGGCTGATTCCCTTGCCATACATAATGTCGAATTCAGCCTGTCGAAATGGAGGTGCGACCTTGTTTTTGACGACTTTGATACGAGTACGGCTGCCCGTGACTTCGCCATCAGATTTGATGGCTTCTATTCGACGGATATCTATACGAACCGAAGAGTAGAACTTGAGGGCTCGACCGCCAGGCGTTGTTTCGGGACTGCCGAACATAACGCCAATCTTTTCTCGTAACTGGTTGATGAAGATGACGATAGTTTTGGTTTTGCTCAGATTGGCGGTGAGTTTTCGTAACGCTTGCGACATCAATCGAGCTTGTAAACCGACATGGGTATCGCCCATTTCGCCTTCGATTTCGGCTCTTGGGGTAAGCGCTGCGACTGAGTCGATAACGACGACATCAATGGCTCCCGAACGAATCAACATGTCCGTAATTTCAAGAGCTTGCTCACCAGTGTCAGGCTGGGAAATAAGTAGTTCATCTACATCAACACCAATGTTCTTGGCGTAATCCGGATCCATGGCATGCTCAGCATCTACATAAGCGCAGATTCCCCCTGTGCGCTGGGCTTCCGCCACGACGTGCATCGCCAGGGTTGACTTTCCCGATGCCTCAGGACCGTAAACCTCAACAACTCGCCCTCGCGGAAGACCCCCAATGCCAAGAGCCACGTCGATTGCCAAACTGCCTGATGACACAGCTTCAACTTTCATTTGGCCGCGCTCACCCATTTTCATGACTGCGCCTTCGCCAAATTGACGCTCAATCTGCGCCAGTGCCATATCGAGTGCCTTTTCTCGTTCCACGCTGCTGTCCTCCTCGGACGTATCTTTGACTTCAGGAGAAGCCAGGCCAGTGATCGAGCAAATGTCTTACCCAGTTGGTGGAAACCGTACAAATAGGGTCGGACCCTGAAACCGAACAGACATTGTCACGGTATACCCGAACACTTGTTCGGTCAAGGATCGAACAAACGTTCTTCCTGGAGCGTAGGTGCGGCACAAACCCGAAGAAACCGCGAGACTCTCAGAATGACCAACCACTTAGCTGATGAAGATTTCGAACTCCTTCAAATTGAGCGCACTGATGGGGTGGCCTTCGTCACCATCGAAGCTCCACCTATCAACGTGATGACGCCATCGCTATTTCGCGAGTTGGCAAAGTTCAGTGCTCAGGTCGCCGAAGATGACTCCGTTCGAGTTGTTGTACTGCGCAGCAACGACCCGGACTTTTTTATTGCCCATTTCGATGTTTCTGCGATTCTTAGTTTCCCAACTGATGGTCCTGCGCAACGGCCATCGGAAATCGGTGGGTTCCATTTGATGTGTGAGACCTATAGGAAGATGCCAAAAGCAACGATTGCGGAAATTGGCGGTCGCGTGGGCGGCGGAGGCAGCGAGCTTTCCATGTCGTGTGACATGCGGTTCGGGGCAATAGGTAAAACCGTCGTCAATCAAATGGAAGTTCCCCTTGGAATCCTCCCCGGGGGCACAGGAACTCAGCGGTTACCGCGTCTAGTCGGCCGAGGTCGCGCCATGGAAATTATCCTGGGAGGCGTTGACATTGACGCGAAGACTGCCGAAGAGTGGGGCTATCTGAATCGAGCCTTACCACCTGAAGAGCTTCGGCCCTTTGTCACCGATCTTGCTTTCCGGATTGCCGCTTTCCCACCACAAGCGGTGGCTTTAGCGAAGGAGGCAGTGAATAACGCTGACACTTTGCCGTTGAGAGACGGCTTGCTAGAGGAGCAGTACCTATTCCAAAAACTTTTACGCACTGATGAGGCGGAACCAGCGATGCGGAATTTTTTGGAGATTGGCGGACAGACCCGTGACGGAGAGACTCGAATGGGACAACTGGCACGAGAAATTGGTGCTTCTTGAGTTAACCAGCTAGTCGGCTGTCAAATTTCAAGTAGGCAATTTGAGCCTGATCTGGGAAGTGTCATCTAAATTCTGGGGCTACCTGTTCGATGAAAAGATCCATCGACTCTTTTTTTCGTTTCAAGGGCCCAAATGTGAAGTCCGGAACAATTAGTTCGTCAAGTCCGACTTCGCGGTATTGTCCCACAATGTCGACCACCTCTGCGGGTGTACCGACAATGGTTGCTCGCCCGAAGTCTTGGTCTCGAAACCGAGAGATTTTCTCTTCGTCTTCGGAAATAAACATGAGGGCGCAGGCGGACCGCTGAATACTGCTCGGGTCGCGTCCGACGTCCTCACAATGGGCATCCAACACACCGCACAATTCTTCGATGTCGCTTGGCATTCCCCAGTAATTCCATTCATCTGCGTGCATGGCAGCGGTGCGTAAAGTCCGCTTGCGCCCGCCCCCTCCGATAAGGAGCGGCACTTTGGCTTGTATCGGTTTCGGGTCCAACGGGGCGTCGGTCAACGTGTAGTGCGTTCCTTGATACTCGGTGCGAACATTGGCAAGAAGCGACGTAATGATCTCTACGGCCTCGTCGAGCCGATCAAGCCGCCCTTTAAGCGTTGAAAAATCAAAACCATATTTCTCGTGTTCGTTTTCTTGCCATCCCGCTCCGATACCCAGAACGACACGTCCACCAGATATGTGATCGATGGTTGTCGCAATCTTGGCGGTAAGTGCCGGATTACGGTAGGTGTTACCTGCAACCAGGGGACCGATGCGAACTCGGGGCACCGACGCAGCTACAGCGGCCAGCACGGACCATGCTTCGTGAATTGGTTGATCGACGTTCTCTTCGTTGGGCATGAAATGGTCGGCGTACCAGATGCCATCCCATCCGGTGGCCTCGGCGTAGCGGCACCCTTCAAGGGTGTCTTCCCATGATTGCCCATTACCTGTCCAGAAGCTGAAGCGCATGCAAACAGCCTGTCAGAAGTGAGGGCGATTTACTTATTCGAACTGGGGCAGAAGCGACAGGCGGTTAACGGTCGTGTGGGTGGGGCCTCCGGCCCCAAGGACACTCTGAACTAATTCCAGCTCAGTGACTACGAAAGAGCCCGATACGGGTGTGCCCTCTAATTCTGCTCTGTTCGCGTCCTTAAGGCGTCCCAGTGTGAGGTGACCGACGAAAGAGAACGGATTCTTAAGCGATTCGTGAGGTTCCATCGACTTCTGTACTTGATGGGCTAGATCCGTTAGGCCGCCGATGGGTACCACCAAGTTGTTTTTACCGAGCCGAGAAATCCGTGGGCCGAGCAGGGCGGTTGATGACTTCGCCCTTATTTGCAAAAAGTTTTTCTCAATCACTTCAATGTCGCAGTGTCCGAAGAACTGAAAGGTGACATGCCAATGATCCGGATTGGTCCACCTGACCTCTGGCTGCGACCGATTTAAACCTCGAAGCTCGACGACCACCTGCGCTGGAATGGGCGCCGATATGAATGCTCTTACCACTACTACTAGCGCCGTCCTTCGAGGTGGAGCCTCAGTATGTTGAGAAGGGAGATGACACTGAACTGCCGGATTCGTTCCAAATCACCGGGGAGGCTCACCTGCTCGACCGTTTCAAATCCCTCCATAGATATAGCTAACCAAGCCGTACCAAATGGCTGAGTTTCTGAGCCTCGGGAGGGATCTTCAATCGCAGTGGTCGCAATTCCTACATCGCAGACGAGAATTCCGCGCGCCACTCGAGCTAATTGGAGGGCAGCTTCCTCAGGTTGCAGAGCCGTGGGATCTCCGCGCAACAGATACGACAAGATGCCTGGTCCTCGAGCGATGACACCTCCTGAAAAGGCTTGAGTCCCTGCTCGAGCTGTCGCTAGACGGTGAGCCATGAACCCTGCGGTCGTCGTCTCAATTACTCCTAGCTGTAACCCTCTCTCGGCCAATAAACACAGAACTATGGATTCCATGTTGTCGTCGTCCACTGCGAATACCAGGTCGCCAAGCAGTGCTCTTAGATTCTTCTCTTCAGCGTCAAGCATCACCGTTGCTTCAGGCGAGTTCGGTGCTTTCGCAGTGATGCGAACCTTGATTCCTTCAATTCCGCTAGCCAAAAAAGCGAGGGTTGGGTTACCAGAAGCTTCTAATTCGTCGATTCGTTGACCAAGGAGTTCCGCTAACCCTGATTCGCTTTGCCCCCAAGTTCGCAACACTCTGCTCTCAATGACTGAAGTAACTCCGGCGCGTCGCTGAAGATCTGGAATCACCGTTCCCAACATCATTTCTTTCATCTCGTATGGAACACCGGGAACGGCATAGATAACTTTTTGATTGCCATCTTCTGTCGGAACGGGCACGACAAGTCCCGGTGCAGTGCCTGGTTGCTGAGGAATGGGCAGCGCGCCTTCGGGGACCATCGCCTGCCGCAGGTTGTTTTGTGGCATCTCCCGTCCGCGACTTTTGAACATCGTCCGAATGCGTTCGGCAATCGTTTCGTCGAGCACAAGTTCAGATCCGACCAAGCCAGCAATTACGTCTCTAGTTATGTCGTCTTGAGTTGGGCCAAGGCCACCGCACATGACGACCGCGTCGCTGCGTTCTAACCCCAGACGGACGGCGCTTTCGATCCGATTCCAGTTGTCACCAACTTTGGTCTGGTAGTGACTATCGATACCCGCCAGAGCCAGCTGTTCTCCTATCCATGAGGAATTGGTGTCCACAATCTGTCCGAGCAACAACTCGGTACCAACAGCAATAACTTCGCACTTCATGCCATGACCCTATTGCGCCTCAACGCGAGCCGTGTGAGCTTCAGCGCTTTCAGAGATCTCCACGTTGTTGGGCCCGTGACAGCTTCCTAGCCCCCAGCAGATAAGTGATACCGGTCTGGACGGTGAGTGCTAGAGCCAACCACAACATGGTGGTCGCAACCCAATGCACAGATTGCGCGATTGGAGGGATCACTGCGAAACCGATTGCCCAGAGCTGAACGAACGTTTTCCACTTTGCGACCCGTGTTGCTGGAACGCTGATTCCCCTGCGTCCTGCATGTGATCGGTACGCACTAATTGCTAGCTCTCGAGCGGCGATCAGGGCGACTGGAGCCCAGTGAAATTGTCCGTTAGCTACCAGAGCGAACATTCCTCCAAGAACGAGAACTTTGTCGGCCAGAGGATCTAAAAATGCCCCCGACCGCGTGACGCCTTGTTTACGGGCCAACCAGCCATCCACAAAATCCGACATACCGATGACGAAACCGACAACGAAGGTGACCCAAGCCGGGTCACGCGTCGCGACAAGCAACACAAAAACTGGTGTAGCGAGAATGCGGGTCACCGTTACGAAGTTCGCTGGAGTTGCCAGCGCTGTGGGTCCGTATGTCGGAAAGTCGCCGTCGCTGGATTCCTTCATTGGTTGATTTCCACTAATTCAGCCTCAACGTCGAGACCATCGGATCGAGTCACAAGGACTTTGTAAATACCACCGACTTGCAGGGCTTGGGGAACCTTAACGACACCGTCGATCTCCGGAGCTTCTCGGTGGGACCGAGCTACACCGGGCGTATCAACCAGGACGTCGATACGCGACCCCACGAGTTGATCGCGTCGGGTAGCTGTAATCGTGTCTTGTAGCTCACTCAGTTCAATATGGCGTTCAGACATCAACTCTGTGGGCACCTCGTTAGGTAACCCTGCCGCGTAAGTGCCATCTTCGCGGGAATAGGTAAACAGGCCACACCAATCCAGCTGGGCTTCATGCATCCAAGCCAGAAGTTCAGCCTGATCATCTTCAGTTTCTCCGGGGTACCCAACGATGAAATTTGATCTAAATGTCGCGTCAGGTGAGGCGCGGCGAATTTCAGCGATGCGGTTTAAGAACCTTTCGCCGTCCCCCCACCTTCGCATCCTACGCAGGTGCGTTTTAGCTACGTGTTGCAATGACAGATCAAAATATGGCACCCCAGTAGATAAGACGGCCTCCACTAGTTCATCGGTCAGATCAGATGGGTAGAGATAGAGCAGTCGGACCCGGTCGACTCGATTCGCCACAGCATTTACAAGCGAGACGATGGAGCCACGGTGACCGTGGTCCGATCCGAAGCTAGCGAGATCCTGGGCAACTAACACAATTTCGCGAGCCCCAAGTTCGTCAATTTCTCGCAGTATTGAATCAACCTCGCGACTGTTTTGCGGTCCCCGGAAAGAGGGTATGGCGCAGAAACCACATCTTCGGTCGCAACCTTCCGCAATCTTGACGTAAGCCCACGGAAGATCGGATGCGGGGCGTCGCAGGTTAAGCAAGTCGAATTTGGGGACAGGGGCTTCTGCAATGACGCTAAGACCTGGAGGTTTGCGAGTGAAATTAACGGGAACTCCGAATCCGGCAACGCGGTCAACCTCAGGTAGGGCCTCCGCCAATTCGTCGCCGTAGCGTTCAGCCATACAACCCGTCACCACGATTCGAGCTCCAGGCATCCGTTCTTGCTCTAAGGCGAGAACTGCGTTTATGGACTCTTCTCTCGCCTCTTCGATGAAGGCGCAGGTGTTTACGACCACAAGGTCAGCAGAAGCAACGTCGTTGGTTGAAACCAGACCCTCATCGAGGAGGGTGCCCGCGATCTTGTCAGAATCAACCTGATTCTTGGGACACCCCAACGTGTGAAGATGAAAATGTTGCTGAGGCTCCGACATCGTGATCCCAGGGTACGGCCGCGAACGCTAGTCGGCGATCTCGGATACACCAGTATCATTGCGGCATGGCTGTCGCCAACTCTGCGGTCAATCAGACATCGGCCAAGGAACGCACTCAATTCATCATCGAAGGTATGACCTGCACCGCGTGCGCCGCTCGGATTGAAACTGCGTTGTCGGATGTGGAAGGTGTGCTCGACGCTCGGGTGAACTTCGCCACTGCCACCTCGCTCATCTGGCATAACGAAACGGTCGATCGGGCTGCGATGCGTGAACTAGTCGCAAGTCTGGGCTTCCGAGCCGTGGAAAATGGGAACCGCGCAGAGATCCAAGCGATGACGGAGGCGACCCTTGCGCGGCGAACGGTCCCAGCCTTAGCTATCGCTTTCGTTGCTATGGCCACCATGTTTTTCGGGTTCCCTGGCAGCGACTGGGCTATCGCTGCGCTTTCAACTGTCAGCGTTTGGTGGGCTGGATGGACCTTCCACCACTCCGCTCGCCTTCAAATTTTGCAACGTTCCCTCGCAATGGACACCCTGGTGTCACTCGGCACGCTCGCAGCTTGGTCATGGTCAGTTGTGGTGTTGGTCTCTGGCGCGGATCGCACCCTTCACTTTGAGGGAGCCGCGGCGATAGTGGCGTTCGTGTTACTCGGCAAATGGTGGGAAGCCAGAGCAATGCGGACTTCAGGTGATTCGTTACGCGCTCTCGCAGATATTGCTCCAAGCAAAGTACATCTAGGCGACGGTAGCGAGATCCCTGTCGAGGATCTGGAGGTGGGAATGAAATTTATTGTCGCCCCCGGAGAGCGCGTTGCCACCGATGGCCGAGTCGTCGAAGGGATATCAGAGGTAGACGCATCTCAAACGAGCGGGGAGTCTTCCCCAGTAGAAGTAGCTCCCGGCGCGATCATTGCCGGCGGAGTTCTCAACGGCGCTGGAGCTTTAGTGGTTGAGGCGACCGCTGTAGGCGAAGATACCGAGATAGCTCGAGTGGCAAGACTCGTGGAGGACGCCCAAGCTGGCCAGGCTCCCATCCAACGTCTCGCTGATCGCCTCGCATCAATTTTCGTGCCCATCGTGGTCCTTCTTGCCGTCGGCACATTGGTGGTTCGCCTGATACTTGGACACGACTTGAGTGACGCCCTAACAGCCGCTATCGCCGTGTTGATTGTCTCTTGCCCATGTTCTCTTGGCTTGGCGACTCCTCTGGCAGTGCTTGTGGGAACTGGCCGCGCCGCCCAGCTGGGAGTAATCGTCGCTGGAGCTCACGTCTTAGACTCCACTCGTAGCGTTGACACAGTGGTTTTCGACAAAACAGGCACGCTTACCCGAGGAAAGCCCACCGTGGTCAAAGTGACCGCTCTGAACAACAACAGCGAGTTTCTTCTGTCGCTTGCGGGATCTCTCGAGTCAAGGTCGGAGCACCCCATAGCCCGGGCATTCTCACAGTTTTCTGATGAAACCGCTTCCGTTAGCGACTTCCTCAATCACCCCGGCCAAGGAATCACCGGCACGGTCAACGGGGTGGAAATGAGAGTCGGTAAGAGATCACTATTCGAAGAGGTTCCGGCCAGTCTCAAAGAGCCCGACGTCTCAGGCACCCGGATTTTCCTTGGTCGCGGACCCGTAGCCGAAGCCGCGGTTTCCGTCACAGACGAGATTCGACCAACGAGCGCCGCTGCGATTTCTTCGCTCCGCGATCTCGAACTTGAGGTGGTTTTACTTTCAGGCGATAGCTGCGAAGTTGCCGAGGAAGTCGCACGAGCTATTCGCATCGACAACGTCATCGCAGAGGTGCTTCCCGAAGAAAAGCGGGATCACATAGCGGCAATGCAGGCCAACGGGCAATGCGTGGCAATGGTCGGCGATGGAATTAACGACACCCCTGCTTTGGCGGTCGCCGATCTCGGTATCGCTATGCAGTCAGGGACGGACGCCGCAAGGAACACCGCCGATCTGACGATCATGAGTAACGATCCCCGCGCTGTGGCTGACGGCATCGCTTTGTCGCGTAAAACTTTGCGGGTAATAAAGGTCAACCTCATGTGGGCTTTTTCCTATAACGCGGTTGCACTGCCCCTCGCCATCATTGGCTCTTTAGCTCCTACACAAGCTGCTATCGCAATGGCACTCTCGTCATTCCTCGTTGTGACAAACAGCCTTCGCCTTCGTAGGTTCCGCAGTCTCTCCACCAATTGATCTCACTTATGGTTTCTGCTTGACGCAGACATCGGTAACCCACTCCGGTCATCTGCTGCTTACTTCCGAGGCCAATCAGCCGTAGTCTCAAGTTCGTGACTGGCTCCGCTCGTCGTGTCCTTAACGAATCAGAGATCCTCTCTCGATTGCGAAGCAAGCGTGGCGCGCCCGGATATAGGGCGATGTTTAGTTCGTGGCTCGGCGGAGTCATCACTGACCCGGCCTTAATGCAGGTACCACTTGATGACCATTTAGTGCACCGAGGCCATGGAGTTTTCGATACCTGCACGCTTAGTTCTGGCCGGCTCTACCGATTAGGCATACATATTGACCGTCTGCTACGCAGCGCTGAGTTAGCGCGAATAGACCATCCCTGGAACAAAGATGACTTGATCGAAATGGTCGTTGATACTGCGAGTGCCGCAGGGATCCGAGATGGCGCTGTTCGTTATTGGATGAGTGTTGGACCCGGCGGCTTTTCGCCAAGTCCTAAAGAATGCCCTGAAGCCTGTTTCTATTGCATAATTTTCGACCCAGCCCCGCTTGGTGCCGTAGGACTGGACCCCATGCGCACGGGCATTTCAGAGGCCACGGTGTTGGATACGCCCATGAAACCGCCTCTGCTGGCGACAATTAAGTCAAACAACTACTTGCTCAATGTGCTCACCCACATGGAAGCGGTCGATCGTGGCGGAACCTTCGGGGTCCTCGTCGATGACGAGGGGTACGTCGCAGAAGCTTGTGTCCTCAATACTGCGTTCGTTACCGATGACCGCATTCTTTGCACTCCACCATTTGACGGAATTTTGCTTGGCACCACTATCCGGCGCGTAATGGACCTAGCTTCTGGAGAACTTACGCGGGAAGGACTCATTTCTTCCGTATCGCAGGCACCATTGCTGGCGTCCGAAGTTAGAGGCGACATGATCTCAGAGATGTTTCTTTGCGGGGGAGATACTCATCTGTACCCGGTGACATCGTGGGATGGAGTGGCGGTCGGCGCCGGAGAAGTAGGTCCGGTAGCGCGACGTCTTATTGAATTACTCGATGATGAGGCTTTTGGCAGCGCTGTCGGCCAGGCAGACGATTTCATAGATGTTCCATATGACGACTAAGGGGGTGGCCGCCGCTGATGCGCTTCAGTGAAAGAGTAGAAAATCTTGTTCACTCTCCTATAGGGGCGGCGCACGCTCTCGTAGGACTGAGAACGAACTCCCGAGCGCTGCTAGACCTCTCACAAGCCGCGCCTTCTTTTCCTCCAGCGGACGCAGTGATTGAACGAATCGCACAGGTGGCGCGCGAACCAGATGCGGGTCGCTATCCCCCACAGCCTGGTTTGCCAGCATTGCGCGAAGCATTCGCCAATGACCTGAGTCGAGGATACGAAGCTGATCTGTCTGCAGAGTCGGTTCTCATTACTGCCGGATGCAACCAGGCATTCTGTATCGTCGCGAGCGCCCTAATCTCGCCTGGAGACGAAGCTCTTCTCATTGCTCCCTTCTATTTCAACCACGACATGTGGCTCCGACTAGAAGGTGTCAATGTTCGACATCTGCATCCTGGGCCAGACTTAGTTCCAGATCCGGAACATGCCGAGAGTCTGCTGACAGACAAGACGCGGTTAATCACACTGGTTAGCCCTGGTAATCCAACTGGCGTAACCATCCCAAAAGACGTGATTCATGGCTTCGCAGATTTGGCTCGCCGACACGACATCGCTCTCATAGTTGATGAGACTTACCGCTCTTTTCGCGACGAGATAAACGGAACGCACGAGCTCTTCACCAACGCTGATTGGACGAACCATGTTATTAGCCTCCACAGCTTCTCCAAAGATTTCGCCATTCCCGGGTATCGATGCGGCGCCGTAGTTGGGGGCGCGGGCATCATCACCGAATCACTCAAGATCTTGGATTGCGTGGCGATTAGCGCACCTCGAATAGGCCAAGAGGCCGCTCTTGCAGGCTTAATGCATGCCCAGGAGTGGCGCGCCAAACAAGTTACCCGAATCAGGGAACTAGAAAAAAAGTTCCTGGCGGTCATGCACGATCAACCAGGAGGCTTCGAAGTTGTCGCATCTGGCGCCTATTTCGGATGGGTTCGCCACCCACATGCTGATCTAACGACCTCAGAGGTCGTCCGAAGGCTGATCCTTGAACACGACGTACTTGTGATACCCGGCACTGCCTTTACTGCCAAGGACGACGCAATGGTACGAATGAGCTTCGCGAACCTCGAACCGGTAGAAATCGAAGAACTAACGCGACGACTTGCTGAATTCGCTTAAATTCCGGATCTAGTGTCATGGCGTGGTCATTCCCGTCGATCCCCGGCCTCGGTCATCAAAAAGAGTTGCTGACGTCCCGATCACCCGTGTCGATGACACCTCCTTAGAAGACTTCGCAGCCGCTCTTCGACAGTCGACCATGAGGGCTGTAGACACAGAGACGGTTTACAACCCCGAAGCGTTCAGCGGTCCGAACAGCAACCCCGGCGCTCTCAGAGTTATCTCTGCCGCCACGCGAAACAAAGACGGCTTAGATCACGCCTGGGTTCTCGATGTACGCGAAATCGAACCTTCCTCACTCGCCACCGCGCTAAGCGGAGTCAAAGCCGACGCATGGAACGCCGACTTCGATGCCCGAGTACTCGACCGAGATCTCTTCGACCCTGCCCGACAAAACGACGAATCTGTTGAGTCCATGACGTGGTGGGACGCCCAACTCGCGGACGCCTTGTTACATCAAGGACGGACGGGGTTCGGGTTCTACCACGGCCTTGCCTGGGCTACTGAGTGGTATCTCGGACTACACGTCGAAGGTAAAGGAAGCACACAGCTCTCGTACACCGAAAGTGATCCCCTCAACGTCGAACAGGTGACCTATGCGGCAGCAGACGCAGTAGAGACACTGTGGGTCGCTGACGAAATAAGGTCCCGATTAGTTAACGCCGGGCTAGAAAAAGTCTGCCGACTCGAGCAGCGGGCGCGTCCGTTTCTGGACCATATGGAGCGGGTGGGACTTCCCTTTGATTGGGTGGGCTGGGAACAGAGACTCAACAAGATGGATCAGCAGCGCGTACAAGTATCTGGACGCTTAGCTGAACTCACTGGAGGCGGGCAGGGCACCTTGTTCGACGAGACGCTAGAACCATCTTGGAATCCTGGAAGTGAACGTCAAGCAAAGGAAACGCTCAACGAATGGAGCACAGATAACGTCCTGGCATGGTCTTCCAACACGTTCGGCAAACCAAGGTTGTTGCTTCCCACTGACCCGCTCACCGCGACAGTTCTCTCTAACATCGGAGGAGATATCTGCCAAGCGCTTCTAGAGTTCCGAGAACTCACCAAAGTTCTTTCCACCTACGGAAATTCGATTCGTGAACACATCGACACCGAAGGTCGAATGCATCCGGAGTACTTACAGGTTGTGGGCACGAACACTGGCAGATTGGCCAGCAGAAGACCGAACGCGCAGAACTTCTCTCCAAAAATGAAGCAGTACATACGACCTGTCGAAGCCGAAAGAGTCTTCGTTTATTCAGACTTGAGTCAAGCCGAGTTAAGGTTCGCCACCCAAGTAGCGGGCGACCGCAACCTCAGCGACGCTTTCGAGGCCGAGGCTGACATCCACTCTGCGACCGCCGAGCGCATGTTTAACGTTGATATGGAGGCCTTAGCGGTATCCGAGCCAGAGAGCCATACCGAATATCGCGACAAAGCTAAAAGGATTAATTTCGGGATCCTTTACGGTCAGCGAGGCGCAGGCTTGGCTCGAAGCCTCTCTCAAGCTGGCGTTGAGACATCCACAGAGGAGGGTCACATACTCCTCAAACAGTATCTGTCCGCTTATCCACAAATCGCGTCTTGGGTCGCCAGCCGAGATCGGTTTATTGAAGATTTGGCTTCGTCTCACGACGAGATCGATTGGCAACTAACTCTTCGGTTGCACAAGATCTGGCCCCTTGTCCGTAGCGCCGTTCGCCAACATCGCGACCAGTACCGCAACTGGCCAACCGCTGAAGATGTAGTTGCCCGTTTGGGGTCGCCCTGGGAGATCGACGAAATTGCGTGGACACTTTCTTTTGAAGCACCGGTAGTACTAAAACGAAACACCGAAGCTTTCGGGTTTCAGTCCTTTACTGAATCCGGCCGGCGGCAGCAGTTCACTTTTCACACGGAAGGTGTTTTGGAACAGGCAGCCCGAACAATTGTTGAATCCGGCAAAGAGGGGCCGGAACGAGTTCGACGGCTGGTCGCCGAGGAACACAGCGTCAAATTCAAAAACGATGGCCAAACTTTGTCGTCGACAGAAGTTACAAAATTGCTCGAAAACCGGCCGTTGAGGCGAGCAATTGTCGATCAAGTCAAGGAAAACATGGGTTCAGAAGCAGCGGTTCTTTTATTGAACAAGTCTCTTGCTTCGCGCATATCACAGATGGCTAATGCCTACAGAAATGCTCCCATCCAAGGTGGCGTGGCGGACGTAATGTTGGAGGCATACGGACTTCTCTACGTGCGGCTATCTCACTTCGATAGCGCGGTAGGCGTGCAAACGGTTCATGACAGTGTCGTCGTCGAGTGCAACCGCAGTGACGCTCGCGAAGTGGCGACAGTGGTGAAGGGCACAATGGAAGAAGCCATGCGAATCTGGTGTCCAGACATCCCCGCTAAAGCAGATACTGATATCCGGTCGAGTCTCTCCGACCATGACGTTATTGAGAACATCTAGCCTTAAGTCGCAGGTGATTACGCGGACGTTGTCGATGAGGACCAGGTTGCTAGGTTCAAGGCCGACGGCGTCATTGACCTCGCTCAGGCAGTGGACGGGGCTCTGGTCGAAGAAATCCTCCAACCAGTTGACGGTTTAATTGATTCTCCTGGGCGTTTCGGTGGCGTTGGCTTGGGGACGATGCCGTCTGGGCTCCAAAAGCCGGAGCGGATCCGATCATCCGAGATGAGGACACGACGTTAGAGGAGGGGGACCTCATTACTGATGATCGAGTGTTTCCCCTCATCTACGGTCGTTGACGCGAGCCACGCTCGGCCGCGACGGGTCTAGCATCGCGCTATGACCATTGATGTTGCTGACCGTTTAGAACTTCATGAGCTCCCTGGCCGCTATGGCGACGCCATCGACGACAGAAACTGGGACCGTTTACGTCAGGTCTTCACTGCCGATGCCATTTTCGATCTGACTGGTGTTGGATCCCGCCGTCTCGACGGCATCGAAGACATCGTTCATTTCATGAATGTGGAGGCACAGCACCCTAAAACTCACATGATGACCAACATCTATGTTGAGGACCTCGGCGAGATGATCACCATGAATTTTCGGATCGTGGCGTTGCTTGGCAAAGGGTTCGTTGGAACAGCCTCCTACTACGACGAGGTGGTCAAAACATCAGAGGGGTGGCGGGTGAAACATCGAGAATGCATGTTGCACCGGCGCGATAAACGCGATGCACCTTGCGATAATCCTGCTTAACCAGCATCACACTCGAATCGGTCATCCAGTTGAATGGCGAATCAGTTGTTTGTGAACTGAACGATCCGCCTACAAGCTTCGGCTAGTCGCGTTTCATCGATTCCGTAGGAAATTCGAATCCAGCCGCGCGCCGCCGACCCGAACGCTCCGGCGTCCAACACTGACACGCCTGTCGATCGATACAAATTCCATGCGAATACGTTCGCATCGTCGTTATGAGCCCTCACATCGGCCATAAGGAACATGCCTGCTTCCGGGACGAGCGTGGGAAGGTTTCGGGCTTCGGCAAGGATTTCTAGCACTAGGTCCCGTCGACGGCGATACGTCTCTCTCGCTCGTGCAACATCTTCAGAGCCTTCGCGTATAGCTACGTTTGCTGCCTCCATCACAAAGCCCGGTAGGCCGTACAAGGTGATCAAAGTCATGCGTCGAAGGTGCTCCATCAGTGCCGGTGGTCCCACCGCCCAACCGCACCGCCAACCTGTCATTGCGTAGGACTTTGACACGCTACTTACGGTGACCGTTCTTTCAAGCATTCCAGGCAGCCCTACGATCGACCGGTAAACACCATCGAACACCAGGTCGCCGTAGACCTCATCAACCAGAACCCATAAGTCGTTTTGGATTGCGATATTGGCTATCGCATCAAGCTCGTAACTGTTTAGTGTGACCCCAGTCGGGTTTGAAGGATTAGAAAAAACAATCCCGCGGGTCGCTGGGGTGACTGACGCCGCAAGTTCATCGATATCGGGCCTGAACCCTGAGTGGGCATGTTGCCGAACACGAACTTGAGTCGCTCCGGTCGACGCGATGCCAGCTTCATAGGTGACATAGGCCGGATCTAAGACAAGGACCTCATCCCCTTGGCCGAACAAACAACGGCAGGTTGAGTAAAAGGCGTTCTGTGCGCCTGCAAGAACTGTCACTCGATCGGGACCAATTTCAACCCCAGAAGTATGGGACATTTTTTCGGCGATGGCCGATCGCAGAGATGAACGTCCTTCCAGTTCTGTGTAGTGAGTATCTCCTGCGCGTAACGCTTCGATCGCCGCATTGACAACAAAAGTTGGTGTCTCAAAGTCGGGGTCGCCGATGCTGAGAATAATCACGTCCTCGCCTCGCTCTTGCGCCGCGCGAGACTCAGTTAGAATCGCCCAAGCTTCGGCTCCTTCTCCGCCTAACGAGCCAACAAAGGGCGCAAACTTCATCGCCGAAGAGTAGATGGACTCTGAGTGCACCAGCAATATTTGGTTACCCGATATTTACTGTTGCCCTGTTCTATCTCCGCGGAAAAGATCAGTCGCTTATCCCCACCGATGTAGGGGAATTTCTTCGCCATATTCCCCCGACTACATCGGGCGCGTAGCAGAACACGCCACTGAGATAGCCAGATGTCCGATCAACGCTGGAGATTGGACCGTACTTGCATTCCCTTCGGCAAACTGAGATCCCGAGGTCTTGGAACGGCCCGATCAGGTCCTCATCCACAGAACCGAGAACCGCGATTCGACATTCAGTCTTGGTGTCCACCGTTTCTTGGGTTCGAATTTTACATGCCTAAAAATGCAGATAGCCATGGAGATGCGGTTCGAGCGGTTCCTCAATTTTGAGCTAACCGACCCCGCGCCTATTACCTCCAGTGTGGTCATGTCAAAGGCCGACGCGCTGTTCCGATCCGTATCCTGAGTTAGGTCTTTGCGGCGCCTGAATCAGGGCAACCGGCCTGCGTAGGCCAGGGCGAGCCGAACGATACGATCTTGTCCTCCGGTCATTTCAGCCGAAACCGCTGCGCTAGCTGCTTCTTCACTAGAGATCCACACAAAATCGAGAGCTTCTTGACTTGGTTCGCACTCTCCTTCGACAGCGACGAGATAGGCAAGGCTCACGGCATGTTGACGCGGGTCGTAATAACCGGTGCGCGTGGGGTCTGGCATGTACTCAACCACCGTAAATGGGGCTGGGGCCGCTGGAAGCCTGGGGAAAGCGGACGGACCCAGATCCTTGTCTAAATGACGCTGCAGCGCTTGGCGAACAGTTTCTCCCCATAGGACGCGTCCACTGACGATCGCTCGAGAAATAGTCGAATCAGCCATCGCTCGTAGCAACAAACCCACGTGGGTGACTTGGCCCACTTCATCCAGCCTGACCGGAACCGCTTCGACGTACACCATTGGGACTCGTCCTCGGACGACCTCAAGTTCGCGATCATCAAGCCAAGCTTCCTGGACAGCAGTGCCTAATTCATGCTCTCCTGAGCTGACGGCGCCGGACAAGTCATCCACCCTTTTAGAGTGTGCCAGCCGAGCGTCTGAACAACGGTGACCATTCCGGCTTGTACAAAGCGACTCAGCGAAACAAACACTTCGTAGGACATCAGCCCGCGCAGCCACTTCATTGATTAGCCGACGAAACTCGAGCAACAACTAGAACGGCCGCTCACCAACGAGAGTTACGCGCTCCATCCGACGATTTTGTCCACCATGGTCTGGCACCGCGTAATGCTGAGTGATGCGATTATCCCACTGCGCCAAGCTGCCGGCCCGCCACCGAAACCGAACCTGGAGCTCAGGCAATGCGGCCTGTTCAAAAAGTCGCCGACGCAGGGGCCGACTTTCCTCAGGAGTCATTCCGTCAATCGTCAGAGTGAAAACCCGATTAATAAATAAGCCCTTCTTGCCCGTAACGGGGTGAGTACGCACGATCGGATGTTTCTGTTCGGGGAACTCTTCCAGAGCTCTTGATCGTTGCTCATCGGTCATCGCGCCACCAAANGCCTTCACGTACGAATGCACGGCGTAGCGTCCCTCAATTTGTGCTTTNGCGTCGTCAGGCAACCACTCGTACGCCAGTTCCATATTCGCCCACACAGTGTCACCCCCCCATTCGGGCACGACTCGNCCAANCAACANAGATCCNTCTGGTGGACATTCCCTGAACGTCACATCACTGTGCCAGGTTTGCGCCGCCTGGAATTTTTCTGGNGTCGACTCGAGAACCAAGATCTCCGCGTGCNCGTCTGCTTGAGCNCTGAAAGGGTGGATCTCNAGTTCGCCGAACGCCTTGCCGTACGCAACATGTTGCGCCTGAGTCAGGTCCTGTTCACGGAAAAACAGCACCTTGTGTTTCATCCATGCGTCGTGTATCTCCGAAATGATCTCATCGTCGAGATCGCGGAGATCCACCTGGTCGACCTCCGCGCCGATTGACCCGGTCATCGGCGTGACCGAAATTCGATTATAAGAGGCAACTTCAGTCGCAGTGATCCTCATGTTCCCCTTTCGATGAAACCAACCGTCAGTAGATTATCCGCATACTTTTGGTACCGCGTTAGTCTGGGACCTACAAATTGAGAATGACCACAGAATGATTGCCAACACTGACTTCCGTGAGACCGTTCGCCACTTCCTAGACGTGACAACACCACAAATACTCGAGTCGACGAGGTCTGCCGCCATCTCTCGAGCAAAAGCTTGGCGCGCTGCTCTGTTCGATTGCGGCTTGGCAGCCTTTGGATACCCCACCGCTTACGGCGGAAATGAAGACCGGCTCCATGCCCGTATATGGAGCGAAGAAAGTCAGGGAAAAATCCCGCGAGAAGACAACGTGTTTGGGATCGGCGTAGGGATGGCTATGCCGGTAATTCGCGATTACGCCTCAGCAGAAGTGAAGGATCGGTTCCTTCGTCCCGGACTCAGAGGCGAAGAAGTCTGGTGTCAGATGTATTCAGAGCCGGGAGCAGGTTCGGATCTCGCAGGGCTTACGACGCGAGCCGAATTAGACGGTGACGAATGGGTGGTGACGGGACAAAAAGTGTGGACGTCCGGAGCTCAAAATAGTCAGTACGCGATCTTACTTGCACGCACCGACTTCGATGCACCCAAGCACAGTGGAATCACGATGTTTGTTCTGCCGTTGGAGCAGACTGGGATCGACATACAACCGCTGATCCAGATGACCGGCGAGGCCGAATTCAACCAAATATTTTTAGAAGGAGCTCGTATCCCCCGGTCATGGGTTGTCGGCGAAGTCAACGACGGCTGGCGAATGGCGGTGGCTTTATTAGCTCACGAACGCATAAGAACCGGACAGGGTTCAACCGTGAATGACAGGGCTCAGCGTTCTAAGTCAGGGCGCGTCCCAATTCCCTCGCAACAACTGATCGAGTTGGCACAAGAAAAGGGCCGGACAGGCGAACCAACAGTGCGTCAGGAGCTAGCAAATTTGGTTATAGGCGAACGCATTATCGAGTTCATCCGACGAAGAAACACAGTTCATCCATCCATCGGTAAGTTATGGCGTACACGACAAGGGCGAGCTGCAGCACACTTCGCGGCACGAATTTGTTTTCCTGCGTCACCAGCTTGGAGCAGTGACCAAACCTCTGAGGACTATTTCCAGTTCCATATTCTCAACTGTCGCGGAATGAGCCTCGGTGGAGGTACTGACGAAATACAACGCAACACGATCGGCGAACGCGTTCTCGGTCTCCCAAGGGAACCAGGGTCTGCTCGCGACACTCCATTTCGGTCCCTCCCCCGCAATTAGTGCCCTAAGCGGAAGACAGAACGTTTTGCCGTCGACCGTTTTATTGCGAATCCGCCCCGACGGATCGAGAAAGAACAACGCCGTAAATTGCAACGGCACAAAAAGTGACGAGTCCCATGGCAACGATTGTCGCTCGAAGCCCCACCATCTCTGCCAGCGCACCCAGAGGGGCCGCGGCAATCCCGAACCCTGCGAAAGCTAGCTGCATCAGAGATTGAACTCGTCCATGATGGGAGGGCTCGGAGATAGCCATAGATCGGCTAGTTGTGAGGACCATAAATCCATTGGTGGCGAGGCCCAAGACTACGACTACGAGTAACGCCAGTAGGTAGTTCGGCGCTAGACCGAAAAGAACGACTGATATGCCGAAAACTAGGCCGCAGCAGATCAGCAGGCGACCAGAATCTGGGCCATCAGCTCGCGAAGCGATAAATGCCGTCATTACAACGGCGCCTACGGCCGAAGCAGTCGTCAAAAAGCCGACGTGACTTTCCGATAGGCCCATCTGCCCTTCAACTAGCGCGGGCATAAACGCCACGTAGTTGAATCCGATGGCGATCGCCACGATGGTGGTCATAATGAGTCGTCGGAGTTCTGGTTTCCCTCGAACGTAACTAAGTCCGTCGAAGATCTCGGTAAGCGGGTTCCGAGCTGACGGGTTCACGGGCTCTAATTTGGGCAATCGAGTAGTGAGAATGGTTGAAATAGCAGAGAACACCGCTGCCACCAAATAGGCGCCGCCAATTCCCACCGTCGCGACGCCGGCCAAAACTCCCGCGGCCGCCGGGGCAAATATCCTTGTCATGCTCATCGACATTGACGTCAAGCTGATCGCGTTCCCTAGATGTTCGTGCCCGACGAGTTCTGCTGACGTCGACACCCGGGCCGGTCCTATCAGGCCAAACATTGCACCTTGAGAAAGGCTCGTTACAAGCAACATCCAATACTCTGCGTTACCCGAGATGGCCGCCACTCCCATAAAGGTGGCGACCAGCGCAATCGTCCCTTGCCCCAAAACCAGCAGGGTACGTTTCGCCCAACGGTCCGCTAGCACGCCACCTATTGGAGTAAACACCAAAAGTCCTATTCCAAACGCGAGATAAACAACTCCAAGGCCGCTTTCACGTTCAGTGAGGTCCCACGCAAGGAGACCTCGGAGAAGGAACTGCATTTGAATACCGAGGTAGGAAAAAACGCCGCTCCACCAGAAGAGTCGAAAGGTTGGAACGTGCAATGAAACGAAAGTAGCGGACCTCATTGTTTTCGATCCGGGGAAACTCACCGTTGAAAGGTACCGTCATCGGTTCGCTCACGCGCCTAATTGCGACCTACGATTCCCAGGCAAGGTTTGGTGCATCATTCCGAACCGGCCCCGACTAGGAGTTGAGCTATGAGAGAAGCAGTCATCGTTGACGCAGTAAGGACGCCAGGCGGCAAACGTAACGGCCAGCTCCAGGACTGGCATGCCGTTGATTTAGCGGCCCACGTTTTGAAAGCTATCGAAGAACGAACAGGTATAGATCCGGCAATCGTCGATGACGTCATCATGGGATGTGTGATGCAGGTAGGGGAGCAATCGTTGAATATCGGTCGAAACGCCGTACTAGCAGCGGGCTGGCCAGAGTCCGTCCCTGCCACCACCGTCGATCGCCAGTGCGGGTCAAGTCAGCAGGCGTTGCACTTTGCTGCGCAAGGGGTTATCGCCGGAGCCTATGACGTCGCTGTCGCAGCGGGTGTCGAAGTGATGACTAGGACGCCCATGGGAGCAAGTGTGGTCAAAGGGATGGGTTTTCCCTTCAGTGAAACTATGCAAAATCGTTATGAAGAAACGGGGCTTCCGCCCCAAGGTATTGGCGCGGAAATGATCGCTGACGAATACGGATTGAGTCGCGAGGATCTGGACGCGTTCGGTGCCGAAAGCCAGCGACGAGCAGCGGTGGCCACAGCGGAAGGGCGTTTCGAAAACGAAATAGTTCCAGTACCTGTAGAGATTGACGGCAAAATCGAGATGATGACCGCTGACGAGGGCATTCGCCACGGCACTACAGCCGAGTCACTCTCGAAACTCAACCCAGCATTTCGTGAAGACGGCAAGATCACTGCTGGAAACTCGAGCCAAATCACTGACGGCGCGTCAGCGGTTTTGGTGATGAGCGCCGAAAAGGCAGCCGAGCTGGGTTTGCGAGCACGAGCGAGATTTCACAGCTTTGCGTTAGCCGGTGCCGATCCCGTGACAATGTTAAAAGGTCCGATTCCAGCAACAGAGAAAATTATGTCGCGTTCCGGCTTGGGTCTAGGTGAAATTGACTTGTTCGAAGTAAACGAGGCATTCGCTTCCGTCGTATTGGCTTGGCAGAAAGAACATGGCACAGACCTCAGCAAAACCAACGTAAATGGTGGCGCTATTGCCCTGGGTCACCCGCTGGGCTGCTCTGGCACCAAGCTGATGGCGACGCTACTCAACGAACTTGAACGCACAGGTGGCCGGTACGGGCTGCAAACCATGTGCGAAGGCGGCGGCATGGCCAACGCCACGATTATCGAAAGGATTGATGCGTAATGCCCAGAATGAACCTCCAAGGCAGCTCTTCTATCGTTACCGGGGGCGCATCCGGCATCGGAGAAGCCGCTGCACATCAACTCGCTGACGCTGGATCTCGAGTTGTTATCGCAGACCTCCAAGAGGACAAAGGTCAATCAGTTGCCTCAGAATTGGGCGGCCTGTTCATCAAATGCGACGTTTCAAATGTCGAAGATGCTCAAGCCACCGTGGCGGCGGCATCTGAAATGGGGCCATTAAGGGCTCTTGTTAACTCCGCCGGATTGGGACGTGCTGCCAGAACCATCGATCGCAACAACGTGCCGGCGGAACTCAGCCAATTTGAGTTCGTGTTGAGGGTCAATCTCATTGGCACGTACAACATGTTGGCGCAGGCCGCGTCGGCGATGGCTCAAACCGAACCCGTTGACGCTGATGGTGCACGAGGATCAATTGTGAATATGGCTTCCGCAGCGGCATTCGATGGACAAATCGGACAAGCCGCTTATTCCGCCTCCAAGGGCGGCGTAGTCGGAATGACGTTGCCTATTGCCCGTGATCTCTCCGCGACAGGAATTCGGGTGAACACCATCGCTCCAGGTCTTATCGACACACCTATATATGGCGAGGGAGAGCAGTCGGATCAGTTCAAAGCGCATCTCGGACAAAGCGTGCTGTTCCCCAAGCGACTGGGGTCCGGCGAAGAGTTGGCATTCATGGTGATGGAGTGCATTACGAACCCCTATATGAACGGAGAAACCATTCGTTGTGACGGGGGTATCCGAATGCCGCCGCGCTAGACCTAACGCAGATAGTTGACTGGGCTATGTGAGTGGTTGAACGAAGTCGAAAACTTCACGGTTAAAGGCCACGGGTTGCTCTTGGTTCGCTAGGTGACCGGCGCCTTCAACGTGGGTCAGGACTGCATTTGGGATTCCTTCGCAAAGTTCAGCCGACAATTTAGGCGGGGTCACGCGATCCTCTTCTCCGCAAATAACTAACGTTGACGCGGTTAGAGAACTCAATGACTCCCGATGATCGGTATCCGCCATCGAATTGCAAGCCCATTGGTAAGACGGCATCCGAACCGATGTAGCAAAAAGTTTTTCGACGCTAGCCACCACATCGGGGGATGTGTTGTCTCCAACTAACAGAGGTGAGCGTTGACGTGCAAACTCCGCGGCACCAAGCTCGGTGAGACTTGCGGCTCGACTTCGCATCGCTTCTGCCTGTTTGAGGTTTGTCCCCGATCCGACGCTGGAATCAGCTAGCACAAGGGCCCTAACCAGATCGGGGTGCCGGATGGTGAGGCGAGTGGCGATTACGCCGCCCCACGACACACCAAGAACAACAGCGGTTTGATAGCCGAGCGTGCGAATCAGATGCGCTGCCGCATCGGCCCATCCATCTAACCCGGGATCATCGGCAGGGTCGGCGGAATAGCGATAACCGGGCGCGTCCCAGGCAACTAGTCGGTAGCCAAGGTCATCTGCTAAATCCCGCTGAGGCAAGAATGCGTCAGCACACGAACCGATGCCGTGCAGGCATAAGAGAAGAGGGGCGCCTTCACGCCCATGGGACCAGTAAAACGGTGTGTCTTGCATATGTTTGACCCTAGGACCACTTCAAGGCGTTGCGGCTCAAATCTTCGCTTTGGGGACGGGCACTCCCGCTACATCAACTCTCGTCCGGTAGATGCATCCGCCGCGAGACGTTTGACCACCTGTAACGACGTACAGATCCCGCATGTCATCACCACCGAAGCAGACGCTAGTGACCATCGGGTCTGGGATTTCTACTCGTGTGTCTTCAGTTCCGTCAGGCCTGTAACGCTGTACCTTGCCTCCGTTTGGCTGGGCTACCCAAACACCACCTTCTACGTCGACAGCTAATCCGTCTGTCGCATTAGCGCGGTCTTCGACAAAGACCCTTTTTCCCGTAACTGTGTCGTCATCCACATCGGAGACCCAGACCCTCCCTGGGACGCTGTCGGCATGGTAGAGAAGCGACCCGTCCGGCGAGAAGCCGATCCCATTGGTGAGCAGTACGCCGTCATAGATTTCGGTTGCCTCGCCATCCGGGCCCAAACGCCATAGCTCGCCTCCGGGATTGACCGCGCTTTCATCAAATGGGTCAATCTTGAGTGAACCGACGTACACGCGACCCAAGACGTCTGTATGGAGGTCGTTGAAACCGGGGAATCCAGGGTCGAACAGCACTCGTATTTCACCATCGGCGACGTGCTGGATGTTTCGTCCGCCGACTACTAAACCACCATCGTTGTGAAAGACCATTCCGCCGACCCCCCGTCTTTTGGGAATCACGGTTTCGATCTCACCATCGGCAAGACGTCGGTACACGCCGCCATTCGGTACGTCGGAAAAATACAAACGGTTGTGGTCATCGACGCGGGGCGCCTCGATAAGACCCCATCCCTCGCTCAGGAGTTCAAGCTCTTTCATTGGACGACAAACCCTTCATAATTGTTTTCGACAACTTGGTCGCAGCGGCGGACGTAGCCCGGAAATCCGAGGAGCGGCATGAACACGCGTGTCTTACCGGGGACATTCGCTCCGAGATACCAAGAGTTGCAACTCGGAAACAAAGTCCTTTCCGCTTTGGAGTTGACGTGATCAACCCAGGCCTCTTCGGCTTCGGATTTTGCTTCGATGGTCACATACCCGCGCTCGTCGAGCCACGAGATGCAATCACTGATCCATTCGACATGCTGTTCTATCGAAATAATCATGTTGGTAAGCACGGAAGGACTTCCCGGCCCAGACACCGTGAACATGTTGGGGAACCCTGGAACGGTAAGTCCGAGGTATGTGCGTGGACCTGCCGACCACTTCTCCTGGATCGTCATTCCCCCGCGACCCGTTATGTCGACCCGCAATATCGAACCAGTCATCGCGTCAAAACCGGTCGCGAAGACCAAGACATCAAACTGGAACTCTTCGGATTGCGTAGACAACCCAGATTCCGTTATTCGTTGAATCGGTTCACTTCCCACATCGACTAGACGCACATTTGGCCGGTTAAAAGTCTCGAAGTAATCAGTGTCGATCACTAGTCGCTTACACCCGATGATGTGCTCTGGGGTGAGTTTCGAAGCCGTTTCAGGGTCGCTCACGATCTCGCCGATCTTTTCCCGCACAAAGTCTTGGGCGTGAAAGTTCGCGGACTCGTCGAGGAGCACGTCGGTGAACGACGCAAGAAAGAGGGTCCCACCACGATCCCAAGCCTCTTGCAATCTTTCTCGACGTTCCTCATCTGATACGTCGTGTATCGAATCGTCATATTTGGGAACCTCGGCCCCTAGGGCCTGCGGCATCAAAAAATTGGCTTCTCGAAAATCCCTATAACGGCTCTTTACGTCCGTCTGCCGCTCAACCTGTAACGGCGTGTTGCGCGCTGGAACCGTGTACTGGGGAGTGCGTTGGAAAACAATTAGCTCATCACATTGTTCAGCTATAACAGGGATAGCTTGAACACCCGAAGAGCCTGTTCCGATAATGCCGACGCGCATTCCCGTGAGATCAACACCCTCTTTAGGCCATTGACCTGTATGAACCATGGTTCCAGAAAACTCTTGTATGCCCTCGATATCTGGAGTGGCCGCTGAGGAAAGGCACCCGGTTGCCATAACAAAGAAGCGTCCAGATGTCAGTCCCCCGTCGCTAGTACGCACCGACCAAATGTTGCGATCTTCGTCAAATGCAGATGACTCGACGCGAGTTTCGAATCGGATGTCACGACGAAGATCGAACCTATCGGCGAAATGGTTCGCATAGGAAAGGATCTCGGGTTGGCTTGAATATCGCTCTGTCCATTCCCAATCTTGCTGGAGCTTTTCGTCGAAGCTGTAGCTGTATTCAAGGCTCTCAACGTCGCAGCGGGCGCCTGGGTATCTGTTCCAGTACCACGTACCTCCCACGCCCGTGCCAGCTTCGAAGACCCGAACTGAATAACCCAGTTCTCGAAGCCGATGGAGCATGTACATACCGGCAAACCCGGCCCCGACAACTACTACATCGACGTCGACAAATTCTCCTCGGTTGGAAGAAGGGCCAAGGGTTATGTCCGGTGAATCGACTGACATATCAAACAGCTTATTGAGGAGACGGGTTTAAGTCCTGATGGATAGAGGTCGCCCCAGACGCGAGAACAGGTCAACAAGCATCCGCAACGTCAGGCCCCAGATGACTCGTTCACCGTCGATCACGATGCCGGGCCAGAGATCTGACCCCAGCCGCGGGTACGGGTATTCGATGTACCGTTCTTCATCAACAAGCTGCTCGACTGGAATCCATAGAGCGGTCGCTACTTCGTGGTTGGGTGTAATTAATGGGCGCTCACCAGGCACCCAGAAGAGGTGCGGTGTTACTCGCAGGCGTTGACGGGTTTCGCGGGGCCCGCCTTCGAGGTCTGACAGGCGACCGAGCACCTGGGTACCTGAAAGGTCGATGTCCAGTTCTTCTTTCGTCTCACGAATAGCAGTCGCAACACTGTCAGCGTCGGTCGGTGAGGTGCGCCCGCCAGGGAATGCCATTTGCCCCGACCAAGGGTCGCCCTTTTGGGCGGACCGCTCTATGAAGAGGACCTCTGTGCCGTGTTCACCGTTGCGCACCGCCGCAGCCACAGCCGCCGAAGGGCCGTGACGTGGTTGGGCCGCGCCGGGGAGCAACACGTCTGACAACCGATTTGCAGAGAATGCGTCTTCCACAATGAACGACTTTACGCAGCGACCTAGGGTCAGAGTATGAGCCAACTTGCGGGGATAAGTGAGGAAGACTTCAATACGCTGTTAGGGCGGGTGCAAGAATTTCGTGACGACAAGATCGCTCCCCGGGTTATCCAATGGGAACAAGAGCGTATCTTTCCAATTGACACCATTTCGGCTTCACACGAACTGGGTCTTCTGGGTATGGAGATAGATCCGGCGCTGGGCGGTCTCGGGTTGAGTTTTGGTCAAAAGCTCAAGGTCTTGGACCTTCTTTCTGAGGTTTCGATGCCGTACGCGTTCAGCTTGGTTAACTCCCATAATGTCGCAGCAAGGCTGGCGCGGCACGGCACGGAAGAGCTACGTAGTCGATTCTTGCCAGATTTGTTGTCAGGACAACGGTTGGGCTCGACTGCCTTGACTGAACCAGGCGTGGGTAGTGATTTTTCTGCCATCACAACCCTTGCGGCACGCGATGCCGGCGGTTGGCGGTTGAACGGGGAAAAAGCTTGGATAACTAATGCCGCTGCCTCCGATGTGATCATTGTTTATGTCCAGACCGACAGCGACGCTCGCTCTAAAGGAATTGCGTCATTTGTTATCGACGGCACTAGGGACGGCTTTGAGCGTCTCGACCCCTACGGTTTGATCGGAAGCCATGCAATCGGCACAGCTGGATTTCGTTTAAACAACTATTTCGCCTCCGAGGACGAACTGCTTGCTCTTCCCGGTGAAGGCTTCGCCGCCGCTCTGACAACGATTAACGAAGCACGAACATACGTTGCTTCGATGTGCTGTTCCATGGTTGAAGCGTCTCTACGGTCAGCGGTGAGTTACGCCTGCGAAAGAGAGAGTTTTGGGAGGCCAATTATCGAACATCAGGGCCTTTCGTGGCAACTCGCACATGTAGCCAACCAGCTTGAGGCAGCGCGCGCGCTTACCGACCGCGCTGTGGCGGTAATTGAACAAGGCGATAACCGCTCCGCGATTCTTTCTGCGGCGCACGCAAAGAAATTCGCAACTGAAATGGCGGAGCCAGCCCTTACAGCGTGCGCACAAGCCATGGGTGCGAACGGACTGAAAGAAGAGCACCTGATTGGGCATCGACTGACCGCGGCTCGCGTTGCTAATTATGTGGACGGAACGACTGAGATCATGACGGACCGTATCGCTATGTCCCTGCCTGCTGAATACCAGGCGACACTAACGGTTTCGGTGGCAAGCTAGATCCGCCGAGTCTCAACTAGGGAGCAACATGTCCGATACGCCGACCACTCCAAAGGATGCCTCGGAATTTACAGTTGCAGCCAACGCAGCTGCCCAAGCAGTGATTTCCTTCGACGATAACGCTGACTTTGGTAGAGCTGAGCAAGGCTTATTAGCAACTCTTCCTGGCGCGATGGTTTCTGTTGATGATCAGGTGGTGTGGGATTGCGCTCGGTACGACTTTCTCCGCAACGACGAAAAGTCACCCGATACCGTGCACCCCGGGCTCTGGCGCCAGGGGCGCCTCAACGCGGTTCATGGTCTGTTTGAGGTGATGGACGGAGTTTGGCAGGTACGCGGATATGACATCTCGAACCTCACGCTGATTGCGGGACGTACTGGTTGGATTTTGGTTGACGTTTTGACCACAGCAGCGACAGCAACAGCATGTCTGAAGCTCGCTAACGAACAGCTGGGCGAAAGACCGGTCAAGGCCATTATCTATACGCATTCTCACGCCGATCATTTTGGTGGTGTCTTGGGTGTAACAAGCGCCGCAGAAGTTGATAGAGGAGAGGTCAGAATCATTGCTCCTGAAGGGTTCCTCGAAGAAGTAGTTAACGAGAATGTCATTGCCGGGGCAGCGATGGCCCGGCGAGCTATGTATCAGTTCGGACTCTTTTTGCCCTCCGGTCCAAAAGGACAAGTGGATAACGGGTTGGGTAAAGCGCTGCCGTTAAGCGCCTCAGGTCTGATCGCGCCAACCGAAATCATTGATCGAACAGGAACCGAACTTGAGGTAGACGGAGTACGGATCATCTTCCAGAACACCCCCGATGCAGAGGCGCCTGCAGAGATGAACTTCTGGTTTCCTGACTTTCGGTTGTTGTGTATGGCCGAAAACTGCACACACAACATGCACAATCTGTATCCCATCCGGGGGGCGCAAACCCGCGACGCTCTTGCTTGGTCCAAATACATCAATGAAGCTCTCGACTTGTGGGGCGACGAGTCCGACATCATGATCGCTACCCATCATTGGCCTCGTTTCGGGACGATGGATTTGAAGAAATTTCTAATCGACCAGCGTGATGTTTACCGGTGGCTGCATGACCAAACCATGCGGCTGGCGAACCTTGGATGGACACCCAATGAAATTGCCGAAATGCTCAGGCTTCCTGCCTGTTTCGCTACTGAATCACACGTTCAGGGCTACTACGGCACCGTTAGCCACAACGTGAAGTCGGTGTACAACAAGTACCTCGGTTGGTACGACGCGAATCCTGCGAATCTCAATCCCCACCCGCCGGTTGAAAGCAGCAAGAAATATGTTGAGTTCATGGGAGGCGCCGAGGAGGTTCTGCGACGAGCACGGGACTCATTTGAAGAAGGTGACTATCGGTGGGTAGCCCAGGTGGTGAACCACGTAGTGTTTGCGGACCCATCCCTTCGAGAAGCCAGAGAGCTCCAGGCGAATGCCCTGGAACAACTCGGTTATCAGGCCGAATCGGGCACCTGGCGAAATGCCTACCTGCTCGGAGCTCACGAACTCCGCACTGGTTCGCCTGATTTTAAGGCGGGTAGAGGACGTCAGCTGGCGCACGCAATGACAGCCGAACAGCTTTTCGACTCCATAGGCGTACGACTGAGTTCAGAAGTGATTGCTGATCTCAGCGTAAATATCAACTGGACGTTTACTGACCTCGGCGAGAGGCACGTTACGGGTATCAACAACTGTGCGATACATCACCTCTGTGATCGCCATGCAGATGACGCCGTGGCAGCCATCACGCTCACCCGTCATGCCCTCGCCGAAGTGTTGGGAGGGGTTGTCACTCTCACCGACGCGCTCGCCAGCGGAGAGATCGTCGTTGACGGTAACGAGGCTTTGGTGACGCAACTATTCGAGTCGCTCACAGACTTTCGCGTCTTTCCCCTCATCGAGCCGCATGGCGCGTCGGTGAAATAATTACGAACCCTACTGATGACAAAACCACGACTCCGGCGAGGGCTTGAACCCAGGTGATCGTTTCGCCGTGTATGAGCCATGCGAGCCCGACTGCGACCAAATGCATCGTGAGTATGTAAAGAGAGGAACGGGCCACCTCGATATGCCCGTGAACCCACGTCATTAACACATGCCCAAACACTCCTGTCACAACGGCTATGACTGAAATCCACAACCAGTCGGTGCCACCAAACTGAGACCAGTCGGATCCGTCGGCCAAAATCAAGACTGGGGGAATCGTTGACAGAAACGCCCAGATGTTTATTCCTGCCATCCATTCGATGGCGTCTACCTCGCCGTCGGCGCGAGCTAGTCGTGTGAGTACGAAATAAGAAGTGAAAGTCATCAAGGACAGCAGGGCGAACCCGATCCCCCACCACGATGTCCGGAGTTCAGATCCAGCGCCCAGCACTACGCCTACGGCGCCGCACACTCCCATCATCGTGAACCCCAATTGACGACTCGAAGGACGTTCACCAAAGAGGCGCCCTGCCATGAGAAGTACTAGGGCGGGCTGCATGGCCGAAATGGTCGACAGAACCGACACCGTCGCCTCTTGGAGGGTCGCGAATACGAAGATCAGGTTGATTCCAAATGACAACCCTGGCAAAGCTGTCGCCAAGAAAATCCTGCGACGCAACGGTCGGCGTCGCAGCGCGAGCACCAGGAGAAGAATCGGAGCAGATATTGCGAAGCGAATGAAGGTTCCGATGAGAGGGGGGGCACTTACCAGCTTGGTGATCGGAGGAGCCATCCCCCAGACAACAACCACGATGGCCATAACCATGAGGGGTGTTCTGAAGCTGCGCCCAGGCGCTTCAACGGGGGCGGCGTCTTCCTGAGCTAATTCAATTGAGAACACCGATGGAATTCGAGCCGCATTGAAACTCAATTCCACGCGACTCCGAAGACATCGTCGTAGGCCAGCGTTTCGGTGGACTTTCGAGAAATAGGGCCGTGGCCCTTGCCGACCGGATACCCCAACGGCACCATCGCGAGAGTCGCCCAATCTTCGGGAATTTGTAACGCGGACTTGACCTCGTCCTCGGCCAAGCAGTGCAGGGTAGTCAATACGCAACCCAGACCCTCGGTGCGGGCGGCGAGCATCGCGTTCTGGACAGCTGTGTACACGGATCCGCCACCAACCATTGAGATGCGATCCAGTTTTGCGTCAGTAATTGCCATCATCTTCGGATCCGCCACGAACATCAGAATCACGGGTGCCTCATGGAGGTGATCGGCGAGGTAGTCGCCAGCGGCTCGATTCCTTCGCCCTTTGGCAGCTTCTTCTGGCGGTAACTGATCGTTTCTCGCGTCATACCCTTTCGCGTAGCGGTACCAGGCCGGGCGGTACACATCAGCCAACGCTTGTTTTTGTGCGTCGCTTCGGACTACCACCACGCGCCACGGCTGCATATTGCCGCCCGTGGGCGCCCAAGCTGCCGCTTGCAAAACGCGGTCTAATACATCGTCGGGAATGGGGTCGGAGCGAAGGCGGCGCACCGCGCGAAGTGTGCTCATCATCTCATAGATGTCATTCATTATTTGATCCTCACAACCAAGTTGACCACTCGTCGACTGGCATTCTTTCACTCCGAAGGCTATTCACTGGCTTTGCGTCGTCACGTTGCCCAATGGCCATTCCACAGAAAAGCATTTCTTGTTCTGGTGCGCCGCAAAACTCTTGCACAGACTGCCAATGATTTGCCCATGCTTCTTGTGGACATGTGTCCAGACCAGCCTCAACGGCAAGCAGCATGAAGGTTTGAAGGAACATCCCTAAGTCGGACCATTGCGCGGCTCCCATGTTTCTTTCAATGAAACAAAAGAAGGCTGCGGGGGCACCAAAAAAGTCGAAGTTGCGCGCTAAGTGGGCGAGCCGTGCTGGTTTGTCCTCTCTCGGTATACCGAGTTTCTCGTACATAGCTTCACCCAATTCGTAACGGCTCGTTCGGTACGGCTCTTGCAAATTCGGTGGGTAAACCGGGTATTCGGATTCACTTGGTCGGCGTTCCGATATGAATGCGCGAAAGCGCGTCATGGATTCGCCATTGAGGACGTAGACCTTCCAGGGCTGAACATTTCCGCCGGAAGGAGCGCGCGCTGCAACGTCAAGGAGTTCACGGATTTGTTGATCACTAATCGCGTCAGGCAGAAACGACCGTATAGATGCTCGACGCTGGGTGGCTTCGGTGACATTCACTGGATGCTCCTAGATTGAGACGATGACACGAGTGTGCCCCACCTGAGCCATGGTTGCTCAGGAACTTCTCAACGATTCGGTGGCTCCATCGACGGAAAGCACCTGCCCTGAAACGTGCCTACCGGCAGGTGACGCCATGTAAACAACAGCGCCGGCGACATCGGCAGCATCCATGAAGCGGCGCATCGACACCTGTTCTTCGTACCCTCGGCGAAGGGCTGCGGCGTCCTTCCCTGTGACGGCTGCCTCTCGTTCAATCACCTGATCCATTCTCGGTCCCCCCACCGAGCCTGGGCAGACAACATTCACCCGAATGTTGTCTTTTCCTAATTCCATTGCCCAGCTGCGACCAAGGCCGACGATCGCCCACTTTGCCGCCACATATGGTGACCGGTAGGGGTACGGAAAGATTCCTGCAGTAGACGCAATGTTGACAATCAATCCTTCGCCGGAGGCACGTAAGAGCGGGACCGCTCGCGCTGTCACTCGAAATGTTCCGCCTACATTCACTCGAATCACTTCGTCGAACGCGTCCACGTCAATTTCGTCTACCAGACCCGCAGGCCCGGCCACGCCGACGTTGTTCACCAGAACGTCTAACCCGCCGAGTTTTTGCTCTACCGCGTCAAACAGCTGATCAACTGCGTCGTCATCCGCTATGTCGCTCGCTATGTCAGGATCAGTAGAGGCGTCGATGTCGCAAACAAAAACGTTCGCTCCAGCCGCGCGGAGGGCGGCAGTGATTGCATGCCCAATACCGGACCCACCACCTGTAACTAGCGCGCGGGTGCCAGGTTTTACTCGTCCAGCATCGAGGATTAGAGGTTCGCTCACCAACGCGCACCCTAATTCGTGACACCGCGATTAGACGATTTATCCTTTGCCGCGTAGACAAAGGAAGGTAAAAGTTTGCCAACTGAGGGGAACAATGACCGAATCACCTAACTTTTCGACAGATCTAACGGGTCAAACCGCGTTCATAACTGGCACTACCTCGGGCTTAGGGCGCCGGTTCGCCGAAGTGCTCGCGAGCTGTGGCGCGAACGTAGCAGTAGCAGGTCGACGAGTGGATCGACTTGAAGAGCTGGCCGAACATCTGAAAAATGCGGACGGCAAGGTGCTGCCAGTACCGCTAGATGTAACGGACACGGAAGCCCTGTTCGCTTCGGTCGAGAAAGTCGAACAGGAGTTGGGACCTATTCAAATATTGGTCAACAACGCGGGCAAGCCCGATGCCCAACTCGCGCTGAAGATGGATCCAAAGTTCGTGGATGAAATGGTCGCTACAAACTTGACTTCGCTCTTCCACCTAGCAAGCGAAGTTACGCGCCGCCTTATCGAAGCTGAGCTTCCCGGCCGAATTGTCAACATCGCATCCGGGGCGGCGTTCAGCGCCGGTGTGGGAACTTCTTGGTACGCGATTACCAAGAGTGCAGTAGTTCGAATGACCGAAATGTTGGCTCTGGAATTTGCCCGCTATGACGTGAACGTCAACTGTATTGCTCCGGGCGCGTTTGAAAGCGAAATGATGGATGGCATGCTCGAACGGATGGGTGATATCACCCAGGGATTCCCGCGCAAACGCCTTGGGAAGCCTTCTCAACTCGACAGCACGTTGCTCTACTTGGTGTCTCCGGCCTCTGACTTCGTTACGGGGGCGACGATCCGAGTTCACGATGGCCAAGGCGCTGGCTGAGGAGTCTTTACTCTTGGACGGCTAGCCTCACCCAATGGTGACCACTGAATTTGAGACCGCTGTTGAACAATGGCGTACACAAGGGTGGGCTGTCGTACACGACCTGGTCCCAGCGGCCGAAATCGACGAGGCCGTGGACGAGCTATGGCAACATTTCCCTACTCCTGCCGATTACCACTCCGGAAATCCTGAGGCTCGCTCTTACTTCGAAAACGAAAGCACCGATGCGCGGTACAGGCCTGCGAGCCAAGGGGCATTTCACGGGCAGGGGGGCAAAGGAGACGAGGGGCCCAGTTTTCGTTTACGTCAGTTTCTTGGACACGTCCTTTTTCCATATGACTCTCACCTCCTCAATCGACTTCAGATTCATCCCCGGGTCGTCGATTTCGCGAAATGTGCCATGGGTACTGACGACATCCGGTTGTATCAGGCGAGGATCTGGGGAAAGTACACCGGCGTCACCAATTACGAGCAGCCCTTTCATCAGGACGGTAACCACAACATTGTCCCCGACCGACTCGAACTGGGCTGGTGGAACCTGGAGGGTTTCCTGTATTTATCTGACGTGGAAGATGGAGTCGGTCCCACTGAAGTACTCAGCCTCGGCGACTCTCCGCCGGGTTCAAACCCGCAGTCAGCTGCTGGGCGGAGAGGCTCCTATCTTGTCTACCGCACAGACGTGTGGCACCGAGGCGTGAACCTCACCAGAGAAGGCGGATCAAGGTTTCTGATGAACATCGCCTTTAAGCACGCCCATCATGAGTGGATCGGCTTTGACAGCTTTCAACAACATTCCAATCGCGGTCCGTGGTCGAAGTTCGCGGCTAGTTGCACCCCTGAGGAACTCGCCCTATTTGGGGCACCCATGCCTGGTCACCCTTATTGGACCTCGGAACTCGTGGATGCGCTCGAAGTGCGTTACCAAGGCATCGACGCAAGTCCGTGGAGAGAGGCTCTCGGTAAGTGATCTTGGATCAAGCAATCGATGGCGTCATCGGTGCTGCTGTAAAAGACAACTTGGTTCCCGGGGCTGTGGCCGCGGTTGTTGACAGCGAAGGGTTGAGGAGCATCCGCTGCTGTGGAGTGAGGTCTGAGACCAGCGGGGAGCCCATGACCGATGACACCGTTTTTCAGATCGCATCGATGACTAAGCCCATCACCGGCGTTGCGTGCATGCAGGCGGTAGAACGCGGACTGCTTGAACTTGACCGACCGGCTGGTGAAGTCATTCCGTGGCTCGCTGATGTACAGGTTCTTGATGGCTTTGATGAGTCGGGACCCATCCTGCATCCTCCTGAGAACCCAGTGACTCTGCGCAATCTACTCACGCACACATCTGGCTTCACTTATGAGATCTGGAATTCGAATATGGCCGCATGGATCGAGCACACCGGCACACCCGGGGTAGGCAGCCGCAAATTGGCATCGCTTCGACGACCCCTTTCGTTCGAACCTGGGGAACGCTGGGAGTATGGAACAGGAATGGATTGGGCAGGACAGCTTCTTGAAACAGTGAGCGGGATGAGACTCGGGGAATGGATGAGATCAGAGATCTTTGAACCATTAGGGATGTTTGATACTGCATACCAATGCAATGAGACCATGACAGACCGGCTCGCTGCCACTCACGTTCTTGATGATGGCCAATGGAACGAGTTGGCTTCGCAAGCCCCAAAAACTCTCCCTGAAT
>PBHE01000013.1 GCA_002719335.1 Acidimicrobiaceae bacterium
CATCATTAGCCCCCTTGTGTCTCCTCGAGAAGTTCTACAACGTTCACAATGCTTTGATCAGTGACCACACCAACCACACGATCGGCAGTGTCAACAACCGGGTAGATGTCAACGCCAACATTCTCCATGAATTCACTTACCTCGCGCACAGTCCACGAAAGACGTGCCGGCGTGAGATCTTGAATCATGATGTGGCTGCATGCGGTGGTCGCCCATTGATCTTGGTCGACATCCCCGGCATCACTGACCCGCACGATGCCACGAAACTGCCCATCTTCGTCTGCGACCACTGCTTCAAGTTGCTTGCGAGGAAACGCGAATCCCCACACGAAATCTGACAGGGAGTCAGTGGGCGGTACGGTCTTAAATTCTCTTCGCATCGCCGCTGTGATCGGCATTTGGAATCGGCGCTCCAGGTGACCAACCCGGGTGTCTCGCTGGTAGTCCGACACCGACGAACTACCCACGACTACTTGGCTGACGGCAACAGCGATCAATCCCGGCACCACGAACGCGGGAGCTCCAGTTGATTCGGCTACGAACATCACCGCGGCGAGAGGCGTCCGATAGCCGGCAGCAAGGAATGCTGCGACACCAATGAAGGGGAAGAACGCCATCGACTCCACGCCCACATCGATCCAGCCACCAACGATGCGACCAATGATGAGTCCAAGCACTGCGAGCGGGATGAACACTCCACCCACGCCGCCGCTCGCAATGAGAGTTGAGGTGGCAACCATTCTGATTGCCAAAAGCATTCCCAGCATCGGGAGCGTTTCGTTGGGGTTCAACACCCATCTGAGCACTTGCCCCTCAGCGGTTGGTCCCATCGATAGCGGCGCGTCGAAAAGCACATCACTCAACACCACCAACCCTGCGGCGATCACACTGCCTGCCGCGGCGAGCATCCACCACGGCTGGGTTTGTTGTAGACGTTTCGCCCCTTTGATGGCTCGACTGAACGCCATAGCAGCAGCCCCACACAGAGCACCAACGATCGCCGCCCCAACCAGTTCTCGTTGGCCGAAACCGACGCGCACGAGATCAGTTCTCACTTCGAACGGTAGGTCATCACCAAGACCGGTAACAAGAACGAAGGTCACATAGCTCGACGCGCTCGACAGCAACGCCGGCAGCAAGGCACGTCGACCTAAATCCCCCTTGTATGGGGATTCCAACGCGAATAGCACCCCTGTGGCAGGAGCTTGGAAGATGGCACTCACACCAGCTGCTGCTCCCGCCACCAGCAGAGCCTGACCGTCTTTATCTCTAAACAGCCATGACAGTCGCCGTTGAATCGCCGATCCTGTGGTCGCTCCAGCGTAAATAGCGGGACCTTCAAGTCCTGCTGCTCCTCCAAAACCCACAGTAGCGATACCTGCAATCAACCGAAAAGGAAGATGTAGGACTTTGAGAAGGTAGCCCTTGTTGTGATAGCCGCGTATGTACTCTTCCGAAGTCGATGGCGAAAGCGGATTGCCTGCATCGGCTCGGCGTAACACAAGTACCGCGATCCACAATCCCAGAGCAGGCGCACACGCCTGCTGTAACAAACTTCTATGCAGCACTGCTTCGAGCAGAACCTTCTCTGCGAGCACCACGACTCCAGCAACAATTAGCCCTGTCCCTACTCCTACTGCCGCGTAGGTAATAAAGCGCAATATCCGGTTTCTCATACCGGGACAAGCTGCTGAAAAGTCATTGTCACCATGATGCCGGGATCACAGAACAAAGCGACAAGCTTGTCGCTGAATCAGCCACCTTTTCTGCACGTCGGTACGCTTACAGCTATGACCAGTGACCGGTTCTATTTTCGCCAATTGCTCTCAGGCCGCGACTTCGCCACCGATGATTCGATGGCAGCGCAGATGGCAAATTTTGTGTACCTCATCGGTGACCGAACGACCCGCGACGCGGTCATTGTTGACCCCGCGTATGGAGTTGCCGACATTCTCGAAATTCTTGACCGAGACGGCATGAATCTGAGCGGAGTTCTCGCCAGCCACTACCACTCCGACCACGTCGGAGGTTCAATGATGGGTCACACAATTGAAGGCGTCCGAGAACTTCTCGAACTCAAAGGAACAAAGATTCATGTTCAAGCCGAAGAGGCTGAACTAGTGAAGAAGGTCACCGAGGTGAGCGACGGTGATCTCCATGTACACGAGCCAGGTGACCAAATCTTTGTGGGAGAAATCCCCATTTCTCTCTTACACACCCCAGGACACACACCGGGTAGCCAGTGTTTCCTCGTCGAGGGAACCCTTGTAGCTGGAGACACCCTTTTTCTTGAGGGGTGCGGGCGCACGGACTTGCCGGGCAGTGACGCCGCAGCGATGTATCACTCAATTCATCACACTCTCGCCAAAGTCCCAGACGACACGGTTCTTTTTCCTGGACACCGCTACTCGTTTCATTCCTCAGCGACAATGGGAATGACCCGCGAAATGAATTATGTGTTCAAACCGGACTCAGAAGAACAATGGATGATGATGTTCGGCCAATGAGTGAACGAGTTCTGCCTCCAATCGTCACCATCGACGACATCGCTCACCACGACGACATCATCTTTTGTGACGTCCGCTGGTATCTCGATCGCACTCCGGGACGCCAAAAATTCAATGAAGGTCATATCCCAGGCGCGATTTTTGTTGACCTAGACGAACATCTCGCGACGTTGCCTCAAAAAACACAAGGACGGCACCCCATGCCGGCAGCGGCGTCGTTTGCGGCGAGCATGGGTGCACTTGGGATCAGCCATCACGATCGGGTCGTCGCGTACGACGACAGCGGAGGAATGTCAGCGGGCCGTCTGGTGTGGATGCTTCGCGTCCTCGGTCACCGAGCGGCTTTACTCGACGGTGGTTTACATGCGTGGTCCGGCGCCCTCGAAACTGGTTCCAGTCATCGTCAAGCGGTAGACCATCCGATACGGCCATGGCCCGCCGAGTTGCTGGTGAACGCTGACGAAGCCGCAGCAGCGGGAACGAACCCGAATCGAATCCTCATAGATTCTCGAAGCCCCGACCGCTATTTCGGTGAAAACGAACCTGTCGACCCGCGGGCCGGCCATATCCCAGGAGCGATCAATCTTCCCTTCGGTGACAACCTCACCGACAACGGCTTCTTTCGCTCACCTCAAGAACTACGAGCACACTTCACAAAAGCGGGTCTCGCCGAAGGCGACGTTCCGGTGATGTACTGCGGTTCTGGGGTCAGCGCATGCAATAACTTGTTGGCGTTCGAATACGCGGGTCTCGGACACGCTCTCCTATATCCGGGTTCGTGGTCCCAATGGAGCAACGACAACGACCGACCGGTCGAGACCACTTAACGCCCAAGTCGCTGCACTGGAATAGCCGCAGCGGACCTAACCCAGACATACTTGCCTGTATGGCAGACCTTTCTGACTTCTATGAACTCGACGCTCTATTGAGCGACGAGGAACAGATGATCCGTGACACCGTCGCGAAATTCGTGGAGAACGACTTTAAGCCACTTGTCGCTGAACACTTCGAAGCCGGCACCTTCCCCATGGAATTGGTCCCAGCGATCGCCGACATGGGCTTGTTGGGGATGCACCTTGACGGCTACGGGTGCGCTGGAGCTTCAGCGATGGCGTATGGCATCGCGTGTCGAGAGTTAGAAGCAGGGGACAGCGGACTCAGAAGCTTCGTTTCGGTGCAGGGATCGTTATGTATGTTCCCCATCTGGAAATACGGGTCAGAGGAACAAAAAGAACAGTGGTTGCCACAGATGGCGGCTGGGGAAATTATCGGCTGCTTTGGTTTGACTGAACCCGACCACGGGTCAGACCCCTCAGCGATGGCAACTCGCGCCAAACGCGACGGTGACGAGTGGATACTCAACGGATCCAAACGGTGGATCACTAACGCGGGCATTGCAGATCTCGCGATCGTCTGGGCCAATACTGATGAAGGATTCCGAGGTTTTCTAGTGCCCAGTGACTCCGATGGGTTTGAGGCTCGAAAAATTCAGAACAAATTGTCGCTTCGAGCTTCAGTCACCGGCGAGTTCTACATGGACGACGTGGTCGTTGCAGAGTCCATGCGTCTTCCCGACGCCGTCAGCATCGGTGCCCCACTCAGTTGTCTCAGCGAAGCCCGTTACGGGATCGCGTTCGGGGCGGTCGGTGTGGCACGCGACTGTTACAACGCGGCGCTCGACTACCAGCAAGGCCGCCCACAATTCGGTAAACCTCTCTCAAGCTTTCAGATCAGCCAAATCAAGTTCGCGGACATGTTGACCCAGATGACAAACGCGAACCTGCAATCCATGACTCTCGGACGCCTAAAAGAGGCTCACAGAGTCCGTCCATATCACATCTCCATGGCAAAAAGACACAACTGTCGAGTCGCTATCGACACTGCCCGCACCGCGCGCGCGATGATGGGCGCAAATGGCGTTAGCACTGAATACAGTCCCATGCGTCACGCGAACAACATGGAATCTGTCATGACTTATGAAGGAACTGAAGAAATCCACGGATTAATCCTTGGCCAAGAAATCACAGGAATCCCAGCGTTCCGATGAACGATTTCAACCTCAACGAAGTGGATCGACTACTCACCACCACAAAACAAGTTCGCAAACGGTTAGATCTCACTCGCGAGGTGCCCACCGAGCTGTTGCTCGAATGCATCGGGGTAGCAGCACATGCTCCTGTGGGCGGGAACCTGGAACGGAACCGTTGGGTCATCGTGACCGATCCAGAATTGAAAGCCGAAATAGCTCACTACTACGGCGAAGTAGGGCGTCCCTATCTTGAAGCCAATTCAGACATCCGCGTCGATGAACGAACGGCGCGGGTGATTGATTCATCAGTTCATCTCATTGATCATCTTCACGAAGTCCCCGCTTTCGTCATCCCGCTTCGCCTCGATCGGCCACCCGCCGGCGAAAACGCTGAGGGCTCCGCTGGAGGCTGGTGGGGTTCGGTCCTACCTGGTGTGTGGAGTTTCCAGCTTGCAGCTCGAGCCAGGGGACTGGGCTCTACTTGGACAACATTCCATCTCGCGCACGAAAGCAAAATCTCGGAGCTTCTTGGCATTCCATCGACCGTAAGCCAGTGCGCATTGCTACCAGTCGCTTACTACACCGGTGAAACATTTCACCCTGCTCCACGCCGCTCAGTAGATGAGGTGACCTATCTCAACGGCTGGAAACAACCCGTTCGTTAAGCAACCCTCTCGAATCGCCTGCTACTCCAACAAGTAGGCCGCAGTGACCTCAGTTTCGACCGATACTGGATTCGTGAACGTAAGAGCTGTTGCCCGATCGGGTATCTACTGCGACGCGGAATGCGGTTCACTCCCCCACCCAGGCGACGTCACCTTCCCCAACGGCGCCGCTGCTGAAGCTGCCGGTTACCGGGCTTGTGTTACGTGCCGTCCTCGATTATGTGGCGGAGCACTTCACCTAGACAACGCACCGTCCTTAGTCGGATCTGCTCTCGCCCTCATCAAGGAAGGTTTCCTTCACCGTCAGCCAGAGGAGATGCTCGCTGTTCGAGTTGGATGCAGCCGTCACCACTTACGTCGCGCAATGATCCGGCACCTTGGGGCGAGCCCCAGTCAAATCGCTCGCTACCGGCAGGCACACTTTGCTCGGCAACTGATCACGGAAACCTCTCTCGATGCGCACACCGTGGCCCGCGCCGTGGGGCTCACCGGACGACATCAATTGGATCGGCTCACCATCACAGCTTGGGGGCAGCCGATCAGCAATCTACGCCCGCACCGAGAGTCACCAACTTCGAACAGTTCAATCGAACTATTGGTGAGATACATCCGGCCCTATTCCTTCCACCAACTGTTGCGTTATCTAACACCGCGAGCCACACCCGGTATCGAAGAAGTGACAGACGATTCGTATCGCCGAATCACGAGCGATGGAGGGAACTCCCGGATTCTTGAAGTACGCGACGCTCACGACGGGCAACACCTCCGAGTGCAAGTCCATTCAACGAGTTACGACGACCTCATTGACGACATGGAGCGCTTACGAACTCTTTTCGCTATTGATGAGGACCCCGCTCCAGCAGTTGCACACTTGTCAGACGATCGCCTTGTCGGTGAATTAGTTGCACAACAGCCCTGGTTGCGTGTTCCGCGTTGTTGGGATCCCTTCGAAGCATCAGTGCGAATAATTGTCGGACAACAAATTTCGGTGGCGGCAGCGACGACCGTCACTGGCCGAATCGCTCACATACTTGGACAACGAATGCCCAACAGAGCCCCACTTGATCGGATCTTCCCATCCGCCGATGACCTCGCCGAAGCTGATCTGAACGGATTGGGTTTCACTCACCAAAGAAAAAAGACGTTACGTCACTTCGCTGGAGCGGTCGCCAACGGCAGTCTCGACCTGAGAATGTCCGGGGCCATCGAAGAAGTCGCCCTACGCTGGTGTGCTCTCCCCGGGATAGGCCCTTGGACCGCTCAAATGGCCGCGATGCGAATCCTTCAACACAACGATGCGATGCCGTCATCTGATTTGGGGATACGTCGCAGCGCAAGCAGGCTGGTCGGCAACCCAATCAGCAGCCGAGAATTAGATTATCGTTCGGCACCATGGCGACCATTCAGGTCCTGGGCCGCGCAACATCTTTGGGACTCGTCTCACCTCATCGGAGGCACCGCATGACTCTGCCGCATCTCTTCACTAAATTGCGCAGCCCTGTCGGTGAACTCACTCTCGTGGCTACAGAAATTGGTTTACGGGCGGTGCTGTGGCCCCAAGATCAGGGCCGAGTTGTTCTTCCAGAGTCGATGGTTGCATCTCAAGGCGAACCGGTTTTGAGTTTGGCTGCCACCCAAATCGACGAATACTTTGCAGGGGAGAGAAAAACGTTTGACCTTCCTTTGGATCTACACGGCACAGATTTTCAGAAAGCGACCTGGGGAGCGCTCGCCGAAATTCCTTACGGGGCGACATGGACATATACGCGACAGGCTGAACATATTGGCCGCCCTAACGCAGTTCGCGCGGTCGGCGCCGCGAACGGACGGAACCCTGTTTCCATTGTTCTTCCGTGCCACCGCGTAATTGGTGCAGATGGCTCGCTTACAGGTTTTGCGGGCGGGCTTGAAGCGAAACAGTGTCTGCTTGTTCTCGAAGGAGCGCTCGAGGCTGTAGAGAACTAAACAGTTTCGTCCTCAGCGACTTCTTCGGCGTTGGCTTCATCCGATACGGGTNTGTCGTCTTCNGCGTCGGAAGGCGTTTTGCTGTCGTTTTGTTGTTCAGTTTCGAGNGCTTCTGGTTCTTCAGCCTCTGCTGCGTCCGGGTNGNTTAGGCGAGTCCATTCGGCTAAAGCCTCTCGGTACTCGGCTTNCGCGAGCGNTTTGTCATCGGTACTCGCATCATTTTGCATCAAATCTTTAAGTTTTTTTGCCGCAAAGTCACGTCGTCTCTCAGCTTTAGCAATGGCTTTGTGTTCTCTGTCCATTTGACGGCTCGTGGCGACGCCTTTGTTGAACTGTGCCAACGCATCAGCTAATCCAGTATCTGTCTTGCCACTGGCTGGAGAATGCGCGTCCTTGCGAGCCATAAGACTTGAGCTTCCCACATGGCGACTGTTTCGCGTTAACTCAACTGCGTTTCGCAGTGCAGTGCGCGAGGAGGGACTTGAACCCTCACACCCTTGCGGGCACAGGCACCTGAAGCCTGCGCGTCTGCCAATTCCGCCACTCGCGCTAGTCGGAACAACCAAGGTTAGCTCCACATTTTGTTTCTTCCGCACGTTAGGTCTGCTCACCCGTGAGAGGGTGTGGCGACCCCCTACCCCCGACTAGGCGGCCGTACACTCAGAGCACGATGGGTTTCAAAAGCCTCCCTGAGGTGTTTGGCAACGCGTTTTCTCGCGTCTTTCGCACCGGGTTACGTCCAATGGCGTTGGGGCGCGGGGTGGGTCGTCTTTTAGATAAGGAACGAACTACCGATGTTCGGGGGCACACCATTGTTCCCAACCATCTGATTTTCGCTTTGTCTGAGAAAGATCGGGCCCGCTTTACCCAAGTGGAAGAAACTCTTCGCCGGCAACTCATCGAAACGGCACACGAATACGCGCGCGCGAAGGTGTACGGCTTTACCGGTCCACTCTCCATTGACTTTGCGACAAATCCCCGTTTCAGAACAGGCCGGTTCGAGTTATCTGGAGATTTCCGAGAAGCACCTATAGGCGACACCGCTGTCTTGGTGACCTCGGAGGGTCTTCGAGTGGAGATTACGACACCGCAAATACTTGGCCGAAACGATGACTGCGGAGTTGTCCTTGGCGGTTCGAACGTGAGTCGCCATCATGCAGAAATTCGAGCCGACCAGCATGGACTTTTCATAGTGGATCTGGGATCTACCAACGGCACATTAGTTGGCGGCGTGGCGATTGGGACTCACCGTTTACTCCACGGAGACATCATCACCGTCGGTGACCATCACCTCCGAGTTGAGGTTGTTTGATGTCACCGCAACTCGTACGGCTTCTCACCATTCTTCTACTTGTCCTCATCCACCTGTTTTTCTTTCGGGTAATACGTGCTGTGTGGGTCGGTGTACGACCAGGGCGGGAGAATCTTCCTAAGAGAAACCGCTTCGTGAGAAATGACCGACCGGCACGAGTGCTTGTAATCAGAACCCCCGAAACACTGGGAGGACAGCGACACAATTTGACTGAGGAGTTGACGATTGGACGCGCAGCGACGTGTGACGTCACCATCGATGACACCTATGCCAGTCAAATTCATGCCCGGGTGTTCCGGCGCGACAATGACCACGTATTAGAAGATTTAGGATCCACTAACGGCACTTATTTAAACCGCCAAAAAGTCGCTTCAGCTACAAACCTAAAAACTGGAGATCACCTCCAAATCGGTTCGACGGTTTTTGAGGTGATGGCATGAACGACTCACCGCAACGTCGTTTGAGACTCACTTGGGGAGGCGCGACCGACCAAGGTCGCGTTCGGGCAAACAACCAAGACGCAATGTACGCGGACTGGGGTCTCTTTGTCGTCGCTGACGGCATGGGTGGTCATCAGGGAGGCGAAGTCGCGGCGAACCTAGCTGTCCGTACTATGACAAGGGCCAAACGCGACACCATCCGCGAACTCCACGACGCGGTGCAAGAGGCCAACAAGGTGGTCTACGAAACCGCAATTGCGCAGCCCGAATTGCATGGAATGGGCACCACGTTGACTTCGTTAGCAGTCATTCGAGAAGGTGGAAGCCGTAAGTTTGTTGCGCTGAATGTCGGCGACTCACGTATTTATCACTATCGAAATAACCAACTCACGCAACTAACGGATGACCACAGCTATGTGGCTGAATTAATGCGACGGGGGGAGCTAGACGAAGAAGCCGCCGCTGTTCATCCGTATCGCAACATGCTGACACGCGCGATTGGTGTTCATTCTGAGGTTGAGATAGATGAATGGCTGGTCGATCCAGTTGCTGGAGACCGATTCTTGTTATGCAGCGACGGGTTAACCAACGAGGTGAGTGACGACGCAATCGCCGAACGGCTCTCAATCGGCCAGGATCCGAGCGCAACTGCGAGAGAGCTTGTCCATTTAGCGAACGAACGCGGGGGGCGAGATAACTCAACGGCCCTTGTCGTGGACGTACAGATCGATGACATTGACGGCGAAAGCGACCAAGGGTCAGTAGAACACGAAGACGGCGGCGAAACACCTGGTGTTTCGCCAGCAGAGGAATCAACCCCAGAAAAGATTGCTGCTACTGACGCGTTTGAGTTGGGAACCAAAAGTTCATCGAGCTATCCCAAGAAGCAGCGGAGCTGGCTGAACGATCGAGTTGGGATAAGCGTCGCTACGGTTCTCATTGCGTCGGTTTTGCTGATCGCCAGTGCCGCGATGGTCGCGACAATTGGATGGTATGCCCGCGATGGCTATCACGTAGGCGTCGTCGCGAACCACGTGGTGATACAGAAGGGTCGAGTTGGCGGACTCTTATGGTTCAATCCAACGTTGGAAGAGTGGACCGAAATTCAGGTCGCTCAGCTCAACGATCAGGATCAGCGGAATCTCATTGCCGGTAAACCGCTCACCGATTTAGCCCAGGCGCGGGAATTCCTAGCCCAGCTCCGAACCCGGCTCGTTGACCCCGACAGTGAATCTCGAGGCGGCGGGTGACGTGAACCACCAGCGGATAGTTGAACTCACTCTTCTTTTGCTCGCCGCGTTCATCACCTGCGCCACTATCGCCCTCGCGGCAGTCGGCGAACAAGTCGAGATCACGTGGGGCGTTGTGCCCTATCTCACTACGTTGCTCATTTTGTGGGCGGTCGTACACATCACGCTGCGCCGGCGCGCCCCCACATCAAATGGCGTGTTATTCCCGATCGCTGCGCTACTACAGGGTCTCGGGTTCGCGTTGATGGTGCGAATCGATCCAAGTCTCGCTCCACGTCAAGCCATGTGGAGTCTCATAGGAGTAGCCAGCTTCATCGCAATCATGGTGGGTCTTCGGAATCTCCGTCAACTGTCAAAAGTTCGCACCCCGCTGGGGATCGCANNTNTTNTGCTTGTGTTCCTCCCACTTATTTCTGAGCGTGACNTCAGTGGCTCGGAAATTTCACTTGCCTTGCAGCTGGGACGGCTCCNTGTGGNCCCGGGAGAACTCGGAAAACTCTTGCTAATCATTTTTTTTGCTAGCTGGTTGGCTGATTACCGGACTCGGAACACAGCAGAATATTTGGGCCAAGTGGAACGCATCGAGGGTGACCGTTCTCGGCTCATTCCCCTTCTTGGCGGATGGTTGCTCTCGTCCGCGATTTTTATTTTCCAATATGACGCCGGGTCCGCGCTCGTCACATTTACCGTGTTCATGGCGATGTGGTGGGTCGCGGCGGGCCGGCCCCTAGATCTTGCCGTGTCGCTGGGCGCCATTGCTGTCACGGTTGTCGTGGGGGTGGGCAGCCTTCCAGAGTTACAGAATCGGCTAACTGCCTGGATCGATCCGTGGTCGAATCCCCAGTTGGGAGACGCCATAACCCGTTCGTCGTTCGCCCTCGCAGGTGGAGGATTAACGGGGACAGGCCCAGGAGCCGGCAACGCTGATTGGGTCCCTGGGGTAACAGACCATTTCGCGTTCGTGCCAATCGGGGAGGAACTGGGTTTTATCGGAGCAACTGCGGTGTTGTCGGGTTATCTGCTGTTAGCAGGAGTCGGTCTGCGCATCGCAACTAGAGCCCGGAGAGAGTTCGACAGCGTTCTTGCTATTGGGATTGCGGTCTTTGTGGGGAGTCAGGCATGGGCGTCGGTTGCGACGACTCTGCGCCTCCTACCCCCTAGCGCCATGTCGCTGCCATTCATTTCCGCTAACGGGTCGGCTCTCCTCACTTGGAATCTTGCGTTGGCACTGTTGCTTCGAATTTCTGAAACGGTCCCCGAAGTGGCTGATCAAACAGCAATTCTCCCCAAAATCGCGTTGAAGTCGCGGAGCGAGTCGTGACTCGGCGGATCCTTCACGTAGGTGTAGCGCTCTTGCTCATCTATGTTCTACTTTTTGTTCAACTTGAACTCATCCAGGTCGTCCAGGCAGGCACCCTTCGGGATCACTCGCTAAATACGCGCGAAATCACAATGGTTTTTGACGCACCGCGGGGTTCTATTAGGACAGCAGATGGGGAGACAGTCGCTGAGACCGTAAGCGTGAGCGGAGCCCGCCCGCGTTTACGGCAATACCCCTACGGCTCTTTGTACTCACACCTCGTGGGCTTCATTACTGCACAGCACGGAGGCAGCGGGCTGGAACGAAGTCAGAATGATTTCCTCGCCGGGAACGACCTCGGGGTGCGAATTCAGGACACTCGCGATTTGTTCGTCGATCGCGCCCGCACAGGCCAACTCGAATTATCGGTGAGGCACGACGTGCAGTTGGTCGCACGAGCCGCTCTCGCAGGGCATCGAGGAGCCGCAGTAGTCATCGATCCATCCAGCGGCGCAGTCTTGGCCATGTGGAGCTCACCTCATTTTGACCCGAACTATCTGTCATCTCATGATTTAGCTGCGGTCGGTAACGATTTCGCGGCGTTGAATTCCGATGAGGAGGGTGCTCTTACCAACAGAGCCGATTCGCAACTCAGCGAGGTCGGAGCGATTTTCACCGCTGTGACCGCGGCTGCTGCCATTGAGGCGGGTCTCACTGATCTTAAGGTTCCTCTGAGCAACGAAATCTTGACTGAGATAAGCACAGAACTGATCAAAAACAAGGGCAACAGAACCTGCGGCGGAGATCTGACTTCGTTATTGCTCGCCAATTGTCGGACTGGCTGGGCAACCATCGGCTTAGATCTCGGTCAATCAGACCTTCGCAATCGATTTAGAAATTTCGGGCTCACTGAAAGTGTTTCGACCGACGCCGCAATTCACTTGAACGGACTTCTAACGCCCGACGAGGTAGACCTGTCAGCAGCACATGCTGCCGCAGGTATCGGTGTGCAGTTGTCGCCTCTCCATGTAGCGCATCTGTTCGCGACAATCGCGAACGATGGGCTCCGAGTTAGGCCTCGCGTAGTTAATCAAGTAACCAGTCATGACGGTTCTGTTATCCGCGATTTCACTCCGCAACTGTTGGGTCAAGTCATCGCACCCAAAACCGCTTCGAAACTGCGAGCGATGTTGGCAGCAAACGTTAAACAGGGCAATGCCCAGGGACTCGCGCTCGATGATGTCGAAGTGGCGGGCATTCTGGCGTCAGGTTTCACCGACAACCCACATGTTTGGGCGACCGCGTTAGCACCGGTGACGCAACCAGAGCTCGCTATTGCGGTACTTCTGGAGGGTGACGAGTTCAGCGACTCTCAGGTCGCTGAAACTGTTGTTGCGCGAATTACACGTTCAATCATTGAGGCAGTTTTACGCCTCCCAAGCTCTAACTTAGAGGGCACCCAGTGAACCCCTCAGAACCTCCTATGCCTGATAGCGACCGACCCATTTTCAGCGGACGATACGAGTTGTACCGGCGCCTTGCTCGCGGCGGTATGGCTGAGGTATTTCTTGCACGCGACAAGCTCTTGGATAGACCAGTCGCGGTGAAGGTGTTATTCCCCGAATATGCGACCGATGCGTCATTCGTTGAACGCTTCCGACGCGAAGCACAAGCAGCAGCCAATTTGAATCAACCCAATGTCGTGGGTGTCTACGACTGGGGCCAAGAAGCGGGCACGTACTACATCGTCATGGAATATGTGGAGGGCCGAAGCCTCGCGGAAATCATCAGAGCCGAAGGACCGTTACACCCGGACCGTGCGGCTGATATAGCTATCGACATTGCGGCCGCGTTAGCGTTCGCGCACCGTAACGGGGTTGTGCATCGCGACGTTAAACCGGGGAACGTACTCGTCACCACAGCCGGGCAAGTAAAAGTTACTGACTTCGGTATCGCCCGCGCTCTCACGGGGAACACCGCCGATAACTTGACTCAGACCGGATCAGTGATGGGCACTGCCACCTATCTCTCTCCTGAACAAGCTCAGGGGCAACCTGCCGACCCTAGAAGTGATGTCTATTCACTTTCAGTGGTTCTCTATGAGATGCTCACGGCAGGCCCGCCTTTTACGGGCGATACTCCGGTGTCAATTGCCTATAAGCATGTACAGGAGGCACCCGCTCCTCCTTCCCAATTCAACGGCGATGTGCCCTCAACGTTGGAAGCGATTTGTCTTCTTGGCCTTACAAAAGATCCAGACCACCGTTACGCGTCAGCTGACGATTTACGAGGCGACTTACGCCGCTTTCGCACCGGCCAACAGGTGCTCGCAATGCAGCAGGGAGGCACAGTCCCAGCAACAACTGTTCAAACAAATCTGACTCCCTCGCCTGGGACCCGCCCAGAGGTGCAAAGCCCAACTCCATCTGGAAGCGCATCAGATACACCACCGGGGCAGACACGAAGCCCAGCCGCGGATCCATCTGCGGCAAGAGGCCAGTCGTCAGACAAAACCCGAATATGGGCCACCGTGCTCGTGGTGCTGCTGATCGTGGTAGCAGGGTTGGTGTATCTGTTGATCAACGGGTTCGACCCCAACGGTGGGGACGGCAACCCTCAGGTCTCCGAGGAGGTAACCACTCGTCTCAGAGTGCCGGCCGTGGTTGGCCTCGATTGGGAAAAAGCCGAGGAACAACTCCGCGCCCAGGGGTTCGAACACATCACAATTGAGTTCCAAGAACGTCAAGACATCCCGCCGAACGAAATATTTCAACAGGATCCGCGCGCGGGGTTACTCCTCGCAGAACCAAACAACCCCGAGAACCCCATCCGTCTCTTCGCTTCTAAAGGATTGACAGTTGTAAGGATTCCAGCGGTGCAGCGGATGGAATTCCTCGAAGCAGAGGAAATTCTGCTCGCCGCGGGCTTCACGGTTGAACGAATCGACCAACAGAGTGATGACTTCGCCCGCAATATCGTCATCGCGCAAAGTGTGCCCAGTACCGAGGAAAGGCCCCAGGGCACCGTCATCACTCTGAGCGTCTCAATAGGTCGAGGGGAGGTGCAGGTACCTTCGGTGGAGGGTCAATCGATTTCTGATGCCCGAGTCACTCTCGCACGACAGGGACTTCTTGAGGAAGTACTGATGGAGCATTCGCTCGATTTTCCGCTGAACACCGTCATTCGTTCAGAACCTGGCTTTGGTTCATCGACGGAAAGAGGGAGCGTCGTCCGTTTAGTGGTGTCAATGGGGCCAGCCACAGGACAAGTACCTTCACTCGAGATATTGGGCACCACCGACGCCGACCAGGTCGAGATCGCACTAAAAAATCTTGGGTACGAAGTGAAACGTGTAGAACAACCCTTGGACGCAGGGAATTCGCTGATTGGGCAAGTCATACAGATGGATCCCTCCCCCGGCACAGATCTATTACTTGGGTCTGAAGTAGTGCTGATCATCGGCACCGGTGATGCTGCGCCGGACCCAACTCCTACTCCCGGAAACAGCTTCGTAACAGTGGAGCCAAACGAATAGAACACGTCCACTAGTGGTACCCGTACCGCGGGTATCAAAATTTGGTCGAGTTAATAGGTGGTTGATTTCCCCAATACGTCTATCCTCAACCGTCATGGCCAGGCCCAAAAAGAGCAGCCGTCTAACCCCTAAGGGAACTCGTCCTCAGGGCGAAGTTGTCGAAGACACTCTCGCCGGTGATCTCCCTCCAAGCCCCGCGTGGTTTGGGTGGATGATTTTGGTCTTTTTGTTGGTCGGCGTAGCGGTCATCTTCTCTAACTACATGAGTTGGCTGCCTGGCAGCCCGTCGAGCCGCTGGATTCTTGGGGGACTTGGGTTTGTCCTCGTCGGAATTCTTACTGCGACGAGATGGCGCTAATCGCTCTTACACCAAACTTCGGAAATTACAATCTTGTCGTTTATCCCCACACTGTGGACAAGTTGTGGAAACAGAGCCTGGTCAATCATTGTCGTGGTCTCGGACGAGTTCCATCTCTTCCATGCAGCACTTTGGGCCGATCGGGGTATCACTCGGAGACCGAGTCATTCGAACTTCAGTCCCACAGAGCGTGCACATGTAGGTGAGCCTGACTTTGCGGAGTTCACCAGCAGGCGGCGGAGGTGGCACGGGGCGAGAAAACCCAAGCATGAGTTTCAGCCCGATCCGGTACACCACGTATATGAACAACAGCGACACTGCGATCGGCACAACTACATCCACCCTCAGTACGGTAGCGCTACTCGGAATGACATCGACGAGCGGCGTTGTGCCAGGCTTAAGGAGTGGCTCACTTAGATCAATGGACCATAGGAACTAACCCCAAAGAACTTTCTTCGAGCCGGGCGCGGATCTTTGCAGCAACCGCTAACCGAGAACTGACGCTCGCGGCGAACGAAATACTTTCCAATGGCGTCGAGCACTCTGGCCAGCATCAACATGTGGCCCTCAGTGGAGATAATCAATCATTTACTGTGACGATTTCCGGTGGCGGGATAAGGCGGGGCATACGCACGCGGCCCCGAGAGGAGAGCGGCAGAGGTCTGCAACTTGCGGATGCTCTGGTCGATGGTCTGGTAATCGAATCGGGAGGCGAGGCCCTCGTCACCAAGTTGGTGGTTTACCAATGAGACCTTCGGGAACTGAACCGGGCGATTTTGTCGAATTCGATATGGACCTAATTGAGGCTGACCGTCGGCAACGACTTCGCGACGCGTTGAATCATGCGCTTCCGATGCTCGAACGCGAGACCGGGGTGCAGCTTCAGCTCGCTAACGATGGAAATGATCTGGTTTTGACCGCAGATGGGAACATTCGGTTTCGAGCGTCGTTAGCTCCTGATGGGCGGGTAGTTGTGACCGACCTTGACTCCGGTGATCTTCTCTAACTTTTCGTTGAAGCTCAACCGAGAAGTGGAGTGGATTGTTCATCGATCTGGAGAATTGAGCGATTTTTGTATCGGATATGGTTTCGTGCGTCATCTAGGGATGCGACTGGGGCGACCTTTTCGTTTTCGACACTGTCAAACTCAAACAGTTGTAACTCTTCGACCTCCAATATGCGTCCGCTTTCAGCGCGTTGGCGCCGCACGCGGCCTCGTTTGGAGGCTGGCGCGGTCGCTCCGCCAGCCGTAACGGTCCAAAGTCGGGGCGTACCATCCCGTTCATCTGAGACGGTCCAATCTTGAGGCACGCGAAGGGTTTGGATGTGCCGTTGGCAGAGAGG
>PBHE01000014.1 GCA_002719335.1 Acidimicrobiaceae bacterium
CCACCGTTAGATCTTCCTGCTAATTCGCCGGTGAGGAAGTAATGGGTGTACTCAGGCGCCTGCATCCAGATTTGTCCTCCGAGCAGACTGACGTCAACTCGTTGCCCTCGACCTGTCTTCTCGCGCGCGAATAAGGCTGCCAGTATTCCCGTTTGGAGGTTCTGGGAACCGCAATGGTCAGCCAGCAGCGAGGCGACGGTGGTGACTGGTTCTCCGTCGTTACCGATTCCAGCCACCACACCGCCGTATGCTTCGCCAGCAATATCGGCTCCCTCTCTGAGCGCGTCGGGGCCGTCCGGCCCGAGAAAACTTCCTGCGGCCCAAATAATGCGCGGATTCACTGCCGCTAAATCCTCGTAGCCAAGCCCCCAGCCATCGAGTGTGCCCGGTTGGAAATTGGACAGAACCACGTCGGATGTCTCAACGAGCTTCAAAAACGCTTCCTGTCCCCCTTCGCTACGGAGGTCCAACGCGACTGAACGCTTACCTCGATTGCACGCTGTAAAGAATGACGAGACACCCAACTCGGGGATTACGCCCACGTGCCGGCCCATATCTCCTATCTCTGGAAGTTCAATTTTGATGACGTCTGCACCTAAATCGTGCAACATCGCGGCGGCTTGCGGGCCTTGAACCAACGTCGACAAATCCAGAACTCGTATACCGTCAAGTGCGCCAACCATTTTAACCTCTTATCCAAGTGGGCTTCTTGCTCGCTTCGCGCCTTTCGCTTAGCCAGCCTGTGTCACCGTAGTCAATCGGAGGAACCATATGAAACAAGACTCCTTCGACCCTGAAACGCAGGCTTTGTTGATTGTTAATCCTTCCGCTAATCGCGGGCGCGCTACACGCGTCGGTGACGAAATAGGCGATGCTCTTGCCGGCATGGGTGTCAATGTCAAGAAAGTGATCCCTGCAACCATTGCCGCCACCCGTGAGCTAGTCAAAGAAGCGATCAACTTTGAAACACGCGTAATAGCGGTCGGCGGCGACGGACTCATCCATCAAGTCGTTCAGGAGCTCGCCGAAACCCAAACCATCCTGGGGATCGTGCCTGCAGGCACCGGGAACGACTTTGCGGCAGAGTTGGAACTCCCAACAAAGGTCGCCGGAATCGCTGCAGCGGTGATGGGTGAGCCGGTCCCAATCGATGTGCTCAAGATGGTTGACGCGTCCGGGTATGTGCGCTTCGCCGCCACAATCGCAACTGCGGGCTTCTCAGCGGCCGTAAATATTCGAGCGGAGCAATTGCGTTGGCCTCGCGGTTCGAGCAAATACACCGTCGCGACCCTCATGGAGTTGACTCGCCTTCCTCGCTATCAAATTGACATGAGAATTGATGGGGACGAGCGTTCTTGCATCTGCTTACTTGTAGCAATCGCTAACACTGCACAGTTCGGAGGGGGAATGAGAATCGCGCCCGATGCAAGCCCGACATCGGGTTCTGCTGAAGTGGTGCTTATTCATGACACTTCCGCCTTTAATTTACTTCGTGTTCTTCCTAAGACATTCTCCGGCACCCATGTAAACCATCCGGCAGTTGAGGTCATCCAAGGTCGGAAAATAGAGCTACGGATGACTCCTCTAGATACCGCGAGATCTTGTGATCTGCGGGCTGATGGAGAACCTGTGGGTTCTCTACCTCAAACCATTACCGTGGTCCCCGGAGGGTTACGGATTGCCGGCGCGACAGTTGCAAATAGCTCGAATTAGTCTGCGAAGCCAAACGAAGAGATGAATAAAACGGCAGCTCCAAAGGTCATCGATATTAACGCCAGCGCGTTTAGCGCATCAATGGTAATTTCCGGCGTCCGCTGCGCGCTCGCCTATGTGATCTTGCCCTTTTTGGCTCCGTTGATTGGAATTAGTTCTGGGGCTGGACCCTGGATAGGTCTTCCGCTTGGGCTTGTTGCCATACTCGCCAATGTTCTCAGCATCCGACGATTTTGGAAGTCCGATCATCGGTGGAAATGGCCGATGAGTTTGATTAACGCAGCGGTAATTGGTTTGTTGACAGTACTCATCACCTCCGACCTCCTAAATGTCATCAGTTAACGGACCCGACTTCATTCCCTCAATGGTCACCATCCAGAATGCAATTGTGAAATAGTTCGTGGTGAGGGTCCGGGACCTCCCTTCGCAGAAGCACCCGGCGGAGAGCGCGTGCACATAGTCTTTGCTGACGAGCTCGGCCCCTCTTTCATTCGAACTCTTGAAGACGCTGGTCACCATTGTGAGGTATTGCCCGTCGCACCGGCACAGGAGTTGCACCAACTCATAGAAGATGCCGAGGTATTAGTTGTTCGCAGCACACTCGTCGGTCGATCAACAATTGAAGCCGCAACAAGCTTGGGGCTCATTGTTCGTGCCGGCGCCGGTACCGACAGCATCGATACACAGGCAGCGAGTGAGAAAGGCATCTACGTATGCAATGTTCCCGGGCAGAATGCGGCTGCAGTTGCGGAATTGACGCTGGGGTTGCTCCTATCTGTGGACCGTAGGATTCCAGCGTCAACGGCTGACATGCGCGAAGGCCTGTGGGCTAAGGCTCGCTATTCAACAGCGCAGGGGCTCAAAGGTCGCACAATGGCAATTTTGGGGCTCGGAGATATCGGTCTGGAGGTGGCTGAACGCGCCTCTGCTTTCGGTATCAAACTCCAGGCCTTAAGTCGATCTGAAAGAGCACCAGATGTTCTGGCTCGGATCGATGCCCTCAGCATTCGTTTGTGCGACACCCTCCCGGAACTTCTACACGGCGCCGACATCGTTTCCCTGCATCTTCCGCTCAATGAAAACACCAGAAACATCGTGGATGACTGGTTCCTTGACCAGCTATCTCACGGCACGATTTTGCTTAACACTGCTCGGGGCGGTCTTGTCGATGAAACGGCTCTTCTCAAGGCGATGAACAATAACGGAATACGGGTCGGTCTAGATGTGTACGAGGGAGAGCCTCTAAGTTCACCGGCAGACTGGCGTAGTTCTTTGGCTGCTCACCCTCATCTCGTGGGAACTCACCATATTGGCGCGTCGACTCAACAAGCCCAAGAAGCTATCGCTGGGGGAGTTGTCGATGTAATAAGCGCCTACGTAGAAGGCGTGATGCTCAACTGCGTGAATCTCGTCGATCGCCCACTCGGGACATGCGCTATTGCGGTGAGACACCGAGACGAGGTAGGCGCACTAGCAGCAGTGCTCGCCTGCCTTCGAGGAGCTGGTATCAATGTGCAGCAAATGCAAAATGAAATTTTCGCCGGCATTTCGCCAACCGCTGCAGTTGCCACGATCCGAGCGTCAAAACCCCCCTCGACTGAAACGCTGCATGACCTGAGTCAAATTGACAGCGTTCTGCGCGTCGACATCGTCGAGCGAGTGTAAGTTCCAAACGACTCTGATCAGCCCTTTAGAGCTGAGAGCGCGCCGTCACGCCACGCCACGGTGGCTTCGAGTTGGTTGAAGGTAAAGATATGTAGACCGCTAACGTCCATGCTTTCGAGATCCCCAGCTAAAGGTGATAAGAGCTTGTTGGGGTTGTAGCCGCCGGGAAGAACCATTCTCGCCACAGTTCCGGTGTTCTTCTGTAGGTAGCGCAGTGAAGTTCCAACCCCCAACCGAGCGCCGATCGATAGAAGTTTTGTTCGCTCAACTGCTCCGGGGATCCCAAGATGGATGGGCAACTCCAAACCAGAGGCACGCTCGGCTTCAAGCCAATGGCGGATGGTTCTTGGGTCGAAACACATCTGAGTCGAAGCGTGGCCAGGTACTCCGGCTTCTTTGAGAAGTTTCTGCTTCTCATGAAGGCTGCTATTCAGGACATCTGTTTCGATGAAAGAATGACCATCCGGATATGCGGTAACACCAATATGTTCAAGGGTGTGGTCGAGCTCTAAAATCGCGCGAAGAACTTCGATCGAGTCCTCGTAGGGTCCTCGGGGCGAAGGGGCGTCACCGCCGACCAGGAACAGTTCGCTGAGGTTAAGCGCTGTGAGCTCTCCAATGAGGATGCTTAGCTGCTGGTGGCTTTCGACCATTCTCGAAGCCAAATGTGGGACCGGCCGGAACCCTCGCTCCTGTAAATCTCGAGTCAGTTCCCACGTGTCCTCCAGGGATTTGTTAGGTGAAGCCGTGACGGAAACCGCAGCGCCAGCCGGAAGATGTTCCAATTGCGCTCGGAGATTCTTAAGAGGGATGACCTCGAAACGTGCTTCTGACAACAAGCGGCGACGCAGTGGAGCGGCCGTCGAGCGGTCTATGCGCCCGTTTAGGGAAAAGATGGACATTTGCGCTGTGCTAACTCAGCCCGATTATGTTTCCGGCGGCATCAATGTCGATGTTCTTCGCCGCGGGGGTTTTTCCAAGGCCCGGCATCGTTCGCATGTCGCCACAGATTGGATAAACAAAACCCGCGCCGACTGATGCACGCACCTCTCGAACTGGGAGTGTCCAGCCGGTGGGGGCGCCAACCAACTTCGGGTCTGAGGAAATCGACAAATGGGTCTTGGCGATACACACAGGTAAATTTCCGAAACCATTGCGTTCGTATCCGTCGAGCTGCTTGTTTGCCCGTGCCGTGAAGGAAACATCTTCCGCCCCATAAATCTTCTGCGCCACGGTTCTGATTTTGTTCCGAAGGTCCATTTCGTCGGGGTACAGCGGCGAGAACTGGCTCTCCTCGGCGGCTGCGTCGACCAATGCTTCTGCTAGCTCGGTAGCTCCTCGGCCGCCTTCGGCGAAATGCGTGCAGAGCGCCGACCGGGCACCATATTCCGCTGCTATCTCTGCGATAGCTTCTAGGTCCTTTTCGTGATCCCCAGGGAACGTGTTGATTGCTACCACCGGCGTGACTCCGTGAATCCGCATGTTCTCAAGCTGTTTACGCAGATTGTCACCGCCAGCGTGCACCTCGTCGGGGTTTTCCACAAGCAGGGCTTCAGGGAGCGGTCTTCCAGCGACAATCCTGTGATTGCCAGAATGCGCCTTCAAGCCGCGCACGGTCGCCACCAATACTGCCGCGTCGGGAGCCAACCCTGAGTAGCGGCACTTGATATTGAAGAAGCGTTCAGCACCCATGTCTGCCCCAAAACCTGCTTCTGTCAGCAAAAAGTCGCCGGTCCGGATGCCAATCTGGTCAGCAACAATCGACGAGTTGCCAGTCGCTATATTCCCGAACGGGCCTGTATGAACCAACGCCGGAGTGCCTTCGAGAGTCTGCATTAGATTCGGCTTAATTGCCTCGCGAAGAATGACGGTCATCGAACCAGCAACTCCGAGATCCTCGGCGGTTACCGGAGTGCCGTCCTTCGTATACCCAACGACCACCCGACCCATTCTCGCCCGCAAATCTTGCAATGACGTCGCCAAGGCGAGAGCAGCCATGACCTCAGAAGCTGCTGTGATGTCAAACCCGCTCTCTCGAGGTATTCCGTCTAATGAGCCCCCCAGGCCGATCGTGACATTGCGGAGCGCGCGATCATTGATGTCCACGACTCTGCGCCACGAGATGTTGTGGATATCAATTTCTAAATCGTTGCCGTGATACAGATGCGCGTCCAAAACAGCGGCACACATATTGTGGGCGGCGGTGACAGCGTGCATGTCGCCCGTCAGGTGCAGGTTGAAAAGTTCCATCGGAACCACTTGGCTATAGCCGCCCCCCGCGGCCCCACCTTTGATGCCGAATGTGGGCCCCATCGAAGGTTGACGGATCGCTATCGTGGCGCTTCGGCCTATGTGCTGAAAAGCCTGTCCTAAACCGACTGTCGTGGTGGTCTTACCCTCGCCAAGCGGCGTTGGTGTTATGGCCGACACAACAACGTATTTAGCAAACGGACGTTCTGCCATTGCGGGGATCGCTTCAAGCTGAATCTTCGCCGCTCCCTTGCCATAAAACTCAAGATAGTCAAGCGGTATACCAGCATTTGAGGCAACCTCTGACAGAGGCAACAATGAAGCCTGGCTAGCTATCTCAAGGTCGCTAGGAATCTCCATGAGAACCCTTCTGCTTGTCGGGCCGATTCTGGTACTTCAGGATGAAAGATTCGGGCATGGACAGCTTCAAACTCGACAGATATTGTTTCACTCTGCGGAACAGTTCCATCATACAGAATGCATGTAATGGATCAGACCAGGCACCGTGGTGGTAGAACGAGCCAGGCGACGCAGTAAGTTTGCACTCCGCCATCCAGTAGCGCTTTTGCAGTTATCTCAAAATGAACATGCCAACCAAAGAGGACCAGAGTGAGCGACCTTCCAACAAAAGCCAAATGTGTCGTAATCGGTGCTGGCATCGTCGGAAACTGCCTTGTCGGGCACTTAAACGATATGGGTTGGGATGACATCGTTCTTCTCGACAAAGGGCCATTACCGAACCCCGGGGGATCAACAGGCCACGCTTCAAACTTCATTTTCCCAGCGGACCATTCAAAGGAAATTGTTGATCTCACTTTGGACAGTCAAAGACAGTACGAGGAATTGGGACTTCAGAACACATGCGGTGGCATTGAAGTGGCCAGAACCCCGGAGAGAATGGAGGAGTTCAAGCGACGGATGACCTCCGCCACTTGCTGGGGGATCCCATCAGAACTGCTTACTCCGACAGAAGTGAAAGAACGTGTCCCATTCATTTCCACTGACGTCATCCTTGGGGGCTTTCATACGCCGAGCGTGAGCGCCGTTGATTCGCTCGAAACTGGAACTCAGATGCGCAAAAAGGCGCAAGACGCCGGAAGCTTGCAAGTTTTCGCAAATACAGAAGTCCTTGACATCGAAACCTCCCCAGGCCCAAACAAACCTCAGGTCCGGGCGGTGCTAACGGACAAGGGCCGTATCGAATGCGAAACCGTTGTCATCGCGTGCGGAGTTTGGAGCCCCCGACTAGCCGAAATGGCGGGCGCGACAATTCCCCTTACCCCAGCTGTTCACCAAATGGCAGATGTGGGCCCGTTTGACGTCTTAGTGGAAACTCAGCAAGAACTGGCCTATCCCATCGTCCGAGACATGGACACCTTTTGCTACGAACGCCAATCTGCGGGCTCCATGGAAGTCGGCTCCTACGCCCACCGGCCAATCCTCCACCGAGTCGACGAGATTCCCTCCAACGACGAGGCGGCACTCAGTCCGACTGAAATGCCCTTCACCGCTGACGACTTTGACCAACAAATGGAGGAAGCAATCGAGTTGATGGAGTTTTTGGGTGACGGAGAAATTAAATACGCTATTAACGGCTTGCTCTCTCTGACACCGGACGCCAACCCGGTACTAGGGCCGACAATTGAGGTTGACAACCTGTGGTCGGCAGCAGCTGTCTGGGTCAAAGAAGGGCCAGGAGTCGGACGCTTAGTAGCGGAATGGATGACTCACGGGTACCCGCACCTGACTGACCCACATGGCGCCGACATCGCCCGCTTCTACCCACAGCAACGCAACGTTCATCACATCGAGGCGCGCGCCGAGGAACATTTCAACAAGACCTACGGCATCGTGCACCCCAGAGAGCAATGGGCGACAAGACGAGACATCACTACGGGACCCGTCAAAGCTCGCACTGACGCACTCCAAGCGTTTTATTTCGAAGCCGGTGGGTGGGAGCGCCCCCACTGGTACGAATCCAACAGCGACCTAGTCGCCACCTACGAGATTCCCGGACGAGACCACGAATGGGACGCACGTTGGTGGACCCCGATTTCCGATGCAGAACACCTACACATGCGCGACCATGCGGGCATTGTTGACCTTTCGGCATTCCAGATCTTCGAAGTCAGTGGCTCCGGAGTTCTCGATTACATCGAACATATGGTCGTCAACAAGTGTGACGTCAAGATCGGCGGTTCGATCTACACCCCAGTTCTGAACAATTCAGGTGGATTCCGCTCTGACCTAACAATTCTCAGGGTGGGACAAACCCGATTCCGGATTGTGACCGGAGCCTTCGACGGTGGGCGCGACGAATACTGGTTCCGACATAACCTTCCCGAAGATGGCACTGTTCAGTTCGAAAATCGAACCAACGGTTTGTGTACTTTTGGCGTTTGGGGTCCGAAGGCGACCTCAATTCTTGAAGGAATCACCGAGTCAAACCTCGACCAAGGAGCGTTTCCTTACGGCACCTGCCAGGAGGTCCTCATTGCTGGCCTTCCCACAGACATGTTTCGAGTGTCGTACGTAGGGGACGCTGGCTTCGAGATATACACGCCAACGCAACATGGGCTTGCCTTGTGGGACGCCATCGTCGAGCACGGATCGAACTTCAATCTTCGCCCTGTGGGCGCGGCGGTGTACGGGACCAGTGGTCGGATCGAAAAGGGCTACCGCTTGATGGGCGCCGAGTTAGACAGCGAATACACACCCGTTGAGGCTGGCCTAGCTCGACCAAAGGTGAAGGCTGCTGATTTCATTGGCAAAGAGGCCTATCTGACAGCACGCGAAGAGAGTCCCTGCGCTCAATTGTGTGTGCTCACGGTCGAAAATCACACGTGCCTTGATGGTTACGATCGGTTTCCCATGGGCGCAGGAAATGAGCCAATACTTACGTCGAGCGGCGAACGTATCGTCGACGCGAAAGGCAGAGTAAGCAGGGTCACTACTGCCGGCAACGCCCCTTCCGTTGGCAAGTATCTGTGCATGGCCTATTTACCGACTGACCTTTGTGAAATCGGCACCGAGCTCCAAGTCATGTACCAGAACGAAAACTATCCTGTGAAGGTCGCCACCACCGGAGCCAACCTGGCTCTCTTTGACCCTGACAATGGTCGCATGAAGGCGTAGGACCGAGTCAAATCAACCCCCCCTCACTAAGGAGAATCTATGCGGGTTCTGGTCTGCGTGAAACGAGTTCCCGCTCCGGGTTCACGCATCAACATAAGTTCCGACCAGCTAAATGTAGATACTTCCCATCTCGGTTTCACGACAAGTCCTCACGAAGAGTGCGCTCTCGAAGAAGCCGCTCAGATCATTGAACAACATGGTGGGACAGTCACGGTGCTAACGGCAGGGCCAACCGAAGCTGAAGAACAACTCCGTTACGCCGCGAGCGTCGGAGGCACGGACTTTGTGCTGATACCTAACAACAGCGGGATCGATTGGGACCCTGAGCGCACAGCAAACGCAATCACCCAAGCCGTCAGCGAGTTAGAGGCAGAGGACGGCAAGTTTGACCTCATTATCTTTGGAAACGAATCAGCGGATGCAGGCGGCTTCCAGGTTGGAGTTAGGGTCGCCGTAGCATTGGACCGCCCCATCGTTAATGGCATTAAAGGCATCGAGATCGATGACGGGGTGTTTACGGCTCGACGCGAAGTGGACACGGGTGTAGAGGTGTATCAACTTGAAGCACCGGCCGTGTTCGGGGTCCGCGAAGGTATCAACCTCCCTCGCTATCCGACGATGAAAGGCCGGCTCGCTTCCAAGAAAGCCGAAATCACTACCGCTCCTATCGAGGTGCCCCCTGGAGGGCAAACTAAAGTTCGTCTTCACCAGCCGAAGGAAAAAGTCACCGAAACCACCGTCCTGGGCGAAAGCGCCGCCGCCGCTTCGCTGATAGTCGATTTGCTCGACGAATTGGGGGTGTTGTGACGAGGGAAATTTTGGTCTTCGTGGAACACGACCAAGGTGAATTGACAGCTTCTGCAGGTGAGGCTTTGACCGCTGCCCGAACACTCGGCGAAAAGTTGTCTCAAAAAACCGCTGCTGTTCTTATCGGGCAAGATGCCGAGAGCCTTGGAGAGACGTGCGCGGACTACGGAGTCGAACTCGCCTACTGCCTTACTTCTCCTCTTCTGTCCGATTATGGGCCGGAAGCATGGGGACAGGCCATCGTCGAACTTGCAAACCAGTGTTCGCCGTCCGTAATTCTCTCGGTCGGAACTGATCGAGGCAATGAGGTATTAGCGCAAGTTGCTGCACGGTTGGATGCGCCTTTCGCTGCTAACAGCCTCCACGTTCAACGCGGCGATGCGTGGGAAATAACTCGCGTGCAATGGGGCGGATCACTCCTAGAAGACATCGTCGTTGACGCAGAACTGCTCATAGTTTCCTACACCCACCATTCGATTGAACCCGTTTTTTTCGCGGCGGAAAACGGAATAGAAATTCGCGCAGTTGAGATCGAACTGGACCCGGCTTTAGGGCGGACAGTTATCTGCGACCGAGTGACTCAGACCGAGGGCGTAACCCTCTCGACGGCATCCGTAGTGGTGTCCGGTGGCCGCGGCGTGGGCTCAGCCGACGGATTCGCCCAACTGGAGGAATTAGCGGACCTTCTTGGCGGTCGCGTCGGCTGTTCTCGGGCAGTCACCAACAATGGTTGGCGAAGCCACGCTGACCAGGTAGGCCAGACCGGCACTCGCATCGCTCCTGAGATCTACATCGCGTGTGGCATCTCAGGTGCTATCCAGCATTGGGTAGGTGCCATGGCATCGAAAAATATCCTCGCCATCAACACAGACCCCGAAGCGAACATGGTTACCAAGGCCGGCTACGCGGTTATCGCTGACCTCCACGAAGTCATCCCAGCAGTCATTGAAGAAATTCAGCGGCGTAGAGGCTAGAAGCAGCGTCGGTGGGTGGCGGATTGCCCGTCAACCAAGCTGACGCGTCATGCGTTCACACGCGGCCACTAAAAGGATGCCCAGGTCGTGAGTTTGCTCGGGGTCAGGGAAACGATATGCAGGTCCATGGACGTGGAGAGCAGCGATCACGTCGCCCCTAGTGTTGAAAACAGGTGCTGCCACGGAGTTGAGACCCTCAGCGAATTCCTGGTGTACCCAGGAATAGCCGACTCTTCGAATTTGGCCAAGCCGTTGTCGAATTTTGACTGGATCTACTTCACTCTGAGGCGTTGCAGCCTCTAACGGCTCATCTAAATACGCGTCAACGTCTTCAGCTTTCATGTGTGCCAAAAACACGAGACCAGATGGAACAAGATGTAGAGCGGCATGTTCCCCGGTCCAATTTCGGATCTGAACCTGACTATCGAACTCGACGTGGTCGGCGTAGTAGATCTCCCGATCTTCTCTGACGCCAATACCTGATGTCTCGCCAATCGAGTCGACCAAGTCCAACAAATGTGACCGAGCTACCGCTAATAAGTTTCGATGACCGGTGGTTTCTCCTGCAAGATCAAGAAGTCCATCATCCAACGAGTATCGACCGCCCGCTTGAATTTGACGGACCGCCCCTTCTTCATCAAGGGCCGCCAACAACCGAGCCACAGTGCTCTTTGGCAATCCCACGCGCTGAGATACCTCAGTCACTCCCAACGGACCCGAAGAAAGCGCACGCAAAATTGCGAACGCTCTGTGTACCGATTGCACCACTGCCATTTGAAACCTCCGGTCTGAGTGTGCCACATCGTGGAACACGGTTTCCAGGTGTCAACCGATGTATCGCCTGGACCGACCGCCACTTCCTGAATTTTCTATGGTGTCGTCCGTTCCTGGTCACCAGATATTTCCGCATTTGAAAGTCCGGCTGTGCTTAGGCAGCCGTTTGATGCCCCGTACACTGAAAGAGGTTCGTCTCTCCGCGGCAATCGCGACCCAGGAGTCTTTATGAACTCAAAGACAGACCATCCCAAGCCGCTAGCACGCATCACCAAACCCTTGGTTCGCGAAAGCGGAGAACTTCGGGAAGCGACTTGGGATGAGGCACTTACTCGTGCTGCCCGCGGGTTCCGTCAAGCCATCAACGACCGCGGACATGAGACATTCGGTCTCTTCAGTTGTTCGAAGAGCACCAACGAAATGAACTACGCGGCACAGAAATTTATGCGTACTGCTGTGGGGTCTAACAATATTGACTCCTGTAACCGAACTTGACACGCACCTAGCGTCGTCGGTCTGGCGACAGTGTTTGGAGCCGGCGGCGGAACCTCTTCTTACGCCGAGGTGGAAGACACGGATTTTGTTTTGTTGTGGGGGTCCAATGCGAGGGACGCGCACCCGATCTATTTCCACCACGTCCTTAAGGGACTTTCCAAAGGTGCCAAAATGTTCGCCGTCGATCCCAGACGAACGACATCTGCCAAATTCGCCGATCTGTGGCTCGGAATAGACGTCGGTACCGATATTTCTCTCGCCAATGCCATGTCGAGAGAAATAATTGCCGCGAACCTCCACGACAAAGAGTTCATCGAACATGCGACATCAGGGTTCGACGCCTTCGCTGAACACGTGGATGAATACACGCTGGAACGAGCAGCCGCAACTACAGGCGTTACTGCGAGTGCCATACAGGAATTAGCACACGAGTACGCAACTGCACCCACTGCGCAAATTCTTTGGACCCTCGGAATCACAGAGCATCACAATGGTGTTGAGAACGTGTTGTCGCTCTGCAACCTTGCTCTATTGACCGGGCATGTCGGTCGTTGGGGCTCGGGATTAGTGCCGCTTCGTGGTCAAAACAACGTTCAAGGGGGCGGGGACATGGGTGCCCTCCCCAACAAACTCCCGGGATTCCAAGATGTCGCTGACGACACAGCTCGAGCAAAGTTTGAATCCGTTTACGGCGTCCCTATCAATCCGGTACCTGGGCTGCACTTAACGTTGATGTTTGAAGCCATGGCCCGAGGCGACTTGACGGCTCTCTACATCATCGGCGAAAACCCNGCCGATTCAGAAGCTGATGTCGANCACNCTNGNAAACTCCTCGCNGAACTCGACATTCTNGTGGTTCAGGACATATTCCTCACACGCACCGCACAACTCGCCGACGTTGTGCTTCCCGCGACTGTCGGCTGGGCTGAATCCGAGGGCACTGTGACGTCAAGCGAAAGACGAGTGCAACGCGTNCGGNCCGCAATCANTGCACCTGGGGATTGTCGACACGATTACGAAATCATTGGCGAACTTGCCCAACGCATGGGAGCCGAATGGGCCGCTGAAACTCCCGAAGAGCTGTGGAACGAACTTCGATCATTGTCTCCAATGCACGCTGGCATGAGCTACCAACGCCTCGAAAGNGAAGGCGGACTGCAATGGCCATGCCCCNATATCGACCACCCAGGCACCCNNTACCTACACGGATGGCTTTGGGAAGAGNACNTAGGCGGGCGCGAACNNGCACCATTCTCGATTACCCGGTACGAAGGTCCCAAAGAGCANCTAACCGACGACTTCCCTTTGCGNTTAACTACCGGTAGNGCCCTCGATTCCTACAACACAGGNGTTCAATCCAGCGGATATNAATCTCCCATACGTTCCGGTTCACNTCTCGNAATCAGCNCAGCTGACGCCCTGAANCTCAAGNTCGTCGATGGAGAACGTGTGGCAGTGTCCTCNCCTAGGGGCCGCGTCGAAATGCANNTCAAAATCGAACCGGGCCAAGTTGNGGGCTTGGCCTTTTCAACNTTTCATTTTCCTGAGTTGGTGGACCTNAACCTTCTCACCAACGANNANTGGGATCCNCNCAGCGGTACAGCGGAATTCAAAGCNGCATCGATTCGGATTGACAAGCTGCCCCTCGGAACNTCGCGTGGCTGACCTCCAATTCGGCGACGCTTTGCCTGATGCAGAAGAGATAGAAATTNTCGACGCTTNCGTTCGCGAAACGNCTGTGATTTGGGAAGGAGANNGGGTTGTNCGTNGTGGCGTGACGCGCCGTCGNGAGCAGCGCCACCTGCTGCTCCCTGGTNTACATCTGCTTCANAACTCGCAGGGTTGGATAAGCCCCGGCGGTCTCAANTACTTGGCGGAANTNCTTCAGGTGCCTCCTGCAGAAGCGTACGGNGTCGCAACATTTTACGATTTGTTTGANACNGAGAAACCATCGGCACCNGGTCCCCAAAACCACNTTTGTGTCGATGCNGCGTGCGCCATAGCGGGCTCAGATGACCTGATATCGGAGATCCAAGNANCCGGNCAGAGAGTNCANNAAAGTCCTTGTCTTGGGCAATGTGANCGCGCTCCCGCAATGTTCATNCAGGGGGTCGGANCGCCNGACCGAGTTCCTGCCGACGCTGATGGTCTTTCTCATCCTCAGCGAGGTGACTCCTCACTCCGATTACTTAAACGCTTTGGTGTCGCAGACCCNCTAGACATCGAATCCTATTTATCGAACGGCGGCTACNACGCGTTGNCTCGGGCGCTAGATATCGGGGCCGATGCGGTCCTAAACGCACTTGAGGCCTCCGGNTTGTCTGGGNGGGGCGGCGCGGCCTTTCCTACCGGGACTAAGTGGCGTGCCGTTGCTGANGAGANCTCCCNCTCTAAACATGTTGTTGCCAACGCNGACGAGAGCGAACCTGGAACCTTCAAGGATCGTTTAATTATGGAAAACGATCCGTTTGCTGTCATNGAAGCGATGACGATTGCAGGCGTTACTACNGGATCAGAACGTGGCTGGATNTATGTCCGGGGCGAATACCCNCTAGCCACACACCGTCTAAATCATGCGATAGAGCGCGCNCGCGCATCNGGATACCTTGGCTCCCGGATCTCTGGTTCTGAATNTTCTTTCGATATCGAGGTGCGACGCGGAGCCGGNGCATACATCTGCGGCGAAGAGACNGCTTTGTTTAACTCAATTGAAGGCCGNCGCGGAGAGCCCCGAAACAAACCACCATTTCCNACTACAAGNGGGTTGTTCGGCGAGCCCACTGTCATCAANAATCCCGAAACNTTGATCAACGTTCTCGAGATCTTAAATGGCGGAGTGGATGCGTACCGNTCGNTGGGCACGGAACGATCTCCNGGAACNAAACTGTTTTGTTTGTCCGGNCACATCCANTTTCCGGGCTTGTACGAGGTTCCCTTCGGAGTCTCNCTCGGAGAACTGCTAGAGATGGCCGGGGGAGTGGTCGGGGACCTACAGGCCATCCTTATGGGAGGCGCAGCCGGTCGTTTCGTCGGCCCAGAGAAACTAGACCTCCCCCTAACACTCGAAGACGCAGCGGCCAATGAGACGACTCTGGGTTCCGGGGCGCTGATGGTGTTCTCAAATGATGTCAACATGTTGGATATCACTCGTCGTNTNGCCCAGTTTTTNCGTGACGAGTCCTGTGGTCAGTGCGTTCCCTGCCGGATCGGGACGGTGAGNCANCACGAGGTACTCCTTCAGATAAACAAAGAAGGNCCCNACCGGGCCCAACGGGAGCTGCTTGATGACATCTCNGCGGTGATGAGCGATGCCTCTATCTGCGGACTGGGNCACACAGCGGCATCAGCGATCCAGTCNGCTCTTGATCTCGGACTTCTGCCCCTAGGTGCGTCATGAAAGAACAAGTTGCCTCGCAAGTATCGGTGCACATCAACGGCGTGACGGTCAGGGTTGAGGAAGGAACAACNCTTCTTCAAGCGGCAAGCTCAGCAGGAATAGAGATNCCGACCCTTTGTTGGGCTGAGAATCTCACGCCGNTTAATGCATGCAGACTTTGCGTCGTCGAACAACAAGGGTCCCGGGCCTTGATCCCGTCATGTTCGCGGGTATGTGAAGACGGTGCCCAAATTCAGACGGACAGCGAGCGCGTCCGTTTGAGCCGNAAAATGNTCTTAGAGTTTTTGGCNTCTAGCAATGACCTNTCGCAAAGCCCTGAGCTGGTGGCTTGGTCAGAGATGTACGACGTTGACACTGANCGNTACAAAGCCCCAGCTAAAATTGAAGACCAAATTAANATTGAAGATGATCTCTTCGTTCGCGCTTACGACAAGTGCGTCCTTTGCTACAAGTGCGTTGAGGCGTGCGGAGATGATGCCCAACACACTTTTGCTATCGCTATCGCTGGCCGCGGCTTCGATGCTCGGGTCTCTACTGAATATGAAGTGCCGCTCCCAGAATCTGCATGTGTGTATTGCGGAAACTGCGTCGGAGTGTGTCCCACCAACGCTCTGCAATTTAAAACTGAGTTCGATCTTCGCGATGCCAANGANTGGCGACCGTCGGAGCAGACNGTAACCGAAACCGTCTGTTCGTATTGCGGTGTGGGNTGCAGCCTGGANCTTCACACGCAAGACAATCACATAGTTAAGGTCACCTCNCCGTCCGACCATTCAGTAACTTCAGGCCATCTATGCATCAAGGGCCGCTTTGGGTGGCANTACGTCCATGCTCCTGAATTCAANCCGAGAGAAGCACCCTNACTCGGCNAGCGAGAAGATAACTAAAAATAATTGTCNNNCTAATCAACAACAAGCCGATCCNANCGGCATAATTCTGCCCCCTGCCTCCATTTAGCAACGCCCACTCCAGAAGGNGGGACCCGGTGNCGAAACCCTCNATCACTTCCAACGCGTGGTCTCTTTTCTTNGGNATAGCGCTGTTGCAGGCAGGGGTGGGCCTTCAACGTCCNCTGCTGGGTTTGCGAGCAGAGGAAGCTGGATTTAGCACGCTTANCGCATCNCTCGTAATGGCCCTCTATTACGCGGGCTTTATNNTGGGGACCCGATTCGTAGGACACGCNCTAGCCAAAGTGGGTCACATTCGTACTTTCGCNGGCTTGGCCTCAACTGCCTCCAGCATCGTNCTCCTNCANGGACTTTGGATAAGCCCGATCAGTTGGGGTTTGTGTCGCCTTACCTTCGGAGTGTGCTGCGCCGCGCTATATGTCGTTGCGGAGTCCTGGCTAAATGACCTGGCCACCAACGAATCCCGAGGCCGCATACTNAGCGTGTACACGGTCATCGCNGTAGGCGCCACGATGNGNGGNCAGTATGCCATTGGACTCGCCNCCACAAGNGGCTTCACGCTCTTTGCGGTCGCATCGGTGATGGTTTCAATGGCACTTGTGCCTATAGCGCTGTCAAGCAGNACGGCTCCACCGGTAGCTGTACCGGAACCNTTTACTCTGCGCGNTCTGNATTCGATNGTGCCGACAGGCCTCGTCGTCTGTTTCCTTTCGGGCATGTCTCTAGGGNTCATCATTGGCCTCGGNCCCGTCTATGGAGCNGCNAACGGNTGGGGAGCANTTACAGATCGCANACTTTGTTGGAGCNCCNCTNNTNGGGTCCGTGCTNCTCCANATCCCTNTNGGACGTTTATCTGACCGAGTACCNCGNCGTGGCGTCCTGACGGCAGCATCCGCGGCGGCGGNGGCTATGTGCTTTGTGATGCTGGCNATCAGTGGNNCGGGACTTGTTTCGATANTTTGCCTAGGCCTCATNGGTGGGATGGCTTTCCCCATCTACTCAATCACNGTCGCGTNCACCAATGACTGGCTCCGAACAGAGCAAATGACAGGCGCAGCGGCGCTNCTTGTCCGAGTACATGGGGTTGGTGCTTTTGTCGGACCCTTGGTCNCCGCACCNGCAATGAGTGCTTCCCTCANNATGTANTTTTTNGTNCCGGCNNTGATTTNCGTNGTCATGACCGGATATTTGTTGTATCGCGTGNTTCNCCATGACGCTCCTTCAGTCGAGGAACAGGGACGTTTTCAGCCCTTTCCGNTACGGGCATCGAGAATGGTCGTTGCTTTGCTANATCGACGTCNACGNTGAATNANACCGNCCCTNCAGCGNGAAGNNGTAANNCNCTTATTGATGAAANCCNGGCTCNTCCGGCNCNAGNGGNGTATTNNCNAGGATCAAATCAGCNGCTTTTTCAGCNATCATCATGGTTGGNGCGTAGATATTGCCNTTGGTGATNAANGGNATGACNGAAGCATCNACNACCTTGAGCCCTTTNANCGAATGAACACCCATTGTCNTNGGGTCNACNACCGNNTGNGCTTCCACNCCCATCCGCGCTGTTCCACACGGGTGGAGNGCTGTTTCAGCATCNCGTCGAACCCAATCCAATATGTCTTCGTCAGTTTCTACATTCGGACCGGGGGACAGTTCTCCNCCNTTGATTTCGNCGAACGCGGGCTGCTTTAGAACGTTGCGNGCAGTTTTCACAGCCGCGATCCACTCNCTGCAGTCATTCCNAGTACTGAGGTAATTGAAACGGATCTGAGGCTTCACGAAGGGGTCATCGGACTGGATCATCACCGACCCTCGCGTGTCTGCATACATCGGGCCGACGTGNACNTGGTAACCATGGTCGGTTTTCGCGACCTCGCCGTCNTATCGCACTGCCAGNGGCAAAAAATGCATCATTAGGTTCGGGTAAGACGCCTCTNTATTGCTGCGAACGAATCCACCTGCTTCGAAATGGTTTGNGGTCGCTGGTCCACGCCGAAACANCCATTGNAGACCGATCAACGGCCGCCTCCCAACCGANAAATTTGGTTGCTGGGTAATGCCCTGTAGGGACGAGTGCTGAATGTAAACCTCCAAGTGATCTTGGAGGTTCTCNCCCACACCGGGTAGGTCTGCGACCACTGGAATACCGAACTGTTCCAGTGTTTTCTTTGGTCCGATACCGCTTAATTGAAGCAATTGGGGAGTGTTGAGCGCCCCGGCACAACAAATTACGTTTCGAGCACGGTACTCAACCGGCTTTCCGTGGCGGCCAAACATTGAACGNTNNACNGNTTCNACNCCNACAACACATTGCTCNTTCAGTCAATAANCGNGTCGTGTGNGTTCGCGTNCGGACNGCNAGATTGGGTCTNCTCATGACTGGATGAAGNTANGCCCGTGCGGCACTCAGCCNCCGGCCGCGNTNGATGTTTCGATCAAATGCCGCAAACCCTTCTTGTCGNTATCCGTTGACGTCGNTNGTCAANGANTACCCGGCNTGTTGACANGCAAGNAAGAACGCNTCNAANANCGGNCCNTTNGCNGGGCCNCGNTCNAGNTTNAGTGGNCCGNCNTCACCTCGCCATTGGTCTCCNCCNGCNAGGCAGGTCTCAAGNCGTTTGAAGTAGGGGAGGGTGTGAGCGTAATCCCATGTTTCCATACCGGGNTGCTGCGNCCACCNCTCCATATCTANCGGATTGCCNCGTTGAAAAATCATTCCGTTGATGCTTGANCTCCCACCGAGCACCTTCCCNCGNGCGTGGTANACACGGCGNCCNTTCATTGANGCTTCGGGCTCTGACTCATATNTCCAGTCATANAANCGNGAACCGATAGGAAAAGCAAAAGCAGCCGGCATGTGTATNAACGGGTCCCANATGTAATCAGGACGCCCCGCTTCGAGNAGCANCACNNGATTGGAGNCATCTTCNCTTAANCGGTTNGCGAGNGCGCACCCTGCNGAACCACCACCGACNATGACAAAGTCGTAAGTGATTTCTTTTTNGCGTCGCAAGGCTTNCGTCATCTGTTTCTCCGCGAGCCGCTANCCGATGGGCAGCGTACCCTCACCTTCGTGNCTACCNCCATTNGAGCGTCNGTGATCGGNGCAGNNTTCGGCCTCTNGAGCGGCNCTTCTNATAGGNCTNGGGGATCTATTCGGCAGGCGCGTCTCAANCCGTTCTTCACCCATCACCAGCGCAANNGCGATGCAGGGNTTTGGNGCAGTCACNGTGGCACTCTCTCTCNTAATTNGGCGCGGCANACCNNAATACNGNGATCTNGCATTAGGCGCTGNNTCNGGACTNGGGTTCGCCACCGGACTTTGCTGCTACTACTTCGGCCTCAAAAATACAACATCGGCCGTGGTCGCTCCCGTAACAGCAGTCATATCAACTTGCGTGCCATTCATATGGGTTCTCGTTATTGGTCAAGGTGTTTCCCAACTCACCGCAATCGGCGTCGTCGTAGCCTTAGCGGGCTTGGTGATGGTCACCACCGATGGGGAGGTAGCGGGAAGAATCAAAAGTGGGGTCGTGTGGGGGTTGAGCTCAGGGCTCGGGTACGGATTCGGGGTAACAGTCCTACTTAACGTGACCGCCAGCGGCGGGACATGGGTTCTCCTTAGCCAACGATTATTTGCGTTCGCAGTTATGGTTCCCGTCGCGATGACTGCACGAGCGGCCCTGAGCCCGCCGTCCGGGACGCGCATGACTGCACTCCTCGGTGGCGTGTGCGCTGGATCTGCCAGCATCACGTGTTTTCTCGGGCTGCAGTTCGATCCTCTGGCGACCGTCGTGGCCATGTCTCTGTTTCCGGTTTTCAGCGTCTTGGTTGGAGTATTTGCTTACAACGACCAAGCCAGTGCAAGACAGGCCTGGGGCATCGCGATGGCAGTAGTAGGCACAGCTGCGGTAGTCGGCGGCTGATCAGTAAATCGCATCGGGTTCTTCACTCTTACGGCGAGCCATGTAGTCAAGCATCGCCAAGTCAACCGCTTCATCGAGTGCGGGTGGTTCGTAGTCGGTCAACATTTGTTTCCAGATCCTGTTCGCTCGCTGAGCAGCAGTCTTCTCGCCTTCCTCAAACCACTGTTCGTAACTGTTGTTGTCGGCAATTTGGGATCTATAGAAAGCAGTTTCGAAGTTTTCCAACGTGTGAGGATTCCCAAGGAAATGTTGCCCATGCGGGTTAGTCCTGAAGGCGTCCATGGCTTGCCCGTTTTCACTCATGTCCACGCCGTCCGCGTACACCTGCATCATGCCCAATTGATCCGCGTCCATCACCAGCTTCTCGTAGCTGAGAGCAAGCCCACCCTCAATCCAGCCGGCGGCGTGAAGAACAAAATTTACGCCTGCTTGCATCGTGGGCAACAGGGTCGCTAGTGACTCGTAGGCCGCTTGGGCGTCAGGGCTCTTCGATGAAGTCATTTGACCCCCGGAGCGAAACGGCACACCGACTCGTCTCGCAAGCGCGGCCATTACATATATCGCTAGGCCTGCTTCGGGTGTCCCGAAAGTTGGCGCGCCGGTCGCCATGGACATAGAGGAGGCGAAGGTGCCAAAAACCACTGGGGCGCCGGGCCTCACGAGTTGACAAAACGCCATGCCCGAAAGGGCTTCGGCCAACGCTTGCGCCGCCAGTCCCGCCACGGTGACAGGCGACATGGCGCCCGCCAAAATGAACGGTGAGATCACGCAAGCTTGATTATTTTCAGCATAAACCTTCGCTGCCCCCAACATGGTGGCGTCCCAACGCAATGGTGAGGACGCATTGATGAGGCTGGTAGTAACAGTGCGATCGCTGAGATCTCCGCCAAAAGCGAGGCGACACAATTCGATGGAATCGACAGCTCTTTCAGGAGCCGTCACCGAACCCATCAGAGGCTTGTCGCTGAACTTCAAATGTGAATAGACCATGTCAAGGTGTCGTTTGTTGACTGGAATATCGACCGGCTCGACGACGGTGCCACCGCTGTGATGAAGATTTGGAAGGCTGTACGTGAGCTTCACGACGTTCTGGAAATCCTCCAGCGTGGCGTATCGGCGCCCCAGATCTAGGTCCGTCACGAAAGGCGAACCATAGTTCGGGGCGAATACCGTACTGTTGCCGCCAATCTGAACGGAACGTTGCGGATTACGAGCGTGCTGGGTGTAAATACTCGGAGCAGACTCCTGAACCAACTGCCGACACAGCCCTTTGGGAAACTTGACTAAATCTCCCTCAACTTCAGCGCCTGCAGCGCGCCACAAGTCGAGGGCCTCGGGGAATTCTTGGAACGCTATGCCGATTTCACTGAGGATGGTTTCTGCGTTTTCTTCAATTCGGACCAACGATTCTTCGTCGAGCACCTCGACTGGCGGTACCTTCCGTTCTATAAACGGCGCCGACGCTGGGGGAGGGGCGCTTCTAAGTTCACGACGGGCCGCTCGCCCGCCTCCTCTACGTGTAGCCACGCTAAATCTCCTTATTGACGCTTTGGGGTCGATTCCGGTTACGACGACGAGCCTCTACCGGCTCAACACTTACGTTCGAAAAATCGACTAATTCGTTCAGGTGGGGGGTTGGCAATGTTGCATGAGGAAAAGCCATCGCATCGACGAAGAGCTGCTGGAAGCGGGGTTCAGTCGCTGTTTCAATTTTCTCTACTGTTTGAACTACCTCTTCAGTTTCGAGCCGTTGCTCTCGTGAGATAAGCATGCGAACGGCTCCGCTACCTGCAGCGTTACCTACTGCTCGAACCTGTGGAAGGGCGCAGTCGGGGATTAACCCAAGGACCATCGCGTACACAGGGTCGATGTGTGCCCCGAAAGCCCCAGCTAAACGAACCATGTCCACCTCTTCTACATGAGCGTGTTCCATCAATAGATCAATGCCAGCTCTCAGGGCAGCTTTTGCAAGTTGTATCGCTCTCACATCGTTTTGAGTTATGACGACAGGCTGCCCGTGCGTTTGGTCCGTGGCGGGGTAAAGGACGTAAGAGAAGGTGCGATCATTTTCCGCGACCCAGTCACATTTCTCTCGGCTATCCAAAATAACTCCGTCGCGCGTCATCAAGCCACTGAGAAACATCTCAGCGATCGCTTCAACAATGCCCGACCCACAAATGCCTGTGATACCTGTGCCCCTTGTTGCCTCCAGAAACCCAGGTTCATTGGACCAGATATCGCAGCCGATTGGCTTAACGGCAGCCTCGAAAGTTTCTCGATCAATCCGCACTCGTTCGATTGCTCCTGGGATCGCTCGCTGACCACAGGAGATTTGGGCTCCTTCAAATGCTGGGCCGGTGGGACTTGAAGCAGCGCACAGGCGTTCCTCGTTACCCAACACAATTTCTGCGTTGGTACCGATATCGACAAGTAACTGGATCTCTGGTGACCGGTGTGGGCCTTCGGCCAGAATCACAGCAGCAGTGTCAGCACCCACGTGGCCCGCGATGCAGGGGGGCACATAAACAGATGCTCGCTGGGTCGGAAAGTCGAGATCCTTCGCGGGCAACTCAACTGCGCCAGTAGTCGCTAGAAGGAACGGGGCCTGCCCCAAAGGCGTTGGATCCAAACCGAGAAGCAGATGATGCATCACTGGGTTACCTACCATGACCAGCTCTGCGACGTGACTAACGTCGACGTTCGCCTCTGTCACCAAACTCTGAATCAGTTCGGAGATCGCCTCACGAACTACGCGGGTTAGCTCCTTGTCTCCGTCGGCATTCATCATCGCATAGCTGACCCGACTCATTAGGTCTTCGCCCAAGCGGATCTGAGGGTTCATAAGCCCACCGGTAGCCAGCACTTCACCTGTCGCCAAATCGAGCAGGTGACCGGCGATTGTCGTCGAACCAACATCGACCGCGACCCCAAGCAACTCCACCGACACGCCTGGTCGAACTGATTCGACCCTCGACCCGGTCATGCTTCGGCGAACTTGCACGGTCAGGATGCTCTCTGTCTGACCTGCAGCCGTTTGCAGGGAGCGCAAGGCCTCTGGTTTAAACCCATCAACCTCGAGTGACCACTCTTCAACAAGAGCCGCTCTCACCGCCTCGGTAAGTGAAGAGGAGCTTCCTAACTCTGGTTTAGGGATTGAAATAACATGCAGGGTGCTGACCGGGTCCAAGACAAGTCCAGCAAGGTTGATCTCCTTTCGAATCACCGCCGCATGCAGTTGGCTTGCAGGTGGGACATCGAGAACTACATCACCAAGAATGTTCGTCTGGCATCCAAGTCGGGCACCTCGTTCTATTGCGCGCTTTCCGTTGTACGCGCCTTCCGTTGCATTCGGAGCACTTAAATGAGTGTCGTTCGAGTCAACCGCCCATTTGGAAAATTCTCCAAACGACGGCACCACCTGGCAGCGGCCACAGATGCCTCTACCTCCACAAACACTGTCGAGGTCAACGCCAAGCTGTCGAGCCAAATCCAGCGCGGTGGTTCCTTCAGAAGCGCGACCTTCTAGGCCAGACGGAGTGAAGATAACTCGATGTTCGCTGCTCATAACATTCTCAGGCTGTCGCTTGGGTGGCTCCTCGTCGCCGATTGTTACGACCGCCGCGTCTCCCCGGGGTCGCGTCGGGGTCACGGTGAACGCTGATCCAATTAGCGCAATTTTGGTCATTTCCCATGAGGACATCCGCTCCCATGACAGCTGATTTCACCTCCGCATGGAGCGGGTTCATGATCGCCGAAGTCATTCCGGCACCAACCGCCATTGCCAAAAAGGTTCCCGTTATCGCATGGCGATTCGGGAGACCGAAGCTTACGTTGGATGCTCCACAGGTTGTGTTGACTCCTAATTCTTCTCGAAGGCGGCGGACCAGGCGGAAAACCTGTTGCCCGGCGTTACCCATCGCTCCAATGGGCATCACTAGAGGGTCAACAACTACATCGGCTGTTGGGATTCCGAAATCGTTGGCAACGCTCACGATTCGTTTCGCTACCTCGAATCGAACGTCAGGGTCCTCGCTGATCCCGGTTTCATCGTTGGAGATCGCAACCACGGCGGCTCCGCTTTTGGCCACTAGCGGAAGGATCCGTTCCATTACTTCTAGTTCTCCTGTAACAGAGTTAATCAGTGGCTTCCCGTCGTACGCGGCTATGCCGGCTTCTAAGGCCTCAATAATTGAGGAGTCGATAGAGAGCGGCACATCAGTCACCGACTGTACGAGCCGAATCGCTTCGCAGAGCAACGCCGGTTCGTCAGCTAAGGGAATTCCGGCATTGACATCAAGCATGTGTGCTCCGGCAGCCACCTGGCTTAACGCGTCGGCTTCCACCCGAGAGAAGTCGCCGTTCTTCATTTCCTCGGCAAGAAGCTTCCGTCCCGTGGGATTGATCCGTTCTCCGATCATGACGAAAGGCCGATCGAAGCCGATGACTACTTCTTTCGATGCTGAACTGATCACTGTGTCGGTCATACGTTTCCTGTCGGGTCTGTCTTGTCTTGTTGCCGTCTTCGATCTCAGTTAAGACGCGCGTTTGAGGTCAACGTTGGGTCTATCTAGGACTTGAAGAATCAAGGCCACCGTTGCGTACTAACGCCTCAAGGCGGGCCGGGTTATGTTCCGCCTCAAGCTGAGCCGCTAAGGATTTGACCGCGTCGCCAGCGCCCCCAGAGAGAGGGCGTGCATTTCGACGCCATTGCCCTAGGTATGCGTTGGTTTCGGTCAGCCCGGCGATTACCGCTGCTTGATCAATCGCGTGCTGAAAGCGGTCCGAAAGAACGGCCGTTTGCTTATCTCCGTCAGAAGTAGCGGTAACCTGGGCTGGGATGTCGCGCCAGGAAATGACTGTGATTTCCTGCGTACGGCGGCGCCCTCGTCGGCTCGTCATCGAACTGCGCCTGTCGGTTGCAGCGATCCATTAGCCGGCTTTCGCTCACGAATTCCGAAATCGATGACTGCCGTTTCCATCTGGCCATAACCAGTGACCATCACCTCCAACGGCAACCCAAGCTTGTTTGCGGCGTGTAAAGCATGCTCCCGTAGTTCGCGAGAATCGGTTTGGGTCAAGAAAACCACTCGCTTGTAGTTACCAAAATAGATCTCGAGGAGTTCTGGATGAGAGGTGATCCCTAATCCATCAAAGACAAGGCGATCAAAATGCTTCGTCAAATAATCAGTCAGGTAAAACGTCGCAGGTTCCGAGTCGTGGAGTGCTTCAAAAACCCCACCACCCAAATAGAACTCATAGCAGTGCGCGCCCGGCAAGCGAACAACGTTGAATTCATCACAGAGTGCGTCCAAGCCGCCACCGGTCCCACAATCGCCGTAACCCAGCAAAATCTTGTCGTATTTCTGGACTGCGATCTCCAACCGTTCGCGTACCTGAACAGCGATATTCTCAGGGTGATTGTGCAGTGCTGCAGGTAAACATTCGAATGTCACTTCACTCAGCCCATTCAGCTTTAGTAGCGCGCTGAACTCGCGCGCTAAAGCGCCGCAGCCGAGCACTAAAAGGCGCGGCTGTTGTGTCACGCGCTTTCCCGCTTTTTTTGCACTAACTGTGTTGCGGTTTCCGCAGCTACTGCAGCATCGCGGCAGTACGCGTCGGCCCCTATGGCATCACCGAACTCTTGATTTAGCGGCGCACCGCCAACGAGCACTATGTAATCATCGCGAAGGCCTTGCTCGATTAGCGTGTCAATTACAACTTTCATATAAGGCATCGTGGTCGTCAACAAGGCCGACATACCTAAGATGTCAGGTTGGTGTTCAGTTAGGGCTGCCAGATATTCGTCCACATCCGTATTGATGCCAAGATTAATCACGTCGAAGCCAGCGCCCTCCAACATCATCGCCACCAGATTTTTTCCTATGTCATGGATGTCTCCCTTGACGGTGCCGATAACGACCTTACCGACCGGTTTTGCGCCGGTTTCTGCGAGCAAAGGCCGAAGGATTGCCATGCCGGCCTTCATCGCGTTGGCAGCGAGTAAAACCTCAGGGACAAAAAGAATGCCGTCGCGAAAATCAATGCCGACAACTCGCATCCCTTCCACCAAGGCATCGTTGAGGACACGATCAGGGCCCCAACCACGGCCAAGTAGAAGCTCTGTGCCTTCGACTACCTCATCTGGTAACCCATCGTAAAGATCATCGTGCATCTGCGCCGTCAAGTCTTCGTCGTTCAACGAAGAAAGGTCGAGATCTTCTTCGGGTTCTAGTTGCTCGCTCATAGACGTCGCTCCCGAACTCAAGCCCTGCGTCGGTCACCGCGCCGGCGGCCAGGTACGCGCTGACTAGGCTATGACTCACTCCACATGGTGGAACAGTACCGTATCATGGATCAATTTGCGGACTGCAAGACTCCAAGAACTACTTCGAGTAACGCGTGCGGAGCGACCATTCTCGTTTCACCTGTAGAACGCGGAGTGAATTCCACTTCACCCTTCGCTAGACCGCGAGCGCCCACCGTTACTCGATAGGGGATACCGATTAATTCCGCGTCGGCGAATTTAACGCCGGGCCGAGCTTTGCGATCATCCACAAGAACATCGATTCCTGCTTCGCGAAGCGACACTTCCAAATGGGATACCACTTCCACACAAGCCTCATCGTCGATATCGAGCACCGTAACCAAGACGTGATATGGGGCAACGGAGACAGGCCAAATCAAGCCAGCATCATCATGATGATTTTCGGCAACAGCGGCAACGGCCCGCCCAACACCGATTCCGTAACTGCCCATAGTCGGAACCTGCGAACGCCCATCGGCATCTAATACGGAAACTCCCATTGCATCGGCGTACTTTCGGCCAAGTTTAAAGATGTGGCCTGCTTCTATGCACCGAACGATCTCCAAGGCTTCACCACACTCAATGCACGATTCGCCCCCTCCAACCTCTCGGAGGTCAGCCCAGCCATCAACCTGAATATCTCGCCCGAGAGAAACCCCGCGAAGATGCCAATCGTCTTCGTTTGCACCCGTCATCATGTTTGTTCGACCATCGAGCGCCAAGTCCGCGATTATCCTCAAGGACTCGACACCAACGGCGCCAAGGCTCCCTGGGCTCGCGCCCAACGACGATATGACTTCGGCCTCTTCCGCGGCTCGTATGTTGACCGCCCCTGAATAATCCTGAAGTTTTTGAACGTTCAGTTGATGGTCACCGCGCAACAAGGCCAAGACAACTTCTTCATCCATCACCATAACCATGGTCTTTATTTGATTTTCGGCGGCGGCGCCGCCTTCGATCTCCTCAAGTGTCGCGATACTACGAACACCTGGCGTCGCGAATCGTTCCGGCTCCTTGGGGCCACTTTCATCAACGACGACAGCAAGCTGCGAGGTTCCCCTCTCAACGTTTGCCTTATATCCACAATTTGGACATCGAAGCACGTCATCTTCGCCCGCAGGCGAGGGAACCATAAACTCGATACTTGCGGAACCACCCATCGACCCTGACGAGGCTTGAACAGGCATTGCGTTAAGGCTAAGCCTCTCAAAAATCTTCACATACGCGTCGTGGTGGGCCTGAAACGCGAGGTCAAGCCCGACGTCATCCAAGTCGAAACTGTAAGAGTCCTTCATCGCGAACTCGCGCACGCGGAGAAGACCACTCTTGGGCCGCGGCTCATCTCGGAATTTTGTTTGGATTTGATACCAGATTTGTGGCAATTCTTTATACGAATTCAACCCCGTTGCGATGCTGGAAAAGATTTCTTCGTGAGTCATCCCGAGAGCGAGCTCGACACCACTCCTATCTCGCAGACGGAACATCTCATCGCCCATCAAATCCCACCTGCCACTTTGTTTCCATAGCGACGCTGGATGCATCGCCGGCAGAAGAAATTCTTGACCACCGATGGCATCCATTTCTTCCCGGACGATACGTGCGACTTTTTCGTGAACCCGCAGCCCAAGTGGCAAAAGGCTGTAGTGGCCAGAGTGCAATTGGCGAATGAAACCGCCACGAATTAGAAGTTTGTGGCTAGCCGCTTCTGCTTCAGCCGGAGCATCACGCAATGTCGGGATAAAGGCGGAGGACCAGCGCATGGCCTCCACCATACGGGAACGTTTGGAAATGATGGGCATAGGCCCACAGTGTCATTCTTGGCGTATTGACATCTGCGAGGTATGCTGAACAGGTGTCATAGGTACCGGGACCGCCCGCTGCCGCAGCCACGACTCGGGTTCCGTACTTGCCGAGGCATCCAGTGATACCGAAGCCGGTACTTGAGTTCCAATGCTATGACTCCGCTCCCGCGGCTTTTAATGACTCGGGAAAGTTGCGGCGTCTACCTGTAAATCACTTTTCCTAATTTGGGGAACACTGAAAGTGCAGTCATCAAGCCCCACAACCGAAGCTGAAGTTTCGACAAACGCTGACACGCGTCTGCAATCGTGTTTAGCTGATCGTTCCTGGCATGAAATTGCTGCACTAGCGCGTCTAGAAGCGGACGGTGACGCCGACGAACAGATCACCACAGAACTCTCAACGGATCGGTTACGTTGGCGAAACGTATTAGTTGACATGATCGAAACAGCTGAAGATCGTCTTCATTCGGTTCGTCGCCTCAAGGGCCCCCAACGAAACCAGATCATCATCGATTTCGAAGGCGAACTTAATCTTCTGACAGACGCCTACCGTCGCGCGACCGGTACAGCATTCGACATAGGTGACACCGACGATCTCACACCCGATAAACCGCCCGAGCCCACGGTGCTGCAGCTGTCTTGGGCATCCGGCAGAGTTATTGCATGGGCCGCGGGCGCCTATAACCAGCCTGAAAACACCGAACAGGTCATGGAACGCCTCACGCAAGCTGGCGCACCGGCAGGTGCCTGGGAGGACCACCGAAGCATTTCGCTCCCTGGGGGAGTCACTGCCTCGTCAGTCAGCGCGGAAGTCGCCGATATTCTCGGCTGGCTGGCAGCTCTATCCATGCAACCTTGGATAGATCCATCCGCAGGTCACGCTTTAGAAGACCCACAAGGCGAGCCACATGACCCCACCGCGCTACACGAAGAGTTCGAGAACCACAGCTCTCTCAACACGCTACCGACGGCCTCTTCAGACCATCCTCAACTGGGCGCCAGTACCAGGTGGCTCAGCCTCGTCGCCGCTTCAGCAGTCGAGCTTGTGGCCCAAGGAAGAACTGTTCCCAAATTGCAGCGAATTCGAAAACGTCGCAACAAGCGAAATCGAAATAATCGTGGTGAATTCATCGTTCAGTGGATGCCAGGCATCATCAGTAAAAATCGGCTCGAAGCTTTCGCCACCTCTATACCCGGCACCGTTACCGCTGCCGACCCCGGCCCTGATGCCCGAGCGGTAGTCCAATCTGCGCTCACAGGAATGGTCAACGCGATTGTGACAAGCGCCGCTCGCAGGCTTGATGTCCCAGCCCCACCTCCTGAACCTCGGACGAAAAACGAAGTTGCCGAGACCTTTTTGGCCAATCTTGGCGGCCGACCCTTCACCGCAGCTGCAGACCACGGATCCGATCTGGCAAGGCGACTCGAACAGTGGGCTCGCCCAGTTACCGCAGTTGCAAAATATGCACTCATAGTGCAGCTAGACGAACCCGACGAATCTGACGCCTGGCAACTGAAGGTGCTTTCCCCGGGCCCAGAAAACACCCTGGATCCCGTCGAGGTAGCTATGGTCAGCGGATCTAACACCCGCCGAACCGAAGTGAAGGGCCAATACACCCGCCTCGAACGTCTGATGCCAGCCCTTCTACGACCCGGAGGACGCCGCCGCGGCGAGGTGTTGCTGGATCAAGACGAAGCGTGGGACCTTATGTCCGTCACCGGACCAGCTCTTGAATCAGCAGGTTTCGACGTGCGGGTACCGGCACTGTCACGCCGACGTCAAGTCGCCCAACTCCGACTGACCGCCGAAGACAACGACAGCCTCGTCGGAGCCCAACAATTAACCGCAGTCAGTTGGAGCGCTGTATTTGGCGACGTAGAGCTAACGAGCACTGACATACAAAAACTCGCTATGCAGGCCCGGCCATTAGTGCAATCGAGAGGCCGATGGGTAGCACTAGACCACGCTGACCTAGCCGAAGCAGCAGCAGCGTTATCTGAACGATCCCAAACAACCGAGCTCACCGGCGCCGAAATGCTCCGACACGCTTTAGGACTCGAGGGTGCCGGAATCACAGGGGGAGTAACCCTCGCTGGTGCGAGCTGGGCGGGCGACCTACTCCGAGCCGCTGGCGAAGTCAGAGACGAACCAGATACCCGTCCCCCAGGATTCAGCGGCGAACTTCGTAGTTACCAAGCTGAAGCGGTCGGCTGGCTGAAATTTCTTGATGACGCCGGCTTAGGAGGGTGTCTCGCCCTGGACATGGGTCTCGGCAAAACTCCCACCATTCTCGCCCGTGTAGCGATCGCACCTGGAAGTCAACCTGCATTAGTGGTCGCGCCCCCCGCAGTAGTAGGGAATTGGGCTGCGGAAGCTCAACGCTTTACACCCGACCTGTCGGTATTAGTTCATCATGGACCCTCGCGGGTAAACGGGCCAGAACTTCGAAGTCGTATCCGAGACTCCGATCTAGTTATCACGACCTATGGAACAGCGGTTCGAGATATCGCCGAGCTATCGGATCTTTTCTGGGACCGTGTCGTCCTTGACGAAGCCCAAGTAATCAAGAACCACCGAAGCGCTACTGCCAAAGAACTCCGAAAACTAAATGCCCGCAGTCGCTTAGCCCTCACGGGAACTCCGATTGAAAATGGGCTAGGTGATCTATGGGCAATCATGGATTTCTGTAATCCCGGGCTGGTAGGTGGTCGCACAGCCTTTGTTGATCAGCTGGGACAGATAGGCGATTCAGCAGGGGCTGCCGAATCGGCCTTGCGCGCCCTCAACGGAGTCCTTGTATTTCGGCGAACCAAAGCGGAGCCGATCATTGCGGCAGAACTCCCTGACCGCATCGACGAGCTCGCTCGCTGCACGATGACCCCCGAACAAATAGGGCTGTATCAAGCCATTTTGGACAAACTTGTGCGAGACACGGCCGAAAGCGAGCAAAACACCAAACAACAAAAAGGCTTAGTCCTGGCGGCGATAACGGCGCTGAAACAAATCTGCAACCACCCTCTGAACTACGACAAAAATGACAAAAACCTAACCCTCGAGGGTCGGAGCGGAAAGCTCACGCGGCTTAACGAAATCCTCGACGCTGTGTTCGCCTCGGGTGAACGAATTCTGATCTTCACTCACTTCGCTACGTGGGGCGAACGGTTAGCCACCTATTTGACCCAGAGAACCGGCATCACGATTGACTGTTACCACGGTGGTCTCACAAGAGGAACCCGCGATCGCCTCGTCGAAAATTTTCAAAATGGAACTGGGCCGGGAGCCATGGTGCTTTCTTTGAAAGCGGGCGGCACAGGTCTAAACCTCACCGCCGCAAGCCACGTTGTGCTTTACGATCGTTGGTGGAACCCAGCCGTCGAAGACCAGGCCCGAGATCGCGTTTGGAGGATAGGCCAAACCAAGACGGTGATTTGCCACCGCCTTATTTGTCCCGGAACCGTCGATGAACGCGTCGAAGAGGTCGTTCAAGGTAAACGACGCATCGCCGACATGGTGTTACCCAAGTCGAGTTCGCTCGGAGATCTCGACCCAGAACAGCTGCGGGCTGCTTTGGGGATCAACGAGTCATTGCTACTAACAGCCGACCCAGACGACATTCTCGAAGATCTCCCCATAGGCAACGACGCATGAGCCGACGACGCAGAAACTCACGAACCCGACGCCTCAGCGATACCGGCACGGAAAACGAAGCCGAACGCGAAACCAAGTCGTTTTGGCATGGTGTTAACGGAATGCCGGATAGCCCAGCAAAAATTCAGGTAACCGAGCAACCGGCGTCAGTCATCAGAAGTTTGGGGTCCGCTCCGCTGACGGGGCAAGAAACTGTCACCGAGCACTATTTCGAAGCCGTGTACCAGCGAAGTGTTGCATTAGCATCAGCGATTGCTGCTTCAGCCGAAATGCTCGGCGATGACGAGGACGAGCAAAAGGGTTGAACGCCGCGCGTATCGAGTTGCATTCAGCCTTTGGGGTCGAAACCTACGACTTTCCCACGATTAATGCTCACCCAATCTCGTGCCTCTAGATACGGTTTGAATGTTTCGTAAATGACCTGCTCGTCACTGGCTTGCTTCGGGCGTTGCATCTCGTACAAGTAGGGGAATTCAAGCCAGGCTGTCACCGCGTTCCAGAGCCTGAGGGCGGCTTCTCCTTGTGGGGGATCCAACAAGACCGGCCCAAAAAAGGACTGCCCATCTGGGAAGAATAAGGTCGGAACACCAAATCCACCGGTTTCCACAACCCTGTCATGTTCAGCTTTGATTTCCGAATGCGTCGACTGGTCTTCCATCGATTGTTCCACTATCGATGGGTCAGCACCGATCTCTTCGAGCAGATGCTTGGCGACCTCGGGGTTATGTGGCCGATTGCCATCGACGTGCAACGCCCGCCCCGCTAAGGCATACCAGTCATCCAAAAGAGCCATATCTATGCGACGCAAGACCACCCCTATGCGCATCATCGACCACCCATAACTCCATTCTCGCTCCCAAGGGTGCTTTTTTCCCTCGACCAGGTTGATCTCTTCCAAACTGAAAAATTTCCAGTTGACCTTCAGGTCTAGCTGATCACGGACATCTCGCATCCAGAGCGAAGTTTGGTAGGCCCAAGGGCACATGACGTCAAAATGGAAATCGACTTCTTTGGGTGGTGAATAGGTCGTCATTGCTTCAGATCCTTTATGGGCTGACGCCAGCTAAGTAATGGTGGTTGGGTTTTCGTCAACCATTTTGACATATCAGAACAAAACCATCTCGCGTCAACCACGATCGCTCGCTGACACGACGGTGGGGGAGAGGGCCTCAGTTACGCCCGTGACGAAGGAGTTTGCCCGGAGTCACGCCGGTGCATTCTCCTGATTCAAAAGTGACTTCACCATTCACGATGATCTGGTCGTACCCTGCAGCGCGTTGCACCCGCCGCCATTCACCGCCCGGTAGGTCGTACTCAACATCGCCAATCCAGTTCGGCAAAATATCGAGTTCCTCCATGTCGTAGACGAGTACATCGGCAGCAGCGCCTTCACGCAGGGTTCCTCGATCCCGAAATCCCGCAGCATGCGCAGGAAGATTAGAGAGTCTGTAGTGGGCTTCTTCAAGAGTCACAACTCCTTCATCTCTAACTAACCAGGTCAAGAAGTCGGTCGTATACGCCCCTCCAGTGAAAAATTTGGTATGAGCGCCACCGTCAGAAACCCCAGGAATCGCATACGGAGAGTCATTCATCATCTCTGCCATGAACTCAGCGTTCGAGCCTTTATCCGGTCCAAGAAACTCGACATTAAGATCACCTCGAAGGGAAAGATCCAACATGACCTCTACATGGTGTTTTCCTTCTGCCTCAGCAATATCTCCCACAGACTTGCCCACGTATTCTTGTAAGTCCGCTTGGCGGTTCACTCCCTGAACCACCAGGCTCTTGGGGTTTCCGCCTACTCCCGCCTGGATGACTTGCAGACGACGATCCGCTTCCTCGGCCTCGGCGACTAAGGCTTCGCGGAGCTCAGGATCTTTCATCTTCTCTATCTTCTCGTCCTTGGTGCCCGTTGTTACAGCGCGCCAAGCAGGTGAGGCATCGTAAAGGTTCCAATGCTCAAGAGTGAAGGCGAAACCAGCACGGCCGGTTCCGCATTGGGCATAAATTGGTAGACCCTTTTCTCGACAGCCATCGATCCAACGCAACGGTCGTCGATGGACTTCTGGGTCTTGGCGAGCCGGAGCAACCACATTATGAAGAATCGGCCTTTGGGCTGTTTCAGCCAAAGTTTCCAAAAAGGAGATATCTGATCTGATATCTCCGGTGCCTTGAGTGATCTGAATGAAACCCTCGTCGCGTTCAGCAAGGACCTGTGCCAAATTCAAAATGTCTTCATCAGACATGATGTCAGTGACCATGGGGGATCCGTCATAATCCGCTTGAACGCTGTCTGGGCCTAGTCGTTGAATTGAAAAACCGCAGAGTCCGGCGTCCATACCTTCGTGGAGCAAACGAGCCATCTCTTTTCGCTCGCTCTCTGAAGCAGGCTCTCCGGCCTTTGCTTTCTCTAAGCCCATGACGTACGTCATTAACGACGCTGTTGGCATGTACTGAATGACGTTTACCCCTTTGGGGATCCTGTCGAGCGAGTCCAAATATTCGGGGATTGTCTCCCAATCCCATTCCATTCCTTGCTTCATGGACTCGAACGGAATTGCTTCTGTCCGCGTCATCGTAAGCATTGACCGCTCTCTGAAATCTTTAGCTACGGGGGCGAAGCCAAAACCACAGTTACCCAGAACAACTGAAGTCACACCGTGGTACCCCGAAATCGTGCACCATGGGTCCCATCGAATCTGAGCGTCGTAGTGCGTGTGCAGATCAACGAAACCTGGCGCGACGATCTTCCCAGTCGCGTCGATGACTCTTTCAGCGACGCCGTCTATCCGGCCGCCCATTTTCGCGATCCGACCATCTTTTATCCATAGGTCGCCTTGATATCTCGGAACTCGAGTTCCATCGACAATCGTGCCACCGCTGATATGTATGTCGTATTCGGTCATGCTCAACCCCCTGGCCTGTGAGCCACTCAACCACAATTCCTGCGTTTGTTGAGTACCCCTCAGGGTAATCATCTGCGAGCATGCGTGTGTGGAACAGACGGTTGAAACAGGATTTACCCCTCTTGGGGACGCCATTGCTGTCGTTCTTAACTCTTTAGAGAGTGGCGACGTCGTCACCTACGGTGAAGTGGCAGAGGAAGCTGGTTACCCGCAATGCGCTCGCGCCGTCGGAAACTTTCTAAAACGAAACCCTGGGTTTCCGTGGTGGCGGGTAGTCAACTCGAGAGGGCGGCTTACTCCTAGACACGAAGCCAAACAGGAACTTTTACTCAGGGGAGAGGGCGTCACCGTAGACCACGGACACGTAGTGGGGATGCGACCTCGGTAAACCATGAGCGGAAGGGGTCGAGTACTCCAGATTTAGCTTCTGGCCTGCCTTAGGGCATAAAACGCAACGGCCGCAGCGTTTGCGACGTTCATCGAGTCGGCGCTTCGGGACATAGGAATCCTTACTCGCCTGGTAGCTGCGTTCAGCGCGCGTTCGGTAAGCCCTGAGCCTTCGGAGCCGAGCAATAATGCGACTCTGTCGTCGGGCCGATAACGAAGCGAGGCAACGTCGATTGAGTCGGAGTTCGGAGTCAGTGCCAACACTTCGATCCCAGTTGCTTTCGCTTCCGTTAATCCCTCAACCATGTCCGGTAGCCACGCATAGGGCATTGAGAAGCCTTCACCCATTGACACTCGGCAGCACCTACGTGACAGCGGGTCGCATGAGTCGGAACTGAGAAGCAACGCGTCGATGTCCAGCCCCGCGGCGCACCGCATGATGGTTCCAAGATTTGTTGGGTTGTTGACGGCTTCGACTATGACGAACGAGCTCAGCGATGTGTCGCCGAGGAGATCTCGGCTTGTCTGGAGGGGTTTGCGGTAAAAGCAAGCGAGAGCGCCGCGGTAGGAACGGTGTCCAGCTATGTGTTCAAGTACTTTCTGGCCCGCTGCGAATACGTCGACGCCGTCGAAGTCTGGTGGGAGTGGTTGGCTTCTTCGGGCATCAATGAGGACCGAATGCAAGGTGTAACCAGCAGCTATCGCTCGGTTGATGACGATGTCACCTTCGGCTATGAACACGCCCGCCATATCGCCACCATGGGCTTCACGCCTTTGTCTCAAGGCTTTGTCGCGTAATCCCTGGAACACGTCGATGCGGGGGTCGCTTGGTTCATCTACGGCGATTGTGGGGATACCGCTCACTGCTCGTGAGTTTAAACCCCACCTGGCGCAGTGTTAAGACTCTGTCGTTGCAGACCAACAACGAATCAGGGGAGTCAGGGTGTTATTGCTGGCCCCGGACATTCTTTAGAACACCTGGGACACACAAACTCGTCGTTTTCGTTGTCACCTCTTGTCGTCAATATCGTTTCACAACGAGCTGTTGAGGCTCTGGCCGACCGTAGACCAGTTTGTTGTCAGGGTTTCAACCCCGACTACCCAAATCAACTTCTGGCGACGCCCATAGGGATGTCTTAGCTCGTCTCAACCCACCTCGACTACCCGTTCAACAACGAAGACTCAGCTCACACGACTTGATCGTGTACGGCGACCACGCCAGCGTGCTTTCGAACCCTGAACTGCACGAAGTAGTCATCGAACACATCAACAAACACCCATTGATTGTTCGCTGCAGTCCGTCTACGCAGTCGCCTTCCCCACCCCATATTGCTTGAGTTCGATTACGTTGCCATCTAAATCACGGACGGAAGCCGCTGGACCCCAACCTAAAGCACCGTAAATAGAGTCAGACACGCGCACAATTTCCACATCGTCGTGCGCCAACAGTTCCCCCAAAGCGCCCGTCACATGCAACGCAATGTGATCAACGTTTTCACCCGAACGCTCAGTTTCTAAGAGGTCGATGATCGTAGTTTTATCCACCCGCATCGACAGAAATGGAGCGTCGCCCGACTTCCATTCCTCGTAGCGCTCCGGTTGCAAACCAAGCCGATCCCGATACCAGCACATAGCTCGTTCAGCATCACGAACATTGATCACCACATGGTCTATTCCCTGAACCTTCATGGGATCACCTCAAACACCTTGCTCATAGCTAACAGCGCCGCCCATCCCATTCTCTGCAGTCGTTGGGATAGTTAGTAAACAAATCGGTAAGACCGTCCGTTGCGATCCACCAGATCTACGACACAACAACAATGAGGAACAGCACCCGCACCACTCTTCCCTCGATCTTCCAGGTCCGACGCCACCGGTCGTCCTCTTCGCTCATAACCAAATCTTAGATCCATGAGAGATGACATTAGGAAGTATCGGACTTAGATCTGGATCAGAAAGCCCTCTAGGGCGTCATTAACCGTCTCCGGGTGGGTCATATTGGGAGCGTGGGCGGCTCCAGGCACGCTCACCAGGCCGCGACAGTCGGACAACAGCTCGGCCAAAGCTTCAGCGGTTTCGATTGGAATCGCCTGGTCTTCTTCTCCGTGAATGATCAACACGGGGCAGTTCACTTCCCCCATACGATCAGTAATGTCGTCACGGAAAAGAAGGGTTTGCGTCGGCTGATGGAGTGTCGACCTATCGCGAGCCTCCCATTTGGCAATCCATTCCGCGCTGAGTTTCGAATCACCGATGATCATTCCGGCAACTGTTTGACCCAGTTCTCCAAGGGGCTGAGCGATTTGCCATTGAGCGAACATGGCGCCATACCCTTCGATTTGTTCCTCAGAAGATGCACCCGCCTCGCTGTCGATCAGAACTACTCCGGCGACTCGATCGGGATGGGCGAGAGCTGCACGCAGCGACAAGAATCCGCCTTGGCTCATTCCAACGAAGACGGCTCGCCCTATTCCTAGGTGGTCCAGTAGGGCGACGGCATCATCTGCGGAGTCCCAATAAGAAAATGGTTCCTCCACTGGTGTTTCGCCAAAGCCTCGTTCATCCCAGGCAATACATCGAAAGTCATCTTTCAGCGCGGCGACCTGCTGATCAAACATCGTCAGATCCATAAGGAAGCCGTGGCTGAATATCACCGCCAAACCTTCACCACCCGAATCGACATAATTGATCGACTGACCATTGACATTCGCTACAGACACAAGAGCCCACCTTTCGCTACTTCACGGGATTCAAATTGTCACACATGTGTCGAGCCTGTTGCTGGCGAATCTATAGCAGCGGGTACTTGAACATGATGGTGGTGTCACCCGAGCGAACCTAATGCTCGCTACTCATTCCTTGACCTTCAACCATCCAACGCTCCTCGACGGCATTTCATATGTCCGTAACGGGGTCGAAGATGGTTTGGCAATACAGGGTTCTGAGATCGCGAGATTCAACTTCGATAACGAGGAGTGGGTTATCGAGTCCACGTTGGACCTGCCATAACCACCTATCTTGAGGGCTCCGAGGAAGGGCCCAGACCCGTCCTGGCCGTGGCAACCGTGACAAGTGAAGTCCTCGACCTGAGGTGCAATCGGGTCGGGGGCCTACACCTTTTGGGGGACAACTACTGTTGGAGATATGCCAATCCGCTATTCGGTGAACGAACTAGTTGATCAAGACAGAGAAGTTCGGACCCATTGGATCTGGGATGAAGA
>PBHE01000015.1 GCA_002719335.1 Acidimicrobiaceae bacterium
ATTAGGCGTTGCTCCGCTCCGTTGTCCCACGGTCGAGGAATTTGATGCTCGAAGAAAATGCCGAATTGCATGAATAGATCACTTTCCACTCATCTATGGGGGCTAATTCTGAAGGGGAAGGACGACGTTAGCTACACCTTCTAGCTCAGCAAACCAGTCATCTGGCTCACCAACTAAAATCGGCACGAACTTTGAGGCGCCAACCTCAATGAACTTTTCGAGCTGAGTCCTCAAACCATCGTGGCCGATGGGAATAATTTCTTCGGGGGGGACACCCGGCGCACGGCGGTCGAGGATCGTTCTATAACTGGCCGGTAACTCGCCATGGCTGTAGGGAACAAGGACACCGAAATGTTCGGGGTCCATGAATCTTTCATGCTCATCTGCCGCATCGTTTACGATTCTCCACCCTTGCGCTGCCATCTCGGGAGTGCAGAACGAAGGAAGCCATCCGTCCCCGAATTTTCCGCATCGACGTAATTCGACGTCGGCGGCTCCTCCAAGCCAAATGTCCATTGGATTTTGCATCGGCTTGGGCAGCAGATCCACGTCCTCGTATTCGTAGAAATCTCCTTGGTGCGTTACTGGTCCCTCTTCCCACATTCGCTTCAACAAAGGAAGAGCTTCATTAAACATTTTGGCGCGTTGTTTGCGTTCGACCCCAAAAGCAGCCTGTTCGTGAACGTCTGCGACTCCGAGTCCGAACGCTGGCAGGAGCCGACCGTTGGAGAGTCTGTCGAGACTGGCGAGTTCTTTTGCTAGAACCGCCAAGTTTCTGCCGGGCAGGACCATCACCGAGAACCCGAACTTCATCCTCGTTGTTCTCCCAGCGGCGTACGCCACCCCAACAATTGGGTCAGGGCATTCGCCACCTAGACGCTCGCTGAGCCACAGTGAATCGAACCCCAGTTGCTCGAGGGAATCGACGAAGGGTTCAAAAGTCGAATGGTCGTTGGTGAAACTGCGGGTCCCTAGGCCAAAGCCAACGCGAATCTTCATGTCAAGACCCTAGAACAGGTAAGTCGAACACGCCGTGTGAGAACTCATATGTTTGCCTAGTGTCTCTGGTTATATGAGCAAAATTCCCGATATTGAAGCCCTTTATCGACTTGACGGCAAAGTTTGTGTTGTAACGGGCGCGTCCAGCGGCTTCGGCGATCGATTTGCCCGAGTGCTGTGCGCAGCTGGCGGCAAAGTAGTTGCCGCTGCACGTCGCCACGATCGACTCGAAAAGCTGGTTTCAGGTTTGCCAGATGCCCTAGCAATCCAGTGTGACGTGAGCGACGATGACCAGTGTCGCCAGTTGATTTCTCAAACCCTTTCTCATTATGGCCGAGTAGATGTGTTGGTAAATAACGCCGGCATCACTGATGCAGTGCACGCCGCGGAAGACGCGAAAATCGAAACCTTCCGAAATGTTGTTGATGTGAACCTCAACGCCTGTTTTCTTCTGTCGGCGCTCGCCGCCCAGGACATGCTGGCCCGTGGAGAAGGAAGCATCATTAACGTCGCATCGGTACATGGTCTGGTGGCATCGGCCCCCAATCTTCAACCGGCGTATGCGGCGAGCAAAGCGGGCCTGGTGAATTTGACCCGAGAGCTCGCAGTCCAGTGGGCTAAGCGGGGTGTGCGAGTGAACGCACTGTGTCCCGGATATTTCGACACCGAGTTGACGCATGGCATGTTCGAAGATGAACGTTCGACAAAATGGATCGCGCGGAATGCATCTATGGGTCGAGGCGGCTCCGTAGAGGAACTAGACGGGGCCCTGCTATTTCTGGCTAGCAACGCCAGCAGCTATGTCACCGGAATCCCGCTTCCAGTCGATGGGGGCTGGCTCGCGAGATAAGGGTTCTCGCCCCGCAGGGTAGATACCCGTACCCTCGGTTGTTGCGATGATCGCTCGCCGAATACTTTTCTTCGTAGCTGTACCGTCCTGTATTGCCGTTCTGCTAGCTAGTGCTTGGCTCTTCGTGGATTCGCAGCCTCAACCAAGCGTCCTCCGATGGTCTGCAGTCCTAGTATCGGTTGCTGCCTCTTTGTTGCTGCTTTGTAGTTCTATCGCTGTGTTATGGACGGGTGGGCGACAAGAAGCGGAACTTGCGCGTGCCGCTCGCCATGATCCGGTGACCGGACTAGGAAACCGCCTGCAAGCGGTTTCTCGGCTAGAAGAAACACTCGAACGATCGCGACATACAGGACGGGCAGTCGGTGTCGTCTTTTGCGATCTTGATGACTTTAAAGTCGTTAATGATGTGTATGGGCACACCGTCGGTGACCGGTTACTGGCCGCTATCGGGGCGCGCTTCGCTGACTCGGTGAGACCAACGGACACCGTTGCACGATACGGCGGCGACGAGTTCGTTGTTGTGTGCCCAGAATTGAGAGATGGAAGCGACGTCGGACTCGTCGCCGATCGGCTTGAAATTGCCATGGAACGGCCATTCGTTATCGGCGGCCATTCTTTAACCGCAAAGGCCAGCATCGGCTTCACTGTTGGCTACGGAACTCGCAACAACGCTGAAGAACTGTTGACACGAGCGGACGCCGAAATGTACCGAATAAAGATGCAGCTTTAGCTAAGAGCAGGCGTTCCCTCAAAGGCACCGGGGTCTTCTGGACCGGGAAGAAGTGGTCTCGAACGCCATGCCATCGCCTCCTCAACTCCGGTCAACACCCCCCGCCAATCCGAAGGGTTCCATCCTTCTGCGAAGCCAACTAGGGAACCGTCTTGAGCAATATGGGCGAGTGCGGGAAGGCGCTCAAGTCCCAACGAACTCACCAGTTCTCGGTGCTCGTCGATCAATATCAGCCGTTCTTTTGAGTATTTTCCCAAGTATTTCCGAGCGCCATCTCCGTCGCTCGTCACAAGAAAGGCGCAGCGCACATCGGCCCCCTTGTAATGGGCGAAAATCCGGTCAGCGGTCGGAATAATCCAGCCGCTTTCATGGGTATAGGGATCCAGTACAACGGTGAGCAGATTGAAGTATGTCAACCATTGAGACAAGGTCTGTTCAGCACCATCCATGGTTGCAACTGTCAGCTGAGTTGAAGGGTCAGTTGCCACGGGAGCCAAGCTAGCGCCCCGGATGCTCAGTACCCGCTTGTAACCAAATTCAATTGAGTTCACCCCGCTGCTGAGACATGTGGCAGTCTGCTCTCGTGCATCCCATCGAACGGCTTCGATATGTAGCTCGCGCCGGTGGCGTTGATCAACTCGATTTGGCTCGCGAAGCCGCCGACGCCCTGGCCTCGCTTTGGGGTGAGCCCGCGGAGTTAGTAAACGCGTGTCGACGGATCCTGCACCACCACCCTCTAGCTGGCTCTTTGTGGGCATTGGCGAGCAAGGTGTTGATTGCCAGTGATGCACGAGGGGCAGCCATGGACTTTGTTGAAGAACTCCGTACTGACCTAACGTCAAATCGCGTGGCTGTGGCCCTTCCGAAGGGCGCGACCGTCGCCGTGATTGGCTGGCCAGACTTAGCGATGGAAAGCATCCACGTTCGCCGTGACATCAACGTGCGCGTGATCGACGCATACGGCGAAGGAGCGGGACTGGCCCGGACACTAATGCAACGTGAGGTCGAGGTAACTGAAGTTCCGTTAACTGGGCTTGGGCAGGCCTGCACCACGGCCGACGTAGTCATCATAGAAGCGGCCGCAGCGGGTCCCGAAGCCCTCATAGCCCCTTCCGGTTCCTATGCGGCCGCAATTTGTGGGTTACAGGCAGGAAAGGAGACGTGGCTTGTTGTGGGAGTCGGCAGAGCTCTCCCGCAACGCCTCTTCGAAGTCATACAAGGCCAACTCGCGAAAGAAAACCCTCTAGATGCCGATGAAGAAGTCGTTCCGATGGCAGCGTTCACTCACATCGTCGGCCCCAACGGGATAACTCCATCCAGCTTTCCCATGAGAGAGGACTGCGGCGTCGCCGCGGAACTTCTTCGTCCTAGCCTCTGAGGGTCAAAAGCGACAGTGCGCAAAATCGGTCATTGCGCGTCGGCTAACAATCGACGTGCAATGAGTTTTAAACACAGCGTTTCGTCCGCACCTTCGAAGATGGACAGCACTCGGGCGTCGACAAAAAGTCGACTGACCGTGTACTCCTCCGCAAAGCCGAAGCCACCATGAATCTGAAGGGCCTCACGCGTAACCCACTCAGCGGCTTTGCAAACGTAGGCTTTCACCATCGAAGCCTCGAGACCTCCTTCGCCCTTTGCCATCATCTGAGCTACGGAGTAGCTGTACTGGCGCGACCCTTGAATAATTGCGGCCATTCGCCCAAGTTTTGCTTGAGTGAGCTGATACTGGATCACGGGTTGACCGAAAACTGATCTGTCCTGCGCATAGGCCAGAGCTTCTTCATAAGCGGCTCGCATAACGCCTACGGCTCGAGCGGCAGTTTGGAGGCGGCCGTTCTCGAAGCCAGCCATCTGCATGTAAAAGCCTTTGCCTAGTCCGTCCTCGCCGCCGATCAAATTTTGTTCCGGAACAAACCAATTGTCGAACGCTATTTCGAAGCTATGCATGCCTCGATAGCCCAGAGTTGGGATAGCTCTCCCCTCCATAGCGCCACCCTTGTCCTGGGAGAACTCGAAGCTGTGACCTTCCGCCTGGGGCTTGGGCACAATAAACAAACTGAGACCGCGATGGGTTTTACTGCGATCAGGATCGGTGCGTGCAAGCAACATCAACACGTTCGCCCTGCCGGCAAATGTGCACCACGTCTTGACCCCGTTTATGACCCACCCACCGTCAACGGAAGTTGCAGTTACCTTTAAATTTGCAACGTCAGATCCGTAGTCTGGCTCAGTGACCGCGACGGCGACCATCGTCTCGCCGGTCGCGATTTTAGGGAACCACTCGCGCTTTTGTTCCTCGGTGCCACCACGTTCGAGGGCCCTAGTCAGTATCTCGGGCCTCGTGATGAGAGAACCTCCGGCACCTAATGACGCCCGAGAAAGCTCTTCTGTCGCTATCACCATTCCCATGTAGTCGCTCTCGCTCCCAGTAGCGAAACCGCCGTATTCTTCGGGAACAGACAGTCCGAAGCATCCGAGCTCAGCTAAGCCGTCGATGATGTCTTCCGGAATGTCCGTGTCCTGGCGATGGATGTGCTCCGCTCTCGGCGCAATTTTGTCTTCAGCAAAGCGACGAAAAGTGTCAGCTACCATTTCGAAATCTTCATCAAGGTGCTGAGGTGCTTCCAGCACCGCTAGCTGAGCCACGAATTCTGGATCTCGGAAACGGCTAATGAATTCTCGAGCCGGATCTAGTTCCCCGTTTCCCACCCCCCATGCGGTTTCCCGGCTGAAAAGTTTGGACTGGAGGTCGGCTAGGACATCAGCAATGAACGCGCAAGCTAGTTTCCCCTCGTTCTCTCCCTTGGCGCCGTAATCCAGTAATGATCGACTGATTTCGATTCCAGACGCAGCATGTGCAAGGTCATACAGCAGGCTTTGATGGTCGTCGGTGTCCGGTAGAGCGGCTGCATGACCGACCGCCCGATCAATTATCGATACACCAATGGCTAACGCGTCAGCAGCGGCTTGGAGATCAGGTGTAGTCACAATTCTTCACCACTTCGTCAAGTCGGAACAATGAGTCAGGCTATGGGTAGAGCACTCGAAGACACAAAGTTTCTAGCAATCAAGGTGAACTCTAGGGGGAACGGTTGCGCTCCGACGTCGACGATTCCCTACGATGGCAGGGTCGTCAATGACCTGTACCCCGAATTGAGGGACCTGTGAGTACCTATTCCCCCGCGAAGTCATGACGTGGAGACGAGACGTAGCACCGACCCGGAACTTTCCTGATGGCGTCGATCTCGGGAACTGTTGAGTTTGGGCACGCGTTAGGAGGCCGTGGCTTTACCCGCGCCCTCCTTCGTTGGGCTGCCGACTCTCGACGCGACCTGCCGTGGCGTTCCACCCGAGACCCTTGGGCCGTGTTGGTCTCTGAGGTACTGCTCCAACAGACACAGGCCAGCAGAGTCGAAGCCAAGTATCGGGAATTCTTGGATTGCTGGCCAACCCCTGGTGATCTTGCTAGCGCCGAGCTTTCCGAGTTACTGAAGTTTTGGGTAGGACTCGGATACCCGCGCCGAGCCCGGAACCTTCACCGGGCGGCACAGCAGATAACGAATCTGCATCAAGGCGGAGTCCCACGGGAGTTAGAACAACTTCTGGAGTTGCCGGGGGTAGGCCCCTACACGGCGCGAGCAGTGATGATTTTTGCTTACGAAAAAGATCTGGGCGTTGTTGACACCAATGTGGGTCGTCTACTCGCACGATGGTGTGACAGCTCGCTGCGACCAAAGATCGCCCAAGAGATAGCGGACAAGCTCGTGGCACCTGGCCAGTCCTGGGACTGGAATCAGGGCCTGTTCGACCTAGCGGCGACTGTATGTACCAAACGAAATCCCCAATGTGGCGCCTGTCCCGTGAACTCATGGTGTGCGTGGCACGGGGCGGGTACGGATCCGGCCGATGGAAGCGCTGGAGTCAGCAAGAAACAACAACCGTTCCAAGGAAGCGATCGCCAAGCAAGGGGCCTGCTGATGGCTGCGTTAGCTCAGGGGTCAATAGACACGTCCGAAGCGGCCGCAGTCATGGGGCTTCTCGACCAACAGTGCCGCGCAACTCAACTAGTTGATGACCTGCGAAATGAAGGTCTCATTGCATTTCAAGGCGATGTTTTATTGCTTGGTGATTTGGTCAAGTAGTTCATCGATTGCTTTATCGGCAATCGTCACCATTTCATCGTCAGTGCGATCCTGAATCGGGTGTTCAACCCAAACAGCAGCAGGGTCAAAACCCAGGGACCTTCCTTGCACCTCAGCACCATCAATGAACTGAGTAGTAGCTACAAACACCCCAGGAAGTCCTCGTCGTTCCAGATCAGCGATGTCATGCACACTGCATGACGTGCAACTGCCTCAATCGGCAAGGGCTTCGATCACAACGTCACATTTAGTAGCGATTTCGTGACGCAAATCAACAGGAGCCGGCTTTGTGAAAGTTGGCTTGCGAAACCGCTCTACGCGAAGGCCGCGCTCGACCAGGCGTTCCTCGATCCGGTCGAGAAAGCGGTCACCTCGAGGTTTGCTGATGTCAAGCAAACCCACAGTCAGGCCGTCAAGGCTGGTAGGGCGATCAACTCGCGGAATCTTTGCGGGTTCAACCTCGTTCGTCGGGTCCAGCACCTTAGTCATAGGATCTCCCTTGCTACGGAATGATTTCGACGCAAACCGGATTTGACCCCATCTCGCCGTTCACCCATCCTCCAATAATTGCCGAAAATAGTCCAGCTCCGCCACCACAATGCACTATGTGTAACCCGTTGGGGCGGAATTTCGGAAGATCAAGGTCTGCCATTGCTTCGGGCAGGCCCTCTGAGATCCCTCCTGCTCCTCGAACTAACTCCTTCCCAGGTCTGACGGTCAGTTCAACAATCCGATCAGTTAACTGCTCCCGCGACCAACCCGCGTCAGCAAAGATCCTTGAGTGATCCGGTGCCACTGCCAGGATTGCGTCGAAGCCCAGGATAAGTTTCGGGTGCTGAATCGAGATCAGATTTGCGGCATAGGTGTGAGCAAGAGAGTCAGGGTCTCGTGATAACTGATCGACGAGATTTCGTGGCGCCTCCCCAGGGAAAGCTAAAACAGTGTTAGCGCCGCTCGGGAAGCCATACATGGTTGAAATCGGTGTCCAGGGTGAGTCCGTTTCTCGTTCNGCAAAACAGAATCCGACCTTCGCGGGGGACCCGAGCGCGGCTCTGTCAACTTCCCCTGGTCGTCCGCCACCGACGTTTCGTATCACTAGTTGAACAGCGCGCCCGATGGTGCTGTTAGCGCGATTTCCCTGACCCAATGCGTTATTGCCGGAGTTCATTCCTATTTTGGCCGCGATCGGCCCGTTGACGACGAGTACCGGGGCGTGGGGCATGGTTGTTGCCAACAATCCATGCATGTTGAACGTGTCGGTACAAACTGCCTCCAGCGCCGCTAGAACTACGGGAAGATATTCAGGCCGGCACCCAGCCATCACTGCGTTAATAGCGACTTTTTCGACGCTGCATGGCGCTAAATCAGGTGGGACCTTGGCAACGATGTCATTCGGTGAACGACGCGTGCCCTCCAGCATCGCGAGTACCCGCGCTTCGGTAGGCGGGACTACCGGTAACCCGTCAGTCCAGCCTCTGTCGAACAAGGCTTCGTGGGTGTCTTCTAGAGACGCGAATTCGACGCGCCTTCCGAGAAGATTCGACCCGCCGAACCGCACTGCGAGTTCAGCACTCAATGTCGGATCAACGGACAACGAACCGCAGCCAGGTCGCTGGTCTGGCAAGCGAGGCCCAAGTTCTGACACCCCAGACACTCGTTCCCACTCCGACCGAGACCAACCGACAGTTCGTTCTCTTTCCTTGCCATCTCGAACGAGTAGAAGTGTTGGAACAGTCTCAATGTCGTGATGCCATGACAGCGCTAAGTCAGCGTCGAACCTGGGGTCACTGATTTCTGCAGGAAAATTCGGGTCATCCTGTGTGAACACCGTCAGATCAGACCGTTCTGCTAGCTCGACAAGAACGGGAATGATCATTTCGCAAGTGGCGCAATCTTGCTTTACGACTGCAACGAGACCATCTGGCAGATCAGGTACCTCGGTTTGACTCATACCGGCGACGATAACCGCAACCGGTGGCGAGTTCGAAACAGCGACACTGTTTCCGGCGCTACGCTCCGACGGAGTCTTCGAACAAGGAGCCACAGTGAGCGATATCGATTCCGGAGTGTTCCGAAACGTGTTGGGGCATTTTGCGACGGGGGTGACAGCAGTGACTGCGGTCAACAGCGGGGAGCCAGTCGGCATGGCCATCGGCTCTTTTACGTCAGTCTCCCTCGACCCTCCTTTGGTGGCTTTTCTGCCTGGGAAAGAATCAGGATCCTGGCAAGAAATCCGCGAGTCGGGTTCATTTTGCGTCAACGTTATGAGTCAAGATCAAATGGAGGTTTGTGGAGTTATGGCGAGCCGTTCAGATGACAAATTCGCCAACGTGGATTGGTCCCCGGGCCCGTCTGGGTCGCCAATTATCACGGGGTCGATGGCCTATATTGACTGTGAGATAGCGGCAATACACGACGGTGGTGACCATGACATTGTCGTGGGTAGGGTTATCAAGCTTGAGGTATTGGAAAGTAAAGACCCACTGCTTTTCTTTCAAGGCAACTACGGCACTTTCAGTTGAGTTAAGCCAGTGTCGATAGCGGCGCGAATAGTTCTAGGTGCAGTCTTCCTGCTGTCTGGAGCGCTGAAACTGCGAGACCGATCCTGGCCCGCCGCGGCCATGGCTTTGGGCGCACCGAGACAAATAGTTCCATTCATTGCTCCCACCGAGATCATTTTGGGAGCTCTACTCGTCGCCGGCGTAGCGATGCCAGCTCCATCGTTATTGGCGGAGCTTGCCCTAGCGATCTTCACAGTCGCAATATTGCGTGCCATGCGGCGCCCGCTTAGCCAGCGGCCAATATGTGCATGTTTTGGCCGGTGGTCCGCTCGCCCGGTTGACAGTAGTTCGGTCGTTCGGAATCTGATCCTTCTGGCCCTGGCTGCCGTGTCAAATGGCTTTTGAAAGCTAAGCCAAATTCAGTATGTCTAGAACGAAGGACAAGACGAACGCTTCATCTCGCCACGCGTCGTAACGACCAGAAGGCCCTCCATGACCTGAGTCGAGTTCTGTCCGAAGCAGAATTGGGAGTTCGGAGGTGCTTAAGGAACGAAGTTTCGCTACCCACTTCGCTGGTTCCCAGTATTGAACCCTTGGGTCGTTAATTCCAGCGGTAATCAGCAGCGCGGGATGATCAGCAGGGCTTACGTTTTCGTACGGTCCGTAACTGGACATCAACTCGAACGTCAAGGGGTCATTTGGGTTACCCCATTCCTCGTATTCAGTAATCGTGAGTGGAATCGTTGGATCTAGCATCGTGTTCACATTGTCGACAAAGGGCACCTCTGCGACAACCCCAACAAAGGCTTCGGGTCGTTGGTTGACCATCGCCCCCATAAGAAGACCGCCAGCGCTGCCTCCACGAGCAACCACCCGGTCCGGGTCTGACCAACCCTCGGTGACAAGGTGGTCCCGGCAACTGCCAAAGTCGGTAAACGTATTTTGCTTATGTTCGAGACGGCCCTGCTCATACCAGGTTCGACCAAGTTCGCCGCCGCCGCGAACGTGAGCGATGGCGAAAACGACTCCTCGGTCCAGAAGCGAGAGACGCGCCGACGAAAACGAAGCTGGAATTCCCACCTCGTACGCTCCGTACCCATAGAGCAACGTTGGCGCCGGCCACGTGACGGCATCGGGTCGCCAAACAAGACTCACCGGAACCTGAACTCCGTCAGCTGACGTCGACCAAGTTCGCTGACATTTATATGCCGATAGATCCGCGTCACCTAGAACCGGTTGTTGTTTAAGCAGTCGACGTTTCAGAGTATCGATACCGATTTCGAAGGTAGAAGGTGGCGTGACCATTGACGTGTAGCCGTAACGGAATACGCGCGTCGCGTACTCGGCATTTGCTCCGGGACCCGCCTCGAAGACGGGTTCATCCATCTCCACCTCAAATTCCCTATTCGACATATGGTCCAGCACGCGAAGTACCGGAATTCCGTGGCGACGTTCGGTAACCACCGTGAAAGTTTCAAAGGCATCTACGTCCTCGATTCGTACCCCTTCACGATGAGAAACGATTTCGCGCCAATTACTCGATCCAGGCGCGTCAAGTGGAGCTTCCATCAGTCGAAAATCGACTGCATCGTCGTTTGTGAGAATCAATAGACGATCGCCTTGATGGCTTACCCGATATTCGTGACCCTCGCGTCGAGGTTCGACCAGTGATGGTTCATCGTGGGGCGTGTCGGCATCCAGTAGCCAGTATTCCGAGGAGGTCTTGGACTCACTGCCAATAACCACAAACCTTTCGCTTCTGGTGTCTCCAACCCCCACCCAAAATCGTTCATCTGGTTCAGTGAACACCGTGACATCGTGCGATTCCAAATCACCCACCACATGCCGGACGATCCGGTTAGGGCGCCGAGCAGCATCAGTNAACACCATGAAGAGGGTTTCGCAATCATTGGCCCAAACCANGCCATAGGAAAGTTTTNTGATGTTGCTNTCGATGATTTCGCGGGTACGAAGATCAACGACCGTAAGGTCGTATTCCTCGTTCCCTTCCGTATCTGTGGTGTAGGCNAGGAAGCGATGGTCGGGGCTCACCACAAGGTCACCGACAGCAAAATAATCAGTGCCCCGAGCGGCCTCATTTTCGTCCAGTAAGACCTCTTCGCTCTCTGGATCCCCACGACGTTGACGAACATGACATGGGTACTGAAGACCCTCTTCTGTTCTAACTCTGTACTCCCAAGGGCCTTTCGGTACCGGCACGGACTGATCCGATTCCTTCACCCTCGACCTGATTTCCCGAAAAAGAATGTTGCGCAGGCCCTCGAGATGAGCGGTAGACAAATCCGTCCAACTGTTTTCAGCGCGCAAGTAGTCAAGAACGTCTGGATCGTCGCGATCTCGTAACCAAAACCACGGATCTTCTTTGGTTGTGCCGTGTGCCAGACGCGTATGGGCACGGCGAGGAGCTATCGGCGCTGTGTTCGGGGACGAGGCCACCGGTTGGACGCTAGCGGCGTTGAAGCATCACAACTCGGCGTGGATGGCGTTTTTGGCCGGTAGTTTGCTGGTTGCCGCCCACGCGATCGACTGAGGACGAAGATGCCGATCTATGCATTAGGTGAACATCAACCTGAAATCCACCCCGATGCGTGGGTGATGCCCGAAGCAGTTCTTATCGGACGTGTCCGAGTTGGAGCTCGGGCCACCATTTGGTCGGGAGCTGTGCTTCGTGCCGACGACAACCCCATAGTTATTGGTGAAGAAAGTTCAGTACAGGACAACGCTGTATTGCACGTCACAGACGACTTTCCGACCGTGGTTGGACGTCGCTGCACAATCGGCCATTTGGCTCATTTAGAAGGATGCATCATAGAAGACGAGGCGCTGGTAGGAAGTGGCTCGATCGTCCTTCATGAAGCAATTATCGGTGCTCGAGCGCTAGTTGGGGCTGGCGCGGTAGTCCCCGGAGGCATGCACGTCCCCCCAGGTTCGATGGCCCTGGGAACTCCGGCGAAAATACGAGAAGGTGTTGACACCGACCTGTTGATCTTGCCGGGCATTGAGAAATATATCCAACGCGGCCGAACCTTTCGGGAGCACTTGCGTCTTATCGGATGAGAAGCAGTGTCCTATGCCCTAGGGTCAGCACGTGGCGAATGCATCGGTTGATCTGGGCAGGGTTGGTCTTTGGACAGGTGCGCTGGACAGCATGCCGTCCTCAGCGGCAAACGAACTTTGCGCTGAGGCGGCTGAACTCGGCTTTCAGACGATATGGATCCCTGAAGCTGTCGGCCGTGACCCCTTCGTCACTGCAATGCGCGTGCTTGAAAACACGACAGGCGTCAAGATTGCTACGGGCATAGCGAACATTTATGCGCGCGACGCCATGACCATGGCGAATGCTCAGCGAAGTATTGAAGAAGCACACCCAGGTCGATTCTTACTTGGGTTGGGAGTCAGCCACCTTCACTTGGTTGAGTGGGTCCGAAAGCACGACTATTCCAAACCGCTCAGCTACATGCGCGAGTACCTGGCATTAATGCAGAAAGCCCGTTTTGTGGCTGTGGGTCCCGACGAGCTTCCCGAGATAGTACTCGCCGCGTTGGGTCCAAAGATGCTCGAACTAGCGGCATCTGAGACCGCGGGTGCTCACCCATACTTCGTTCCTCCTGAACATACTGAGTTCGCTCGCGAGATTATGGGCCCCGACGCTCTGCTATACCCCGAGCAAATGATTGTCATTGAAGAAGACCCCGACGTGGCACGATCGATAGCGCGCAAACATATGAAGACCTATGTAGCGCTTCCGAACTACGTGAACAATCTCGTGCGTCTCGGCTACGACGCGGGCGATATAGAAAATCTCTCCGACAATGTTGTCGATGCGGTGGTCGTGTGGGGAACGATGGATTCGATCTGCGCGCGTGTTCAGGCACATTTTGACGCGGGAGCGGATCACGTGTGCGTTCAGGTTCTCACCGAAGAGCCCAACCAGGTCGCTGACGGATGGCGAATTCTCGCTCCGGTTCTGATTGGTTGAAAACTTTGGCTTCAGTTCGCACCGAAATCACCGAACTTGCGACGGGCCTTGGAATGCTCGGATACGACAGTCCGACTGAAGCCGTAGACCGCCTCCCCGAACAATTCGTCGACGTGACCGCCAGGGTTTGGGAACAGTTCACTCAGGCTGTCGACGAGTCACTTCACCGCGTCGATTTTGCTGGCGCATATCGAAATGGCCAAGTTTTTCTTGAAGCACGTGACGGATTGAGGGGGCGTCCCCCGTTCCTAATCGAATGGAAGGGCAGTCATCGAAGTCCTGGCCACGACCAGTTGCCGATCGACCTGCGTGTTGATCACGTATATCTGGTCTCCTGCAAATATTCTTCCAAAATATTGCTCAATGCAGCTCCCTCAAATCTTTTTGCGGCAAGTCGAGACGTGGGGGACTGGTACGACTACGCAGCCCCCGAACAACATCAAGCGCTGTATGCAGCGGTCCGGGCTGAAATAGATACCAACGCTGATTTGCCGCCCTTTGTTGGTGACCTCGCAAGACATCATCGAAATGAACTCAAAGCTGTGTTGGCCGACGGCGAATGGAGCTCAGAGTGCGCCGCGGCTTACCGGGCATTAGCTGCCGAAGTTGGTCGGGTTACCGCTAACCAGTGGCGCAAATCAGTGGCTACTAAACGTCAGAGAGAAGCCCTGCTTTGGCGACTCTTGCGCATCGGCCCAGCGCCCTATTACGTGCTCGGATCGGCAAGAGATCGATCATTGAGACTTTTAGTAACGACCCCTTGGGATTGGCGTCGTCGTTTCGAATTCCGTGACCTAGAAATGTGGGGCGAAGAGGCCGGTCAGCCAAAGATTGGGTGGCGCGCCACTGTTCGCGATCATGAGGCTGCTGTGGAGACCAACGTTGACGGGCACGTTGAGGTTCGGTGGAGCCATGGGCGGTTCGCTCAAGCCCCAGAGGCGAAGGTGTACCTGGATACACCCCACACGCAAGTACCGGGTTATCTACATATTGACGATGCTGAGTCGTGGGCAGGCTCAATTAGTGGGTCCGGGACCCAATTACCACTATCCTGATAGTGGTAATTCCTTCACACGGGAGTTTTTGTGACTAACACTGAGCCCAATGTCGCCATCGACCTAGGTAAGTATGAATTGGGTTGGAGTGACGAAGAGGACTATGTATTCAAGCCACAAAAGGGCTTGAACGAAGACATCATCCGAGAGATGTCGTTTATGAAGAAGGAACCTGAGTGGATGCTTGAATTCCGCTTACGGTCCTACAAAATTTTTCAGAGCAAACCAATGCCCAATTGGGGTGGCGATACCTCCGGAATTCATTTCGACGACATCTACTACTACATCAAACCCACCGAAGGACAGGTCGACGCTTGGGAAGAACTGCCGGATTCGGTTAAGGAGACCTACGAAAAACTCGGTATACCGGAAGCGGAACGTAAATATCTAGCTGGTGTGACTGCCCAATATGAGTCGGAGGTGGTGTACCACCGAAATCGCGAAGACTTAGAAGCCCAAGGCGTCATCTTCTCTGACATGGACTCAGCGGTGCGTGAACAGCCTGAACTCATCCAGAAATATTTTGGGACCCTCATCCCCCCTGGGGACAACAAATTTTCCGCTCTGAATTCAGCTGTCTGGTCTGGTGGCTCGTTCATCTACGTTCCGCCTGGCGTGGAAGTTGAGATGCCTTTGCAAGCGTATTTTCGTATCAACGCGGAAAATATGGGGCAGTTCGAACGCACCCTGATCATCGCTGATGAGGGCGCGACGGTTCACTACATCGAAGGATGTTCGGCGCCGGTCTACACCTCTGATTCGCTGCATTCAGCAGTAGTTGAACTTGTTGCGCTCCCCGGTGCGCGAATCACGTACACGACGATTCAAAACTGGTCGAACAACGTGTTCAACCTTGTTACCAAGCGCGCCGCCGCCTATGACGAAGCACATGTCGAATGGATCGACGGCAACATTGGATCCCGTCTGACGATGAAATATCCAGCCGTGTACCTCATGGGCCCAAAAGCTTCTGGAGAAGTGCTGTCCGTCGCGTACGCAGGCGAGGGCCAACATCAAGATGCCGGAGCGAAAATGGTCCACGCCGCTCCTGAAACAACTTCGAAAATTGTGTCGAAATCAATTTCGAAGGATGGTGGTAGAACGACCTACCGTGGTTTGGTGCGAGTCGAAGAAGGCATGGACAACTGCCGGTCACATGTTCAATGTGACGCCTTGTTGCTCGATGAAATTAGCCGCTCCGATACCTACCCTTACCAAGAAATTGGCGCCCGCGACGCAGAGATTGGTCACGAAGCGACCGTGTCGAAAGTTGCGGACGAGCAACTTTTCTACTTGATGAGTCGTGGACTTTCCGAAGAGCAAGCGATGGGGATGGTTGTCAACGGCTTCATTGAGCCGATAACCAAAACCTTGCCGATGGAATACGCCGTGGAGTGGAGCCGACTTATTGAGCTACAGATGGAAGGATCCGTCGGTTAATCGTTCTCAACGAGTGCTTTGCAGAGGTATATAACAAGACGGCGGTGGGAGTAGCATCGCTGCTTTGGCCGGCCATGGCTACACCGGAGGTTCTGCTTGTGCGCACACCGAAGAACTTTTTCTCACCGTTAGCGCTTGGCGCGCCTGAGCCGCTACAAGAAATTCCGTTCCGCCCCTCGCGTATGATTCATTTCTTTGACCCGTCGAATGAAAAGATGCGGGCAAAAGTCGCAGGCATCGCTCCTACCGTCGACGTGTTGCTCGGCAATCTTGAGGATGCAGTTGCTGTAGATAATAAAGAAGCTGCACGAGCGGGATTAGTTGAGGTAGGACGGAACTGGAGAAGCGGAGAGACGCAGCTTTGGACTCGCGTTAACAGTATTGATTCGCCATGGTTTCTAGACGACCTCATGACTTTGGTCAGCGAAATCGGCGACAAACTCGACGTCGTAATGGTTCCCAAAGTCGAAGGACGCGAAGACATTCATTTTGTAGATCAGTTGCTCGCCCAACTGGAGGCACGAGCACGATTAGATCGCCCGATTCTTCTACACGCGATCCTCGAAACAGCGCAGGGAGTCACCAATGTCGAAGAGATCTGTGGCGCAAGTCCGCGCATGCAAGGTCTTTCACTCGGACCCGCTGACCTCGCGGCAGACCGACGTATGAAAACCACGAGAGTAGGTGGCGGCCATCCTGGCTACTTGGTGCGGCAAGACCCTGAAGAAGGCCGAGATGATTCTGACCGAGCGGTCTATCAGCAAGACCTCTGGCACTACACCCTTGCGCGGATGGTCGATGCTTGTGGGACCTACGGAATCTTGCCGTACTACGGCCCGTTCGGAGACATCGCAGACACGGTCGCGTGCGAGGACCAATTTCGTAACGCGTATTTACTTGGTTGCGTCGGTGCCTGGAGTCTTCACCCAGTGCAAATTGATATAGCCAAAAAAGTTTTCAGCCCTGAACTCTCAGAAGTCGAATGGGCCATGAGGGTGATTGACGAGATGGGCAACGGAACCGGCGCGGTCATGATCGATGGAAAAATGCAGGACGACGCGACAGTCAAACAGTGTCACGTAGTGGTCAATCTTGCCCGTGAACTAGCCGCTAAAGATCCCGATCTCGCAAGTAGGTACGGGTTCTGACGGACACGACCAGAACCGCTCAAATTCAGGAGAAGTAGATGAGTGTGAACTACCGCCCCAGGCGTTCGGTTCTTTACATGCCAGCAGCCAACGAACGCGCCCTCGAAAAGGCGAAAGACATACAGGCTGATGCGTTGATCTTTGATTTGGAAGATGCGGTATCGCCGGAGAACAAGGAGTTGGCGCGTGACCAAGCCTGTGCCGCAGCGTCTTCATCGGAATATGGAAATCGCGAATTAACGATTCGTTGCAACGGACTTGATACCCGGTGGGGAACTGACGATGTTCTAGCCGCAGCCGCTGCCGCTCCCGCGGCGGTGGTAATACCCAAAGTCGACGGACCCGATTACCTTGACCAGGTTTCCACTCTCTTAGACAAGGGAGGAGCACCGGCTTCAACTCGAATCTGGGCAATGGTTGAAACGCCTTCCGGAATCTTGAAAGTCGATCAAATTGCTGGACATGAACGAATAGCTGTCATGGTCATGGGTACCAACGACATGGCGCAGGAGTTACGAGCAACGATTACACCTGACCGCCACGCCCTCCTGCCATACCTTGCCAAGTGCCTTCTCTCAGCAAGGGCGGCGGACATAGGAATCCTTGACGGTGTCTATAACGACATTAAAGACGACTCTGGTTTCTTGTCTGTGTGCCTCCAGGGCGCGCAAATGGGTTTTGACGGCAAAACCCTGATCCATCCGAATCAAGTCGCCCCGACTAATAAAATCTTTTCGCCAAGCATGGATGAACTCGACTTTCACCGACGAGTGATTGAAGAATTTGAAGCAGCCGAAAAAGACGGACGTGGAGTTTTGACTGTTAACGGGAAAATGATTGAAAACCTGCACGTCGATGAGGCTCGCCGGGCCCTGGCAATAGCGGAGGCGATTGCCGCGCTATAGCCCACTAAATGACTCATGAACTCGTGTAACCGGGCGCGAAGCGCGACAATACATTTATGCCGATGCGGACGAACTGCCGACATTACGAGACCCGCTCCTACGCGAATGGCGAAACAGTCAGAAAATGTAATCTCGATCTCGCGCCGGAGGCGCCGTGGCGTTGCCCTGAAAGTTGCCCCGAATACTCCCCGCGAAGGCTCGATGCTGGTTGGAGTCATGGAACCTTGGGAGTGCGAGACTTTGCCGAGGAGCCGGACAGCCTGGGCGAAGATGATTCCATAGCAGCGTTGCTGGACGCTGCCGAGGACATCGTGAACTCAGCGGGCCCAGACATCATGTTAGAAATCGAAACTGAACGGCTTTCCAAGGGACGCCGCCGACCTCGAATGAGTAAGAAAAACCGGGCGAAGAAGCGAAAGAAGGGCAAGAAGCGCTGACTGCCCCAGTTCAGGGGATTTCTCCTATCCAGATAGGTAGAATTACCAGTCGTGACGGCTACTAGAATGAGCCTTTTCCAGCTCCCCAGCGGCGGCCAATCGGTCGGATCTTTGGCTTTCCAAGAGCGCCGTAACAGCGCCAGGCAAAAGGCAGACGAAGCCGGACTACCATCCTTTGAGGAAGAAATCTGGCGATATACCCCCATAGCGGACCTAGACGTGTCGAAATACCAACTCGGTGCTCCAGGCGGGTCTATGGTCGACTTCGGCCTCACTGCTGGACTAGATGAAGAGGCTGCAGCGGTGATTCACATTGTGGACGGGCAAGTTGTCTCGATTTCTGTGCATGACGAGGCCGTCACTGTGCTCACAGACGGAACTGAATTTGAGAATTTAATCGGTTCGGTTATGCAAACTGGCGCCGATGTTTTTTCTGACTACAACTTCGCCTTTTGCAACGCTCCCATTGTCATCCACATTGCTTCTAACGCTGCCATCGCGGACCCGGTCTTGATACGCCAGCACACCACAACCGATGGCCTGGCCTGGTTCCCGAGAGTGCTTGTGCATGTGGGAGAAAATTCCGAAGCTACGGTCGTTGAGCATCAAACCAGCCCAAACATTGACGCGTTGGTGTGCCCGGTAACTGAACTCAAGGTAAATCAGGCGGGTCGTCTTCGATACCTGACTGTGCAAGAGCACGGACCTCGTATCTGGCAGATCGCGACCCAAATGGCAGAGATTGACCGAGATGCCCATCTCGCGGTGAGTCAAATAGCATTGGGCGGCGAATATGCCCGAGCGAGAATTGAGACCAAAATGATCGGCCAGGGCTCATCTGGAAATATCAGCGCTGTCTATTTTGGTCGAGCGAACGCTCAGCACGACTTCAGGACATTTCAACGACACAACGCGCCGCACACCAACTCGAATCTGCTATTCAAGGGTGTCGTTGACGATCGAAGTCGAGCAATCTACACGGGTCTTATCAGGATTGAACCCGATGCCGCTGGGGTAAACGCATACCAAACCAACCGTACGCTAAAGCTCTCCGATGAAGCCTGGGCGGAATCAGTACCGAACCTGGAAATCGAAAATAATGACGTCAGATGCAGCCACGCATCAGCAGTTGGTCCCATCGACCAAGACCAACGCTTTTACCTTGAAAGCCGCGGAGTTCCAGCAGAAACAGCTGAAGCCCTAATTGTTAGAGGATTTTTTGGTGATGTATTAGATCAGCTTCCTGTTGCAGCTGTCAGCGATGCGGTAAATGCACGCATTGGCGAGTTACTAGCCCTCGACGGACAAGGTCAGCAAACATGACCTGGTTGTGTCGATCAGATGATCTTGCATCTGGTGAGGTGCAACGCTTTGATGTTGAAGGACACCGAATCGCTGTAGTCCGAATCGGCGACACCTTTCATGCGGTAGGTGATCGATGTAGCCACGCGAACTATTCGCTCTCCGAAGGAGTCGTCTGGGCCGACGACTGCGCGATCGAATGCCCAAAACATTTTTCAAAGTTCAATTTGAGAACCGGAGCACCCGACACCTTTCCGGCTACTCAGCCGGTCCCGGTGTACGAGGTCCGTGTTTCCGATGACGAAGTGAACGTAGACCTACCATGACCACGCTCTCTATCGAAAACCTCGGCGTCAAAGTAGGGGACCAACAGATCTTGGATGGCGTGAGCCTTGAGGTTTCCTCCGGGCAAGTTCACGCCATTATGGGTCCCAACGGGTCAGGTAAAAGTACTCTTTCCAACGCAATCATGGGTAAGCCGGGGTACCGAGTCACTAGCGGATCGATCACACTTGACGGCCAGGATCTGTCGTCTCTCCCGACCTGGGAGCGCGCTCAAGCTGGACTTTTCCTGGCCATGCAATATCCGACTGAGGTTCCTGGGGTATCACTTCGCGAAACCCTTGAGTTGGCACTGCGAGCAAGGGGGAAAGTAAACATTGATGTCAAGTCTCGACTTTTGGAAGAAGCCGGTCGCATCGGTCTGCGCGTAGAGCTTCTTGACCGACCCGTAAATGTCGATCTATCAGGCGGCGAGAAAAAACGGAATGAGACTGCCCAACTTGCTGTTCTAGACCCACAGATAGCTGTCCTCGACGAACTTGACAGCGGGCTTGATATTGATGCGTTGCGCGCTTGTGCTGAACGTATCGAAGCGCTGACCGACTCGGGCCTTGGTGTGCTTTGCATCACTCACTACCACCGGCTCCTTGACTATCTGCCCGCAGACCAAGTTCATGTTCTCGTCGATGGACGAATTGTCGATAGTGGTGGACCAGATCTTGCGCTGGAGCTTGAAAACGAGGGTTATGCCCGTTTTCTTACCTCGAATGTCGAATCCGCCGGCGTGACGGTGTCCATCGGGGGTCTCGGAGCTGCAAAAGAAGTATCCAAGCCCGACTCCGACGACCCTTTCCCCGATCCACTTGCATGAACGACCTCGGTTAATGGAACGTGTGAGCGTCGCTAGACTGATCACGTTCCGCCCGGCCTAGCAGCGCAGGGGAGAGGCAACATGGAGCGTCACCTGCTCACGACTGAAGAGCTTGACGCCTTTTCGAAGGAGCTACCGGCGTGGTCCGTTTCTAGTGACTCCTTGGGGCGGACGTACCGTTTCGTTGACTTTGTGCACGCATTCGCATTCATGTCAGCTGTTGCAATGCATTGCGAACGTCTTAACCATCATGTCGAATGGTCCAATGTTTATGAAGTGGTGGAAGTTCGCCTCACCACTCACGATCGTGGTGGAGTGACGTCACTTGACACCACGCTGGCTCTACTCATGGAAGACCTTGCCAATGATTGATTTCAGACGCGTTCTTTTCCGGATTTATCGGGGTTGGGGAGCATTGCGGCCGGCGCGACTCACCATAGGAGTGCGTGCCCTAATTGTTGACGACGAAAATCGAATTTGCCTTGTCCGACATAGCTATCGCGAGGGCTGGTACCTGCCGGGTGGTGGCGTTAAAACCGGTGAATCTCTTGTCGGAGCAATACAAAGAGAACTTCTGGAGGAAACAGGCATCGAGTTGCCGCAAACTCCTCAGTTGGTTCACGGTGTCTTCTCATCTTTCAATGAACACAAGAGTGATCACGTGGTGGTCTTCGTTGTTACTGACTGGTCAGTTGGTGCGTCAGTCTCTCCAGAAATTGCCGAAGTTGGGTTTTTTGCCGCAGATGAAGTCCCTCAGGGAACCTCGGCTGCCACGACAAGGCGGATCAAAGAACACATGACCGGAGTTCCGCCCGGACACCGGTGGTGAAGTCCGTCTAGACCTCTAGCTCATCTAAGCCAGTGAGCAAAGTGTTCCAAGACAGCGTCGCGCACTTAATGCGAACAGGGAACTTCACAACTCCCTTCAGCGCGTCAAGGTCTCCCAGTTCCAAGGGTTTGGCGTCTTTTGAGGTTGCGTCTTCCGCGCCAATTGACTCTTCGTGGATTGACATCATGGCCTTGAATTGTCGGGTGAGGTTGCGCACCTCGTCTACTGATTTACCCTGAACAGCAGTTGACATCATGGACGCCGAAGCTTGGCTGATAGAACATCCCTGGCCAGTAATCAGTAGTTCGCGGATTACTTCGCCCTGTAATTCGAAAGTAAGCGAGACTTCGTCCCCGCAAAGTGGGTTGAAGCCCTCGGTTTTGTGCGCGGGCGGGCATTCAAGTTCGCCATGATGGCGCGGGCTGCGGTAGTGATCGAGGATGATTTCTTTGTACAGGTCTTCAAGGCCAGACACTTCACACTCCTCGCTCTAACGTGCGAACAATTCGCCGGCGGGTGCCAACGACGCCGTTAGAGCGTCAATGTCCGCTTCATCGTTATACACGTAGAGTGAGGCACGCGCCGTGGCCCCTACCCCTAGTTCGCGCATCAATGGTTTCGCACAATGATGACCGGCGCGAACGCATATACCTCGTTGATCTAAGACTTGACTCAGGTCGTGAGGATGCACATCTTGATACTGGATTGAGAGGACCCCGCCTCTTTCCGACGCATTGGGTGGGCCATGGATGGTTAGCTCCTCGCCGTAACGGTCATTGAGAACACGAAGTGCATAATCTGTTAGGTCAATCTCGTGTTGACGCACGTTGCTCATCCCCAACGACTCAAGAAAATCTACCGCTGCGCCTAGCCCAATGATTTCGGCGATTGGAGGTGTCCCCGCCTCGAATTTGTGAGGAAGCTCATTAGGTGTAAACCCATCTCGCCGCACGTCGAGGATCATCTCGCCTCCACCGAGAAATGGTGGCATTGCCTCCAAAAGTTCTGTTCGACCCCAGAGAACTCCGATGCCGGTGGGCCCGCACATTTTGTGGCCAGTAAAGCAGAGAAGATCCGCGCCGAGTTCTACAACATCCGTGGGAAGATGAGGAACGTATTGACTTCCATCGACCGCCATCAGCGCTCCCACGCTATGAGCTCGATCCGCAATTTCACGTATGGGATTGAGCGTTCCTAACACGTTACTCATGGCTGTGACGCTGACCATCTTGACTCCGTCTAGGAGTCGGTCGAGTTGGGATAAATCGAGATGACCATCAGACGTCAGAGGTATCCATCGAAGTTCGAAACCTTTTTCTGCCGAAAGTATTTGCCACGGCACGATGTTCGCGTGATGTTCCATGTCGCTGATAAGCACAACGTCGCCCGGGCCAAGATTGTCACCACCCCAAGATCGCGCGATGAGGTTGAACGACTCAGTTGCATTCTTCGTGAAAACGATTTCGTTTGCCGACGGTGCGCCGATGAATGTCGCTAATCGCGCCCGTGCGCGCTCCATCGCCTCCGTGGCTTGAGCCGCTATTTCGTAAGCGCCTCGGTGCACATTTGCGTTGATGGTGCGGTAGTAGTCGTTCATCGCTTCGATAACCACAGTTGGCTTTTGAGACGACGACGCCGAATCTAGGTAAATGATTTGATGACCATTAACTGTTTGTGACAGCAGCGGGAAGTTGCTTTTGAGATCAGACGGAAGACTCATAGGTCGAACCGTTCGTAGCCCTCACGCTCCAGCCGTTCGGCAAGTTCAGGCCCCCCTGATTCCACTATTCGGCCGTCAACGAGAATGTGAACGTGATCAGGTTGGAGTTCTGTTAGGAGTCTCTGGTAATGGGTTATCAGAAGAACTCCCATTTCCGGACGGCTTTGCCGAACCTCGCGGACTCCCTTAGCGACAACTTTCAGGGCGTCAACATCGAGACCCGAATCGGTCTCATCTAGGACTGCTAAGTCAGGTTCGAGGATGGCTAATTGCAAGATCTCGTTCCGCTTCTTTTCGCCCCCCGAAAATCCTTCGTTGAGGTAGCGGTCCATAAACGATGCATCCATGTCGAGGCGCTCCATCCAATCTTGCATCGCAACATATATCTCTATAACGGAGACGTCCTCTCCCTTGCGGGCAGAAGCGGCCTGTCGCAAAAAATTGCGCACTGACACGCCTGAAATTTCCTGAGGGTATTGGAAAGCCAAAAACATGCCCGCTTTTGCGCGAACATCTGCGTCCCAATTCGTAATGTCGTCTCCTCGGAATCGCAAACAACCCCCTACCACCTCGTACTCAGGCGAACCCATGAGGGTCGTTGCGAGAGTTGATTTTCCCGATCCGTTAGGACCCATGATCGCGTGAACCTCGCCGGCCTCAATTGTGAGATCGACCCCATGTAAGATCTTTGGGCCTTCGGTGGCCTGGACCTCGAGGGCCTCAATCTCGAAGAGCGTGGATGCCATACAACCGAGTGTATTGGCGGTTTTGCTCAATTAGCACTGTCTTGATAGTGCAAATAGGCAGGATGAATTAGGTTGGGCCTTGCGACTATCAATTACCCCAGGAAATCACGACAAACGTCAAGCCAGAATTGCGTTGTCAGACTGAGTGATTCGGTGTCAATTCGCTCGTCATGACCATGAAAACGACTCATGAAGTCACTCGCTTTGAGATCGGGGCTAAAAAGCCCCGCACCGTAAGCGACGGAACCAAGGTTTCGATACACGCGAGCATCGGTGAAACCAACAATCAGTTGAGGAGAAAGGCGAGCAGTCGGGAACGGCTGGTTAACGGCCTTTTGGATTGTGTCCCACATGGGATTGTCCATCCGGCTAATGCTCGCTGGATCATTCATGATGATCTCAACTTCGATTTGTTCCCCTAAATCCCCCAAAGCTTGGTCGAGGTGCGCTTGAACCTCCGCTGTCGATTCTCCGGGCAAGGTGCGTATGTCAACATTGATATCAAGCTGATCGGGAATGACGTTGGTCTTCATGCGACGATCGGACTCGGCAACATTGGGTGAGAAAGTCGTGTGCGTGCAGCTGTAGAAATGGCGAGCGAGACCCTCCACGGGGTGCGCGTCAAGCCAGTCTTCAATGCGATCAGCGTCGAGCATGATCTCCTTTGTTTCTTGATCGACGTCGAGGATGTCAACCTGTTGACGCCATAGTTCGTGGAACTGGGCAGGGGGTCTGTATTCAGCTAAACGTTGGACAACTGCGGCAGCCCGAACTAAAGCGTTATCTGATTTGAATGGTGCCGAGCCGTGACCCGGAGTTCCCTTAACGCGCACTTTGCGCCACGCGACACCCTTTTCTCCGACGTTGATTCCGATGTAAGGGTTGTCGCTGGGTCCTGTGTGAAGTCCCCCGTTTTCGGTGAGGACGTAATCGGCCACGATCGCTTCGGGGTGGTGATCAGCCATCCACTGAGCCCCGTGCGCTGATCCCGATTCCTCATCGGCAACTGCGAAATAGATCAAATCTCCCGTCGGGCGAAAGCCAGTATCGGCTAGATGTCGAAATGCGACAGCCTGCGAGGCGGTCAAGTTCAGCATGTCAACGGCACCTCGACCCCACACCTCGTCGTTGACCAGTTCGCCTCCGAACGGGTCGCGCGTCCAGCCGTCAGGGTTTACGGGAACAACATCGGTGTGACCCATGAGGCACAAGCTTGGTGACGTCGCATCGGTACCCGCGATTCGCGCGACCAATGATTTTCGCCCAGGGGTCGGTTCGAAGGTCTCTATGTCGATCCCTGGGCCCTCGAGGAAAGTTTCTAACGCATCACTATTAAGAACCTCGTTACCAGATGTTGCCGTGCCGTCGTTCACGCAAGCATTCCTGATCAGGGTTTGTAACAGTTCAACAGTTGTTTGGGTTCGGCGGTCTCTTTCAGTTGCCATAAGAGGAGCGTAGAGGGGTCAACTTGCTGCTGTCTCTAGATCTCGCAATGGACTGCAACCAACAGTTTGTTTTGAATGTCATGCGATGGCGTATGTGGTGAACTACAGAAGTGACGAACGAGGCGTTGTGCGACTTAACAGCTATAGAAATGAGAGGTTTGCTCACTGCAGGAGATGTCAGCGCTCGCGAACTATTGGCCGCCCATCTGGAGCGGATAGATCGAATCAACCCGAGTGTCAACGCAATAGTGACGCTCGTTCCAGAACTCGCAGCCGAAAGAGCGCTGAAAGCTGATGAAGCTTTCGCCCGAGGAGAGTCACTGGGGGTACTTCACGGACTACCAGTAGTTCACAAAGACCTCGTTAACACAGCCGGCGTTCGAACAACGTCGGGTTCACTCATATTCAAAGACCACGTTCCTGAACATGATGATCTCATCGTCGAACGACAACGAGAAGCGGGCGCGGTCATGATTGGAAAGACCAACGTCCCTGAGTTCGGTGCGGGCTCCCAAACATTCAACGAAGTTTTCGGAGTTACTTCCAACCCGTATGACACGTCTTTTACGTGCGGCGGTAGTAGCGGCGGGGCTGCTGTTGCGCTTGCCGCACGCATGGTGCCCCTCGCAGATGGATCCGATCTAGGAGGCTCTTTACGTACCCCCGCCTCTTTTTGCAATGTCGTAGGGTTCCGTCCTTCCGGCGGACGAGTTCCCACCGTGCCGAATACGGAACTGTGGGTCCCGCTGGCCACGACCGGGCCGATGGCGCGAACCGTCAGTGATATTGCGTTGTTCATGCAAGCGATAGCTGGCCAGCACCGCCTTGCACCGAGTTCGAATGTTGAATCACCAGAGGTCTTTGCTGGATCGCTGAAAAGAGACTTCGGAGGCGTAAAGGTGGCATGGTCCCCGGATCTTGGTGGTCTGCCCGTCGACGCAGCTGTACGAACCGCTCTCGCTGATGTGCCTGACCTGCTCTCAAATTTGGGTTGCGAAGTTATAGAAGCATGGCCAGACCTGTCTGACGCCCCTGAAATCTTCCAAACGCTTCGCGCATGGATATTCGCTTACCGCTACTCTCCGCTGCTTGAAACCCATAGCGAGCAACTAAAAGGCACAGTGATATGGAATACCGAAAAGGGACTTTCCATGTCTATGAGAGATCATGCCGAAGCTTGTTTCAAACAGGCAAGAATGTTCTCTGAACTCCAACGATTCATGACCGATGTTGAATACTTGGCGTGCCCGGTTACCCAAGTGCCACCGTTCTCAAAGGACATCGAATACATCGAAGAGATCGAGGGAGTCAGGTTTGACAGCTACATCGATTGGATGAGGTCGTGTAGCGACATCTCGACGACGACCCATCCGGCTATCTCGGTACCTGCAGCCTTTACAGCCGAGGGATTGCCCGTTGGGTTGCAGTTGGTTGGCAGAAGTCGTGAAGATCGTTCGGTCCTCGAGCTTGCCTACGCCTATGAACAAATGACCAAAATCGGCGAACGACGCCCAGCGCTTCTAGACAGCTGACCAGCGCTCTAACGTGAGGTCTCCTTAGCGGTTAGCACTAAATTCGTTCGAAATACCGGCGCCGTTCCCAGTCAGTAACGGCGGAGTTGAAAGCGGCGGCTTCGCTTCGCCAGAAGTGGCTGTAGTGATCGACGACATCGTCTCCGAATGCTCTTCTCGCGAAGACACTCGTTTCGAAGCCTTCGACGGCTTCGACAAGGGTGCCGGGCAATGGGGAGGCCACGGATTGGTAAGCGTCCCCCTTCATTGGTGGTGGTGGCCGGGCCTCCGACTCGATACCGTCGATGCCAGCTGCAATCGCGGCTGCGTAGGCGAGATAAGGGTTGACATCAGCGCCCGGAACTCGACATTCAATCCGCAGTGACGGACCTTCACCGACAATTCTGAAACCAGCAGTTCGATTGTCTGGAGACCAAGCCGCGCCGGTTGGTGCCCACGACTGGGACTGGTAACGCTTATAGGAATTTACCGTGGGAGCAAAGCAGGGCATCAGCTCTTGAAGGTGCGAAAGCCAACCTCCTAGGAAACTGAGGAACGTGTCAGACACCTTCAGTCCAGCTGTTTCATGTTCGCCGGAGAACAGATTGATCCTTTGTTCTATTGACCAGACGCTCAAATGGAGGTGAGAGCTCGACCCTGCTTCGGTGTCGTGAGGTTTAGCCATAAACGTTGCGGCAGCACCTTGTTGATCTGCAACTTCTTTCACGCATTGTTTGAGCAGCACGTGGCGGTCAGCCATTTCGAGCACGTCACACCATCGAATATTTAGCTCATGTTGACCGCGGCCAAATTCGCCTTTCGTCGACTCGACAGGTATTCCCATGTCTTTGAGATGACGCCTGAATGCCCCATTGAGGTCTTCAGTGCGGGCACCTTGTAAGAGGTGATAGTCCTCGACGTACCATCCAGCCGGCTCCAGGTTCCGATAATCCCCGATAGAGGCATCCCGGTATGAAGTTCGGTAAAGAAAGTATTCGAGCTCTGACGCGGCCATAGCTTCTACACCAAGGTCCTGCAGTCGTTGGATCTGCCTACGAAGAATTGACCGAGGCCCCACGGGGATGAGGGTCTCATCATGGGTAACTAAATCGCAGAGAACTAGCGCGGTGCGGTCGAGCCAGGGCACTGGCCTCAACGTGTTCATATCTGGTGTGAGATGAAGATCGCCGTAACCGAGGTCCCAATTTGAGAAGGCGTACCCTTCCACTGGCTCCATCTCCATGTCTACGGTCAAGAGATAGTCACAAGCGTGAGTGCCCGATGAATCTTGTAGGAAGAACTCAGCATCGAGGCGCTTGCCCATCAGGCGCCCATAATGATCCGTGAACGCAAGAACCACCGTATCGACTAGGCCATCTTTCGTTGCTTCGGCCAACTGATCTTCAGTCCAAGCTTCTGTCATGATGCAACCGTAGTTGGAGGTCAACAGCTTCGGCCTCGCGGGCATCTGGCTCTGCTGAAAACACGGCATTAGTGTTCTGGCGCGATGACCGATCTAGCTATTGAAGCACGTGGCCTAATACGTAAGTTTGGTACCAACCGTGCGGTAGACGGTGTTGATTTAGCGGTTCCTCAGGGAGAGATTTACGGATTCCTTGGACCCAATGGTGCTGGGAAGTCGACGATGGTTCGCGTTTTATGCACCCTGCTTGCCCCGACTGCTGGTTCGGCGCGTGTTGCTGGTCACGATGTCGTGACGGAGTCTGGTGAGGTACGGATTCGTATTGGATTAGCACTTCAAGAAGCCGCTCTAGATGACAAACAGAGCGGACGCGAGATTCTTGACCTACAGGCGCGTCTCTATGGTCTGGAACCAGCAACTCGAAACGAACGGGTTGAACGCGCAATCGAATTGGCCGACATCGGAGACGCGATTGACGATTGGGTTAGAACGTACAGCGGGGGAATGAAACGACGCCTAGACGTGGCAGCCAGCTTGATCCACGACCCCGAGGTGCTGTTTCTCGATGAACCAACAACGGGTCTAGATCCGGTGAGCAGAGTTCGAGTTTGGGAAGAAGTGCGACGATTAAACGAGGCACACGGCGTGACCGTGTTCTTAACAACTCAATATTTGGAGGAGGCGGATGCTCTAGCGCATCGGGTAGGCATCATTGACCAGGGACGCATTGTTCAGGAAGGCAAGCCAGCGGACCTAAAACGAACCGTTGGTGCCGATGTCATTGTTGTGGAACTTCTCGACGAACTTGAACGCGCCGCGAGAATCGTCAGAGCTCTGCCAAGGGTTGATGAAGTGACCGTCGGAAGCCGAGGACTCACGATCTCCACGGCAAACGGGGCTGCCCTCGTCGCGCAAGTCGCAGTCGCCCTCAGCGAAAATGGCGTAGCTACAGAATCGCTGACAGTGCGCACTCCTTCTCTCGACGATGTGTTTCTTCGCGCAACGGGTCACAGGCTCGCGAACGAGGAAAGCCAATGACGTTGACTCAAAAACCGATAGCGCGACAACGCGGGTTTTTTTTTGACACCGGGACCGTCGCGCGTCGAGCGATTCGCAGCTTGTCGAGGGAGCCAGAGTTCCTTGGCCCTGCCTTAGCCATCCCAATTTTTTTCTTTGTTGTCAATATCGGCGCACTAGAGGTATTTGTTGAACGCCAGGCGGGGATTGACTACCGAGCCTTTCAACTGCCCGTAGGGATTGTCTTTGCTGTTACCGGAATTTCCCGCGCCAATATGCTGGTGATCGATATCCAAACTGGATATCTCGATCGCATGTTGGTAACCCCAATCCGTCGTGTGTCGCTCCTGTTGGGGCTCATGATCGCAGATATTGTGCTGGCTTTGGCTTTAGCGACTGCCGTGCTATTGCTCGGATTCGCTTTGGGTGTCAGCTTTGGCACCGGTATTTCGGGGCTCGCTGTCTTCGTGACTCTCGCGATGGCGTGGAGCCTGGCATTCACCGGATTCCCCTATACGGTCGCGCTCCGCACCGGTAATCCAGCTGCGGTTAATTCGGCCTTCCTCATTTTTTTCCCATTCGCCTTTCTCACCCCCAGCATGCTCCCTCGAGAACTGATGAGCGGATGGCTCAAAACCGTTGCCGCCTGGAACCCCGTTACCTACCTCTTGGAGGGCATGCGATCGGTTTTGTCTGATGGTTGGGATCTAGCGACGCTCGCCAAAGCCGTGGCCGCGATTCTGGGTCTGGCAGGCGTAACCTTCACGATGGCCTTTCGATCACTGGCACGGCGCGTGGCGACCCGTTAGCAGCTACCAACCTCGATCTACCCATTCTTGAAGTTGTGGAGATTCGTTGCCAATTGTGGTGTCGTCTCCATGGCCCGGCAGGACGACTGTGTCGGCAGAGAACCGCGAGAACATTCTGTCCTCGATACTTGCGATGATGGTGTTGAAATCGCCACCTTCGAAGTTCGTCGCGCCCGGCCCTCCGGGGAAAAGAGTGTCTCCAGAAAAAAGTAACGGAGTGTCTTCGACATGGAAGCTCATCGAACCTGGAGTGTGACCAGGATTGTGAATGGTTCGGATTCGAAGACGACCGACCTCGATCACGGAATCATCTTCGAGAATGAAGTCGTAACTAGGAAGCATGGTTGCATCCTCGGCCGCTACGCCCACTTCGTAACCAGCGTCTCGGATTGCAGGAATGGCTTGAATGTGGTCCCAATGACCATGGGTTTCCACGACCGTTCTGACTCCCAGGCTCTGGCATAACTCCAGAAGCTGTTCGTGTTCGTTGGCAGCATCGATGAGTAAAGCATCGCCCGATTCGGTGCACCGGATAGTGAACACGTTGTTTTCGTAAGGGCCGACGACAACCTTGTGCACTTCGACGCCGGTGCCTTGCCAGTGGAGAGTCATAGCCGGAGTCTACGACTTGCCGGCAATGCCCGACAGTCAGCAGCGGCCAACTCTCACGAATCAGACCCCCGGGGAAGACGCGAAGGGAAAGCTCGAGTTAGCAGTGTTCACGCGTCGTCACGCAATGACTGCAACAGCCCGATAACAAAGGGCTCGAGTTGAGAGGATTCGATAGCAACTTCAGGAAAGGCCACGCGGCTGAAGCGATGCCCATCTTTAGTCGAGACCTGGAAAGTCATTCCATATCGATCTACGGCGACCATTTGGGCAGCGGACGCTTCTGGCACACCTCCACGCTCTTGCACGAAGACCAGGTTTGCGTCGGCGTGATCGTCGTTCATGTGGTCAATAGCGTGCGACGCGTTCGCTGAAAACGGATCGGGCTCAGCTTGAAAATAGGCATCGGCACCCATCCAACTCATGTGCCCGAAGCCCCCCACAAAGCGGCAACGTTCCACAACAAGTTGCCAGTAGTTGAAATCTTTGAAATCTGCGTAACCCGCAGCGTAGGGATGTTTCGCTAGATATAGATCTGCTAAAGCAACGGGATCTTCGAGGATTTCCATCTTGCCGACCAAGGTGAGTCGAGCTCCCTCGAGTGGGTCCCCGTCGATTGAGCTTGCAGTATCGACAAGAAAACTCGCTCGACTCTCCAATCGCACATTTTGAGTGTGTTCGGCAAGATCAGATATGAGAAGAATGGGGTTGCCGTCCCCGCTGATGACGCATGATACGAGGCTCCCGTAGGGGTAGCCGTCTCCTGTGAGCGTAGATAGCACCCCCTTGCTACTGGACTCCATCAAGGTGCGAGAGAGCTCTGCATCGTTAGGAAACGAATCTGTTTGCCCTAGAGGCCCGAGTGCCTCGCCGCCTCCGTGTTCAACCTCGGTGTCTCGTCTCATGATGTGGATTGGTCCTCGTGAAAATGTCGTAAAGATCGAACTCGCATTTGTTTGTCTACTCAACTGTCCGTTGGGCCAACAGTGAAGCATCGTTTGCTGGCTTGCGAAACCACCTTGATCAGACCGGCACTCAAATCTCAATCATCGACGACATGGGAGTCAAGCGTTACCTGCAGCTTGACGTTGGCGCCGATTGAGACACCACATAAAGCTGGTGTCAGAAATCCAAGCTTTCAGTCGACGCGACGTCAAAGCCCAAACTCAACGCCGCTGGAATTTGATGACTATCAAATGTCAGGTACGTCAAGGGTCGAGGGAGCCTGTCCGCCGCAGCCAGATGCAGCGCATCCACTGTCTGCAGTTGAAAGTTGGCTCCAATCTCAACTGAGCGCGCCAGACACCGTTCGTCCAAGGGAACGACCGCAATACGATCCCAATCTTCCCGAAAAGTTGACCATAATTTTCGTTGTTCAACTGGCCCAGAAGCCACCCGATGCAAACTGAGTTGAACTTCAGTGCGGGCCAAAGCAGAGGCGCACCATACCGTGTCTTGTTTGAGGTGCTGATTCACAAGACGGTGACCAGGCTCAGAGAGATAACGTTTCAAAAGAGCCGAGGTGTCGAGAGCGACCGTCATCAACGTCCCCTGATTTCGCGCAAAGCCCTGTCACTGGAAAGCCCGGCCGGCAACTCATAAGTCATTTCCTCTATTTTTCGGTCAGGTCTCCTCGGAGCTATTACCAACCCTGCCGCAATAAGGGCTTCGAGTGAGACCGGATGACCACCAGACCCAACGGGCCCGAGTTGAGCCATTACCTGCCCGTCCAGGGTGACAAAAATGGTGTGGCCAGCTGCCGCGGTGCGTAAGTGGCTTGCAAGATTTGCTCGCAACTCTCTTGTACCTACATGACTTGCTGAGTCAGAACTCATGTGACGCACGGCCCGGTCGCTGAACAAACATTGTGTACACAAGAGTACACATTGGCATTGGCGCGTCGGACCAATAACGGCTAAAACGTTGGCCTCCCACGACACTACGAAGAGGTAGCCACCGTGAACTTTGCCTTCACCGAAGAGCAAGAAGAACTCCGCAGCTTTATTCGCTCCTTCCTGGAAGACAAATCTGCCGAAACAGCCGTCCGCGAATTGATGGACACAGACGACGGATACGACCCCGCCGTCTGGAGCCAAATGGCTGAGCAACTTGGATTGCAAAGCATGATCATCCCTGAAGAGTACGGCGGCCAAGGCTTCGGCTACGTGGAGCTAGGGATCGCTCTCGAGGAGATGGGACGTAGTCTTCTTTGTGCGCCCTTCTTCAGTACGGTCGTTCTTGCAGGCAACGCCATCATCCACTCCGGCAACGAAGACGCGAAAGCAGCGTTGCTACCCGGCATCGCCGATGGCAGCACCATCGCAACCTTGGCCCTAGCAGAAGCAAACGGAAGATGGGATGCCGAAGGCATCACCGTTGAGGCAACTGGTACCGGCGACGGAGCGACAATCACCGGCGAAAAGATGTTCGTCACCGACGGTGGAACCGCAAACCTGTTTGTGGTCGCCGCTCGATCTGACGGCGGAATTCACCTGTACACCGTTGACGGGGATGCAACCGGCCTCACCCGCGAAAATCTCTCGACAATGGACCAAACCAGAAAACAGGCTCGAATTACCTTTGACGGAACTCCAGCAAGTCACTTGTGTGACACCAACGATTTCGCATATGTCTCTCAGATCCTCGATCTGGCAGCCGTAGCCCTCGCCAATGAACAGGTCGGGGGAGCGCAGTTCGTCATGGATATGGCAGTGCAATACGCCAAAGATCGAGTTCAGTTCGGTCGCCCCATCGGCTCATTTCAGGCGATAAAGCACAAATGTGCTGACATGTTGCTTGAAGTTGAATCCTCCAAATCGGCCGCTTATTACGCCGCATGGTGCGCCTCAGAGATGAACGACGAACTTCCTTCCGTGGCGTCGCTAGCCAAGGCCTACTGCTCTGAGGCCTACTTCCATTGTGCGGCCGAAAACATTCAAATCCACGGTGGAATCGGCTTCACATGGGAGCATCCCGCACATCTCTATTTCAAACGAGCAAAGAGTTCTGAACTGATGTTTGGCGACCCCGCCTACCACCGCGAACTGCTTGCTCAGAGAATCGGGCTCTAGACCCTCCCTTCCAATCTGAAGGCACCTTTCAAACCAAATGCTTGCACTTGTCGTTGCCGTTTCGCTGGGAATCGGTTTCGTCGTCGCAGCGGGCGTGATCGGCCGCGAGTCGCGCCGACTCAGCCTCCAACCACGTCAGCCTGTTTGGCGATTAGAGGAAGCGGCGGCCTTCGTCGAAGGAGAATTGTCGTTTGACGTCGCGGCAAAGATCGACGGTGAAACTTTGAGGCAGCTCCTGCGAATTCACCTCAACCAGTTGCAGTTCAAGTCTGACCCCGAAGCCGTCGACCAAATCGCGGACGAACCAACATCAATCCAACGTGTCTACCGCGAAGCTCGGTCACAAGACATAGAGATCACCAGACCAATCGTTGATGCAGTGGTCAAGGCACATCTTCAATATCTCACCGTCATTGGAGCCCTCGGCGCGGCCTCAAGCTCAGAGTAAGGCAAGATGGTTGCTATGGAATCACCTAAAGAACTAGAAGGCCACCGTTTCGTGGGTGACAAACGAATTCAGCGGGTCCATGATCTTGAGTCGTGCACGCATCGAGATGCCATTGACGGAATCAGCGCTTCCAGAACCTATGCCACCTTCGGCCCGGACGAGCTGCGTGAAGCGCGAAATCGGGGATACAAGCCTGCTGCTTGCTGCTTCTGAATGCTGTGGTCTTAGCCATGCCGGTCACCATTGCAGAAACCACAATCAAAGGAGAGCCCCAGCTCGAGGCTTTTCTTGTCCGCCCCGATCGCGACACAGTTGATGCTCCAGCGATGGTCTTGTGCCACGGGTTCCCCTCGGCGCAACGACCGGGGGTTCCCAGTCGGTCGTATGAACAATTCGCTGAACGGGTTGCAGAAGAACAAGGTTGGGTCGTCCTTGCTGTCAGCCTTCGCGGATGCGGACAGTCTGCAGGCCAATTCTCAATGCTCGGCTGGCTTGAAGATGTTGCTAGATCAATAGAACGGCTACGCGAAGAAGGATCCCGAAGAATATGGCTGGTGGGCTCAACGACAGGTGGGTCGCTAGCGATCATGGCAGCGTCTCGGGATCCAGAAATTCGTGGCGTCGCAGTGATGGCCCCGCGTGCCGACTTTGACGATTGGGCGACGGATCCGCGCCGCTTCTTACAACATTGCCGCAATGTGGGAGTTGTTGACCTCGACGACTACCCCGCCTCGTTGAACCAATGGGCTAAAGAACTTCGACAACACCGTGCGATTGACTCAATGCAACAACTTGGCTCTCGTCCCTTTCTGATCTTGCACGGGATGAACGACCGTCAAGTTCCACACGACGACGCTCGACAGCTAGCGGCGCTGCATCCTTCACCGGAGCTGCGGCTCGTGGCAGGGGCCGACCACAGGATCCGTCACGACCCTCGGGCCATGGCGGTTTTGATGGGATGGCTTGAACGTCAAGGGACTGAAACCCGCAACTAAATAGCTACTTCCCGTCTGGCGATAATCATTGTGGGTACGGTTCGCATCGCGACATCGCCGTCCTGGTTAATCATCTCATTACTGATCTCGATGAGACCAATATCGGGCCGGGAATGACTCACTCGCTTGCTTAATACTTCGACCCTGAGCGTAAGCGTGTCGCCGGGACGAACCGGTGAAGGCCAAGTGATCTCTGAAATTCCAGCTGCTCCTTGGCTTGAGTCACCCAAAAAGCCATCAGTGAGCAACCTCATCATCAAAGAACCGGTGTGCCAACCCGACGCAATAAGGCTGCCATAGATCGTGTCAACTGCTGCCTCCGCGTCTATGTGGAAACGCTGTGGGTCGAATTGAGTTGAAAAATCGATCATCTCTTCCGCATTCATTTGCACACTGCCGAGGGTGAACGATTCACCGATTGAAAAGTCCTCATACCAGCGGTCTTCGCAAGGGATGTCTGAATTCATGGATTGGTCTTCGCGGCTGCTCTAACTGCTCGTAGCTGAGATAATGCTTCTGGAGAATCGAGATCCGCCACTGAGTGAAATCCAGGGGTTGAGTAGCGACCGCTAATTTTCTCCCATCCTTGTGGCGCAACCCCAAACCGTTTCGCGAGGAGCGCGACGAAAATCTTGACCTTTTTATCGCCAAAACCTGGAAGCTGCAACAGCCGTTCTCGAAGACATACGGCGTCGGGAAGATTGCTCCAAATGTCTACCGGATTTCCGTCGTAGTGGTCAGCTAGGTATCTGCACAATTCTTGTGTTCGCTGCGCCATCGATTTAGGAAAGCGATGCAGAGCCGGCTTGTCACTAAAAATTTCGATCAGTGTCTCTGAGGGCATGCGCGCTAAATCATTGGTCTTTAAAGGCCGACCAAGCCGCTGTTGTAACCGAAAAGGGGACAGAAAGGCTCGCTCGATCGGAAATTGTTGATCGAGGACCATTCCGATCAGAAGGGCTAATGGGTCGGTATTTAGCAGTGCGTCGGCGGCGGGGTCACCAGTGAAGTGAAGAGGAGTTGGCACAGGTGCTCTGTTCTCAGTAGGTGCTGGTAGACCAAGGATCAGTTAAAGCGGTGACAAGTCCATAACGCTTGATTGCATCACTCACCACCAAATGTTCACACCGGCCCAGGGCAACGAGTCGCGTCAACACGCACACGACGATGTGCTGGGCACTGACCTCAAAATGTTCCCTCAGACGCTCCCTGGTGTCGCTTCGACCGAACCCGTCTGTCCCCAGCGACGCGTAGTCACGCCCGACCCATCGAGAAATTTGGTCAGGAACTGACCTCATGAAATCAGTGACTGCTACAACCGGTCCTGTCCCCCCACCAAGCTGCCTCGTCACAAACGGGACGCGAATCGGATCCTCTGGGTGCAACAAATTGTGACGTTCGGCGGACAGCGCCTCATCTCTCAAAGCTTTGAACGACGTCGCACTCCATAGATCGGCGCCCACATCATGATTTTCGGCCAATAGATCCACAGCTGATCTCGCCGCAGCCTGCGACGGACCAGAAAAAATAATCGTTGCTCTATGAGAATGACCCGAGGGAGCATCCGCAAATCTGTACAAGCCGGCGAGTAGAGCGCCACGATCAAGATCTGATGGAGCTTTCGGCTGGAGATAGTTTTCGTTGTATACAGCGAGGTAATAAAAGATGTCCTCGTTGTCGACGAACATTCGTCTCAAACCGTCGTCAACAATTATTCCTAATTCATACGCGAACGCGGGGTCGTAAGCCTGGCACGGCGGTACCGCAGAAGCGAGTAACAGCGAATGGCCGTCCTGGTGTTGGAGACCTTCTCCCATCAGGGTTGTCCGCCCCGCTGTGGCACCCACCAAAAACCCGCGTCCCCTCATGTCCGCTAAAGACCAAATGGCATCCCCGACTCGTTGAAAGCCAAACATCGAATAGAACGTATAGAACGGCACCATCGGAACACCGCGCGTCGCATACGAAGTCGCGGCCGCAGTGAAACTTGCCAGAGCGCCCGCTTCGGTAATTCCCTCTTCGAGTAGCTGTCCATCTTGACGTTCGCTGTAGGAGAGGAGAAGGTCGTGATCGACGGGCTCATACAGTTGGCCTTGACTCGCATAAATACCGATTTCTCGGAAAAGCGAATCCATTCCAAAGGTGCGGCCTTCGTCAGGAATGATCGGTACCACCCGCTCACCGAAACCCTCTTCCCTTGTCAATGCCCTGAGCAATCGAATAAACGCCATAGTGGTCGAAACGTGCTGGTCGCCTGAACCTGCGCCCATTTCTTCAAACGGTTTACGACTTGGTTGGGGAAGAGACTTGCGTCGCCACGAACCGTCGCGAGCAGGTAACAGCCCCCCTAACTCTCGGCGCCGCGCAAGTAAGTATTCCAGTTCGTCGGAACCCTGAGCGGGGCGGTAGTAAGGAGGGTGATCGGTGTCAAAATCCTCGGGGATCTCAGATTCAAGATGCAATCTGGTCCGAATTATTGACAGTTGCTCCCGAGAAAGTTTCTTGATTTGGTGGGTGGCGTTTCTAGCTTCCAGATCGGGACCCAGAGTCCAGCCCTTGACCGTCTTAGTGAGTATTACCGTGGGGCTACCCTCGTGCTCGACTGCCGCCCGATAAGCCGCGTAGAGCTTCTTGTAATCGTGACCACCTCGAGGTAGCTGCTGGAGATCTTCATCGGAAAGATGTTCGACCATTTGTCGCAATCGCGGATCAGGTCCAAAGAAATGTTCCCGGATATAGGCTCCGCTCTCAACGGAATAACGCTGATACTCACCGTCCACGGTTTCGAGCATCTTGTTGGCAAGCACACCGTCGACATCTCGAGCGAGAAGTTCATCCCACCGCCCTCCCCAGATGACCTTGATTACGTTCCAACCTGAACCCCGAAAATTCGCTTCTAACTCCTGGATGATTTTTCCGTTGCCTCGAACCGGACCGTCGAGACGTTGAAGATTGCAATTGACCACAAATATCAAATTGTCGAGTCGTTCCCGAGCCGCAAGATGTAACGCTCCCAGCGTCTCCGGTTCGTCAGTTTCTCCGTCACCGACGAACGCCCAAACTTTGGATTCAGAGGTGTCATCGATCCGTCGGTGATGAAGGTAACGATTGAAACGCGCGTGATAGATCGCAGAAATAGGACCTAAGCCCATCGACACGGTCGGATACTCCCAGAAATCGGGCATGAGTCTGGGATGAGGATACGACGATAGCCCTGACCTACCGATCTCTCTGCGAAAATGGTCGAGGTCTTCGTCGTTTAACCGACCATCGAGATAAGCCCTCGCGTATATACCGGGAGCTGCATGTCCTTGAATGTAAATATGGTCCCCGGGTTTCCCATCCTCTTTCCCTTTCCAAAAATGGTTGAAACCGACGTCGTACAACGCTGCTGAACTAGCGAAGGTGCTCAGATGACCGCCTATTCCGTCTGCCCACGTGTTGGCGTGAGTCACCATTGCGACGGCGTTCCAGCGAATGAATGCCCTAAGGCGCCTCTCGATGTATTCATCACCTGGAAACCAGGGTTCATCATCTGGTGCGATGGTGTTGATATAGGGAGATGAAACTGTTGCTGGAAAGTCGACCTGTAACTGGCGTGCGGCGGTCATTAGGCGCCTGATGAGAAACCGTGCTCGATTTTTCCCCCGTTCTTCGACCACCGCTGCGAACGATTGCACCCACTCGTCAGTCTCTTCCGGGTCGACGTCAGGCGTCTGTTCGTTGAAACCATCGAACAACATGCATCTATCCTCGCATTCAGAGAACATGCTTTGCTCAACCTGCACGTTTTTGACACGCCAGTGAGCTAGGAAGTACAGCAATGGTGACCGAAGTATTCACTGATGGGGCGTGCCTGGGTAACCCAGGCCCCGGCGGGTGGGCATTTGTCGTAGACCAGGGACCATGGTCATCGGGATTCGAGCCACACACCACCAACCAGCGAATGGAGCTCACCGCGGCTAGCGCGGCCGTGCAGACCCTGGAAGGTCCGCTGTGTGTTCACAGTGACTCGACTTATGTCGTCAACTGTTTTGTTCAAGAGTGGTGGAAGGGATGGCTCCGAAGAGGCTGGAAGAACTCAAAAAAGGAACCCGTTGCGAACCGCGACTTGTGGGAGCCGTTTATTGAGTTGGTGAATGCTCGGGCCGACGTGGAATTCGTTTGGGTGAAGGGACACTCGGGCCACCGCCTTAATGACGCCGCGGATCAACTCGCTACAGCCGCAGCAGCTGAACAAAAACATCAATCAGGGGGCATCTTCACCGATGCCATCGTCAGAGGGCTAGACGGAGATGGTCCCTCGACCACCTCGGATAGCGAAAATCAAATCACAAACAGTGCCCACTCGGTCGCTGTTTTCGGCCATAGGCCACCCGAACTTGGTGGATACGGAGAAAATTCGATCACCATGTCCGTACGCCGCCGCCTTATAGAACTGCTACGCGCCAAGCTAGAAATGCACCCAGACCTTCAGGTGATAACAGGTCTGGGACTTGGTGTTGAAATGCTTGCCGCTGAAGCGGCGGCAGCTGCCGCAGTTCCGTACGTGGTGGCACTCGCGTTCGAAGGCATGGAACGACGCTGGCCCGACGCAACACAAAGACGCTACAGCGAGCTGCTCGCAGGAGCTCGATCAATCATCACCGTCAACCCTGAGGTACCGAAAACCAGTTCGGAGTTTGCGAAGGCGATGGGCCGGCGCGACGACGCCATACTTCGGTACGCCGCCGAAGCTGTCCTCGTCCGGCACGGGGACGACCGCACACTGGGCGATTTGCAACGCAAACTCGAAAGAAACCTCGAAGAAGATGTTTGGGTGATGGATCCTAAGTGAGTTTGCTGAACTCACTTCGTCGCTCGTCCGCGGACCGAACCCAGATCGTGGGCTGTAACGACACAAAGCACCTTTCTGTCATCGTGCCATGACTGTTCACTAGGGGCGTACCCAGTTATGGCTACGTGCACCGGGTCAAAAACATGCCCAGTAGCGATCCGAAACCGATCAATGCACCCGGTCTCAGCGACCTGTGCGACGCTTTTGTTTCCCGGCCAGTCGGTGTCCGCCAACTCCAAAATCGCAAACACTTCGGCGTTGTGGTCATCCTCACACGGAACGGCATCAACGGTTTCGATTTCATCGGTACCCAGAACGAAGCAATCTCCAGGTATTAACCGAAGTACGCCGACCTCACCACCCACCGTTATGCGACCCGACGAATCGCGCACCGACTGATCGTCCAGCGAGACCCCCACAGCACTTGTGCAACCAGCGGCTCCCACCAGCGCACACAACGCTGCCACCGCGAATTTCACTCGCTCGTCGACTCGACTAACCCCGCGAGCTGTTGCAACGTCTGTTCCATGTTCCTCAGGTGGCGCCGAGGATAACCCAGTATGTGAATCGCAATAGGCAAACGAGATGTCGACCAATCAAATGTTTCCGTTACGAGCGTCTGCTCGCCAGTCGACTCCAACTCGTACCTCCACCTATGGCCACCCAAATGTCCCCACGCGATTAAGCGACCTTCTTCAAACTCATACACTCGGCTCTTAATCCGATAGGGGATCCCGTATCGCATTTTCATAGCGAACGTGCTGCCTAGCGCTAAACGAGTTTGCTCTCCTACGTGGCCTCGCACCGTGTTCGACCCGTCAATCGCCGCATGCCTAGAAGGGTCCGCCAAGATATCGAAAATGAGGGACGCCTCAGCTGAAATGAGAAGTTCGCTACTTATAGCTCGGTAAGCCATCTTCAGAACCTAGCTGGCTGTTCATCATGCATTGTCATGTACCCGATTTGAACAATTTGTCGGGTATCCGGCCCCGTCCGCGGTATACGCCCCCCTCATGATCGAAGAAAATCCATGCAGGCTGACCAGAAACTCCGAAATAGTTCCAGAGACTTCCATCGACATCTTCGATCTGAGGTATGTGACTGAGGTGGTGACGTTCAACAAATAACTCATATGCCAGACGAACATCTCGACCGGGTATCCCGACTATGGCGACGTCGACTTCACTTGTGAGAGCGGCGACCGCCGCTGCTTCCCGGTTGCAAGTCTCTCACCATGGCGCCCAGAACCATAAAAGAACTTCTTTTCCCGCTAACGACATCGGGTCAAACATTTCTCCGCCGAGAGTCGAACTCTCAAGGACTGCTAACTCGACCGGCAACTTGTTTTGCACCTTCTCCACTGGTGCAGAGTCACGATCCGCAAGCACATAGTGCTGCTTTGACACTGACACAGTCCCACTACTGAGAACATGGGACTCGCTACCGCTTGAGCACGCGCACACCGCCAAAATCGATAGGCACAGCACTGCGTTGTGAAGGAGTGCTCTCACACCGCAAAGGCTATGTGCCAGAAGCTGCAAGAACGCTAGATTCAGCAGATGTGAGTACCCGAGCTTTGATCATTGCGGCCCTAGCGGCAGGTCTGATGATCCTCCTAGCGTTTGCAGCACAGGTCCTCATCGCGGCGTAGGTCGTTGTCGGAGTCAACTGACAAACTGAGACGAACTCACCGCCACCCGCAGATACGATTGGCCTCAGTATGAGTTCAAACCATTTCGATCTAGTCGTTGTAGGCGGAGGACCTGCGGGGTATGCAGCGGCATTAGCCGCGTCATCTTCGAGTCTTAGTGTCGGCCTAGTTGAGCGAGATCTCTTGGGCGGAACGTGTTTGCATCGCGGGTGCATACCAGCCAAGGAGCTTCTCGAAACGGCAACTGTGCATCGCACCGTTATGCATGCAGGGGAATTTGGGGTGATCACATCTGCGCCAACCCTCGACTTTTCTGCAACCCAAAATCGGAAACGCGCGGTCATTGATCGTCTGTTCAAAGGAGTGAACCAACTTCTACAAAGCAAGGAAGTGAAGGTTTTCTCTGGGACGGGGCGCCTAGAAACTGGTCGAACGGTCACGGTGCAGCACAGTGACGGAACCGAACAAACACTCACCGCTGAATCGGTTCTTCTTGCTGCGGGTTCCGTACCGCGAACCATCCCGGGTTTTGAAATCGACGGTGAAATCGTTTTGACGTCGAACGAAGTCCTAGACCTACAAGCACTACCAGAGAGTGCAGCCATCGTCGGGGGAGGAGCAATCGGGTGTGAGTTCGCCTCAATGCTGGCAGACCTTGGAAGTGAAATAACCATCTTGGAATCAATGAATCAACTGATCCCCGGCGCCGACAGCGATATAGCGAAGACCCTGAAACGTTCTTTCGAGAAGAGAGGAATCACATCGATCACCGGTGTCGCCGTGAGTGGCCATTCTCCTCGCACCGGGGGGACGACCGTTCATCTCAAGGACGGGACTGACATAGACGTCGAAATGGTGATCGTATGCGTGGGCCGGAGACCCTTTGGGGATCATCTCGGGCTTGAAGGCACCTCCATAGAAGTTGACGAAAGCGGATTCGTTGTAGTCGACGAACTGTGTCGGACAGCAGAAGACCACGTTTATGCAATTGGGGACTTAATAGATACCCCCCAACTCGCGCACGTTGGCTTTGCTGAAGCGATGCTCGCTGTTCGCGACATACTCGGGGAAAACCCACCTCCGATCGATTATCCCAAAGTGCCGTGGGCTATCTATTGCCACCCCGAAGTTGCTTTCGCGGGCATGACTGAAGAACAGGCGCGACAAGCTGGCCATGATGTCGTCGTAGCGCAGCATCGCTTTGCTGGCAACGCCCGGGCAATGATCGTCAACGAAAGTGACGGAATCATCAAAGTCGTTGCTGAGCGACGCCCTGACGGGAGTTCAGGACAACTCCTGGGAGTACACCTCGTCGGTCCATGGGCAACTGAACAACTAAGCCAGGGCTACCTAGCGGTCAACTGGGAGGCAACAATCGACGAGATCGCCGAATTTATTCAGCCTCACCCGACTCTTTCAGAACTATTCGGCGAGGCCGTCCTGGAACTCGCTGGTCGAGCGCTCCACGGATAGAGCCATGACACTCATCAATGTCGAACTCCCTAAACTGGGCGAAACGGTAGAAGAAGGCACCATCACCCGCTGGTTCAAACAAGTCGGTGACACCGTCACCGTTGACGAGTTGCTCTACGAAATTTCAACCGAAAAAGTTGATGCCGAAGTTCCATCACCAGTTACAGGAACCATCATCGAACTCAAAGTTGCAGAAGGGGAGACAATTCCGGTGGGGACTGTCTTGGCAGTCGTTGAAGGTGAGCTCGCAGGCGTCACCCCCGAAGCCGCTGGCCCCAAGGCCCAAGCACAGATTTCCGACGATCCCCCTCAGTCGTCGCGGGAAACTCCGACCAAACCTAACGCCGACGTGACCTCAACTCGTTCAAATCAGAGTACAAAGCGACGTGACACCCAAAGCATCACCAATGACCGTCGCCTCCTATCGCCGGTTGTTCGCCGCCTGATAAAAGAACATGGGCTTGAGCTAGCAGGCTTCCAGGGCTCAGGTAGGGGAGGCCGCATCACAAGAAACGACGTGCTCAAGGTCATCGACGAACGTCACCGCGACGGACGCGAAACGTCCAGCTCCCAACCAAGCATTGAAACCAAACCCCGAACGTCCGGAGAATCGAACTACGTAGCTTTCAACAGCATTCGGCGCGCCACAGCGGGTCACATGGCCCGCTCGGCTCATTCCTCGCCCCACGCAATGACAGTTATGGAAGTGGACTACGAGAATGTCGAAAAGGTGAGATCTGCGCACCGGGAAACGTGGCGAGCCGAGCATGGCTTTAGCCTTACCTACCTGCCCTTCGTTATGAGGGCGGTGGTCGAAGCGCTCGAAGAGTGGCCCTACCTCAATGCCTCAGTTGAAGACGAAGGGTTGAGCGTCCACACCGACATCAACATAGGTGTGGCAGTCGACCTCAACCACGAGGGATTGATTGTTCCCGTCGTTCGACAAGCCGACGGCCTCCGACTTGAGGCACTGGCGCAAGCAGTGAACAATCTGGCGTCAGGTGCACGAAACCGGCGCCTCAGTTTGGACGACATCAGCGGCGGTACCTTCACCATCTCCAACAACGGAGCCTTCGGTACATACACCACCGCCGCAATCATCAACCAACCTCAGGTAGCAGTACTTTCCACCGATGGCGTGACCCGACGCCCAGTCGTCGTCACTGACCGATTCGGCAACGAGAGCATCACAGTCCACTCAGTAGGGCATTTAGCGATGGCCTGGGATCACAGAGCTTTCGACGGGAGTTACGCGGCCGGCTTTCTCACAACCATTAAGCGCGCCATCGAAACTCGAGACTGGGAAGTGGAACTCTAGATGCTTCGAGTCCGCTGGCTTGGGCGAGTCGCCTATCAAGAATCAGTGGATCTCCAAAGACAGCTGTTCAACAGCAGTTCTGACGACCACTTGCTACTCGTAGAGCATGAACACGTGTTTACCGGCGGCCCCAACGCCAACTTGTCGAACCTTTTGATCGAACCAACCTCGGTCGGAGCCAGCTACCAATCAGTAGACCGAGGCGGCGACATCACTTACCACGGACCCGGGCAACTCACCGGCTACCCCATCCTTTCGTTGCCGGGACGCCGAGGAGGCGGCTTGGCGGAGACCAGAGCGTACGTTTCACAACTTGAAGAACTACTCATCTCAGTGCTCGCCGACGTAGGTCTGCCTAACTGTGGGCGCGTAAACGGATACCCAGGAGTGTGGGTTGAGCCCGACAGTGCATCTCCCCAAAAGATCGCAGCTATAGGCGTCCGGCTAAGTCGGGGACGCACCATGCACGGCTTCGCCGTGAACGTCGGGACCGATCTTTCGTGGTTCGATCGAATCATCCCATGTGGAATCAGTGATTTCGGGATAACAAGCATGCAAGACCAAGGATTAGAAGTGTCCATGGAAAAGGTCGTGAAAGCAGTAACACGAAGAGCAATCGAAACTTGGGGCGACAACGGACACGATCAGGCAAACGTGGTCTTTCGACATCCCAAAACTGACCTGACAGCGTTCAGCAACAGTCAGCACAAACAAAAGAGCGCGATCGAAAACATGCCCGTTGTTCTCAGAAATCGCGAAACCACCGAACGTCGCCGACGAAGGCTTGACGATGCAGGCGTAACCAAAGGACTCTCGATCACCCAGAGAAAACCACCCTGGATGAAAGCCCACATCGACTTGAACGACGGGTACCGTCGGCTGCGCTCAACTTTGCATCCCATGAACTTGGCGACAGTTTGTGAAGAAGCGGGGTGCCCCAACATCTACGAATGTTGGGGCGAAGGCACAGCCACCTTCATGATTAACGGCAAACGATGCACACGAGCATGCGGTTTCTGCCTAGTCGACACTCGGAAACCTGAACCCCGCGACCACGACGAACCTCGTCGTGTCGCAGAAGCCGTCACAGCGATGGGTCTCTCCCATGTGGTGATTACGGCAGTGGCTCGTGACGATCTCGACGACGGAGGCTCCCTCGGGTTTATCGAAACTGTAAACGCGATCAGATCCCGTGTCCCCGACATCGCGATCGAAACCCTCATTCCTGATTTCGGAGGACAGCTACAGCCCCTGAAGGCGCTGCTTAGCGAAGGACCAGATGTCGTTAACCACAACCTCGAAACTGTGGCCCGCTTACAACGTGCCGTGCGTCCTAACGCTGGGTATGCCCGAAGCTTGACCGTCCTTGCTCGTGCCAAAGCACACGGGTCCGTTACTAAATCCGGTTTAATTGTCGGTCTCGGTGAAAGCGATGACGAACTGACAACCGCTCTGGCCGACCTCGCATCGGTCGGGGCAGACATCGTGACCATTGGCCAATATCTGAGGCCGACCAGCGCGCACCTCCCCGTGCACCGATGGGTCCAACCGAAAACCTTTGAAATGTGGGCCGACAAGGGTCGCGAAATGGGTATTCGACACGTAGAAGCCGGTCCGCTTACGCGTTCGAGCTACAGAGCATCTGCAGCCGCTCGGGGGCTGTTAGGAACTCCCTAACTTTGACGGCGCCGTCGATACACTTCGAAGAATGGCAGCAGGTCCGCAGCTTGACGCCGCAACAGTATTGCTGCAATGGGCAACAGGCGGTCTTTTGTTTTGCTGGATCACTACCCGCCGACGTGAAGTAGGCCTTGGATACGGTTGGCTATTAAGAGCAAGCTATTTAGTCATAGCGGCCCTCGCCGCGATCGCTGGGTATCGCTGGGCAGCAGAGCCCATCCGTGACGCAGCGTCGATTGGTGTTTCCGCTGCCGCCGCTCTAGCACTGCTCCTGTCAGTCGTCCGACGGCGAACAGGGGTATCGGGACAACAACGACAACACTACGAATCGACCCAGGCGACGGCTGACCGAACTGGCATCGAACGCAACCTCAACCCTCGCGATGCCCAGGGCCCCGAATTTGACCCCCGGTGGGACCTTGCCGCTCCAATCATCGGACTGATCGGATTAGTCGCCGCCGGTCTCGGTGGCGGAGGCAACCAGCTGGTGCAGACGGCACGAATTTTAGTCGGCGCAGCATTTCTGGGATCAGTTACCGACGCAATGCTCTTGGGACATTGGTATTTGGTGCAGCCGGGGCTGCGTCGAGAACCTCTGCTCGAGCAGGTCTCCTGGCTGGGAAAAATCTGGCCCCTAGAAGTAGGCCTGCTGCTTATACCTACAGGTATGTGGTCGGTGTTGTCAGGCGCAGTAGATGACGGGTATGGAGGGATGCTCGGCTGGTTCTGGGCCGCGTGTGCGGTGATGACCATCGTCTTAGTCGTCATCACCCGAGCCGCACTACGCGAACGCCAATACGCAGCAGTTATGGCCGCGACCGGTCTTTTGTACCTGGCCATCTTGACAGCTTTTGGAACTGATGTAGTTGCCCGACTGGTGTTAGAAACCTAGACAATGTCACATTCGATGAATAGAAATTGGCAACGCAAGAGCCGACAAAACGACTAGCGCCCCTTCCAATGAGGAGCCCGCTTCTCGCGAAAGGCCTCAACACCCTCCTGCGCATCCTCGCTTGTTCCGACAATCCTTCGAATGCTTTCGCCCATTCGAACTGCTTCGTTCCAACCCATTCGCTGCGAGCGAGTAGCGACCTCTTTCACAGCCCGCACTGCCAGTGGCGCCCCCTGACACAGGCGCTCAGCTAAGGCGTAAGCCTCATCTAAAAGTTCATCATGTGGAACCACCCGCCAGGCTAACCCGATCTCGACTGCACGATCAGCATCGATGTTGTCGCCCGTAAGCAAGATCTCCATCGCGTCTGCCCATGCCACCTTCGACGGGATCCTCATTGACCCAACAATGGTCGGCACTCCAACCTTTACCTCAGGCATGCCGAACACCGCTCGGTCTGAAGCTAAAAGAAAATCCGTCGCAATAGCTCCAGTTAAGCCGTATCCAATGCAAGCACCATTGACCGCGGCAACGGTTGGTTTCCAAAGCTCCAGACCGCTCTCGAAGCTATTAATCGTAGGAATTTCAAAATAACTTCCCGCCCAGGTACCGGCCGAGTTTCCTTGGCCGGGACGCAGATCGGCGCCAGCGCAAAATGCTCTTCCAGCGCCAGTCAAAACGGCCACCCATGCTTCAGGGTCGTTGTAGAACTCCAACCATGCCGCGTTGAGACACTCCCGCATCGCTCCATTGATTGCGTTGAGGGATTCAGGCCGGTTATAGGTAATGGTCGCTATATGGCCGCTTAATTTGTAGGTAGCTTCGTCGCTCATAAGTCCTGTCTTGCATCCAACGTCAAAAATATTGGCGATGATTAATCACCCGCCCTCGTGTCTAGTCCATTCGTCCACCACAATGGGGAGGTGCGACTGGTCATCCAGATCCCTTGTTTCAACGAAGCGACGACATTGCCCGAGACACTGGCTGATTTACCGCGGGTCGTTCCCGGCTTCAACGAAGTCCTTTGGCTGGTCGTCGACGACGGTTCGACCGACGCAACCGCAGAAATCGCGAAAACACACGGCGCAGACGTCGTCGTCAAACTCACTCAAAACAAGGGTCTCGCAGTAGCTTTCCAGGCAGGCCTCGACGCCTCTTTACAGCTTGGAGCAGATGTAATTGTCAACACCGACGCGGACAACCAGTACTCAGCGCAGGACATTCCGCGCCTAGTTGAGCCCATCACCCGAGGAACGGCGGACCTTGTCATCGGAACTCGAGACATCGCCAACCACGACGAGTTCTCATTTCTAAAAAAATTCTTACAGCGAATCGGATCTTGGGTGGTTCGACAGGCCTCAGCTACCGATGTTTCAGACGTCACCTCCGGGTTTCGGGCCTACAGCAAAGAAGCGGCACTCCAAGCCAACGTGGTTTCCCAATTTACTTATACCCTCGAAACTCTCATCCAGGCTGGGCGCTCCGACCTCGCGGTCGCGGACGTACCTATTAAAGTCAACCCAACAAAGCGACCTTCACGGCTCTTCGGCTCGAAGCGTCAATACATCCGAAGATCTGCCGGAACTATCTCCCGGGTATACGCAATGCACCAACCTCTACGAGTTTTCAACATTCCCGCAGCGTTATTCGGCATAGCCGGTCTAGTGCTCTTCGGTCGCTTCGGATGGTTTTACCTCGCAAGTGGGGGAGAGGGTCACGTCCAGTCGCTCATTGTTGGAGCCGTCTGTTTGTTAGTGGCGATGCAAATGCTCATGTTGGGAGTTCTGGCAGACCTACTGAGGTCTAACCGAGTAATAGGAGAGCGAGTCCTGCGACGCGTCCGCAACATCGAACTCACTGTTGCTCCTCACGCAAGCCCCGACGCTGAACCCTCCAACGAGAGCTGACCTCCGCCACGTTGGCGGCTAGCTCCCCAAACCAAGGTCAGAAGAATCAGTAGCGATATCGCGGACAGCGCCACACCAGCCTTCAAACCCGGCGGCTCATACACCAATTCGACGACGCTAGACCCCTTCGGAACCGCCACCGCTACTAACGCATGATCCGCATGGACCAGCGCACCGGACACATCGTTCACCGTTACAGTCCAACCGCTTTGTATAGCGTCAGCGACCACCAGCCAACCTGGGCCAGTGCTGGTCAGCGAAACGCTGAGACTGTCGAGTCGATCATCCACCTCGTGAATGATTGCTGTGGCACCTTCAGGATCAGTCAAGTGGTTGGACTGCTCCGACAGCACCACCACCTCAGCAGGAAGCGGCTCCTGCAAGGTAGCTATTCGCTCGGCTTGATCACGGACAACTATTCCATGCGACGCGAACCTGACTCGTTCCACCGCATTGAGGTTCTCCCAAATCGCCACATCATCGGCATAAGCCAAACGCAAGCCATCACCCGAAGGTGCCATCCCATGCAATACCGGCGCTCCAAATTCATCTGTGCGCACGGCCATGATTCCATCGTCACCGTCGAGACGAATTCGCACCAATGCTTCTCCACCAACAGGTAAACCCTCCGCGGCGACGGGAACCCAATGACGTCCAGCTGGAAGAAAGCCCCGTACGTGACGACGACCTATCCGAACTGACCCATCAGGCCCGATGATCTCGACTCTGAGTCTCGCTGCAAGATCGGTGGTGACAACATCTTCTGCTATCTCAATCTCAACCCCTCGAACGGGTTGTGACTCCACTGCAACCACCAGAGGATCTCCTGGATCAACCCGTGTCACAGTATTTCCCTGAGAAAGTTCGAAGGGAGTCCCTGGTAACGGAAAATCGACTTGAGTTACCAGCCAACCCACTGCCATTCGATCCAAAATCGTCGATTTCAAACGACCTACATCAAGAAATTCCAAAAAAGAAAACGTGTAGGAACGATTTAGAGCTTCTGGGTCGACCGCAACTAACAAGTCTCGCCAAGTGGGTTGATGGAAGACGTGACCGGTGACAGTTCGAATCCCGTAATGAGTTGTTGTGCCCGCGTAAAACGCCAAATCATGAGTAGCGATCCGATCCCCGGAGGCTTCAGTCGCAAGAAAATCGTGGGCAGGTGTCTGCGGATAGTGGCGTTCGGGAACTTCGTTAGGCCAGAACGGGGAAACGAAGAGAAGTATTTCAATAGCAGCCACACCCGCTACAACAACGGGCAGGAAAACTTTTAAGCGCGTGCGGCGAGCAGCTGTGATGCAACCGATCACGACGGTTGCGGCAATTACTGCGACGACTACGGCAGTCGCGACATCAGATAGATGACCTTCCCTCGATGCGACCCGCAACACATGCCAAATACCCAAAACAGTGACCGCGAAAACAACCCAAAGTCCTAGCGACCGAAACCGGCTAACTGGGCTGCTTACTTGGCCGCCGTCACCTCGAGCATCTGCCGTGACTGCCTCCAACCCTAAACCGACCAGAATTGCCAGTAACAGCAGCCAGATAGAACGCATCCGCCCCACAAAATTTGTGTCAAATACAGGCAAATTTTGGGCAAAAGCCAAGAGTGGTCCTCCGCCAAAGATGAGTGCTGTAGTCGCTGCTAACAAGCCGCTAGTGATGACCTTTGTTGAGCGTGAAACTGATGGCGAAGGTCGCCAAAAAATAGCCACCACGGCCAATACCAACGCTCCCGCTCCCAGAAAAGCGCAAGTTTCGATGTAGTTACGGTCGCCGTAAAAAAATCCTTGAGCGTGCGAACCAAAGGCGGTCGGTATCGCAGCCGTCGCCATCAACGACGGGGACAGATGATCGGTAGAAGTCTGAGCGCGATGACTTAAGTCGGTTGCTCCTATTTGACTTAGAAAAGGTAAAAGTTGCCAGGCCGCTAACCCAGCCCCCAAAGCGACTGAGCCTCCAACAGTGCCCATTAGGCGCATGGTTCGTCGGTCGGATTGAGGTTGGTTGAGAGAACGCAAAAGGACCCAGATCAACATCAGACCGACGCCCCAGGCAGTGAGCGCCGGAAAACCAGCCAACAACATTGAGCCCGTCACCAAGGAAATGGCTATGCACGAAGAAAGGTCGCGTCGACGCAGATACCGTTCGGCCGCCCACAGCAGCCAGGGCAAATAAGCCCCAACATGACTCTGAGGCCAATTGGACCAGACCGTTTGAAACCCACTGAAGGAGTAAACAAAGCCCGAAACCAAAGAGGCTGCTTGTGAAACTCCCAACCTGCGAAGCAGAAGGAAGACCCCAGCTATAGCGACGCATAGCTCCGCCAGCTTTGCCCATGCCGGAGCTACTCGATCTGGCACTACGAGAAATGGCACGTTCAGCGGGTCGAAAAGGCCCTGATGAGGGACTGCCGCGAGTGGTGTTCCGCCTGCTGGAAAAGGGTTCCACATAGCCAGATCGCCATCTAGGAGCCTGCGGTGAAATAATTCTTGCGCTGGAAACCCAGAATCCACGGGGTCCGCCACCGGGATAGACGTCAGCTCAAGGTCTATTGGTTGGCTCTCGTTCCACGGGGCCCAACGCAAAACGGTGTCGGAGCGCAGAAATGTGCGCGCGCCTGTTAATGGCAGCCCCAAGCTAATTATCACGGTTAGAGCGACAATCCCCAGGGTCCAACGAGCGGCCCTACTGACGCGTCGTTCCTTCACCCCAAAATCGCTCTTTCGCAATAGCTGCGGTAAGGCGAACGCGGCATCGCCTCGATCGTGTGAGCGATCTCATCTCCCGATACGAAACCCATATTGAATGCGACCTCTTCGAGACACGCGACCTTGTAGCCCTGCCTTTTTTCGATTGCGGCAATGAAGTTGGAGCTGTCAAGCAGGCTTTCATGAGTGCCTGAATCAAGCCAGGTGATGTTCCTTTCCAGTTCGACCGCACGCAATTCGCCGTCGTTAAGAAAACTCAAGTTGAGATCAGTGATTTCCAGCTCACCTCGAGCGCTCGGTTTAAGGTCTTTAGCTCGAACCACAGCGGTGCCGTCGTAAACATAAAGACCAGGGACAGCCAGATGGCTTCGAGGGTCATCGGGTTTTTCTTCGATCGAAAGCACAGCCCCAAATTCGTCGAATTCGATCACTCCGTAGCGTTGCGGATCATCTACCGGGTACCCCCAAATAACCGCACCGCCGTCGTGATTAGCGACTTCGCGGCCTAGGCCGATAGGGCCATGAAAAATGTTGTCACCAAGCACCAGAGTAAATGGCTCGCTTTGAATAAAGTTCTCGCCAATTACCACTGCTTGCGCGATACCACCGGGCTCTGGTTGCGCCCCGTACGACAGATCCACCCCCCACTGGTGGCCGTCGCCGAGTACCTCTCGAAAAACGGGTAGATCGTGGGGAGTGCTGATCAAGTGAATTTCTCTGATGCCCGCGTTCATCAGCGTTGCCAACGGGTAATAAATCATCGGCTTGTCATAAACGGGCTGCAACTGCTTACTTGAAACCCGACTTAACGGAAATAAACGGGTTCCCGCGCCACCAGCAAGCATCATGCCCCGCATAAACAAGACCCCTGCATACCGCAACTAGTCACGTTTACCAGTCTGGCGCAGCTTTAGCCTTCAAGTGCGTCGGCACCATCAATCGATGACAACAACAACGTCGCCCGCACCGACCGTGTCGCCCGCAGCGACCTTTACCTCGCTTACCGTCCCCGACTTATCCGCGTTGATGTTGTTCTCCATTTTCATGGCCTCCAACACCACGACGGCATCGCCCTCACTGACTTCTTGACCTGCCTGGACGAGCACCTTCACAATCGTTCCCTGCATAGGCACAGTGACGTGACCCGACCCGGCTTTGGCTCCGCTATCACGCGATGCCGAACGGCGAACCTTTGTGGGCTTTTGGTTGACAGCCACTCCCGCCGACTCCGGTACCCACGCAGCGACCTCAAAACGCTTACCGTTTACCTCAAGAACCACGTCCTTGCGAACGCTCGGATCCTCGTCACCGGTACTTTCCGCAGCGGCACCAGATTTTCCCGAAACCTCCGCCAGGTCCAACGAGTCTTCAACCCACTTTGTGCTGTGTTCACCGGCCCGAAAATCGGGACTAGCCAAAATGGCCTTATGGGCGTTAGTCGTAGTCGCTATGCCTCCGACCTCCAACTCAACAAGGGCGCTTTGCATTCGTTCAATGGCAGTTGGCCTATCTGACCCCCAGACAATGAGTTTGCCGACCAAGTTGTCGTAGAACTGCGAAACAACATCACCGGCTTCATACCCGCCGTCCCAACGAATACCAAAGCCCTGCGGTAACCGCAGGCTACTGATGGTTCCAGGCGATGGAAGAAAGCGCCCACCTGCTGGGTCTTCCGCGTTAATTCTTACTTCGATGGCGTGACCGTTGCATTCGACGTCATCTTGGGTAAATGACAACGACTCGCCCGCCGCGACACAGATCTGCTCTCGAACCAGATCAATGCCTGATACCAACTCGCTGACAGGGTGCTCCACCTGCAACCTGGTGTTCATCTCTAGGTAGTAGAACTCGCCCTCTTGAAATAGAAATTCGACGGTTCCAGCGTTGGTGTAATCGCAGCCTTCAGCAACAGCTACTGCCGCTGCGCCCATTGCTTGCCGAACTTCGTCCGGGAAATTCGGTGCCGGGCTTTCTTCAATCAGTTTCTGATGCCGCCGCTGTGCAGAACAGTCGCGCTCGCCGAGCCACACGACGTTGCCATGCTGATCGGCAATTATCTGCATTTCTATGTGCCGGGGCCACGTCAAGTAACGCTCCAGATAACACTCATTCCGTCCAAAAAAACTCTCCGCTTCCCGTTGAGCGGATTCCAGAGCGTCATCGACTTCCTCATCTGATGACACCACTTTCATGCCACGTCCCCCGCCCCCATAGGCGGCCTTTATGGCAACGGGGTAGCCGTGCTCTGCGCCAAAACGACGAACCTCATCAGGATGCTGAATGATCTCCGTGGTTCCAGGCACCCCTTTGACGCCAACTTTTTCCGCGGCGAGACGCGCCGAAATCTTGTCACCCATCACCTCGATCGCCTCGGGTGGCGGCCCGATGAAGATCACACCCCGGTCAGTAATTGCTCGAGCAAATTCCGCATTCTCGCTATAGAACCCGTAGCCCGGATGAACCGCCTCAGCACCACTTTGCTCGATCGCGTTCAGGATGGCTGATGTGTTCAAATACGAATCAGCCGCATTCTCACCACCGAGGGCGTATGCCTCGTCTGCAAGCCGAACATGCAACGCATTGCGATCAAGCTCGCTGTACACAGCCACGCTGGTGATACCTAACTCGCGACAAGCGCGAATAACCCGTACGGCTATTTCTCCACGATTAGCGATCAGAATCTTCGAAAACACAAGTTCGGCCTTCCGAGCACGGACATACGACCTGCAATCGTGCCACACTCGAGTGCTTCTTCCTATCTGACTGTTTTTCTTTCGTAAATAACAGCACTTTGAGGTAAGTACGCTCAGGCCTGTGGAAAGCCACAGGTTTGATGCGGTGGAGGGAACTCGCTTCCAAAACGTGGTCTGGGTGTCCGAGATTCCCTCCACAAACACTGCGCTACTGGAACTCGCACGAAAAGGGGGAGACGAAGGCGAGGTGCTGATTGCGGACCTTCAAACGCAAGGTCGCGGCCGTAGAGGACGTGTGTGGATGGCTCCACCTGGAACATCGCTCATGATGTCTGTTCTTCTCCGGCCACCGTCGGATTCAGTCCCGGTGCACAGCGCTTCACTGATTACCTCGGCGCTTGCTGTCGCCGCGGTTAACGCGGTGCGAGAAACCACGACGGTCAAGCTGGGTATCAAGTGGCCGAACGACCTTGTAGTAGACAGTCCGACTGACGCTCCCGCGGGTCTCGGCTATCTAAAGGTGGCAGGCATCTTGACTGAAACCCTGATCGTCGACTCGGCTATTTCAGCCTTGGTGGTGGGCATGGGGCTGAACACCGGTTGGGGACCGGTGCCGCCTGAATTGGAACAAGTTGCTACAAGTCTGGACGTGTTGGCTGGTTCGTCCGTCGATCGACCAAACCTGGCTCACAAGATTCTTCAAAACTTTGAAAACAAATATTCAGATCTGCTTCAACCATGGGGCAGCGAAACCCTGCTCGAAGAAATCCGGTACCACTCGAGCACGCTTGGACGCCGCGTGCGAGTTCACCTAGATCACTCTCAGGAAACTCGTGTGCTCGAAGGGCGCGCCGTTGACTTAACCAAAAGCGGCGAACTCGTCATCGAGACCGACAAAGGTGACCTGCAAACCATTTCTGTAGCTGATGTGGAACACCTGCGGTTTGACGCGCGCTGACCAGCGACGCCAAGTAAGCAATACCCTAGGTCTGCATGGCTGAGGTAGTCCCATCCGAAAGCATTGAAGGTGTCTACGTTGTGACGCCTGAGGTATACGACGACGAACGCGGGTTCTTCGTCGAGACGTACCGACGCGAATGGATTCCGAGCGGCTCACGAGAAATGATTCAAGCAAACCGAGGGGATCGGCAAAGCGGATGCGTCGTAGGTTTGCACTATCACCTGCACCAGGCTGATTACTGGTATGTGCCCTTCGGGACCGTCCGTGTCGTTCTGCACGATCTCCGCATGGGATCGCCGACCGACGGGGCCACTCAACAGACCGACTTGCACGGAAATCAACATCGCGGCATCTACATCCCGCCCGGAGTAGCACACGGATTTTCGACCCTGACTGATGCAACCATCACCTACTTGGTCGATAACTACTACAACCCCGCAGACGAGCTAGGGCTGGCCTGGAATGACCCCGAAATCGGGGCCGATTGGGGCCTGAAAGACCCCATCTTGTCCACCCGAGACCAATTGAACCCGCTTCGAAACGACATCGATGACGCGGTTCGCCCGCACTACGGCCTGCGGAACTGATCGCGCGATGAAAGTCCTCGTAACCGGCGGCGCTGGCTTTATTGGGTCGAACTTTGTCAGATATTTGTTGGCCAACAGCGACGACGAAATCACTATCGTCGATTCGCTCACATACGCAGGTAGCAAAGACACACTGGCTGATTTCGCCAAAAACCCTCGCGTTCAGTTCATCAAAGGTGACATTTGTGACCGCGAACTCGTGGCCTCAGCTATGGATGGTCATGAAGCCGTCGTTCATTTTGCAGCGGAGAGCCATGTCGACCGTTCTATCGATGGCTCCGATCGCTTTGTAATCACAAACTGTCTCGGCACCAACGTCATGTGCGATGTAGCCAATCAGGTGGGGATAGATCGCTTCATCCATATCTCCACCGACGAAACTTACGGTTCTCGAACTCAAGGTTCATTCTCCGAAAATGACCGTCTCGAACCGAGCAGCCCCTACTCAGCGTCGAAAGCCAGTTCAGATTTAATCGCGCTCGCCCATCACACCACCCATGGCCTACCGGTCATTATCACCCGCTCCTCCAACAACTACGGACCGTTCCAATTCCCAGAAAAGCTGATACCTCTGTTCGTTACCAACCTGCTCGATGGATTGACGGTCCCCCTATATGGCGATGGCAGCAATGTTCGAGATTGGATTCACGTTGATGACAACTGCAACGCAATCGAAAGTATTCTCCGTTCCGGGAACATCGGACAGATATACAACGTCGGCGCTGGAAACGAGGTTTCGAATCTTGAGTTGACAAAGACGCTCATTGAACTGTGCGATCGAGACGAGTCCGCAATCATGCACGTCGAAGACCGAATCGGGCATGACTTCCGCTACTCGGTCGACTCGAGCTTGGTTCGCGAACTCGGCTGGAAACCAGAAGTAGACCTTCGTCCAGGGCTTGAAGCGACCGTTCACTGGTACCGCGACCACGAAACCTGGTGGCGCCCCAAAAAGGCATGAGACCAGTGACCCTCACCAACGTCATCGCCTCGGCGTCCCGGTACACCCCGCTAGTAAGAAACTTCGCAAGAAGGGAACTCAAAGCCAGATACAAACGGAGCCTGTTGGGTTGGACTTGGTCAATGCTTAGTCCGCTATCCACCATCCTTGTGTACAGCCTCGTCTTTTCGGTTTTCTTCCGGGCGTCGCCACCTCCGGCAGGAAATGGCACCCAAAATTTCGCGGTCTTCTTATTCACAGGTTTGGTTGTCTGGCTGTTTTTTGCCGGAATGATCAACGGCTCTATGGGATGGCTTAGCTCAGTCGGTGACCTTCGNCGAAAAGTCTTCTTTCCNCCCGAGACAGCGATTTTCGGGAGCGCAGTAGCNCTTGGAGTGCAATCGGCTATTGAAGCCGGNGTTCTCTTGTTGGTCATGGTCTTATTGGGCAANGTCGGTCTGCCGACTNTGGTNCTGCCAGTGGTGCTGCTNCTAGCAGGGCTCTTCGGCCTTGGCATCGGNTTTTTTGTNTGCGTCTTGAACACCCACTANCGCGATGTGCAGTACCTCGTCGGNATCGTCNTCAATGCTGTCTTCTTTCTCGTACCCATCGTCTATCCCATNGACATCATTCCCGAACAGCACTGGGGCCTACCNGTAAGAAAGATNGTTGAGTGGAANCCAATCAACCAGTTCNTCGCCGCAGCCCGAGACTCGNCATATCTAGTTGANTGGCCAAGCGCGACACGATGGCTTGCCCTTGTCGGCTACTCCACAGTGNNTTTTGNTCTCGGTTGGCGGTTCTTCGCGCGGCGGTCAATGCAACTGAGCGAGGACATGTGAACTCGATCATCTCCGCACACGACGTATCAAAGCACTACAGGATCCACCGCGACCNCCCCGGCTCCCTNAAAGAGGCCGTAGTGCGGCGGGGAAGAANCCGCACGATCCGAGATTTTTGGGCNTTAAAAGACGTTTCCCTTGAAATANAACGCGGGTCATTCTTNGGCCTCATCGGGCACAACGGATCNGGTAAGACCACNNTGCTCAAACTCATGGCCGGGATTCACGAACCCACCAGCGGACANCTNGCNGTTAATGGCCGCGTATCCGCGCTCCTNGAACTTGGTTCNGGATTNCACCCNGAACTGAGCGGAAGGGAAAACATNTATCTCAANGGAGCAATTCTGGGCTTAAGCCGAAAGGAAATGAACCTAGCNGTCGANGGGATCATCGAGTTCAGNGACATCGGTGACTTCATCGANGCNCCGGTGAAAATTTTGTCTAGTGGAATGTATGTGCGCCTCGGATTNGCAGTTGCAGTACATGTCGCNCCCGAAATTCTTCTTATCGACGAGGTAATCGCNGTGGGCGACGAGGCCTTTCAGAGAAAATGCCTNGAGCATCTATATGAGCTTCGCCGTGCAGGAACCACCATNGTTCTTGTGTCTCACTCGNTACCACTGGTCGAAGGACTGTGCGACGAAGTTGGCTGGNTAGATCACGGCAACCTTATGGAGGCGGGTGAAGCAACCGAAGTTTGTTGGTCGTACCTTGACGCAGTCAACGCAGCAGAGGCCGAAAAATTAAGAGACGAGGACGGTGACCAGATACACACNGACACNTCGCTCACCGAAATAGAAGTTCGTCGGGGNAGCGGAGAAATACGNATCTTTCACGTGGACTTCCTCGACGGNCAANGGCTCGCNAACCCGCTTCCGAGCTCGGGNAATGCCCTCGTCATTCGACTCTGGTACGAAGCGGAAAGCNCAGTTACNGACCCTGTTTTCGCGATGAAACTGCATCACGCAACGGGCGTCCACCTGGCATCTCCCAACAGTGCACTGCAGCANCTCCAAACGAACACCATCGGCCCNGGACGTGGATATGTGGACTTCNTNATGGAGGAACTCACACTTCTCTCNGGCGACTATCTNCTTTCCACATCAATCACCGATCGNGACCGCATGCACGTTCATGATGCGTGGGAACGNTCGCATTCCTTGCGNATCGTCCCTGGCTCTTCTCNTGAACGTGAAGGCATGACAGACCTGCGTGGAACCTGGCAACCACCCGTNTCTCACGAAAAGGGTGCTCCAGGCCATCCGAACCGTTAATACTTGAGCGCCGTTAATACCTGAGCGCGGCCATCAAACCGAACACCCCGCGTACAATGACCCAGGATCGCAAAGACGGGCTGTCAACAAACGGTTGGAGTTACATCGATGGGTTCGATCAAATCACCAACAACAGATGACTTGAGTGCGGACAGTTCCGCTGGTTCTTCCCCAGGTGGACGAGAAGTACTGCGCATAGGNGTGATTCTTCCCACCGANGAACGGCATCCAGTNAGATGGCTTGCNGCGCGGGCCCTTGGCGCAGAACTTGCGTGGCGTAANTCACCTACNGATCTCCAATGGTTCGTTNAANCNCCAACAGCTTCACCCTGGCTTCATGACACCACGGTTGCTATCAACACTGTGCCTGAAAATGTTTCAGAAATGGGCGGNGAACTGGATGTCGTTGTCGGTTTCATTGATTCCGATANCACGTACGAGTTTTGGGTAGANCCAGCGTCGGCGGANATGNCTATGGANGACGCGGTTGCACTTATTCCCCGNTANCTGACACCGAGCCTGGTNGAAGANGCGCACCCGGCTCCGTCTCTCAGCGAATCAATTCTTGTTGATGTCACCACTCGATGTTCAGACGTGGTNGCCGCNGAGGTCTCTCGCCACGCCCTTTCGAGATCACTCCCNATTTCNCTCATCGGCCCCNNNGANGAACAGTCCCACTTCGCGACACAACTTGCCCGACATGNCCAAAGCGCAANTGACGTCGGAACTGANCTTGATCCAGAACAATTCGGGTCCCTNATCCAACNCTCAGCNGTGGTCGTNACGNGCGACGNCNCTCTTCATCACCTAGCTCGAGTTCTTCACGGNAGGACCGTGCTCCTCGAAGCTGANNTTGATGATCAGCACATGCAACGCGACCTGTGGAGAGCAGTATCGGACCCTTCGGGNGATCGACGACACTNTTCAATTGAACAAAAAATGGGCCGATTAGCCGAGATAGTNGAGCAAACCGCACTTCTTCGCCTNGGCAGGTCGCTCTCGGAGCGAACGATTGNGCAAGAAAGTGAACGCAACCAGCAACTCATGANGCTGGGACACCAACAATCNGTGCATTGGATGCNGCAACGACGCCGNTCACAACACACCATCGATGAACTNCGCTATTGCGCTGAGACAATTAGAAGAGGAACGAGACACCGCCCTAACCGATGCTGCAACCAGTCGNCTTGANCTACGAACCCAGCANCGCAGACTAAATGAACTGGANATGCGCGTCGCCCAGCTAGANCAGGGNCCGGCCCGTCTGCAACGCACTGTTGACTGGTCCAGTGTGATCTCGCAAATAGAACGCGATCTCCTAGCNGTTCTTCGCTGGCTCCGGAGGCAACTCGGCCGCTGATGAACGCTCCCNCCGAAAAACACGTCACNATTTTCCTTGACGCGNTGCCAAGGCCAGGCGTCGACCCCACTGGNTGGAGAACAGANCAGATCTGCAAAGCCTTCTCCNGCAGCAGTGCNNANACCAACCTCGTTCTTCACGGCNCGANCGACGGCCTTGAAAGTCTTTACGGCCTAANAGTCGAAACCACAGGCCTTGACGCTACCCNATGGTGGAAAGCCAACAGGAGCGACATCGTNGTCCTGTGCGGAGGNGGANTNGCGCANCGNGCNGNAGCCCTATGCCGTGTTCACCGACCNTCCGCTCANATCATNGTTGATNGTTCTTGTCTTTTATCGCTGCAACGACCAGATCTNTCNCTGGCGCTCATCGCCGAGGCAGAACACTCGGGGCGTGACACCGTGGCGAGTCTTCGTCGCCANCGTGATCGAGAATTACTGGCCCAAGTCGATGAGATCTGGGTGTGCTCGAACTCAGAACTAAAAGAAGTTGAGGCGNTTGGTTCCCAGGCGAAGATTCGCGTCGTTCGACCACCACAAATTCGGTTCCCCACTTCCTCAGGAACGCGGCCTCTNCTGCTTGCTGCGCCACACCGCGAGTTCGGTGACCCCGATCTCGCNTCGGTTCNACACTTCATCGAGGAAATAGCGCCGCGTCTCGATCCGACTATCGGNNAACCTTTAATAGTCACAGAACGCGCTTTCGGCGCTTGGNGTNACCGCNACGANGGCCTTGANNTTGTCGAAAGAAACGGCCCNCTNATTGACGNNCTCNGCGANGCATCNATGATTGTTGCAGCGCGCNACNCNGGACCAACNGCTTGGACTCAACTGCTAGCAGCTCGAGCCGTCGGGATACCGATCGTGGCCACACCACAAGTAGCGCTCCACGTTGATGANCCGAGCCAATGGGACCTAGAAATAGTCCATAGCTCCGACATTGGACCAGCAATGCTACGAGCAGCCGCGCGAAGACGAGTTCCCCCCAGACCAGCTGCCGAGCCGACGGGACTTCAAGACGCGCTTACCGCNGTCGGGGTCACAGCAGCGGTTGATGAAGAGGAAATAAGCGACTGGTTGATGTCCCCCGGCACTGGCAGGCGCCACCGCATGGACCTCAAACAGTATCGGCGATCACGAACCGAAGCTGAAGCGGATCCTGACACTGACCCAGGAACTCATTTAGAGATTCGTCCGCTCATCTCAATTCTCACCCCCGTGTACAACACGCCGCTAGATGTTCTTGAAGAAACCATCACATCGGTTCGCACCCAAACATATGAACGNTGGCANCTATGTCTGGTCGANGACTGCTCCGACGATGANGATGTCAGGGCGCTATGCCTCNAATTCGCNTCNACCGATGCACGNATTNTNTTTGNTGAGCGAAANNANAACGGNGGNATNGCGCAAGCATCCAACACAGCCTTNGACNTTTCAGANGGCCAATANGTGGCGCTGNTAGATCACGACGACCTCCTTCGGCCTGATGCACTCACNGAAGTCGTGAGAGCCATCAACGAGTTCCCAGACGTCGAATTCCTTTATTCAGACGAAGACAAACTCTTCAGCGATGGGTCCTACGACCACAGTTACGCAAAGTCTGGNTGGTCGCCAGATCTGCATCTGTCCTACAACTATGTCTGCCACTTNGCCGTGTTTAGTCGCGNTNTAATNNACCGAATCGGTGGTTGGCGAGGAGGCTTTGATGGAGCNCAAGACTACGACCTTGCNCTTCGCGCCACCGAAAACACCAACCAAATAGTTCACATACCTCGNAANCTTTATCACTGGCGAGTCTTGCCAGGGTCGACCGCTGCTGGCGTATCAGAAAAATCAGGCGCTTGGGCTGCCGGGCAGCGTGCCCTCACAGCCGCNCTCGATCGAAGAGGCATCGAAGGCNACGTAGAAGAAGGNNTCGATGCGGGNACATACAACGTCAGGTACCCCNTTGTGGGCNNACCACGCGTNGGAATCATCATCCCGACNCGCGANCGCTACGAACTCATCTCGGAATGCGTGCNNGGCATCGCAGAGANCACTTCGTGGCCCGAAGTCGAAGTGATGGTCGTCAACAATGAGAGCACCGATTCGAACACNCTCGAATGGATGGATAGGCATAACGGGCCAGTNATTGATTATCCACACCAGTTCTCNTACGCGCGGATGATGAACATGGCTGCGGAGCAAATCGATTGCGATGTCCTGCTGTTCCTTAACTGCGACATCNCGATCACCAAACCNGATTGGATCGACGCGATGATTGGNCATGCGCAGCAACGCCGAGTGGGNGCNGTAGGAGCNCAACTGAGNTACCCCGATGGGCGCATTCAACATGAAGGAATAACGGTTGGCGTCGGGGGAGTGGCNGTCAACACCAANTCTCGCGGCTACTTCAGTATCGGAAATCTTGTNCGCAATTCGTGGGCACTAACGGCGGCGTGTCTGATGGTCCGTACAGACGTGTTTTGGGAAGTGGGAGGATTCGAGGANCGACTCCGNGTCGCNTTCAATGATGTCGACCTGACTTTGCGGATTCACCAACTGGGGTANGACCTCGTGTATCAGCCTCACGCCGCGCTGCTGCATCAAGAATCTGCTTTACGGGGTTCCTTGCACCCCACCGAGGACGAAGATTTCTTCAAGANGCGTTGGGGCNACCCATTAGATCAAGANGACCCGTACTACAACCCGAGACTCTCCCGGCACGCCCAGTACTACTTCGCGGATGAGGTAAAACAAGTTTGGTTGCCTCGCGGACACCCCTTGGCATGAGTCATGCAACCGCTAAGACNCCNACACCTCCACCAACCGGCGANCCCAAATTNGCGATATNGCCNAATGCCGTAACAGCGCCCCNAGCNTCGACCACTAGGTACCCACCCGGNNTGCANATCAATCCCACCGCATCAACTCTCCCAAGATCGNTAGGNGAACCGAAATATTCAACGTCGCCGGCGGGATAAACCNGCCCGTCGCAATCGAGAAACAAATAACCGCGACCGTCGGGAGCNGCAGCGAAATCGACCACGCGTAGATCATCGACTGGATGTTGGTCCACTANAGCNCCGTGGAATGGGGCAGCACCGAAGGTATGGACTCCGCCGCGAGCNTCAACAANCCAATAGCCATCAGCATTAGCAGTAGGTTCAACCCGCACNGCGNCCGCTGAGCTCTCAGCCACCTGNGGCACACCNTTCATAAAATGCGCGTTACCAAAGCTGAANACGCTGCCTTCTGAATCGATCACCCAGTACCCGACGCCCGCCGGCGANGCNGCAATATCAACGGGAGGCGCAACCATATCTAGCGCAGCTAAATCACCNANCGCTCTCGCCGTCCCNTGCGCCTGAATANGACCATTTGACTCAAGCACCANACATCCTTGACCATCGCGTGTATTCGCGATCGCGACAGGGCGCGACGTGAGATCAAGCCTGATCTCACTCACNTCATCTTGGAACNGCAGNAACCGGTAATCGGANGTAAGCATCCAATAGCCGCGCANCGTCACTTCGCGAGCCTATGTGNNNTCGACCTTTAGTCTGCGTCACAGCCGGGCTAGTTTGGCTNCCTAATGAAGATTTACACCAAGACTGGCGANGACGGCACTACCGGCCTTTTCNATGGNGGCAGAGTCGACAAAGGTTCAGTGCTTCCCACNGCATACGGANCAGTTGACGAAGCTCAAGCCGCTATCGGCCTCGCCCGCGCNGCGGTTACCGACTCTGAANTGGACGGNCTCCTCACAACNTTGTGTCGAGACNTGTACGTCGCCATGGCCGANNTNGCAACTCTCCCCGAAAACCGAACAAAACTTGAGCNCNGTGTCACGCTTGTAACCACAGAAATGGTNACTGCATTGGANTTGCTAATCGATGATGNCAACGCCCGATTCGAAGCNCCCGCTGAATTCACAGTTCCTGGNCAGACAGAANTTTCNGCCCGACTTGACTGGGCACGAGTCATCGTACGACGAGCCGAAAGNGCAAGCCTTGCTGCGCACNTGCCGGACTCTCANGTGTTGCCCTATCTCAATCGACTTTCCGACCTTCTNTGGACTCTGGCACGCTGGCAGGANGGTCAATCNTTNCTGAGTCGCGAATCTTGAACANTGGTCTGGCACGANAGGAGAACTGTGCCCAACGTATTACCGATTTCTTCCATGGTTGTCGCATCAGGAGCGNACGNCGAAAGTGTTGCCCGAGATCGCCCCANCACAGGAAATGACCTCGAAACTCTTGGAGTGAGTGACANTTTTCTCGCGGCAAGTGGATTCGAGGCAAAGCTAGGGCAAGCCGCNCTTCTGCCCGAACAGNGCCCTGTGGTCATCGCAATCGGACTAGGAACTGAAGAACTCACCGCCGCTGATGTTCGNTCGGCTGCGGCGTNCCTTTCGCGGGCGTGCGAACAACTCGAGTCAGTCACCACATTGTTGCCCCTAGTGGCAGCCCCAACGCTNGGNGCAGAGGTGGCGCTCCAAGCAGTTATCGAAGGATTCCTCCTAGCGTCTTACCGATTCGATGAACTCAAAGGGTTTCCCGAATCTGGGTCACGCCTCAACAGAATCACCNTGATCGCGCCGGACGGGATTGACAGTGACGTTGTNNTAAAGAAGGCAGGNGCAGTCGCAGACGCGATCGCGCTCGCCCGAGATCTTGTGAACCGTCCAGGAGGTTCTCTTACCGCAGTCCANCTNGCGGACGAAGCAGTAGCAGTCGNTGACTCCTCTGGACTCGAAGTAGAAGTTTGGGACCGAGACCGACTTACGGAAGAANGATGCGGCGGCATACTTGGAGTGAACGCAGGATCNTCNGANGAGCCCCGTCTCGTGCGNCTGANATGGCGNCCCAAAGGTGAAAGTCGCGCCACGTTGCATCTCGTNGGNAAAGGCATCACCTTCGACACAGGTGGGTTAAACCTCAAATCATTTGAGGGTATGAAAGAAATGAAGATNGATATGGGTGGCGCAGCCGCCGTTATTGGNGCGATGAGCGCCATNTCTGCGTACTCNCCGGACATCACCGTNNTAGGTACCTGCTGCTGTACCGACAACCAGCCCGGTCCTAANGCAACCAAACCNGGCGATGTNNTACACATACGAAACGGGAAGACCGTTGAGGTGTTGAATACCGATGCAGAGGGNCGCCTGGTTCTCGCAGATGGGCTGTCTCTAGCTGCGGAAGATAANCCGGACTTAGTGATAGACCTNGCCACCCTGACTGGCGCTTGCCTGGTNGCATTGGGTCAAAAGTATGCAGGTCTTATGGGNAATGACGANGNGGCAATCTCCAGAGTTGAAACGGCNGCAACCCAAGCGGGTGAACGTGTCTGGCATCTACCGCTTCCNNCCGAATACAGAAAACAACTCGACTCGCAAACAGCTGACCTTCGNAACATCGGGTCNGGCAGATTCGGTGGAACCCTCGTNGCNGGACTTTTCTTNCAAGAATTTGTCGGAGATTCNTCCTGGGTNCATCTCGACATAGCAGGTCCNGTNACTANNGACGACACCGAAGGCGAATTTCCCAAAGGAGCAACAGGCTTTGGAGTAAGGACACTCNTAGAACTTGCGACTGGTTGGTAAGGCATGGGAAAAGAACCGATAACGCCTGCTCAGCACTGGATGATCCAAGTCAACCGGAGCACCGAGAAAGCGGAAATATCGAATGGCTGACGATCTTTTGCACGACGCGAAGGTTCGTGAACTGACGCGGTGGATCGACGAATGCGACCGAATCACAGTACTAACGGGCGCTGGTATCTCAACCGATTCAGGCATCCCCGATTTTCGAGGGCCTAACGGTATCTGGACCAAAAATCCCAAAGCGGAGAAAGCTTCAAATATTCAGAACTTCCTTTCCGACCCCGAAGTTAGGAAGGCTTCTTGGCGAGACCGTCTCGACAACCGGGCTTGGTCAGCTGACCCCAACGACGGCCATAGAGCCCTTGCGCGGCTAGAGCGCCGAAACAAACTGGTCGCACTGATCACACAAAACGTCGACGGGCTCCACCACGCAGCAGGCAGTTCTCCAGCCAAAGTCGTTGAGGTCCACGGAACGTTGAGAGAAGTGGCATGTCTAGAGTGCAGCTACCGCGATGACATGCAGATAGCGCTGAACAGAGTTCGCCAAGGCGAAGAAGACCTTGACTGCCCGGAATGTGGCGGAATCCTTAAAAGTGCAACGATTTCCTTTGGGCAGTCGTTGGTGCAGCGAGACCTGCTCCGCGCTGAAGTCGCCGCTCAAAACTGCGATCTGATGATCGCAATCGGGACCACATTGGCTGTGTACCCGGTCGCCGCGGTCGTACCGGCAGCGCAACGAGTAGGAGCAAAGATCGCGATAATCAATGCGGAGCCCACCGAAATGGATCACTTAGCTGACCTAGTGATCCGCGAATCAATCAGCGAAGTGCTTTCTATCGCCGTCAGCGGCGTCTCAAATCTCCCAGTCGAAGCCAATGAGGAAGAGGCGCGAGACGAGAAGCAGTCTTAGGCCAGTCAATTAGTAGAGTTGGTTGGGTGATTCGTCGGTACCCGACCCCGACCAGGAGCTAGTCGATGGCCAGCTTTCGAGAGTTGCTTGCCGCAACGAAAAAACAAATCCGAGAAGTCGATACGTCAGAAGCAGCGCAACTCGTGCAGAACGGCAGCGTGACTCTCGACGTCCGCGAACCAGAAGAGTTCGAACAAGGCGCTCTTATAGGTGCAACTCACATCCCTCGAGGACAACTCGAAAGCAACATCGAAAACCGAATCCCCGACCACGACACTCCAATAGTTGCGTACTGCGCTGCAGGCACTCGCTCAGCCTTTGTCGCAAAAACTCTGAACGATCTCGGCTACACCGACGCAGTCTCAATGGACGGCGGATTCACGAAGTGGAAGTCCGAAGGTCGGCCGTGGGAGACCCCACGAGCCTTAGACCTCCAACAACGAAACCGTTATCAGCGCCACCTCTCGTTGCCCGAAGTAGGGGAAGAAGGTCAGCAAAAACTTTTGGACGCAAAAGTACTTCTCCTAGGGGCGGGAGGTTTAGGGTCGCCGGCCGCGATGTATCTCGCCGCCGCTGGCGTAGGCACCCTAGGTATCATCGATATGGACGTAGTCGACGAATCCAACTTGCAACGTCAAGTGATTCACAACACAGAACGCGTCGGACAGCGCAAAGTGGACTCCGCTCGTCAGACGATCAGGTCATTGAACCCTGACATAGACGTGGTCACCTTTGACACTCGTCTTGGAGCCGACAACATTCTCGAACTTTTGAACGGGTGGGAGGTCGTTATCGACGGCGCAGATAACTTTCCCAGCCGGTATCTACTGAACGACGCCTCAGTCAAGCTTGGCATTCCCGTCATCCACGGTTCGATCTTCAGATTCGAAGGCCAAGTAACCATCTTCGACCCTCTACAAGGCCCCACCTATCGTGATTATGTCCCAGTCCCACCTCCTCCCGAACTCGCGCCATCCTGTGCAGAAGCAGGAGTTCTCGGTGTCCTCCCGGGTGTAATCGGCAGCATTCAAGCTCTCGAAACCATCAAGGTGATTCTGGACCTCGGTGACTCGCTAAGGGGCAGGATTCTCGCCTTCGACGCCCTAGAAATGACGTTTCGCGAATACAAATTGCGCATCGATCCAGAGAATCAGGTGACGTACGCCAACCGCGACCGGATCGAAATCGTGGAGTTTGACGACATCTGCTCACCCACAATTAACTGAAAGCCGTAACGATGCAGGGTGACCTGAAAGGATGATCCCAAAGCGGCACCGTACACTTCGGTCATGACGAACAAGCGAGTTGTTGTCATCGGAGGTGGACCAGCAGGTCACGACGCCGCTACCTATGCAGCGAGGTTCGGAGCCGACGTCACACTCATCGAACGCGACATCGTGGGCGGTTCCGCCCATTTGCGTGACTGTGTGCCATCCAAGTCAATGATCGCAACCGGGGCAGCGCTCTCGTTCGCTCGACGGCTCGATGGAATGGGGTTGGTCAACGTCGAAACTAGAGTCGATGCCAACCATCTACGAGCTCGAATCCAAGGGATCGAGAAGCGCCTTGAACAAGCCGTAACACAGTTATTGACTAGTCAGGGCGTGACAATTTATAAAGGCACTGGGCGTCTTCTGGGTCATCATGAAGTGTGCGCCGATACTGCCGATGGCCCGATTGAACTCACCGCTGATGCGATAGTTCTCGCCACTGGGAGTCGTCCGCGCATCCCTGCTTGGGCTTCAATCGATAAAGAGCGCGTCCTCACCACTCGCGACGCCTACCCCCCAGACGAGATCCCAGGCCATCTGATTGTTGTTGGTTCGGGAGTTACAGGCGTCGAGTTTGTGCACATGTTCGTATCGCTAGGTTCCCAAGTAACACTTGTTGTCAGTCGCCAACAAGTTCTTCCCCAAAAAGACCCCGAAGCCGCCGCCCTCCTAGAGCAAAACTTTATAGATCGAGGAGTTCAGCTACTAAAAGGTGCTCGAGCCACGGAGATTATTCGAAGTGGTGATTCAGTGGAAGTTCGCTGCAGCGACGGACGAACGGCCACGGGAACACACGCGTTGCTAGCCATCGGCTCGGAACCCAACAGTCAAGATTTAGGACTCACCAACACTGAAGTACTCGTGGATGAATCCGGTTATATCAACGTCGACCATAACCTCAGATCGTCGGTCCCCAATATTTACGCCGCCGGTGATCTATCGGGGAAATTGCCCCTTTCCTCCGTCGCGTCCATGCAGGGTCGCAAGATTGCCGAGCACCTCATGGGGTTACACGAGGGGCGTGAGCACCGTCATCTTGACTACGACAAGGCGGCCTCAGCGATTTTCACAGAGCCAGAGATCGCTGACGTTGGCCTTGCAGAAGCGGACGCCTTCGCAACTGGACGAAAGATCAGAGTCACGAAAGTTCCCTTTTCGTCGAACGCAAAGGCCTTGATCAACAATGACCCGCTTGGGTTCGTCAAGATTGTTTCCGATCCCAATACGGGCCACGTTCTCGGCGGATCCATCGTCGGTCAACATGCCGCCGAACTGATATCAGTAGTCGCTCTCGCGGTCAGCGCGAACCTCAAAGTCCAAGATATCCATGAAAGCCTGTTCGTGTACCCGACGTTAAGCGAGGCGCTGTTGGAGGCCGCGGAGTGACGGCCGAACCCCAAGTACTCATCACCGGTGGCGGCGGACAGCTATCGAAAGATCTCGCTCAGGTGTTCGACGCATCCGAAACCCTCGTACTTAGCCGCAGCGAGTTAGATATATCTCGAGCCGAAGCTGTTGATTCGGCCATGCTTCATTACCGGCCAGACGTAATTATCAACGCTGCGGCGTGGACCGATGTCGACGGCTGCGAGTCGAATGAAGAAAAGGCTCGCTTAATTAACTCTGAGGGACCAAAGAATCTCGTTGCAGCAGCACAAAAGTGTGGTGCTCGCGTAGTCCAGATCTCCACTGACTATGTCTTCGATGGTGTCCTCGGTCGCCCCTACCTTGAGCGTGACCAGACCAACCCGCAATCGATCTATGGCCAAACGAAACTAGAAGGCGAACTAGCTATGCGGAAACAGGACTTAATAGTCCGAACCTCGTGGCTATGTGGCTTGCACGGATCGAATATTCTCAAAACTATCGTGGGCCTCGCTTCATCCGAATCTCCGATGGTGTTTGTGGACGACCAAATAGGTCACCCGTCATTTACCTGTGACGTCGCCGTGACAATCCAAGAACTGGTGAACCTGCAGGCTCACGGAATCTTCCACGTCACAAATCAGGGTGCAGTTAGTTGGTTCGAGTTCGCGCAAACAATTCTGGAATATATGGGACATCCGATTGCCCAAGTCAGCCCAATCGCTACTTCCCAACTCGACCCACCGCGGCCGGCGCAGCGACCAGCCAACTCGGTACTTGAAAACGGGGAGTTGCATCGAGCCGGTTTAGATCCGCCGCCCGATTTTCGCGAGAGCCTCCCAGAACTATTGGAGGCACTCTGTGCATGAACGGCTACAAATTACGGTCCATCCGGTTGGCGATATGCCAACCGATGGGGTCCTAGCAGTAGCTGCTGTTCTCGCCCTCGAGTGGGCCGCTCCGTATGCCGACGTGACGCTCGGCGGCAAGGGACCATGCATAGTCGAACCTGACATAAATGCTGTGGCTGGATTACTCCGACTCAAGCCCGAGAGAGCCGAACGAATGCGACTAGCGGGACGGGCCGCACTTCAGGTAGGCGATTCAGAAATCCATCTTGTCGAAACTAATGAAGGCGACTGGAATTTAAGGGAAGAACTTGATTCATGGTGGGCCACTGGGGTAGCGCTGGAAGCTGCATCGTTTACAGCATCCACGTCAGTCGGGCACGTCCTCGCAGAGATCTTGAACTTTTCGAGAACTGACGATCACCGCGCCGTCGAACTGCTTGAAAACAGTCAACGCTGGGCTTTGGAACAAACGGATCAACTCATCAGTCAGATAGCTACCGAAAATCCTCGGCGCATAGCGGATCTGCTTGCTTCGCTAAGCGGCGACCTTGACATCGTCAATGACACTCACGCCGTGCTGAGAGGCCGCTATCAAGCCGACATTGAAGTTATGGGTAGAAATCGATGAGTTGTGCTCCTCGAGCGACGCTGGTGATCGTCGCCTATGGCCAGCCAGATCTAGTAGAAGCCTTGCTTGACTCCATCGTTGATAACACACCAGAGGCACACGAGATTTTGGTGGTTGACAATGCCTCTCCAGATGACACATATGAACGCGTTCAACGTCATAGGTCCCAGCCGCGCCTACTGAGATCTGACCGGAATCTAGGGTACGGAGGAGGAGCAAATTTAGGAGTTCGGGCTTCCAACTCGGAGATTGTCGTCATCATGAACTCGGATCTCAAAGTAACTAAGGATTGGCTGTCCCCTCTTCTTGGTCCGATCAAAACAAAATCAGCGGTGATAGCCGCCCCCCTATACGTCAACGAAAACGGCGACGTTGTTGAAAGCGGAGCCTCACTGACCGCAGATGGCCATATCCATCGCGCACAGACATTGAATATCGGTACTGTCCCGGTGGACCATGTTTCTGCCGCGTGTTGGGCCGTGCAACGTGACTGGTTCCAAAAGGTGGGGGGATTCGATCCCTCCTACGGGCTCGGCTATTACGAAGATGCTGACTTGTGCGCGGTTGCTCGCTCGAACAAAAAAGTCGTAGCAGTCGTCAACGAATCGAGAGTCATTCACCGGATTGGTGCATCGTTTGCCTCGTCGGCAGTTCAACGGCTTTCCCATCGCAACCATGCTCGAACTGAAAACCGCTGGTACTGGATGCGCAGAGGAACTCAACAAGATCCCTGGCCCGGGGAAACAGCCGTTGCTCATGGCCGGGTAGCAGTGATTGGTCGCTACCCAGAACTGGTCCGCGAACTACGCGCGAGAAACATTTCGGTCGCCGTACTTGACAATGCCATGCAACTGCAGGACCGCAGGAATCGCGACGATGTCGTGGTGGTTGAAAACGAGCACTCGGCAGTCGCCGAGTTCGCTCCACGGGCAGAACTCACCGTCCCTGAAGATCTGGAACGCGCGCTTCGGCGGGCGGGCATAGCACCGAGCCCGACCCCTCCCAGATCACGGTTTTCTCATATTTCGGCTACTCGAGGACCAAGGTGGTGAACCTATGACAGACGACCCCATCGACGACACGTTGACGCGAGCTTCTGCTCATCTCGAAACATCTCGACGAATTGGAACCGAACTGAGTTCTAAAAAGCTACGCACAACTGCCATATTCAATCCAAAAGCGATCGATCAGGTTGCTGGTGAGCTTGCAGCGACCATCAATCAGGTTGCTGATGAGCTTGCTGCGGCAATCGATCTCATAGCCTCTGCTGTTTCTTCGGAACGAACACGAACAGATCAGACCGAGGCCGCTAACCGCTTGCTACATCAATCTGTCGCTCGACTCGAACTTATAACCGCGGGTGACGAACAACTCATTGACGATTTGGGAGCTGCCATTGAGGCCGCGCAGATTGAACTTGTTCGTCTCGAACGACAACACGACCTCTTACGTTCGCGACTCGACTCACCTGCTTAACGATGCAGATCGGAATAGCCACAGGCGCTCACTGCAGTCAGATCCTCGCTGCGGTACTGCGCCGCACACAAGTGGATGCAGAAATTATTTCGCCGGAAGGCGCACACAGCGGGTACGACATAGTCCTAGCCGTCAATGATGAACCAGTCCCGCCGGGTAACGACGTCCGTAGATACGTCACGCAGCCGACCCCAGAAGTTTCCGAATGGACAGTTGTTGCTGCAAGACATCTGCTCCCAATGGCAGTTGAACGCGGAGTAGCGACCCCAATCGCTGTCCCTATGCCCGTTGAATTTCCTGGCTCGGACTTACCATCTCGATCAGGCGTATTGGTGCTGCAAAGCGAATCTCAACATCAGGTAATAGCAAAGCTTCAAAGCGCCGGAATAGAAGTGTTCTTACAGGATGACCACCGAGTCGGCATCATCGTCGACGCAGCGACTTCCACAAGTCGCGTTGAACCGCTTCGACAAGCGATGGCAAAAGAAAAAGTGGTGACAGCGCTTTCTACTAACGCCGCCGCCACTGACACGATCCGCCATGACACTAATGGATACCTAGTAAACGACCTCGACGAAATTATTAGCTCAGTGCAACAAATAGTCGAAGATGAATCAGAGCGATCACGACTCGGATTCGAGGCCCGAAGATCCGTAGCCTCTGCCAACTGGAGTCGAGTAGTTAGGGCCCTTTTGCTTGAGGGCCGTGTCGGAATGCCGCAACTAGAAACATTTAGTCACCTGCCAGCGATTACCCGTTGGCAGCAAAGACTTGGTCACGCGAGCCAATGGAGTTCGTCGCGCTACAACGAACATGGCTACTTCGAACTTGAAGATCAGCGTCTTCAAATAGGTCAGCTTGGCGAGCTTCGCCAGTGGGCTCTTTCTAACGTCACAGCTCCGCGCGACCAGTGACACCTCGTTCGCTCGGGTACGTTCACTGACGATGTCCAGGACCCGTTTACGTCGATCTCGTCGACCAATCGAGAAGCTGGTCTTACTCATCCTCGCTTCGGCTATCACCGGCGGATTCTTGGGTTCCTTTGTTATCGGCTACGCAGTGTGGCATCTAGACCAGGTTGAACGATTCGCAGTACACGACGTTCTAACCGCTCCAGTGCGTGAGCCAGTCACGGCATCAGATCTCATAGCCATCGCCGCTTCTGAGACCGAACGAGCCAACGACACCTTAAACGACGACGAAAATCAGACCGTTCTTCCACCGGCCGTCGCGGAAGCGCCAGTCGATGATGACCCAGACGCCGAAAACTACTTGCTTGTCGGCTCCGACAGCGTCGACGGTATCGCATCCGATGACGTCATCATGAGTGGAAGGCGAGCATCCATCGGCAACCACCTCGCTGACACCATCATGATCCTCCGATTGAGAAGCGACGGCACCGCCGCGGTGGTATCTGTTCCGCGCGATCTGCTAGTTCCCATCGCCAGTACCGACGCGGTCGCGAAAATCAACAGTGCGTACAACCTAGATTCCTCGCCTCAGACGAGAGCAGCACGTCTGATTGAAACAGTTGAGCAACACTTCGAGATAGGTCTCCAACACTTTGTCGAAGTCGATCTTGACGGATTTCGGCGACTTGTCAATGCCGTGGGAGGCGTATCGATCTGCTTGAACCGTCCCACCCGAGATCGGACCATCCAAGACAGCGGAGATCCCACACAAGGAGGAACTGGCTTTTGGGTGAACAAAGGGTGGACCCATCTTGACGGCGAGGCCGCCCTCGCTTTCGTGCGCAGCCGCCGCCTACTTGCTCAACAAGACGACGGGGAATGGGTTCGTCTCGGAGTCTGGAACGACCTCGAACGCAACAGTCGACAGCAACGTTTCATTTTTGAGGCGTTGGACCAGGCGCTAGACAGAGCCGTAGGGAACCCTCGTACCCTTCAACGACTTCTTACCATCGTCTCGACCCACCTCCGCACCTCAAACACCTTGAGCGTATTCGACGACGGTTTAGAACTAGCGCGTCGATTCAGAGGGCTAGACGTCGACAATGATCTCCATCCGTACGCGTTCCAACTTGTTGATGTAAACCTCGACGGTCTTGCAGGGCTGGAATTAATAGACAACGACCACAACCAACGCGTGATCGACGTCTTCCGGGGATTGGACTGGGACGACGTAGTCGAACACCGTGTACAAATAAACATCACCGGACCTGGAGCTTCGCAGGCCGCTGCCCGCTTACGAGGTCTCGGTTTCAAAGCATCGCACCAAAAAAGCGAAGCGTACCCACTAAACCGGATCCGTTACGGCGTCGGAGGTGACGCGGCGGCAGTGCTGTTGGCAGCACATTTAGAAGAAACAGTGCCCCTCGTGGCTGACCCATCCCTGTCAGGCAACAAAATTCGACTCGAATTAGCGGCCGTGCCGCCCACCATCATGAGTGGGTATAGACCAGTGAAAGCACCATTAGCCGTAGCCGCAGTCCCCGCGGCGGAAGCGCCGCCGCCGCCCAAGGTGCTCGGAGTGTGCGGTGGGTAGCTCCGAGCTTGGACCAGCGGGGTCACGCACCCAGGTAGCAATCCGTTGCCGCGACGGCGACACACCGCGATCTCGTTAACATCTCGGTTGTGCGCACTACCACCTACCCCACGATTACGGCTACGAGGGCGTAAACATGAGCACAATTTCGGTCATCGGCGCAGGCTATGTTGGTCTCACCACATCCGCTTGCCTTGCCCACCTAGGGCACGAAGTCATATGTGTTGATATCGACCAAGAAAAAATCAGGCAACTGAAGCAGGGAAAAATTCCAATCCACGAAGCTGGTCTGCCGGAATTAGTTCAAACGGGAATTTCTAACCGTTGCCTCCAATTTGTAGTCGGAGCGAAAGACGCAGTCGCATCAAGCGAATTTGTATTCCTATGTCTGCCCACTCCCCAAGAGGAAGACGGGAGAGCTGACGTCGACGCGCTCTTGTCTGTTGTAAATCAAATCCGCGAAGTCGTATCACCCGGAACCATCATTGTTAACAAATCAACCGTTCCCGTCGGGACTAACACCACCCTCGCGACGGCAATCCGACGAGATGACGTTTCCGTCGTGTCAAATCCCGAATTCTTGCGTGAAGGCGCCGCTGTTACCGACTTTCTCCAACCTGACCGAATCGTTATAGGTGCCAACGATTCCAAAGCGGGAGACCGAGTAGCGCAGATCTATGAGTCAATTGACGCTCCAATAGTCCACGTTGATCCAGCTTCAGCGGAGACCATTAAGTACGCCACGAACTCTTTTTTGGCGACCAAGGTATCTTTCGTCAACGCTCTCGCTGCTGTTTGCGAGGCCGTGGGCGCAGATATCGACGCGGTGACCGCTGGCCTAGGTTCAGATACACGAATTGGCCCCAGATTCTTGCAACCCGGACCAGGTTGGGGGGGTTCGTGTTTTCCCAAGGACATGCACGCACTGGTGCGTATAGCGACCGATGCTGGATACGAGTTCGACTTATTGCGAGCCGTAATTTCCGCAAACGAACAACAATTCGAACGCATTGCCACAAAAGCCGAACGCTTACTTGAAGGAGATCTGGCCGGCCAAAACATCGCGTTACTTGGCTTGACGTTTAAAGCTCACACTGACGACCTCCGTAACTCCCCAGCTATCGAAGTCGCCCGTCGTCTTGCAAAGAAGGGAGCCATCCTTAGGGCCTATGACCCCATGGTTAATTCCACCTCTGACATACCCAGCGAGATTGAGATAGCAACAACCATCGAAAATGCTGTGAATCAAGCCGATCTGGCTGTCGTGCTCACAGAATGGCCGGAGTTCGCTTCAGCCGATTGGCCTGTACTAGCTGACCTAATGAAGTCTCCTCGATTGGTTGATGCTCGAAATCTCCTCGACCGCGACTCAATGATCGAACTGGGCTTTCGCTACGACGATTTGGGCCGCACGTGACAAACCGCTCAAACCCGATTGAATACGTGTAGGAGTGTTTGTGTGACCGCGGATCTACGCGTCCTCATGACTATGGAGGCGGCGTGGCACCCCGTGCCCGGGGGGACGGGGCGAGTGACCGTTGACCTTGCTTCGGCGCTGTCTCGCCGATCTGACGTCGAGGTCCAAGGATTTTCAGCATGGCATCGACGCGCAGCGCCCTCCGATTTTTCCCCCACCATCAGTGTTCGAAAACTGAAGTTGCCCCGGCCGCTGCTTTACGAAGCATGGTCACGAGCCCCTATTCCGCGTCTGAGCGTGAAAGGTCACGACATAGTCCACTCAACGACTATCGTGCCTCCGCCCGCTAGCAACGCGCCGCTTGTGGTCAGTGTCCATGACCTGGCGTTTCGTCGTTTTCCAGAACGTTTCCCAGGTCGCGCGCGACGGCTCTTCGAGCGTTCGTGGCGGCGAGTACTTGAAAGAGCCGACGCGGTCTTATGCCCATCGGCGGCCACGTCTGCCGATCTGCGCGCTGGAGGATTAGCTGCTGATCGGCTGCACCTTGTGCCGCTGGGCCACGATCCGAGACCCGTGACAAAGGAAGCCGGGCTACAAGCGCGACAACGCTTTGGAATTGACGGAAGCTTCGTCCTCGCGGCGGGAACCTTAGAACCACGAAAAAACATTCCGACTCTTATCGATGCTTTCGCGAGAATCGCTTCCGCTACCAACACTCAACTCGTGTTAGCCGGACCAACTGGTTGGGGAATCACGCCACAAGAACTCTTACATCCCCTAGATACCGATACGAAAAACCGCGTCGTGATCACAGGCGCAGTCACAATCGACGAACTCGCGGCGCTCTACAGCGAAGCGACAGTGTTTTGTTATCCAAGTCTTCTAGAAGGATTCGGGTTGCCCGTCCTTGAGGCAATGTCCTATCGAACGCCTGTCGTCACTTCCAAGGGAACTTCGACTGAGGAAGTAGCCGGGGATGCCGCCCTTGCAATAGACCCGAACTCGGTGGGTGATCTCGCCGATGCCCTGCGGACGGTTCTGACCGACCAGCACGTCGCACGAGAACTAGCCCAGCGCGGTTATGAACGAAGTACTGCCTTCAGTTGGGACAGCGCAGCATCAGCGACTGTTGCCGTCTACAGGAGTCTGTTGTGAGCGATGTGACCGTCAACCTGCTCTGGTTGCGCCCAGGGCTCGTCGGCGGTTCAGAGAGATACGTGATTCAACTCCTGAAATCTCTTAGCGAAGTTGAGGCCCGGCCCTCCATTCAATTGATGGTCCCACCGGGTGTGTGTGAAGCGCACCCCTTTTTGGCCCAGTACTTCGCGATTGATCAACAAAGCGCACCCTTTGGTCGGATCGGTCGAATTTTTCGAGAACGTCATCTATTCGGAATGGACCTAGGAAGCCCAGTGGTGCACCACATGGGGGGCACACTGCCCAACCACAACCCGAAGACGAAATCGGTTGTCACTATCTACGACGTCCAATATCGAGACATTCCTCACAACTTTTCGACAGCAAAACGAGCATTTCTAAACAACGCAATTGTGCGGGCTCTTAACACTGCTGACCTTGTTTGCGTGCCAAGTGAGTTCTGCGCTGATTCTCTGCATCGCCATTTCGGGTTTCCGAAAGAACAATGTCGCCTAGTGCCGCCCGCTTTTGATGTTCAAGCCCCCCAAGAACAAGAACCCCCCAATGCTGCTATGGGCAAATTCTTGCTTTACCCGGCCGTCACCTGGCCTCACAAGTCTCACAAGTTTCTCATTGAGCTTGTGGAGCAAATGAACGATGTCCATTTGGTGTTCACTGGCGGGAAGGGCTCATCACATGATGAGACGCTGACGGCGATACGTCGCTCCTCCGCCGCCGACCGAATCATGCACCTAGGTGTGGTCGCTGACGAACAACTCGACACGCTGTACAGGCAGGCCCTCTGCACCGTGTTTCCTTCACAATATGAAGGGTTCGGACAACCCATCATCGAAGCGATGGCCAGAGGCTGCCCGGTAATCGCAAGCGAACACGGAGCTGTCCCAGAAACAGTGGGAAACGGCGGGATTACTATCCCCCTAGACATAGAAACGTGGATCGACGCGGTGCAACGCACGCATCGCATAGAGCACCGACAGGCATTAATCGATTCGGGCCTCGAACGAGCCGCTGACTTTTCGAATCAACGAACGTCCGCCGCCCAACTCGCTGTTTACAGCGAACTCCTCTACTCCTAGGTTGCGATCAGATGAACATCACGATCATTTGCCCGCACTTCGCCCCCGATGTTGCGCCAACAGGCGATGTCATGACCCGACTCGTTCAGGAATTTGACCGACTCGGCCATCGCGTACACGTCGTGACAACAATGCCTTGGTATCGCCGTCACTCCGTCGAACCCGAATGGCGAGGCCGGTTTATCAAGAGAGAAAAAACGGCCTGGGGCCGAATCACCCGCATTCACCCCTTCGCCCCAACTAACCGAACCAACCTCCTTTCCCGAGCAATGGCTTTTGGTGCTTTTAGTGTCATGGCGATGTTGGCTTCGGTGTTCACTCGACGAAGCGACCTGATCCTGGTGATGAGCCCCCCTTTGACGCTCGCCCCAGCCGGATGGATCGCGGCCAAACGCCATCGAGCTCCGCTTGTGCTGAACGTCCAAGATATTCACCCCGATGCGGCAGTGGCGACTGGAACTCTCACCGATAGCTGGTTAATCACTATCTTGCGAAAGCTTGAATTATTTAGCTACGCGCGGTCTGACGCGGTCGTAGTGCTCTCTGACGACTTACGAAAGCAACTAGTTCCGCGCGTCAACGACGAAGACAAACTTCGAGTGATACCGAACTTCGTCGATACCGAATCCCTATATCCGACAGCACGAAACAACTCTTATCGCCGCGAACTCGGACTAACCGACGAAACCATCGTGATGTACGCAGGTAACGTCGGTTTCTCTCAACCCCTGGAACTCATCGTTGAAGCCGCTCGACAATTTCGTGACCGCGATGACGTGGTGTTCGTCATTAACGGCGACGGATCAAGACGAGCCCACTTCGAAATGGAAGCCGAACAACTTCCCAACGTGACCTTTATGGATTACCAGCCACGAAGTCGACTCAACGAATTACTCGCCGCGGGCGATATCCACCTTGTTCCGCTCCAACCCGGAATGGGTTCTATTAGTGTGCCCTCGAAAATTTATTCGATCCTGGCCGCAGGTCGCCCAGTACTTGCCAGTGTCGATCCGGGAACAGAAATCGATCTCGTTGTCACCCGGTCTGGGGCCGGTAGAAGTGTTCCTGCCGGCGACACCCAGGCCTTCATAGCAGCCCTCTCAGGACTCATAGATGATCCGAACGGCTGTGCTGCCGCAGGCCTCGAAGCCCGACGATTTGCCGAACAGTGGCTATCAGCTGAAGCAGTAGCTGACAGCTATAACGATCTCTTTTCTGAACTCGAAAAATGAGCAGAGAACCTGAAGTATGCGGAACCGGAGCCTCTAGACGGTAACTTGGCGAACCGTATGGCCAGATCAGCAGCAGCCAAGAAGGTAGCCAAAGCCGCAAGCACCGGTGCAGGCGGTAAAGGCGTCCGGGGTGACCGCAACATTCTTTTCCCCACAGCGATGATCCTCGTTGCATTACTGGGTGTTGCTCTGGTGTTCGTTGCGCGAAATCAACGCTCTGACCTCGCCCCAGCTGGCGATCCCAAGCTAGATGACCATTGGCACTCTGCATACGGCGTGTATGTCTGTGACGAACTTTCCCCCATTGTCTTCGAGAACGATTCCGCCGATGACCGAACGGGTATACATACTCACGGTGATGGTCTCATCCACATTCACCCATTTGTAAGTACTGTCACCGGTCAATACGCCACCCTCGGCGCCTTCTTCAACGAAAACCAAACGGTGTTAGATGACAGTACTTTCGAGTTGCCCAGCAAGGCTGTGCTTTCTGAAAACGACTTCGAATGCGACGGTGAGAGCGCAGAGATTCGTGTCTTGAAGTGGAATACGTTGGCTGCTGAAAAACCCGTTGCCTTCACCGAGAACCTTCGTGATGTGCGACTCAACGAAAATGGGCAACTATTGATGTTTGCCGTGGTGGCCGAAGGAATGGATGATTCTGAGATCCCTCGCCCCGACGACACTTACCTCCGCCAATACCTAGGACTGTCTGAAGAACAGCAGCCTCTAGGACAGGATGAGGGAGATCAGACGGGCCCAATTTTGCCGACTACTGACGAACCCTTCGCCACTGAAGAACCGTATACCTTCGTGGTTCCAGAGTCGGACGAACCCAACGACAACTGAGTCAAGATGCTCGCGGTCGTGCTTGT